>JBKDKQ010000021.1:0-276503 GCA_046344875.1 Labrys sp. (in: a-proteobacteria) | reverse complement strand
GCCGCGCCGCCGCGCCCGGCGGCGCCTGCGGCCGCCGCACCGGCGCCCGCTCCCGCCCGCCCGGCCTCGCCGCCGCCCCAGCGCCCCTCCGGCATGGTGCTGCGCACGCTTTCGAGCGACGAGCAGGACGCCCGCACCCGCGCGCTCGCCGATTCGCGGGCCCGTGAGGCCGAGGACCGCAAGCGGGCCGAGGACGACGCACGCCGCCGCGCCGAGGACGAGGCGCGTCGCGCCGCCGAGCGCACCGCCGCCGAAGCGCGCAAGCGCGAAGAGGAAGAGCGGCATCGCCGTGAGGAAGAAACCCGGCGCCGCGCCGAGGACGAGGCCCGTCGCCGTCTCGGCGAGACGCCTCCGCCGCCGCGCGAGCCGCGCAGCGAGAGCCCGATGTCGGCACGTGCGCCGGCAACCGAGCGCCGCGAGGGCGGTTTCGGCGAACGCCGCGAAGGTGGCTTCGAGCGCCGCGAGGGTGGTTTTGAGCGCCGCGAGGGCGGGTTCGGCGACCGGCGTCCGGGTGGACCGGGTGGATCGGGGCCCGCCGGCGAGCGGCGTCCGCCGCGCGAGGGTGGTTTCGGCGACCGTCGTCCGGGTGGGCCCGGCGGTGGTGGCTTTGGTGATCGTCGTCCGGGTGGCCCGGGCGGGTCCGGTCCTGCCGGCGAGCGGCGCCCGCCGCGCGAGGGTGGTTTCGGCGACCGCCGTCCGGGCGGAGCGCCCGGCGGTGGGTTCGGCGATCGTCGCCCGGGTGGCGGCGGCGGCTTTTCGCGCGGCGCGCCCGCGCCTTTCGAGCCGCCGGCGATCCCGGTACCGACGCGCGGGGCTGGTGCCTCCAAGGCTCGTGTCACGAGCGATGACGACGAGGGCGGTCGCGGTGGCGTCCGCCGCGGCGCCGGCGGCGCGCGCGGACCGGGCGGTGCGGCCCCCCGTCGCGAGGCGACGCCGAAGGCCGGCGATCCGAAGCAGCGCGGTCGTCTGACCGTCACCAGCGTGACGGGGGACGAGGAAGAGCGGATGCGCTCGGTCGCCTCCTTCCGCCGGCGCGTCCAGCGCATGACCGGCCACCGGCCGGTCGAGCAGAAGGAAAAGATCGCCCGCGAGGTCGTCATCCCCGAGGCGATCACGATCCAGGAACTCGCCAACCGCATGTCCGAGCGGGCGGTCGACGTCATCCGCCTTCTGATGAAGCAGGGTGACATCAAGAAGATCAATGACGTCATCGACGCCGACACGGCGCAGCTGATCGCCGAGGAAATGGGCCACACGGTCAAGCGTGTCGCCGAATCGGATGTCGAGGAAGGCCTGTTCGACGTCGTCGACGCGGACGAGCTTCTGGAGCAGCGTCCGCCGGTCGTCACCATCATGGGCCATGTCGACCACGGCAAGACGTCGCTGCTCGATGCGATCCGCTCGACCAACGTGGTCGAGGGCGAGGCGGGCGGCATCACCCAGCACATCGGTGCCTATCAGGTGTCGGCGCCGTCCGGCGGCAAGATCACCTTCATCGACACGCCCGGCCACGCCGCCTTCACGGCGATGCGCGCGCGCGGTGCCAAGGTGACGGACATCGTTGTCCTCGTCGTCGCGGCCGATGACGGCGTGATGCCGCAGACGGTCGAGGCGATCAACCACGCCCAGGCCGCCAAGGTGCCGCTGATCGTGGCGATCAACAAGATCGACAAGCCCGACGCCAAGCCGGAGCGCGTACGCAGCGAGTTGCTGCAGTACAATGTCCAGGTGGAATCGCTCGGCGGCGACACGCAGGAAGTCGAGGTCTCGGCCAAGAAGCGGACCAATCTCGAAGGCCTGCTCGAGGCGATCGAACTCCAGGCCGAGGTGCTCGATCTCAAGTCGAACCCCGACCGCGCCGCCGAAGGCACCGTCATCGAAGCGCGTCTCGATCGTGGCCGCGGCCCGGTCGCGACGGTGCTCGTGCAGCGGGGCACGCTCAATGTCGGCGACATCATCGTCGCCGGGTCCGAATGGGGACGCGTCCGCGCCCTCGTCAACGACACCGGCGCCACGGTGAAGTCGGCCGGTCCGTCCCTGCCGGTCGAGGTCCTGGGCTTCAACGGCACGCCTGAGGCCGGCGATCGCGTCGCCGTGGTCGAAAGCGAGGCCCGCGCCCGCGAGGTCACGAGCTATCGCGACCGCCAGAAGCGCGATCGCGCCGCCGCGCGCCTCGGCGCCGGCCGCGGCTCGCTCATGGACATGATGTCGGCCCTGAAGGCAGGCGCCAACGTCAAGGAACTGCCGCTGGTCGTGAAGACCGACGTGCAGGGCTCGCTGGAAGCGATCGTCGGCGCGCTCGAGAAGGTCGGCAATGACGAGGTCAAGGCCCGCGTCATCCACGCCGGCGTCGGCGGCATCACCGAAAGCGACATCACGCTGGCGGAAGCCTCCAATGCCGCCGTCATCGGCTTCAACGTGCGCGCCCACAAGGAAGCCCGCGAGCTCGCCGAGCGCAGCGGGACGGAGATCCGGTACTACAACATCATCTATGACCTCGTGGACGACATCAAAGCCGTGCTGTCCGGCCTGCTGTCGCCGACGCTCCGCGAGGAGTTCCTCGGCAATGCCGAGATCCTCGAGGTCTTCAACATCACGAAGGTCGGCAAGGTCGCCGGCTGCCGTGTCACCGATGGCAAGGTCGAGCGTGGCGCCAATGTCCGCCTGATCCGCGACAATGTCGTCATCCACGAAGGCAAGCTCTCGACGCTCAAGCGCTTCAAGGATGAGGTCAAGGAGGTCCAGTCCGGTCAGGAATGCGGCATGGCCTTCGAGAACTATCAGGACATGCGCGCCGGCGACGTGATCGAGTGCTACCGCATCGAGCAGGTCAAGCGCACCCTGTGACCGGGTCGCGCCGACCGCGGCGGCTCGCCGCCGCGGTCACCGGCCGATCATCGACGACGACCCCGTCGAGACCGGCCCGGGACGGCGCTCATCGCGTCTCCCGTGGCGTTTTGTTTCAGAAGCCGGGTTCCATCCCCGGCTGAAGCCCCGAGAGAGACCGCGTGTCCCCTTCCGACAACCGTTCCGCCGGACCGTCCCAGCGACAGCTGCGCGTCGCCGAGCTCATCCGCCATGCGCTCGCCGACATTCTCCTGCGCGGCGAGATCATCGACGACGTCATCACCCGCCATGTCGTGACCATTCCGGAGGTGCGGCTCTCGCCCGATCTGAAGGTCGCGACGGTCTATGTCATGCCGCTCGGCGGCAAGGACGGCGAGGCCGTGATCAAGGCGCTCGCCTCGCACGCCAAGTTTCTGCGCGGGCTGATCGCGCGCCGGGTGACCCTGAAATTCGTGCCGCAGTTCCGCTTCCGGCTCGATGAGACCTTCGACTATGCGAGCAAGGTCGACAGCCTGCTGCGCACCCGCGAGGTCGCGCGCGATCTCGAGAACCCGCTGCCGAACTCGCAGGACGACGAGGCATGAACGCGCCGCGGTCGCAGAAGGTCGAGGTCCATGGCTGGGTGATCCTCGACAAGCCCGTCGGCATGACGTCGACGCAGGGCGTCGGGCTCGTCAAGCGCCTGTTCAACGCCAAGAAGGCCGGGCATGCCGGCACCCTCGACCCGCTCGCCTCCGGCCTCCTGCCGATCGCGCTCGGCGAGGCGACCAAAACCGTGCCCTTCGTCATGGATGGTCGCAAGATCTATCGCTTCACGGTGAAATGGGGCGAGGAGACCGAGACGGACGACACCGAGGGCGCCGTCACGGCGCGCTCCGACCTGCGGCCGACACCGGACGCGGTGGCGGCGCTGCTGCCACGCTACACCGGCGTGATCAGCCAGGTGCCGCCGCAGTATTCGGCGATCAAGATCGACGGCGAGCGCGCCTACGACATGGCGCGGGCCGGCGAGGTGGTCGATCTCGCGCCGCGCGCGATCGAGATCCACAGCCTCGTCATCGTCGCGTCGGACGATGAAACGACCACCTTCGAAGCCGAATGCGGCAAGGGCACCTATGTCCGGGCGATCGCGCGCGATCTTGGCCGTGATCTCGGCTGCCATGGCCATGTGGTCGCCCTGCGCCGCGCCGTGGTCGGCGGATTTGACGAGCAGGATGCGGTGACGCCCGACGAGTTGCGCGCCCTGGCGGATGCCGGCCGCCCGGCGGATGCCCTTCTGCCGGTCGACACCGCTCTCGACGATTTGCCGCAACTGCCCGTCTCGCGCCACGACGCCGCAAGGCTGATGCGTGGCCAGGGGGTCCTCCTGCGCGGGCGCGACGCGCCGGTCTTCGATGGAACGGTCGCCGTGTTCTCCGGCGGCACCCTGCTCGCCCTGGCTGAAATCGCCGCCGGGGAACTCGTTCCGAAACGCATTTTCCATCTCGGCGCCGTCGAGTAGCCTGATGCCATGGGCGGCCTGTCGCCCGATGGCCGGAGAGGACGGAATGCGGGGCGTGGTCGCGATCTTGACGGGACTGGTCGGCGTGATGCCGGTCACCCTCGTGTCGGCCGTTCACCCGGCGCTCGCCGAGGAGCGCTGCATGGTCACCGACCCGACCGATACGCCGCTCAACATCCGGCGGACCCCGGGCGGCGACATTGTCGGCACCTATGACAACGGCACCATCCTGCGGGTCACCCGCCGCGAGGTCGACGGGCAGGGGCGCGACTGGGCGCTCGTCGGCGAACTCGTCGATGGCGAGGTGCGCGTGGCGGGCTGGGTCTTCGGCCGCTATCTGCGCTGCTTCTGACCGGCGCTTCGCGCGTTGCGCCCGCGCCCGCTCATCGTTATCTCAGTCAGGGCGAGTGAGGAGCGGGCGGTTCGTGGCGGCGTCGTGGCGTTCATGGTTTGGCGGCAGCCGCGCGGTTCCGATCGCGGTTCCGGAGGATGAGGCCGATCTCTATGAGGGCTGGCTGATCGCGCGTTCGCTCGCCAAGGCCTATCGCGGCCGCAAGGTGGTGCGCGACGTCAGCCTCGCCGTGCGGCGGGGCGAGGCGGTCGGGCTTCTGGGTCCGAACGGCGCCGGCAAGACGACCGTGTTCTACATGATCACCGGCCTCGTGCCGCCCGATCAGGGCCGCATCGAACTCGACGGCTACGACATCACCCGCCTGCCCATGTATCGCCGGGCCCGACTCGGTGTCGGTTATCTGCCGCAGGAAGCGTCGATCTTCCGCGGCCTCAACGTTGAGGACAACATCCGCGCCGTGCTCGAGGTGACGGTCGGCAACAAGGCGGAGCGCGAGCGCCAGCTCGATGAACTTCTGGAAGAGTTCTCGATCACGCGGCTGCGCAAGTCGCCGTCGATCGCGCTGTCGGGCGGCGAGCGCCGTCGCGTCGAGATCGCGCGTGCGCTGGCGAGCCGCCCCTCCTTCATGCTCCTGGACGAACCCGTCGCCGGCATCGACCCGATCGCCGTCGGCGACATCCAGACGCTCGTCCGGCATCTGACGCTGCGCGGCATCGGCGTGCTGATCACCGATCATAACGTCCGCGAGACGCTCGCCCTGATCGACCGCGCCTACATCATCCATTCCGGCGCCGTGCTCACCGAGGGGACGCCCCAGGAGATCATCGACGATCCGGACGCGCGGCGTCTCTATCTCGGTGAGGATTTCCGGATGTGAGGGCTGGCGAAGAGCCGTCGCCTCACCCGATCCGCGGCGCATAGGCGGCGGGATCGACCACCGCCGGCCGGTCGGCGAGCGAGAGCGCCGCGATTTTGGCGGGCGTGCGGGCGATGACCTTGCCGCGGCGCGCCACGACGAGACGCGTTGCCTTCATCCGAACCGCCTCGATCGGATCTTTCGCCTGCAGGATCACGAGATCGGCGTTGCAGCCCTTCTCGAGCCCATAGCCGTCGAGATGCATGACGGCGGCCGCGTTCCTGGTCACCGCATCGAAGCAGAAGGCCATGGCCTCGCGGCTCGACAGATGGCCGATATGGACAGCCATGTGCGCGACCTCGAGCATGTCGGCGGAGCCAAGCGAGTACCAGGGATCCATGGTGCAGTCCTGGCCCAGCGCGACGAGGATTCCGTGCTGACGAAGCTCCGGGATCCGCGTCATGCCGCGACGCTTGGGATAGGTGTCGTGCCGTCCCTGGATCAGGATGTTGATCAGCGGGTTGGCGATCGCGCTCACCCCCGATTCCGCCATCAGCGGCAGGAGCTTCGAGACGTAGTAATTGTCCATGGAATGCATCGAGGTCAGATGCGAGCCCGCAACCCGCCCGCCCAGCCCAAGGCGCTTGGTCTCGCTCGCCAGCGTCTCGATGTGGCGGGACATGGGATCGTCGGTCTCGTCGCAATGCATGTCGACGAGAAGGCCGCGGCGTTCCGCGATCTCGCACAGCGCCCTGACCGAGGCGGCACCATCCGCCATGGTGCGTTCGAAATGCGGGATGCCGCCGACGATGTCGACGCCGCGATCGAGTGCCCGATCGAGATTGGCGACCGCATTGGGCGAGCGATAATAGCCGTCCTGCGGGAAGGCGACGAGCTGCAGGTCGAGATAGGGGGCGACGCGTTTCCTCACCTCGATGAGGGCGTCGACGGCGAGCAGCCGGTCGTCACAGACGTCGACATGGGTTCTGACCGCGAGGAGACCCTGCGCCACGGCGAGGTCGCAATAGCGCATGGCGCGCTCGACGACGGCCTCATGCGTGAGATGCGGTTTGAGTTCACCCCACAGCGCGATCCCCTCCAGAAGCGTGCCGGAGACGTTGAGGCGCGGCAGTCCCAGCGACAGCGTCGCGTCCATGTGGAAGTGGCAGTCGACGAAGGGCGGCGAGACCAGATGGCCGCCGGCATCGATCACCTCCGCGGCCTCCGCCTCGATCCGCGGTTCGACCGCGAGGATCCGGCCGCCGCCACAGGCGATGTCGATGCCGGTGCGCCCGTCGGGCAGGGTGGCGTTGCGGACGAGAAGATCAAGGCTCATGGTCGCGGATCCCGTGTTGCCGTCGCATTGAACACAGACCCGGGGCCAAGCGAAAGAGCCTTTTCCGGCGCCCGACCGCCGGGGCGTCAGGCGCCCGGCAGGCCAAGCACGGCGGCGGCGCTGCGCTCGTCCGTCACGATGGTGTCGACGATGCCAAGCGCCAGGGCGGCGCGGATGGCGGGCACCTTGTCCGGCCCGCCGGAGGCGAGGATCACCGTCGGGATCGGGCGCAGATCCTCCGGTGCCAGCGCGATGACCCGCCGGTTGAGGGGATGATCGACGATCTGCCCTTTCGCGTCGATCCAATGGGCGCAGAGGTCGCCGACCGCACCGGCGGCGCGCAGCGAGGCGAGTTCGTCGTCGCTGATCAGGCCGAGGCGCGTCATGGTCGCGTCCGAGCCGAGCGCGCCCACGGAGACGAAGGCGACATCGACCTTGCGGGCATGGTCGAACGCGTCCTCGAGCACCGACTGGCGCAGGAGGATGTCGCGCATCTGCTCCGTATCGGTGAAGACGGGCGCCGCGATGTAATAGCACTCGGCATTGTAGAGATCGGCGAGACGGGAGGCGGTCTCAAACATGTTCAGGGTCGACCCACGGGTCAGGCCCCCGAGAAGCGAGACGACCGACAGGTCATGCACCGGCCGGATCGCGACCGAGCGAAGGCTGAGCCGCAGCGTCCGGCCCCAGCCCATGCCGATCGACATGCCGTCGCGGATGGCTTCCGACAGCACCGCGCCGGCACCGACCGCGATCGCCTGGCGCACGAGTGCCTTGTCGCTCGGCGTCGGCACCACATTCGCGCTCGCCACGCCGAACCGGTCGCGCAGCCGCTCCTCGAGCGCGACGCATTCCGTCAGCTTGGAATTGATCCGGATCTGGACGATGCCCTGATCGCGGGCCTGCGCCAGCATCCGGTTCACGCGGACGCGGTTGAGGCCAAGGCGCTTGGCGATCTGCGCCTGGGTAAGGCCGGCGACGTAGGACAGCCACGCCGCCCGGGTGATCAACTGCTCTTCGCGATCCGGCGTGTCGATCGCGATGTCTTCCAATCCAGCCCTGTCCGTTCGTGTTGATCGGTCGGGCATGGGGTGCTGCTCCCTGGCGTTAGGCCGACTTACGGTACAGGGCGTCGATGGCGTCCATCTTGGCCACCTTTCCTGCCGAGCGGGGCTGGAAATCATTGGCGAGCCAGATATCCACCAGCATTTTTGCAACCGGTATCCCGGTCACAAGCTGTCCGAGCGTGATGACCTGGGCGTTGTTCGAGGCGATCGCCCGTTCGGCCGTGTAGGGGTCCTGCACACAGACGGCGCGCACGCCGGGCACCTTGTTGGCGGTGATCGCCATGCCGGCCCCCGTGCCGCAGATCAGGATGCCGCGGTGGAACTCACCGGACGCGATCTTGAGCGCCAGCGCCTTGCCGATGTCGGGATAGTCGACGGGATCGGTCGAATCGACCCCGATGTCCTCGACACTCCAGCCTTTGGCGCGCAGATGATCGCGCAGGGCCGCCTTCATTTCCACACCGAGATTGTCGGCGCCGATCAGGATGCGGGTCGTTGCGGCGTCAGCCATGACTTTCCTTTCAAGCAGCGATGGAAACGTGGTGGTAGGCGTCGAAATCGAGGCGCATCGGCGCATCGTCGCAGACGGCGTCGACAATGGCACGGGCGAGCGGCATCCGGGCTGCCGGCAGGCGGCCATCCGCCCACATCGCCCGCAAAGTCGCACCGAGATCGAGTGCGAGCTGCGCGCCCTCGACCGTGTCGTTCGGCATATGCTCGGCCTTGGCCTTCGAATAGGCGAGGCCCAGGCCGAGAAGCCGGCCCATGCGGCTGTTGCGGCCCGCCTGGCAAGTGACATGCAGATCGCCGGAACCGGCGAGCCCGCGCACCGTCGCCGCTTCCCCGCCATGCGCCTCGACGAGGATCGTCATTTCCTCGAGCGACTGGGTGAAAAGCGAAGCGACGAGATTGTGCATCATGGCGCCATTGCCGGCCCGACCCTCGCGCTCCAGCCATCCCGCCGCCGCGCCGACGCCACAGGCGAAGAAGTTCTTGAAGGCGGCGCAGAACTCGACGCCGACCACGTCGCCGCTCGCCCGAGCATGATAGAAGTCGCAACCGAGCAGGCCGATCGACCGGTCGATCAGATCGCGGGTCTCGCCGGTGATCACGACGCTGGTGTGGCGGCGGGCGGCAAGCTCGCCCGCGATGCAGGGGCCGCCGACTGCGAGGATTGGCAGGCGCAGACCGGTGCGTCTCTCCACCTCGCGTTCGACGAGACGCGGCAGAACCTCGATTCGGCCGTCGACAGGGGCAAGACCCTTCGTGATCATCAAGACCGGGACAGGCGTGCGGACGGTCTCGACCAGCCGTTCGATCGCCCAGCCGACGCCGGCGGAGGAGACGCCGAGGATCAGGAGATCCGTCGTCGGTGTCAGGGCAGTGCCGAATTCGGTCCAGGAATGGGCGGTGACGGTTGCCGGCAGCGTGACGCCGAGACGCGGATGCAGGCCGTTGCCGGCGACCGAGCGGATGATCTCCTCGTCGAGATGCGTTCCCACGAGGCGGATCCGGTGCGCGTGCTCGCCGGCCGGCAGCGTCATCGCCGACCCCATCACGCCGGCGCCCAGAATGGCGATCTCAGCCATGGAAGATGGCCTTCCCGCTCTCCTGATCGTAGAGATGCACGCGGTCGAGCGCCGGGGCGAGATGCACCGTATCGCCCGGCCGCAGCGCGAGGCGGTCCTGCGTGATCGAGCAGACCTCATGATCGCCGAGATCGGCATAGATGTGCAGTTCCGGGCCCGTCGGCTCGACCACCGACACCTTGGCCGTGATGCCCTCGGCACCCGGTTTCAGATGCTCGGGCCGGATGCCGTAGACGACCTTCTGTCCCGCCTTGACCGATGCGCCGGCGGGAATGGGGAAGTCGGCGCCGTGGCTGCGTACCGCGAACCCCGACCCCGCGCTCACCACCTCGCCCTTGAGGAGGTTCATCGCCGGCGACCCGATGAACTCGGCGACGAAGAGATTGTCGGGCCGGTCATAGACCTCGAGCGGGTGTCCGACCTGTTCGATATAGCCGTCGCGCAGGATGACGATGACGTCTGCCATGGTCATCGCCTCGATCTGGTCGTGGGTGACGTAGACCGTCGTCGTCTTCAGGCGCTGATGCAGCTCCTTGATCTCGGTGCGCATCTGGACACGCAGCTTGGCGTCGAGGTTGGACAGCGGCTCGTCGAACAGGAACACGGCCGGGTCGCGAACGATCGCGCGGCCCATCGCAACGCGCTGACGCTGGCCGCCCGAGAGCTGGCGCGGATAGCGGTCGAGATAGGGTTTCAGGTTGAGGATCGAGGCCGCCCACTGGACGCGCTTGTCGATCTCCTGCTTCGACACGCCCTTGAGCTGCATCGAAAAGGCCATATTGTCGTAGACCTTCATATGCGCGTAGAGCGCATAGTTCTGGAACACCATGGCGATGTTCCGGTCCTTCGGGTGCAGCGTGTTCACGACCGTGTCGCCGATGGCGATCGAGCCTTCGGTGATTTGTTCGAGCCCAGCGATCATGCGCAGCAGGGTCGACTTGCCGCAACCCGACGGCCCCAGCAGCACCACGAAGGATCCGTCCTCGATTTTGAGATCGAGCCCATGGATCACCTCGACGTCACCATAGGACTTCTTGACCGCTGAAACAGTGACGGACGCCATGAACTAGCCCTCCAGGCTCATTTCGACGGTCGCGCCTTCGGCGCGCGCAGACAGGATGTGATCGGCAATCTCGACGAAGCCTTCACCGCCGTGGCTCTCCGCCACGAAGGCCGGCAGCGCGGGCATGCGGCCGACGAAGTCGCGCACATTCGCCACGCCACAGGCATAGGGGAAATAGCCGAACATCGGCGCGTCGTTCGGACTGTCGCCACAGAAGATGAAGCGGTCGCGGTCACGGTCAAGGTCGAGGCCGAGTTCGTCGGTGACGAAACGTCGTGTCATCGACAGCTTGTCGTAGGAGCCGAACCAGCCATTGACGTGGATCGAGGAGACCTTGGCGACGGCACCGGCCTCGGCGAACAGTGCGACGATGCGGTCGACCGCCTCCGGCGGGAGCGCCGGCACGTCCTCGCAGAAGTCGATGGCGAGATCGGCCTCTCGGAAGAGCTGATCGGCCGAGATCGCCGAGCCCGGTACTTCCGCAAGAATCCGCCGGCCGAGCGCCTCGAGGCGCTGGCGGTTCGTCGCACGCTCGGTCTCGCTCGCGACGAAGCGGCGGATCATGGTCCGGCTCGCAGCGTCGTAGCGATAGTAGAAGGCGCCGTTCTCGCCGATCACGCCGGCGACCGGCCAGAAACGGGCGATCATGTCGCACCAGCCGGCGGGGCGACCCGTGATGGGCACGACGACGAGACCGGCCTCGTACAACGCCTCGAGCGCTTCATAGGCAGCGGCCGGCAGGCGACCCTCGGTCGTCAGCGTGTCGTCGATGTCGGTGAAGACACCGATCAGGCGGCGGGCGACGGCAGCGGGGAGGGCCGAGACGGGCTGCATCAGCGCTCGCCCTCCAGGAAATCCTCGAGCAGGCCCGCATCGGCCGCCAGATTGACGAAGCTCCAGCGCCCGCGGATCTCGCGGGCATAGCGGATCGCATCGTGCCAGACAGCGCGCGGCACGCCGAGTTCCTCGCCGGTCGTCGGCCCACCGGCGGCGCGCAGCGCCGATTCCATCACGGAAACCGGCATGGCGAAGCGCATCAGTTCCCGCTGCAGTGTCGGCCACATGGCCTCGAGACGGGTGTTGAAGGCGTCGGCCGCCGCCGCATCCATCGCGGTCTTCCTCATCTCCGCGATGCACAGATCACCGAGCTCGCCCGGATAGCGCCGGCGCATGGCCGCCTCGTCGACCGTCGTCGCCTTGACGCGCGGCGGTGTCGGCATCGACAGGATCTTGTGTTGCAGCCGCGCCATGACCAGCGAGGCGACGCCGACCTGCTGGCCGTGGACGGTGCCGGGATGATCGGCGCCGGCGAACATGTCGAGCCAGTGCGAGATCTGATGCTCACCCATGGAGCCGTGATGCGACACGTGGGTGAAGCACACGCCGATCGAGGTCAGCGTCAGGACACGCTGAAGGATGCCGTTCGCGGTGAGGTCATGGGCGGCGAGGCCGGCGGCGGACTTGTACATGGCCGGCTCGTCGGCCTCCTGCAGCGCATAGGGCGTGCGGGAATAGAAGGTGCCGAAGAGGCGGTGCGAGGCCCACCAGTCGATCTGCGCGGTCGACCGGCAGAGGCTGTCGCCAAGACCGGCGGCACTGAGCCAGGTCGGCGCCTCCGCGGAGACGCGCAGATCGAGGAAGATGCCGCGCGGCGCGTGCGAGGGCAGCGAGGTCTTCAGCCCCGAGGCGAGCGTGACCGAGGCGGTGGACGCGCCATAGCCGTTCATCGAGGCGGCGGTGCCGAAAACGGCATAGGGCTTGCCGTCGAGGAAGGTCGCGTGTTTGCAGCTGTCGTTGAGGACGCCGGCACCGACCGCAACCACGCCGTCGGCATGGCGTGTCCGCTCGCGGATCAGGGTGATCGTCGCATCGTCACAAGCGATGTCGGCGGGCACGACGATCTCGTCGACGTTACCGAGGCCGCGCAGCGCCCTGGCGACACGCCGGCCCATCACGTCGACCGTGTTGGTGTCGGAGACGACGGCGAGGCGGGCGCCGAGCTTCAGCGGCGCGACGAGATCGGCCTCGCGGCCTTCCGTGTTCTCGGTCAGCAGAATCGTCTCGAACGGCAGCGAGGCGGGCTTTCCGGTCTCCGGATCGACCCATCGGCCGGCGACGACCTCGTCGATCAGCGCGTTCCAGCGCGCGTCCGTGGCGGTGACGTCAAGCATTCGACTGCTCCGCGAAAGCCATGAGCCGGGCGTTCCAGTCGGACAGCACCGGCCACAGCGCCGCATGAATGGCGAGAAGGTCGCGATAGCGCGCGGCTCGCGCGGGATCGGGTGTGAAACGGGCGACCGCCTCGCCCGCCATGGCGGCGGAAGCGTCCGAGACCGTCGGATACCAGCCCGCCCCCGTCGCCGCCGCCATGGCCGCGCCGAGCGAGGAGGCCTCGACCGTGGTCGAGCGCAGAATGGTCCGCCCCGTCGCGTCGGCGAGGAGCTGGAGCCAGAAATCGGAGGCCGCTCCGCCGCCGATCGCCACGAAGTGGTCGATGGCTACCCCGGTCTCGGCGACGACCAGATTCGTGTTGTTGGCGAGTTCGAGTGCGATGCCTTCCAGAACCGCGCGGTAGATGTCACCGCGCTTCGTCCAGCCCGACAGGCCGGCGATGACGCCACGCGCACCCGAGTCCCAGTGCGGCGTCATGCAGCCCTGCCAATGCGGGACGAGCACGAGACCACCGGCGCCGATCGGGCTCGCCTGTGCTTCCGCCTCCAGCGTCCTGAAGATCCCAGGATCCTTGCGCGGATCGATCTGGAAGAGATCGCGCACGACCCAATCGACGAGAAACGTGCCCGTGCGCAGGCACATCTCATAGATGTAGCCGCGCTCGGCGATCGCCGTCATGGTGCGGAACGGCATGCCGTGCACGTAGCGCTCGCCATAGGGGCCGGAGACGACGGCGGTGCCGAGATTGACATAGGCACGGCCGGGCGCCTGGACGCCGGCGCCGGCACCGGCGCATTGCCCGTCACCCCCGCCCGCCACGACCGGCGTGCCGGCGAGGAGGCCGGTTTCCGTGGCGGCACGGTCGGTGACATGTCCCATGACGCCGCCCGGCCGCACCAGACGTTCCATCATCCCTCGCGGCACGCCGGCAGCATCGAGGATCGGCCAGGACCAGTCCATCGCGGCGAGATCGAGCACGCCCATCGGATCGGCCGAGGCGGTCGAGGTGACCCAGTCGCCGGTGAGCTTGAAGGAGAGAAAACCGTGCACCTCGGCGATCTTGGCCGTGCGGGCGAAAATCTCCGGCGTGTTCTCGCGGAACCAGATGAAGCGGTAGAGGCAGGGTGTGACGTTCACCGGCTTGCCGGTCGCGGCATGGATCGCCGGCGCGCCGAACGCCTGTGAGAAACTCTTTTCCTGCGGCCGGGCCCGTTCATCGAGCCAGACGGTGCCCGGATGCAGCGCCGCGCCCGTCTCGTCGAACAGGCCGAAGGTTTCGCGCTGGTTCGAGATCGCGACGGCGGCGATACGGGCCGGATCGATCGTCGACGTCACACCTTTCAGGGCAGTGACGGTCGAGGCCCACCATTCCTGCGGATCCTGCTCGAAATGGCCTGGCTTGGGATTGCGCAGCGTGACGGGGGCCCGTCCTTCGGCCACGGCTCGCCCGCTCCGGTCCCAGGCGATCGCCTTGGTGGCCGAGGTCGACTGATCGATGCCGATGACGAGATCGCGGGACATGGACAGGCGTGCCACTCGCGCCACGGCGTCGCCTCAGGCGGCGCGCGGCGGCTGGTTCAAGACATGGGAGGCGGCCGAAGCCGCCTCCCTCAGGCATTCATGATGCCGGATGACCTCAGAGGAGGCCGGCTTCCTTGACGCGGCCGTCGACGATGCCGGCGAGAGCGTCCATGCACTCCTTGGCCGAACCGTTATAGGCCTGTCCGGTGAGGAGCTTGCCGATTTCGACCGGGATCTGGTTGTTCGCCAGTTCCGCCCAGATCGGCATGTCCGGCTCCGATCCCATGTCTTCCTGGATCGTGGCGAGGAGCACGTCGAAGTGACGGGTCGTGCCCGGTCCGACGACGGCCTTGGCCTTGGTGCGCGGATCGGTGAACGAGGAGGTGCGCACCGGACCCGAGCCACCGCCGGCGGTCGCCGTCTTGAGCACGGTTTCCTTGGAGCAGGCATACTGCATGAACAGGAAGGCCGCTTCCTTGTTCTTCGAATAGGCCGACAGGCCGAGGCCCGAGCCGCCCTGGTGGCCGATCGCCGGGATTTCGCCGAAGCCGGCTTCCGAGGCGGGACGACGGAACGGGTCTTCCTTCGGGCAACGCGCCGCCTGGAAGAGGCCCTGGACCTTCGATTCCGGACCGTCGAGGCCCGGGAAGTACTCACCCCACGAGATGCACTGCGCGGCCTGACCCTGTGTCAGGGACTGGCCCTGACCGTCCCAGGTCCAGGTGGTCGCGGCCGGCGGCGAGTTCTTGATCAGTTCCTGGAAGTAAGCCATGCCGACGAGACCACGCTCGTCATTGCCGGAGAACTTCTTGTCCTTGTTGAAGATCGAGCCGCCATTGCCCCACAGCCAGATCGTCCAGTCGCACTCGAGCGAGTAGTGGCCGGAACGGGCCTGCGCCGTGTTGCCGTAGATCCCGTTGGCCTTCTCGGCCTCGGTGATCTTCTTGGCGTTGTCCATGTACTCGGCCATCGTGGTCGGAACCTTGAGGCCGTGCTTCTCGAGGATGTCCTGGCGATACATCAGGATCGCGATCGGAATGTCGAACGGGATCGAGACGAGCTTGCCGTCATACATGCAGATACCGTCGACGAGCGGCTTCGAGAAGTCGTCCCAATCGAAGTTCGGCATCGCGATGGTCGGGTTCGCGTCGTAATATTCCTTCGGGTTGAGCATGTCCGGCGCGAAGGTCGCCATCCAGGACTGGTCGAGGTAGTACAGGTCGTAGGTACCGAGCTGGCCCTGAACGTCCGTGGTCGCCTTGGCGAGAACCTGCTCGAGCGGAACGATTTCGACTTCCACCTCGATGCCGGTCCATGCCGTGAATTCGTCCTTCACGAACTTCGACACGATGATCGACGGCGGGGTCGCTTCCGAGGTGTAGCGGATCTTGGTGCCGGCATAGGGCTTGCCGACTTCCTGGAACCACTTCTTCATTTCCTCATAGGCGGGCGTCGTTTCCTGGGCCATCGCCTGCGAGATCATCGAGGACGAGCCGTGGAACGGACGCTGATTGCCGAGCATGCTCGCCGCGAAGGCCGAGAAGCCGACGCCGGCCATGCCCATCTTCTTCATGAAGTCGCGCTTCGACATCTCGCGACGGGCGAACGCGTTCGCGCTGTCGGCGATGAAACCCATCTTGTCATGTTTCTTGAAGTCCATGACGTTCCCTCTCCGGAGTTTTGGTTGACGTTTCTCGCCCCGCTTCAATCCTTGAGTGACCCAAGGGTGAGGCCGCGGACCAGATGCTTTTGAACCAGTAGAATGAAGATGAAGGACGGAATGATCGCCGACGTGCCGAGCGCGGTGATGAAGCCCCATTCCGTGCCCGTCGAGGTGACGAAGGTCGAGATCTTCACCGGAACCGTGCGGATCGACGTCGTCAGGAACAGCGACAGCAGGAATTCGGTCCACGAGAAGATGAAGCACAGCACGGCGGTTGCCGCGACGCCGCCCTTCACCATCGGCAGGATCACTTTCCAGAAGGTCTGCCAGCGCGTTGCGCCGTCGATCATCGCCGCCTCGTCGACGTCCTTCGGCACGTCGTCGAAGAAGGATTTCAAGAGCAGCACGGCGAGCGGAAGGTTGATCAGCGTGTGCACGAAGATCAGCCCGATATGGGTGTCGCGCAGGCCGAGATCGCGGAACATGAACAGGATCGGCACGACGACCGCTATGGGCGGCAGGAAGCGCTGCGACAGGATCCAGAACAGGTAGCTTTGCTGCCCCCTGAACATCATGCGCGACAGCGCATAGGCCGACAGGGTCGCGAGGAACAGCGTCAGCGCCGTCGATCCGAGCGCGATGACCACGGTGTCGCGCAGCGACTCACGCGAATCATAGGAATCAGATCCACCGGTCGTCGCGCCGAGCGATCCGTCCGCCTTGCCGAGGCCGACGTCGACGCGCGACACGCCGAACAGAACGACGCGGTAATTGTCGGGCGTCGGCGTGAAGTTGAAATAGACCGGTCCGTCCTTGTTGAAGATCGCCTGATACGGCTTGATCGACGACAGCGCCCACCAGAACAGCGGGAACATGAAGATCGCGACGACGAGAACGGCGATGATGTCGCGGAGCGTTCGCTGGGCGAAGGACTGTTCCATCAGAACTTCACCCTGAAGACTTTGACGACGATGTTCGACACGACGAGGATGACGATCAGCAAGAGCAGCGACAGCGTCGCCGCATAGGGGAAGTCGCCGGCACCGAACATACGGCCTGCATAGAAGGACAGGGTCTCCGTCGACGTTCCCGGACCGCCCGACGTCATCACGTAGATGTAGTCGTAGATGCGGAAGAGATCGACGCCGCGGATCAGCACCGCGACCGCGATCACCTTCGACATCATCGGCAGAGTGAGGCGAAAGAACATCTGGACGTTCGTCGCTCCATCGATCGCCGCAGCCTCATAGGGATCCTTGGGAAGGGAGCGGAGCCCGGCGAGGAGGATCAGCACCATGAAGGGCGTCCATTGCCAGATGTCGGCGAGCATCACCGCGGCGATGGCGGTTGACGGCTGGGCGAGCACCGGCGTCGAGGGATCGACGAGCCCGAGGCCGTAGAGATAGAAGGACAGAACACCGAACGACCCGTCCTGCATCAAAAGGAACATCATCCCTGTGATCGCGGGTGGAACGACGAGCGGCAGCGTCATCAGGCCACGCAACACGCCATAGCCCCGCCGGTCGCTGTCCAGCAGAAGAGCGATCAGCATGCCAAGGACGAGCTGCAGCGCCAGCGTGATGATCGTGTAGAAGAAGGTCGTGTAGAGCGCCGACCAGACGCGGTCGTCGCTGAGCGCGCGGGCCCAGGTGTCGAACCAGACGAAATCGAAACCGCGCCCGGTCGACTTGCGCTTATGGAGGGAAAGCCAGATCGCGTAGAGCAGCGGATAGATGCCGAACACGAGGAGCATCGCCGTGATCGGGAAGAGCCATGGGAACGGGCTTTCCGACGACAGGAACGCGGGCAGACGCAACCGGCTCTGCCGGGGTGATCCCAGGGTGGCCGCGCTCACGAACAGCGGCCCTTCATGGCATCGTCGCGCATTCGGTCGTTTCCTCGGCAGCGTGTGCGCTGCACTCTTGTAACTCTGAAGTTTCTTTTGTTCAGCGCAGATTGCGAGCGCCGTTTTGGATTGTCAAGTTACCAACGCACCGATTCCGACATCTCACCGCCGCTTGTGCGACGACCAGCGTCAGATCCGGTCGAGAGCCTGTCCGAGATCCTCGACGAGATCATCGGCGTCCTCAAGACCGAGCGACAGACGCAGCATACCCTGACTGATGCCCATGTCGAGACGCTGCTGTTCGTCGAACCGCTGATGGGTGGTGGTCGCGGGGTGGGTGATCAGGCTCTTGGCGTCACCGAGATTGTTCGAGATCTTGATGATGTCGAGGGCGTTGGCGACCTTGTAGGCGCCGGCCTTGCCGCCGCGGACGGTGAAGGTGACGAGCGTGCCACCGCCGCACATCTGCCGGCGGGCGAGCGCCGCCTGCGGATGATCGTCGCGGAAGGGATAGATCACCCGTTCGATCGCCGGATGGCCGCCGAGGAAATCGGCCACCCGCGCGGCGGTCGCGCTCTGGCGGTCGACCCGCAGGGGCAGCGTCTCGAGCCCCTTGAGCAGCACCCAGGCGTTGAACGGCGAGAGGGACGGCCCGGTCTGGCGCAGGAGCGTATGGATGTTGTCCTGGATGAATTTCTCGGAACCCAGCACCACGCCGCCGAGGCAGCGACCCTGCCCGTCAATGTGCTTGGTCGCCGAATAGACGACGCAGGTCGCCCCGAGCGAAAGCGGGTTCTGCAGCATCGGCGTCGCGAAGACGTTGTCGACGGTGAGCGCCGCCCCCGCCTCGCGGGCGATCGCGGCGATGGCGGCGATGTCGAGGATCTCGAGCGTCGGATTGGTCGGGCTTTCCAGAAAGAAGACCTTGGTGTTCGGACGCACCGCGGCGCGCCACTGCGCGAGATCGGTGCCGTCGACGAGCGTGGTCGCGACGCCGAAGCGCGGCAGCATGTCCTCGATCACGTAGCGGCAAGAGCCGAACAGCGCGCGGGCTGCGACGACATGGTCGCCCGCCCGAAGCTGGCCGAGAAGCGAGAGCGTGACGGCCGCCATGCCGGTCGCGGTCGCACGCGCGGCCTCGGCCCCTTCGAGGTCGGCCATGCGCTTTTCGAACATGCTGACGGTCGGATTGGAGAAGCGCGAATAGATGTAGCCCGGCTCGTCGCCCTTGAAGCGGGCTTCCGCCGCCTCGGCGCTGTCATAGACGAAGCCCTGGGTGAGGTAGAGCGCCTCCGCCGTCTCGCCGAAGGATGAACGGGTGACACCGGAATGGACGAGGCGGGTCGCGGCGCGCCGTGGCTTTGCCGAACGTTGGGTCATGAACAGGTTCCGCGCCGGGAATGGTGCTGATTTCGGCGCCTGCCGCATGCGGAACGCGGAATGACGTCGGGAAAACCGAAAGTTTCGTGTGCGTAGCCCTCACCCTGCGTGGCGTCAATCCGGCGATTGCGCTAAGCGGAACGCGCAAGCCGTGAGAGTGTCCATGTCCGCCAATGGAATCCTGTCTTCGCAGCAGATCGCGGCGCTGGTCTCGGGGGGCGCCATTCGCCTTGCCCGTCCGCTCGATGCCGACCAGATCCAGCCCGCGAGCCTCGATCTGCGGCTCGGGCCCAAGGTGTGGCGGATGCGGGCGAGCTTCCTGCCGGGGCCACGCTCGACCGTCGCGCGCCGCATCGAAGATCTCGCGCTCCACGAGATCGACCTGACGAAAGGCGCCGTCCTCGAGACGGGCTGCGTCTACATCGCGCCGCTGCTCGAGGCGATCGCCATGCCCGAGGGCCTTCTGGCGTCGACGAACCCCAAAAGCTCGACCGGCCGCCTCGACGTCTTCACCCGCGTCATCACCGATCATGCGCGTTCCTTCGATCAGGTCGAGGCGGGCTATGACGGCCCGCTCTATGCCGAGATCAGTCCGCGCACCTTCCCCGTGCTGGTGCGGGAGGGCTCGCGCCTGTCCCAGATCCGCTTCCGGCGCGGCGACCCGCGCATTCCGGACGCCGATCTGCGCGATCTGCAGCGGCGCATGCGCCTCGTCTCCTCGAGCGATCCCGACATCGCGGGCGGCGTCGCCCTCTCCGTCGATCTCGCGGGCTTCGGCGACGGCATTGTCGGCTACCGCGCCAAGCGCCACACGGGCGTCATCGACATGGACAGGCGCGGTGCCTGCGAGACGCTCGACTATTGGGAGCCGATCCTTCGGCGCGGGCGCGACGCCATGATCCTCGACCCGGACGAGTTCTACATCCTGGCCTCCAAGGAAGCGGTGCATGTGCCGCCGGACTACGCGGCCGAGATGGTGCCCTTCGATCCGCTCGTCGGCGAGTTCCGCGTCCATTATGCGGGCTTCTTCGATCCGGGCTTCGGCCATGCCCCGGACGGGCTCGAGGCGGCGCGCGCCGTTCTCGAGGTGCGCTCGCGCGAGGTGCCCTTCATCCTCGAGGACGGCCAGATCGTCGGGCGGCTCGTCTATGAGCGCATGCTGGAGCGTCCCTCGATGCTCTATGGCAGCGGCATGGGCTCGAACTATCAGGGCCAGTCGCTGAAGCTGTCGAAGCATTTCCGTTGATTGCCCTTCGACGCCGGCGCGCTACAGTGGCCGGCCGTCTTGTCGAGCCGAGTTGCCGTGATGAAGAACCTCTCAACGCCGGTCGGCGCGCGTCTTGGTTCCAGCTGGGATGACTACCGCTATGTGCAGGCGGTGGCCGAGACAAAGTCGCTCGCCGGCGCCGCGGACCTGCTCGGGGTCAACCACTCGACCGTGTTCCGGCGCATCAACGCCATCGAGGAGGCGCTCGGCGCGCGGCTCTTCGAACGCGGCCGCGGCGGCTATGCGCTGACGCCCGCGGGCGAGGAGATGGTTGCGCTCGCCGCGCGCATGAACGAGGAGATCACCACCTTCGAGCGCCGGATCGCCGGGCGCGACGTCAAGCCCTCGGGCGAACTGCGCATCACCATCAACGATACGATGATGGCGCATCTGATGACGCCGGTCTTCTCGAGCTTCCTCAAGGCCTGTCCGGATGTGAGGCTCGACATCGTCGTCACCAATGCGGCGCTGAACCTGTCGAAGCGTGATGCCGACATCGCCATCCGCGCCACCGCCGCCCCACCGGAAAACCTGGTCGGGCGCCGCGTCGCGACGACGGCCTGGGCGGTCTACGGACCGCTGCGCTTTCGCAACCGCGACCTCGTCGACCTGTTCTCCGAGCGCTGGGTCGGGCTCGGCGACAATCTCTCGCACATCGTGCCGTCGAAATGGCTGGCCGAGCATGTCGCGCCGGAGCGTGTCGTCATGCGCATCAACACGGTGCTGGGGCTTGCCGAGGCAATCGAGTCCGAGGTGGGTCTCGGCCTGCTGCCCTGCTTCATCGGCGACACGCTGACGAACCTCGTCGCCTTGTCGGAGCCGCTCGGCGATCTCGGCTCCTCGCTCTGGCTCCTGACCCATCCGGATCTGCGCCAGTCGGCGCGGGTGCGCGCCTTCATGGACCATGCCTGGGAGGCCCTGAGCAAGCATCGCAGCCTGCTCGAGGGTCGCGGCGGTCCGACGCCCTGAACGGTGCCCTCGATCAGGCCTGCTTCCTGAGCTTCAGCTTCTCGCGCGCCTCGGCCGGCGTCAGGACCCGCGCGCCCATGCGCTCGAGAATCTCCCTGGCGCGCGCGGTCAGCGAGCCGTTGCTCGCATAGACGCCCTTGTCGAGCCAGATGTTGTCCTCGAGGCCGACGCGGACATTGCCGCCGAGCAGCGCCGACTGCGCCACGAATGGCATCTGCAGGCGGCCGATGGCAAAGCCCGCCCAGTTCGCGCCCGGCGGCAGATGGTTGCGCATGGCGACCATGGCTTCCGTCGTCGCCTCCGCGCCCCACGGGATGCCGAGGCAGAGCTGGAACAGCGGCGGCTCGTCGATGAGACCTTCCTTCATCAGCTGCTTGGCGAGCCAGATGTGGCCGAGTTCGAAGCACTCGATCTCTGGCTTCACGCCGACAGCCTGGATGCGGCGCGCCATCTCGCGCAGCGTCCCGGCATCGCCGATGAACAGGCCGTTGCCAAAATTCAGGGAGCCGCAATCGAGCGTGCAGATCTCCGGCCGCAGTTCCTCGACATGGGCGACACGCTCCTCGGCCGAGGCCATGTCGGTGCCGGGGCCGCCGACGCGCGGATTGGCCTGGTCGACATAGAAGTCGCCGCCCATGCCGGCGGTGAGGTTCAAAACCACGTCGACGCCGGAGTCGCGGATGCGCTCGACCGCCTCGCGGTAATGCTCGAGCTTGCGGCCGGCCTTGCCCGTCTCCGGGTCGCGGACGTGGAGATGCGCGATCGCGGCACCCGCCTTCGCCGCCTCGATGGCCGCCTCCGCGATCTGTTTTGGCGTCACGGGGATGGCAGGGTGCTTGCCGACCGTGTCGCCGGCGCCGGTGACCGCGCAGGAGATGATGACGTCGGTGTTCATGGTCGCGGGCTCCGGGGCTTGTGTCAGTCGATCATCCGCACGAGGGCGTCGGCGGCGACGGCGCCGCGGCCCTCCGGCAGGACGAAAAGCGGGTTGATGTCGAGCTCGATCAGACGGTCGCGGTGCCGCGCGGCGAAATCCGCGATCGCCATGATCGCCTTCACCGCGGCGCGCACGTCGCCCTTCGGTTTTCCACGGAACCCTTCGAGGAGCGGCGCGATGCGCAGGCTCATCAGGGCCTCGCGCACCTCCTCCGGCGTGACCGGCAGCAGCATGGTGCGGGCATCCTGCAGGATCTCGACCATCACGCCGCCGGCGCCGACGGTCAGCGTCGGCCCGAACTGCGGATCACGAACGACACCGACGAGGAGTTCGGCGACCGCTCCCTCGACCATGCGCTCGACGAGAAACTGATTGCCGAGATGGGACATCCGGTCGACCGCGTCGTTGACGTCGGCGCGCGAGCGCAGGCCCAGCACGACGCCGCCGACGTCCGATTTGTGGACGATCGCGTCCGCCGCGATCTTGAGCGCCACCGGAAACCCGATCGCCGCCGCCGTCGAGGCCGCCTCGATCGCACTGGCGAGACGGCTCTGCGGCACTTCGAGGCCGTGCATCGCGAGAAGCCGCTTGCCGTCACGCTCGCTCAGGACACGGGCCTTCGCGCTGTCGACGGCGCCGGCGTTCTCGAGCGGTCGGAGCGCGGCGCGCCCCTCGCGCACCTCGGTGAAGCGCGCGGCATGGGCGATCGCGGTCAGTGCATCGCCGATGCCCTGAAGCGGCACGACGCCCGCCGCCATCAGCGCCTCGCCGTCCTGTTCCTCCATGCTTTCGGGGAGCGAGGCGACGATCCCCGCCCGCGCCCCCGTCGCGGCGGCTGCCGCGATCATCGCGGAACGGGCCCGCGCGAAGCCCGGATCGGGCGTGATGCCGCGATCGAGCCGCGGCTGGTCGAGAACGAGGAGGTTGAAGTCGTAGCCCGATCCGAGCATGGCCGAAAAGGCCTCGGTGCTCGCCTGAAGGTCGCCCCAGACATAGGTGTGGTAGTCGAGCGGGTTCGCGACATGGACCTTGTCGGTGAGCACGCTCTGCAGGGTCGTGGCCTTGTCGGCGGGAATGGGTGGCAGGCTGAGCCCGCGATCCTCCGACAGATCGGCGATGAGCGCGGCTTCGCCCCCGGAACAGCTCATCGAGGAGATGCGCCGGCCCGGCAGGCCGCCGGTGCAATGCATCAGCTTGAGGGTCTCGACGAAAGCGCCGAGATCGGCGACACGAGCCACGCCGAAGCGGCGGAACAGCGCGTCATAGAGGCCGTCGGGGCCGGCGAGCGAGGAGGTGTGGCTCATCGTCATTTCGGCGCCGAGCTTCGACCGGCCGGTCTTCAGCGCGACGATCGGGATCCCGGCCTCGAGCGCCTCGAGCGCCGCCCGGCAGAACAGGCCCAGATCGCCGACATTCTCGATGTGGAGGCCGACGGCGCTGACCCGGCCGGAACGCAGCAGCGCCGCGATGTGGTCACCATGATCGCCCACCGCCTTGTTGCCGACCGCGACGACATAGGCGATCGGCAGGGCGCGCCGCTGCATGGTCGCGTTGAGCGCGATGTTGCCCGACTGGGTGATGATCGCCACGCCGCGCTCGACGCGCTTGGCGCCGTGGACGTCAGGCCACAGCGCGCAGCCGTCGACGAGGTTGAGCACGCCATAGCAGTTCGGGCCGATGACGGGCATGCCGGCGGCGGCCGCGACGAGGCGTTCCTGCAGCACCGCGCCCTCGCCGCCGATCTCCTTGAACCCCGCCGCGTAGCAGACCGCCGCGCCGGCACCGGCCTGCGACAGGGCCGCGACGATGTCGACGGTCGGCTCGCGCGGCGCGCCGATGAAGGTTGCGTCGGGCGCTTCCGGCAGGTCCGCGACGCTGCGATAGGCCTTGCGGCCGGCGATCTCGTCTTCTTCGGGATGGATCGGCCAGATCGGTCCGGCGAAACCGAGCCTCTCGCATTCGCGCATGACGATGCGCGCGACCCGACCCCCGGCAACCGCGATGTGGCGCGGCTTCAGCAGGCGGTCGAGCCCATGCGCGAGGCGGTCTCCGTGCGTCATCCGCGTGCCTTCGTCTCGTGGGGCCGGAACATCTGGCGCGCGATGATCAGCTTCTGGATCTCGCTGGTGCCGTCCCAGATCCGCTCGACACGCGCGTCCTTCCACCATTGCGCGATCGGCAGCGTGTCCATCAGGCCCATGCCGCCGAAGGTCTGGATCGCCCGGTCGGTGAGCTTGCCGAGCATTTCGGAGGCCATGAGCTTGGCCATGGCGAAATCGGCATCCGTCGCCTTGCCCTGATCGAGGAGCCAGGCCGCGCGCAGCGTGAGCAGGTCGGAGGCCTCGAGCTCGGTCATCAGATCGGCGAGCGGAAAGGCGACGCCCTGGAACTGCGAGATCGTCTGGCCGAACTGCTTGCGCTGGCCGGCCCATTCGAGCGTCGCGTCCATGACGCGGCGCGCGCGCCCGACCGAGGTCGCGGCAACGGTCAGGCGCGTCGCGCCGAGCCATTCCGACATCAGGTCGAAGCCGCGCCCCTCGACGCCGAGGAGGTTTCCGGCCGGGATCCGGCAATCATCGAAAAAGAGCTCGCAATTGTGATAGCCGCGATGCGACAGCGCGTTGGGGCCGCGCCGCCAGGAGAAGCCCGGCGTGCCCTTGTCGACGAGGAAGCCCGAGATCTGGTTGCGCGGACCGCGCTTGGTCTCTTCGGTGCCCGTCACGGCGAAGAGGATCACGTAGTCCGCCCGGTCCGCATGGCTGATGAAGTGCTTCTGGCCGTTGATGACGTAGCTGTCGCCATCGCGCACCGCCCGCGTCTTCATCGAGCGGACGTCGGAACCGGCGCCGGGCTCGGTCATGGCGAGCGCGTCGTGCCGCTCGCCCTTGATGGTGGGGATCAGCCAGCGCGCGCGCTGGTCCTCGTTGCAGCCCTGGAGGATGTTGGAGGGGCGGTGCACCAGCATCTGGAGGGCATAGTTGGCGCGCCCGAGCTCACGCTCGACCAGCGTGATGCCGAGATTGTCGAGCCCGCCGCCGCCGAGCTCGGCCGGCATGTTGCAGGCGTAGAGCCCAAGCTCGATCGCCTTGCGCTGGATCTCGGCGGCGATCTCGTCGGGCACCTCGTCGAGCTTTTCGACGGTCGCCTCATGCGGATAAAGCTCGTCCTCCGCGAAACGGCGGACCGTGTCGACGAGCATCTGGTGTTCTTCGGAAAGGTCGAAGCGCAACGCGGCACTCCTGCTGGACGGATAGTGCAGGCTATCGCCTCGATCCGTCATCGGGGCGACGCCCGCCGACTCCTGCTGGTTCAATTACGACGCCATGCGTCGCATCGAGAGGGATTTCCGTCAATCCGACTTGGCAAGCGCCGCCGTCCACTCCTCACGTACCGTTTCATCCGGCTCTGTCCCGAAACGGTCCGCGCATGCGCGCAGTCGATCGGGTGCGAGCCGTCCGAGCGCCCAGACCGCCATGCCGCGCACGAGCGGCGAAACGTCGTCGAGCTGCTCCTGCGTGACCCCCGCCAGGGACGCGTCGCCACTATTGCCGATCGCGATCAGCACGTTGCGGACGAAGCGGTCCCGACCGGTCCGTTTCACCGGGTTTCTGGCAAAGAGCGTGCGAAAAGCCTGATCGTCGAGGCGCGCGAGGTCGGCGAGGCGCGGGCGTGTCAGCGCATCGCGCGCGGCGAGCTTCTGTTCGGCGGCCACCTGCGCGAACTTGTTCCATGGGCAGGCGGCGAGGCAGTCGTCGCAACCATAGAGCCGGTTGCCGATCGCGGGGCGAAGCGCCGCGTCGATCGGGCCCTTGTGCTCGATCGTGAGGTAGGAGATGCACAGCCGCGCATCGAGCTGGTACGGCGCCGGAAAGGCCTTGGTCGGGCAGATGTCGAGGCAGGCCCGGCAGGAGCCGCAGTGATCGCCCGTCGGCTGATCGGGTGGGAGGTGTGCGGCGGTGTAGATCGCGCCGAGAAAGAGCCAGGACCCAAAGTCGCGGCTGACCAGATTGGTGTGCTTGCCCTGCCAGCCGAGGCCGGCCGCCGCCGCGAGCGGTTTTTCCATGACGGGCGCCGTGTCGACGAACACCTTGAGCGGCTGGCCTGAAACCTCGCCCAGCCAGCGCCCGAGGCTCTTCAGCTTCTTCTTGACGACGTCGTGATAGTCGTCGCCGCGCGCATAGACCGAGATCAGGCCGCCCGTTCGGTCCGCGAGATCGTCGAGCGGGTTCGCCGTCGGGCCGTAATTGATGCCGAGCATCACGATGCTCGCGACCTCCGGCCACAGGCCGCGCGGGGACGAGCGTTCGTCGACGCGCTCGGCGAGCCAGGCCATGCTGCCGTGTCGGCCGGCATCGAGAAAGGCAGTCAGCCGCTCGCCCGCTTTCGGGATCGCGTCCGGATGGGTGACGGCAACCGTGTCGAAACCCTCTTCGGCGGCACGCGCCAGGAGCGCGTCCTTCAGGGCAGCGCCGCTCAGAAGTCGAGGTTGACGTAGGTTTCTGACGGGACGACGCCCCGGATCGTGTCCGTCAGCAGCGGCCGGAAGGCCGGCCGCGACTTGACCCGCGCGTACCAGTCCTTCGCCATCTCGTCCTCGTCCCACGGAACGTCACCCAGATAGTCGACCACGGAGAGCATGGCGGCGGCGGCGAGATCGGCGAAGGAAAGCCGGTCGCCGGCGAGCCAGTTCCGCTTGCGGATCAGAAAGCCGATATAGCGCAGATGATAGCGCACATTCGTCTTGGCCGCCCGTATCGCCGTCGTGTCCGGGGGCCCGCCGCCCGCGTCCGCCGTGATGAAGCGCTTCGTCACCTTCTCGGTGATCAGATAATCCGTCACCTCGGCATGGAACTTGACGAGGAACCAGTCGACGAGCCGACGCACCTCGACCCGGCCCTCGGGCGTGTCGGCGGTCAGGCGGCGGTCGCCGAGGCCGAGCCCCAGCCGCTCGTCGAGATACTCGACGATGACGGTGGCGCAGGGCACGACGAGACCGGAATCATCGATGAAGACGGGGAGCGTGCCGGCCGGATTGAGGCGCAGCAGCGCCTCGCTGCGCTCCCAGGGTTTTTCGTCGACGAGCTCATGCCGCACGCCCATTTCGGCCAGCGCAAGGCGCACGAAACGCGCATGGGGATCGAGCGGATGGTGGTGCAGAAGGGCCATTGTCCTCACGGTCGGGGTTTGAGGGCTCGGTATAGGGGGCTGCCGGAGCGAAGGCAAATCGTCGCGGGACCCATTGTCATATCAGCAACTTAATCAAGAAAGCTGAGGTTGCGTTAAGTGTGAATCCTTCGTAAACGCGGCCCATGCTGGTCCCGATCTGGTTCAACAATATGGCCGTCCGCAGGGTGTGCCGATGACGCCGATGACGCCGGTGGCGCAGGCGATCGACGCGGCGCTCGCGACGGTGATCGCCGCCGGCCCCGCCGCCGGCGCGCAGCCGCTGGGTCGCCTGCGGGCACTGTTTCGCGATCTCGCCCGGGCCCGGCCCTCGCGGGATCCGGACGCGATCGAGGACCTGATCTGGGCGCACTGGATCGACCACGCCGATCCGCAGGCGGCGGCGATGATGAGCGAGGCGATCGAGGCGATGGTCGAGCGGCGGCTCGATGCCGCCGGCACGCTCCTCGACAGGCTGGTGATGATCCACCCCGACTGGGCGGAGGCCTGGAACAAGCGCGCGACGCTGCGGTTCATCGAAGGGCGCGACGCCGAGGCGGTCGCGGACGTCGCCCGCACGCTCGCCCTCGAACCGCGCCATTTCGGCGCCTTGTCGGGTTTCGGTCAGATCTGCCTGCGCAACGGGGCGTTGCCGGAGGCGAAGGCCGCCTTCATGATCGCGCTCGCGATCAACCCGCATCTGATCGGCATCGCCGAGGCGATCGCGGAGATCGACGCGGCCAGTGCCGGGCGGCATTGACGGCGCAGCGGGTCGCCAGAACGCGAATTCGCTTGACTATTTTCCCAGACTAGGGCAGCACGACACCGTACGGCCGTCCATGGACTCGCGCGGCGCGCTCTTCCTTCACTCATCGAAGCAGCGCCTCGTCCCGGACATCGCCTCTTGAAAAACTCCGCCTTCCCATCCGCGCATGGGTCGCGACGATCAGGCCAGTCGAAGGACCGGCTCGGGTCGCGGACCAGTGCGTGGCGCGCGCCACGCATCGGCGCATGGGATTTGGCATGAAGGACAACACGTGACCGATACCAGTTTTGCAGCGCTCGGGCTTTCCGAGCCGCTTCTGCGTGCGCTCGACGCCGCCAAGTACGAAACCCCCACCCCCATCCAGAACCAGGCCATCCCCGCCCTGCTCCAGGGCCGCGACATGATGGGCCTCGCCCAGACCGGCACCGGCAAGACGGCGGCCTTCGCGCTGCCGATCCTGCAGCGCCTAGCCGCGAATCCCGTCCGGCCGCAGCCGAAAACCGTGCGGGCGCTCGTTCTGGCGCCGACGCGTGAGCTCGCGCTCCAGATCGAGGAGAGCTTCCGCACCTATGGCGCGAACCTGAACCTGACGACCGCGGTCGTCTTCGGCGGCGTCGGCCAGATGCCGCAGGTCCGCGCCCTGTCGCGCGGGGTCGACATCGTCGTCGCCACACCGGGCCGCATGCTCGACCTGTTCAACCAGGGCTGCGTGCGCCTCGACAAGGTCTCGATCCTCGTCCTCGACGAGGCTGACCGCATGCTCGACATGGGCTTTTCGCGCGACGTGCTGAAGCTCGTCGACGAGACACCGCTCGAGCGCCAGTCGCTCCTCTTCTCGGCGACCATGCCGAAGGCGATCAAGAAGCTCGGTGAAGAAATCCTGCTCGACCCGGTCTTCGTCGAGGTGACGCCGGAAGTGGTGACGGTCGACAAGATCGAACAGCACGTCTTCCATGTGCGCAGCGCCGAAAAGCGCGCCCTCCTGCTGCATCTTCTCGAGGATGCCGCTATGTCGCGCGTGATCGTCTTCACCCGCACCAAGCACGGCGCCAACCGCGTGTCGGAACAGCTCGAAAAGGCCGGGATTGCCGCCAACGCCATTCACGGCAACAAGTCGCAGAGCGCCCGCCAGAAGGCGCTCGAGGATTTCCGCACCGGCGAGGCCCGCATTCTCGTGGCAACCGACATCGCCGCGCGCGGCATCGACGTCGACGACATCACCCATGTCGTCAATTACGAGCTGCCGGTCGATGCCGAGAGCTATGTCCATCGCATCGGCCGCACGGCCCGCGCCGGCCGCAGCGGCATCGCCTATTCCTTCTGCGATCCGTCGGAGCGCGGCACCCTCAAGGACATCGAGCGGCTGACGCGCAAGCCCCTGATCGTCGCTCCGCCCGTTCCGGGTCTGAGCGCCGACCAGCGCCCCGAGCGGCCCGCCCGTCCGGTGGAGCAGAACCGCCCTTCGGCCGACCGGCAGCGTGACCACGGGCGCGACCGCCCGCGTCGCGACCGCCGCCGCGCAGCCTGATCCCGACATCCCATCACGGAAGCAACCCCATGGCGAAAGAAGAACTGATCGAATTCGAGGGCGAGGTGATCGAAGTGCTGCCGGATGCGCGGTTCCGCGTCCGGCTCGACACCGGCCACGAGATGATCGCCTACACGGCCGGCAAGATGAAGAAGAACCGGATCAAGACCATCGAGGGCGACCGCGTCACCGTGGAAATGAGCCCCTATGATCTCGAGAAGGGCCGCATCACCTTCCGCCACAAGGATGAGCGCGCCGCCTCCTCGCCGCGTCCGCCGCAGCGCGGCGGCAATATGCGCCGTCGCTGAGGGCCGGGGCCGCCATGAAGAAGGAAGAGCTCGAGCTGCGCAAGGCGATCATCGCCAAGTGCCGCTGGATGAACGCGGTCGGTCTCAACCAGGGCACGTCGGGCAACATCTCGGCGCGCTACAAGGACCGGATGCTGATCACGCCGTCGGCGACGCCCTATGACGACATGGAGCCGGAGATGATCTGCTCCATGCCCTTCGACGGCGAGTATGGCGGCTATGAGGGCCCGCTGAAGCCCTCGACCGAATGGCGGTTCCATTTCGACATCATGGCCTCGCGGCCGGATGTCGGTGCGATCGTCCACACCCATGCGACCTATTCGACGATCCTGGCGATCGCCGGCAAGTCGATCCCGGCCTGCCATTACATGATCGCGGCCTTCGGCGGCACGACGGTGCGCTGCGCGCCCTATGCGACCTATGGCACGAAGGAGCTGTCGGACAACGCGGTCGCCGCGCTCAAGGACCGCAATGGCTGTCTTCTCGCCAATCACGGCATGATTGCCGTCGGTTCGAGCCTCGACAAGGCCATGTGGCTCGCCCACGAACTCGAGATGCTCGCCAAGCAGTATTACCACTCCCTCCTGATCGGCGGTCCCGTGGTGCTGCCGGACGAGGAGATCGAGCGCGTCAAGGTGAGCTTCAAGAGCTATGGCCTGCAGGACCGCAAGGCCGACGCCAAGGGTGACGACAAGCCGCAAGGCAAGTCCACCGGTTCGAACAAGTCCGTTGGTTCGAACAAGTCCGGCGGCAAGCGCAAGAAGTGACCGGAACGGGAGACGTCCCGTGCGAAAGGCACCATGAAAAAGGGCCCCGGCGACGGGGCCCTTTCCATATCGAGGGTCCGCGAGACGCTCAGCCGATCTCGACGACGGTCCGGCCGCGGATCTTGCCGTCCAGCACCGCCGGCGCCGTTTCGAGCAGCTTGTCGAACGGGATCGACGCCGTCGCCGCCGCGAGTTTCGTGCGGTCGAGATCGATCGCGAGCCGGCGCCAGGCCTCCTGCCGCACCGGCTTGGGGCACATCGAGGAGTCGATGCCGAGCAGCGAGACGCCACGCAGGATGAAGGGGGCGACGCTCGACGGCAGGTCCATGCCGCCCGCAAGTCCGCAGGCCGCGACCGCGCCGCCATAGCGTGTCATCGACAGCGCGTTGGCGAGCGTCGTCGACCCGACCGAGTCGATCGCACCGGCGAAGCGCTCCTTGCCGAGCGGCTTGGCAGGCCCCGACAGCTCCGCGCGGTCGATGATCTCGCTCGCGCCGAGCCCCTTCAGATACTCCGCTTCCTCCGGCCGACCCGTCGACGCGGCGACGGTGTAGCCGAGCTTCGACAGGATCGCGACGGCGACCGAGCCGACGCCGCCGGCCGCACCCGTCACCAGCACGGTGCCGCGATCCTTGGTCACGCCATGCGCCTCGAGGGCAATGACCGCGAGCATCGCCGTATAGCCGGCCGTGCCGATCGCCATGGTCTGGGAATGGGTCATGCCATAGGGCACCGAAACCAGCCAGTCGCCCTTGACGCGGGCCTTCTCGGCATAGCCACCGAGGTGGGTTTCGCCGACGCCCCAGCCGTTCAGGATGACGTGATCACCCTGCTTCCAGCTCGCATGGGTCGACTCCAGCACCTCGCCGACGAAATCAATGCCCGGAATCATCGGAAAGCGGCGCACCACCGGGCTCTTGCCCGTGATCGCGAGGCCATCCTTGTAGTTGATGGTCGAATGGGTGACGCGCACCGTGACGTCGCCGTCCATCAGGTCGCGCTCGTCGAAATCGGTGTATTGGCACTGGTAGCCGGTGTCCGGCTTGGTCACCACGAGGGCCTTGAATGTCGGCATGGCGGGCTCCTTAAAGCGCCCTCCTTATGGCGGCAGGTGCGCCGGCCGGCAAGGGCATGCGGCAGAGCCGTGCGAGCAAGGGTCGTTAACGGCCGTCCATCTTTGCTTCAACCATATTGGCAGAAGCCTTGGATCGTTTGCGCAAACAACAGCGGCTTCATGCCAATGTCGGATTGCCTTTTCGACAGGCTTGTGGAATGCCCCTTGTGCACTGCAGCGGAACGGGAGTGGACCTTGGCGACGTGGGTTTATCGTTTCGGTGCCGGACGGGCGGATGGCGACCGCTCGATGCGCGACTTGCTCGGCGGCAAGGGTGCCAACCTCGCCGAGATGTCGAATCTGGGGCTACCGGTTCCCCCCGGTTTCACCATTTCGACCGCCGTCTGCTCCCATTACTACGCCCATGGCCGCGTCTATCCGCCAGAGCTGCGCGCGGAGGTCGAGGCCGCGCTGACGGCGATCGGTGAGCTGACCGGCAAGACCTTTGGCGATCCCGCCAATCCGCTGCTCGTTTCCGTCCGCTCCGGCGCCCGCGCCTCGATGCCCGGCATGATGGACACGGTGCTGAACCTCGGGCTCAACGACCAGACGGTCGAGGCGGTGGCGAAGGCGACCGGCGACGCGCGTTTCGCCTATGACAGCTATCGCCGCTTCATCACCATGTATTCCGATGTGGTGCTGGGGATCGACCACGGGCTGTTCGAGGAGGAACTGGAACACGCCAAGGAGCGCCGGGGCTATGTGCTCGACACGGATCTCGTGGCGGAGGACTGGCGCGCCATCGTCGAACGCTACAAGGCGCTCGTCGCGGCGGAACTGGGCGAGCCCTTCCCGCAAGATCCGCATGCCCAGCTCTGGGGCGCCATCGGCGCGGTTTTCGCCTCCTGGATGAATGCGCGGGCGATCACCTATCGCGCCCTCCACCAGATCCCGGAGGATTGGGGGACCGCGGTCAACGTCCAGGCGATGGTCTTCGGCAATCGCGGCGACCGGTCGGCGACCGGCGTGTGCTTCACCCGCAACCCCTCGACCGGCGAGAACGCGCTCTACGGCGAGTTCCTGATCAATGCCCAGGGCGAGGACGTCGTCGCCGGCATCCGCACGCCACAGCCGATCACCGAGCGCGCCCGCCAGGAGAGCGGAACGCCCGAGGCCTCGATGGAAACGGCGATGCCGGAGGCCTTTGCCGACCTCGTCGCGATCACCAATCGGCTCGAGCAGCATTATCGCGACATGCAGGACATCGAGTTCACCGTCGAGGACGGGACGCTCTGGATGCTGCAGACGCGCTCGGGCAAGCGCACGGCGAAGGCGGCGCTACGCATCGCCGTCGATCTCGCCCATGAGGGTCGGATCACGCGGCACGAGGCGATCCAGCGCATCGACCCCTCGGCGCTCGACCAGCTTCTTCATCCAACCATCGATCCCAAGGCCGAGCGGCGCGAGATCGCGCGCGGCCTGCCGGCGTCACCCGGTGCCGCGTCCGGCGCCATCGTCTTCTCGTCCGCGGAAGCGGAATCCGCCAAGGCGGCGGGCCAGGACGTGATCCTCGTCCGACAGGAGACGAGCCCGGAGGACATCAAGGGGATGCTGGCCGCGACTGGCATCCTGACGCGGCTCGGCGGAATGACGTCGCACGCCGCCGTCGTCGCGCGCGGCTGGGGCAAGCCCTGCGTCTCGGGAGCCGGCGGCATCCGCATCGACGCGGGCGCCGGGACCCTGATCGCCGGTGGCCAGACCTGGAAGCGCGGTGACATCATCACGATCGACGGTGGCACAGGCCAGGTGCTCGCCGGCCGGATCGCGATGCTGCAGCCGGAACTCTCCGGCGAATTCGCGACGCTGATGGAGTGGGCCGACGCCTCCCGCCGGATGAAGGTGCGCACCAATGCCGAAACGCCCAACGATGCGCGGCTCGCCCGCCGCTTCGGCGCGGAAGGCATCGGGCTGTGCCGCACCGAGCACATGTTCTTCGAGGCGGGCCGGATCGTCGCCATGCGCGAGATGATTCTCGCCGACGACGAGAAGGGCCGTCGCGCTGCGCTCGCCAAGCTGCTGCCGATGCAGCGCGCCGACTTCCAGTCGCTGTTCGAGATCATGTCGGGCCTGCCGGTGACGATCCGCCTGCTCGACCCGCCGCTGCACGAATTCCTGCCGCACACCGAGGCGGAGATGCAGGAAGTCGCGAGCGCCATGGGCGTGCCGATCGAACGGCTGCGCGCCCGGGCCGTCGAACTGCACGAGTTCAATCCGATGCTCGGTTTCCGCGGCTGCCGCCTCGCCATCGCCTATCCCGAGATCGCCGAAATGCAGGCCCGCGCCATTTTCGAGGCGGCGCTCGATGCCGCGGCCTCGACCGGGCAGGCGGTGACGCCGGAGATCATGGTTCCGCTCGTCGCCACGAAGGCCGAGCTCGATCTGGTGGCAGCGCGCATCAATGCCATGGCGAAGGCCGTGATGGGCGAGCGTGGCGAGACCATCGAGTACCAGATCGGCACCATGATCGAGTTGCCGCGCGCAGCGCTCAGGGCGCGCGAGATCGCGGCCTCCGCCGAGTTCTTCTCCTTCGGCACCAATGACCTGACGCAGACGACGATCGGCATCAGCCGTGATGATGCGGCGTCCTTCCTCGGACCCTATGTCCAGAAGGGGATCTTTGCCGCCGACCCCTTCGTGTCACTCGACCAGGACGGCGTCGGCGAACTCGTCAGCATCGCCGCCGAGCGCGGCCGCGCGGCGCGGCCCGGCATCAAGCTCGGCATCTGCGGCGAACATGGCGGGGATCCCGCCTCGATCGGCTTCTGCGAGAAGACCGGGCTCGACTATGTGTCGTGCTCGCCCTTCCGCGTGCCGATCGCCCGCCTTGCCGCCGCGCAGGCGGCACTCGGCAAGGTCACCGGCAGCGAGGGCTGAACGCCCGCCGGTCAGCTCGACAGGCCGCCCGCGAGGCTCGGCAGGTCGAGCGGGCGGAAGCCGTAATGCGACAACCAGCGCACATCCGCGTCGAAGAACGGACGCAGATCCGGCATGCCGTATTTCAGCATGGCGATGCGGTCGATGCCCATGCCCCAGGCAAAGCCCTGATGGACGTCGGGATCAAGGCCGCAATTGCGCAGCACATTGGCGTGCACCATGCCGCAGCCGAGAATCTCCAGCCAGTCGTCGCCCTCGCCGAAGCGGATCTCGCCGCCCTTGCGCGAGCACTGGATGTCGACTTCCATCGAAGGCTCGGTGAAGGGGAAGAAGGAGGGCCGGAACCGCATCTTGACCGAGGGCACCTCGAAGAAGGCGCGGCAGAATTCCTCGAGGATCCACTTCATGTGGCCGATATGGCTCTCCGTGTCGATGACGAGCCCCTCGACCTGATGGAACATCGGCGTGTGCGTCTGGTCGGAGTCGCAGCGATAGGTGCGGCCCGGGCAGATGACCCGGATCGGTGGCTTCTGCGTCAGCATGGTGCGCACCTGCACCGGGCTCGTATGGGTACGCAAGAGCTTGCGCTCGCCCGCCTCGTCCGGATGGAAGAAAAAGGTGTCGTGCATCTCGCGCGCCGGATGGCCGACGGGGAAGTTAAGCTTGGTGAAGTTGTAGTCGTCCGTCTCGACGTCCGGGCCCTCCGCGACGGCGAAGCCCATATCGGCGAAGATCGCGGTGATCTCGTCGATCACCTGGCTGATCGGATGGATGCGGCCGGTGTCGAGGCCACCCATCCTCACCGGCAGGGTGACGTCGATCGCCTCCGCCGCGAGGCGCGCGTCGAGCGCGGCGGCCTTGAGGAGGGTGCGGCGGGCGCCAAGCGCCTCGGTCACGCGATCCTTGGTCGCGTTGATCGCCGCACCGGCGGCCTTGCGCTCTTCCGGGGCCATTTTGCCGAGGCCGGCGAGGAGCTCCGAGATCGACCCCTTCTTGCCAAGCGCCGCGACGCGCACGCTCTCGAGCGCCGCCTCGTCGGGCGCGGCCGCGATGTCGGCGAGAAGGCTGGTTTCGAGCTGGGCGATGTCGGTCATGGTCGGATCCTGCGAACGGGCGCCCTTCTATCAGGAGGCACGGCGGGAGGGGAAGGGGATCTCAGCCGTAGCGCCGGCTGAGAACGTCGAAGAGCGCGCGTGCGACCATCACCTCGGCGCCCTCGGGCCGGCCGGGCTTGGCGCCGTTGTTCCAGCAATAGACATCCGCATGGGCATAGACCGAGGCCTTCTCGACGAAGCGCCGCATGAACAGCGCGGCCGTGATCGCCCCGGCGAAGGGACCCCCGGAAATGTGGTTGACGTCGGCGATCTTGGAGTCGAGCAGGCTGTCATAGGGCCGCCAGAAGGGCAGGCGCCACATCGGGTCGGCGACTGCCAGGCCGCTCGCCAGCATCTCGCCGGCAAAGGCGTCGTCGTCGCAGAAGAAGGCCGGAAGCTCGGGACCGAGCGCGACACGCGCGGCACCGGTCAGCGTCGCGAAGTCGATGATCAGGCCCGGCGCCTCCTCGTCGGCGAGTGCGAGCGCGTCGGCGAGGACGAGGCGGCCTTCCGCGTCGGTGTTGCCGATCTCGACCGACAGGCCCTTGCGGCTGCCGAGCACGTCGCCCGGCCGGAAGGCCGACCCCGAAATGGCGTTCTCGACCGCCGGGATCAGGACGCGCAGCCGCACCTTGAGGCCGGCGCCCATGATCATGGCGGCTGCCGCGAGCGCGCAGGCCGCGCCCCCCATGTCCTTCTTCATCAGGAGCATGGCGCTGTCGGGCTTGATGTTGAGGCCGCCGGTGTCGAAGCACACCCCCTTGCCGACCAGCGTCACCTTCGGGTGCCCCGGATCGCCCCAGACGATGTCGATCAGCCGCGGCGCCCGCGTCGAGGCGCGGCCGACGGCGTGGATCATCGGAAAGTTTTCAGTGAGGAGCGCCTCGCCGACGATGCTGCGCGCGCTCGCGCCGTGCCGCTCGGCGAGCGCCAAAGCGGCAGCCTCGAGCTCTGCCGGGCCGAGATCGTTTGCTGGCGTGTTGATGAGATCGCGCCCGAGCGCGATGGCCTCCGCCTGCCGTGACAGGGCATTCGCATCGACCCCGTCCGGCGCGACGAGGCGGGGCTGGGCCGCCGTCGCCGTCTTGTAGCGCGTGAAGCGATAGCCGCCGGTGAGCCAGGCGAGGACGGCGAGATCGGTGTTCCGCGGCATGTTCGCGAAGCGGTAGGTGCCAGGCGGCAGAAGCGTCACGAGCTTGCCGGGCAGGAAAAAATCGGGCTGGCGCGGCTCGCCGTTCTCGAGGCCGAACAGAACCGCGGCGATCCCGCCGCCTGCATCCGGGAGGAGGAGGTGCTTGCCCGGACCCGTTTCAAATCCGGACGCGCTCACGAAAGCGGCGGTCACGGACGGCAGGCCGGCGATGATCCCGGTGATCGTCTCTTTACGGACGAACCAGATGGGGACGGCGGAGGCGGCATCCTGCGCCGGGGCAAGCAAGGGGTGCATGGAAACCTCGCGAAACGGATGCCGCCGTCACTACGCGGGAATCGCGAAAAAGAAAACGCCCGACACCCTGTCCCAGATCGGGAGCATGGATGCCGGGCGAAGGCAGGGTCGGGAGCATCCGGTCGATGCGGCGTCGACAGAAGGCTCCCGCCCCGTTTTCCCCTCCGCGTGGCAGGTCCGCCCGCGGCTCGGGAAGGGCGTGTGGCCGGGCCTTACTCGGCCGGGACCATGGCGGACCGGCGGGCCGGCGTGAGGCGCGGCCAGGCGGGACGCTCGAACAGGAAACGCAGCGGCGTTGGCCGCACGACACGATGCAGGATCAGCGGGACGGTCACCGCAGTCACGGTCACCATCAGCGAGATCAGGCCGATGTCGGTGATGACGCCGGTCTTGAGGAGCCCGATCCGTGTCGCCGCCATCGGCAGGAAGAAAGCGAGGTAGATCACCAGCGAGTGCTGGCCGCAATAGCGAACCGGGGCACCCCAGGCACCGCGCGACAGGAGCACCGCGAAGGCAATGACGGCGAGGGCGCCGACCATCCCGAGACCGAGGCTGACCACGGGCATTTCCGCGACGCCGAGGATCACCGCCGCGGCATTGCCGATCGCCCAAACCGGCAGACCTGCTATGGCGAGGCCGGGATTGGCGGCGATCCGGTCGGCGAAGCGGAAGATCATCGGCGCGGCATAGACGCCGATGAGGAAATAGACGAGCCGCGAACAGAACTCGTCACCGATGAACCAGCCGGTCTCGATCGGCAGGATCTCGAGGAGCGCCGCGACGCCGAGCACCAGGAGCGGGTTGAGGCCGCGCACCAGCTTGGCGAGGATGAAGAAGATCGGCAGGATGTAGATGAACCACAGCGTGCCCGGCGGGTCCCAGGCCGCGCTCGCGAGCGTCCAGCCGAAACCGGCCCAGTCGCCGCTCACATAGGCCGGGTAGCCCTGCTTCACCACGGCTTGGATGGTCACCCAGATCACGTAGAAATAGAGGAAGTGGACAAGCTTCTTGTCGAGATAGGTCCGCCAGTCGCGATCGATGACACGGGCGAGGAAGAGACCGGCGATCAGGAAGAAGTCGGGCATGCGGAAGGGGCGGGCGAAGGCGACGACGGAATGCATCCAGCCCTCGGTCCCGGCCGCGGCCTCGACGCCTAGGGTCGAGTGCATCATCACCACCATGATGATGCACAGGCCCTTGGCGCAGTCGACCCAGGCGGTGCGCGCCGCTTCGGTCGGGAGGATCGGCTGGGACGCCGCGTATGCCGCCATCTTCGTTACTCCAGTGCCACATCGGGACGAACCGCCCGGATGCGGAGGATGTCGCAAGGCATGGGCCAGAATGGCCGCTGCCGGGCGATCCTTCACCGGTTGTTAGGTATTGTGGTAAACGACGACAGACGTCTCAGCCGCGCGGTGCCCCTGCGGCACGGTTCTCGCGCGAGGGGTGGGCCGGATAGACGCCGAGGATCCGCATCTCCGTCGAGAAGAAGCGCAGCTCGTCGAGCGCGAGCGCGACGTTTCGGTGATCGGGATGGCCTTCGATGTCGGCATAGAACTGCGTCGCCGTGAAGGAGCCGTCGGTCATGTAGCTCTCGAGCTTCGTCATGTTGACGCTGTTCGTGGCGAAGCCGCCCATCGCCTTGTAGAGGGCCGCCGGCACGTTGCGCACGTTGAAGACGAGCGTCGTCATGCAGGGACCATTGTCGGCCCGCGCCCAGGCGGCCTCCTTCGCCAGCACGACGAAGCGCGTCGTGTTGTGGCTCTCGTCCTCGATGTCCTGGGCGAGGATGTCGAGGCCGTAGATCTCGGCCGCGAGCCGCGAGGCAATGGCACCGATGGTCGGGTCCTGCCGGTCGCGCACCATGCGCGCGGAACCGGCCGTGTCTGCCGCCGTGACCGGCGTCAGGTTGAGCTTGCGCAGCGTCTTGCGGCACTGCCCCAGCGCCTGCACGTGGCTGTAGATCGTTTTCACGGTTGCAAGGCTTGCGCCGCGCATCGCCATGAGCTGATGACGGATCGGGAGGAAGTACTCGCCGATGATGTGCAGCCCCGAGGTCGGGAGCAAATGATGGATGTCGGCGACGCGGCCCGCCACCGAGTTCTCGATCGGGATCATGCCGAGCGCCGCCTCGCCGGTCGAAACGGCCGCCAGCGCATCCTCGAACGTGGCGCAGGGCAAAGGCTCGTGCGTCGGAAAAACGTCGCGCGCGGCGATGTGCGAGTTCGCGCCCGGTTCGCCCTGATAGGCGATCTTTGCCACGGCCATGGGTGTGCTCACTTCCGTTCGAGGATCATGCGGGCCCGCTCGAGATCGTCCGGCGTGTCGACGCCGAGCGGCACAGCGTCGACGAGACAGACGTCGATGCGCATTCCGGCTTCCAGTGCGCGCAGCTGCTCGAGCTTCTCGCGCCGTTCGAGCGCCGAGGGCGGCAGCGCCACGAAGCTCTCGAGGGCGGTGCGGCGATAGGCGTAAAGGCCGATATGGTGCAGGAGTGGACCCTCGCCCCAGGGCGCAGTAGCGCGCGTGAAATAGAGGGCGCGGTGGCGGGTCGGCGTGATCGCGCTCGTCACGGCCTTCACCACGTTGGGGTTTGTCCGCTCCTCGTCGCGCGTGATGACGGCTGCGAGGGTCGCGATGTCCACTTCGGGGTCCGCGAGGGGTGGCAGGGCGGCGCGGATCGTGTCGGGTTCGATCGTCGGCAGGTCACCCTGAACGTTGACGATGATCTTGTAGCGCCGCTCGGGATCGAGCCGCCCAAGCGCCTCATGGATGCGGTCCGACCCGGATGCGTGATCGGCGCGCGTCATCACAGCCTCGCCGCCGGCGCGCGCGACCGCATCCGCGATCAGGGCCGAATCGGTGGCGACAACGACACGACCAAGCGCGGCCGCCGCCGCACGACGCCAGACATGCGTGATCATCGGCTCGCCCGCGATCAGGGCGAGAGCCTTTTCGGGCAGGCGGGTCGAGCCGAGACGGGCTGGAATGAGGATGAGACGATCGTCGGACACGGGAAAAGCACTCGAAAGCACCTGCCGCCGCGCTCGTGGCGAAAGGTAGCACTGGGCGGCGGCTTATACGAGTTGCAAAGCCGCGGTCAAACCGGATAAACGGGCGCAGGCGAAAAACCGTCGGGGTTCTGGCGTCGCCGCCCGGGGGCAGGCACCGCCGCATCATCGTGGAGTTGTCGAGATGGATTCGTTCGAACTGAACAAGATTGCGGGGGCGATCCTGTTCGCGCTGACCTTCACCCTGGGGCTGGGGATTTTCGCCGAGATCGTTTTCCATCGTCCTGCGCCGGAAAAGCCAGGCTATGAGCTTGCCGGCGCGCCGGCCGAGGCTGCTCCCGCCGCCGAGGCGCCCGCCGAGGCCGATGTCGAGCCGCTGCCCGTCCGCCTTGCCAAGGGATCGGTCGACAAGGGAGCGGAGGTGTTCAAGAAGTGCGCCGGTTGCCACACCGTCGACAAGGGTGGCAAGAACGGCATCGGTCCGAACCTCTACAACGTGATGGGCGGTCCGAAGGGGCACATTGAAGGCTTCCCCTACTCCGACGCCATCAAGACGGCCGCCGCCGAGGGTGGCAAGTGGGGCGTCGACGAGATGTACAAGTTCATCGAGAATCCGAAGGGCTATCTGAAGGGCACCAAGATGGCGTTCCCGGGCCTCAAGGATCCGCAGCAGCGCGCTGATCTCCTCCTCTTCATCCATTCGAAGGCCGACGCGCCGATCCCGCTGCCCACGCCCTGATCGTCGGGCGCGTCACGCGCATGCGAGCGTCAGAAAACGCGGATCGGGGATGCCCCGATCCGCGTTTTGCATTTCTGCGCGGCGTGCTGCGGTCAGGCCGGGACGCCGACGCCGATCGGGCACGAGACGCCCGTGCCGCCGAGCCCGCAATACCCGCCTGGGTTCTTGGCGAGATACTGCTGATGATAGTCCTCGGCGAAGTAGAAGGGCGGTGCGTCGAGGATTTCGGTCGTTATCGCGCCGAGACCACGCGCCTTCAGCGCCTTTTCATAGGTCGCCTTCGCTGCTTCCGCGATGGCACGGCGCTGCGGATCGTCGACGTAAATGCCCGAGCGGTACTGCGTTCCCACGTCATTGCCCTGGCGCATGCCCTGGGTCGGATCATGGGCCTCGAAGAACACCTTCAGGAGCCCCTCGAAGCTGATCACGGACGGGTCATACACGACGAGAACCACCTCGTTGTGCCCGGTGCGTCCCGAGCAGACCTCCTCATAGGTCGGGTTCGGCGTGAAGCCCGCCGCATAGCCGACCGCGGTGACGAGGACGCCCTTGGTCTGCCAGAACTTGCGCTCCGCGCCCCAGAAGCAGCCGAGGCCGAAGATCGCCTGCTCGCTGCCGGCCGGGTAGGGTCCCTTCAGCGCGGCGCCGTTGACGAAATGGCGCGTCGCGGTGGGGATCGGCGCCGTGCGGCCCGGCAGGGCCTCGCCGGCGGTCGGCAGGGTCGTCTTCTTTCCAAATCCGAACAGCATGATCGTGTCCTTTGGGTGAGCGATGGTCAGGAATGGATGGCGTGTCCGATCGTCGGGCGCGGCCGCCGACCGGCGAAGAGGAAGAGGATAGCGAGGACGAGGAGCACCGCGAAGAACGGAGCGGTCAGGATCGACAGGACGATCGGGTCCCAGACGAGCGGCGAGACATGGCGTTCGACCGCCGCCTGGAAGGTGTTGAGGCTCGGCAGGCTGATCCAGGCCCAGATGGCGCCGGTCGGCGTCGTCTGGATTGCGTCGGTGGCGATCGACCGAGCGCCGTCGATGACGAACGACACGAAAGCTCCCGCGGCGAGCACGAGGCCGAGAAACCGGAACAGCGCTTTCATGGATGTTTCCTCCGTGGCTCCACAGATAGGCCCGGCGGCTTTTGGGCGCAAACCCACCTCTCGGGGTCGTGTTGAGACGTGAACGGCCTGTCCGGCGAGCCTTGTCCTTAATTCTAACTTAATGGCGCCGCGATTAGCGTTTTGTCGTTCACCCATGGGAGTGACGGGCGGCATGGCGGGGGCGCGGCGGCGCGGGAACAAGGAGCGACGGGAGCCGCGTTTCGACGACGGCGCGACGCTGCACGTCCGGCCCGAGGACCGTCCAGCCCCGCCGCGTGGCGGGCGAAAACGCGCTCGCCCCGAAGCGTCGCATGAGGATCATCGGTCGCTCGTCGAGACGCTCGGCGGCGCGGGTCCGTCAAGGGCAAGGCGCCGCTCCGGTCGCGGTCGGTCTCGCCGGGCCCGTCCACGGCGCGGCCTTTTCGGGCGTCTGCTGCGTTTCACCTTCATGCTCGGGCTCTGGGCCGTGCTCGGGCTTGGTGCCCTCGTCGCCTATTACGCCTCCGATCTGCCGGCTACGGACGATCTCTCCGTGCCGAAGCGCCCGCCCAACGTGCAGATCCTCGCCGCCACGGGCGAGCTTCTCGCCAATCGCGGCGACATGGGCGGGGCGGCGATCTCGATCAAGGAACTGCCGCCCTATGTGGCCAACGCCTTCATCGCCATCGAGGACCGACGTTTCCGCGACCATCACGGCATCGACCCGATCGGTCTTGCGCGGGCGGTCTTCACCAATCTGACCGCCGGTCGGCTCGAGCAGGGCGGTTCGACCCTCACCCAGCAGCTCGCCAAGAACCTCTTTCTCACGCCCGAGCGCAATCTCGAGCGCAAGGTTCAGGAGGCGATCCTCGCGCTCTGGCTGGAGCGCCAGTATTCAAAGGACCAGATCCTCGAACTCTATCTCAACCGCGTCTATTTCGGCGCCGGCGCCTATGGCATCGAGGCGGCGGCCCGGCGCTATTTCGACAAGCCCGCGCGGGCGCTGACGCTCGCCGAGGCCGCCATGCTCGCAGGCCTCGTCAAGGCGCCCTCGCGCCTCTCGCCGACGCGCAATCCCGAACAGGCGCAGGCGCGCGCGCGCCTCGTCCTCGAGGCGATGGTCGATACCGGCGCGATCTCGCCAAAGGACATGAAGCTCGCCCGCGCCATGCCGGCCGAGCCCTCCTCCGCCAGCGAGACCTCGAGCGTCAACTATGCCGCCGACTGGATCATGGACCTGCTCGATGATCACATCGGCGCCTATGACCGCGACATCGTCGTCGAGACGACTCTCGACCCGATCGCGCAGGCGGCGGCGGAGCGGGCCCTGACGGCCGGGCTCGACGCCTCCGGCGCGAAGTTCGGCGTCTCGCAGGGCGCGCTGATCGCGCTCTCCCCCGACGGCGCCGTGCTCGCGATGGTCGGTGGCCGCGCCTATCAGAAAAGCCAGTTCAACCGCGCGGTGGATGCGCGCCGCCAGCCGGGCTCGGCCTTCAAGCCCTTCGTCTATCTCGCGGCGCTCGAACATGGCCTCACGCCCGACACGATCCGTGAGGACGGGCCGATCAGCGTGAAGGGCTGGTCGCCGGAAAACTATTCGCGGGAGTATCGCGGCCCGGTGACGCTCACCACCGCGCTCGCCCTGTCGCTCAACACGGTCGCGGTCAAGCTCGGCCTCGAAGTCGGTCCGAAGGCCGTGGTCGCGGCCGCGCAGCGCCTCGGCATCGCCTCGCCGCTCGCCCCCAACCCCTCGCTCGCGCTCGGCACCTCCGAGGTCACGCCGATCGAGATCACGGCCGCCTATGCGGTCTTCGCCAATGGCGGCGCCGCGGTGACGCCCTATGCGGTGACGCGGATCAAGACCGCCAAGGGCAAGGTCCTGTTCCGGCGCGAGGCGCCCGCGGCACCGCTCGTCGTCGATCCCGAAAGGGTCGGCATGATCAACGCCATGATGCGCGAGACGCTGACGATCGGCACCGCGCGCAAGGCCGAGCTGCCGGGCTGGCCGGCTGCCGGCAAGACCGGCACGAGCCAGGATTTCCGCGACGCCTGGTTCATCGGCTATACGGGCCGCGTCGTCGCCGGCGTCTGGCTCGGCAATGACGATGGCGCACCCACGAAGCGCGCGACCGGCGGCGGCCTGCCGGTCGAGATCTGGAGCACGTTCATGCGCGCGGTGCATCAGGGCCAGACCGTGGCCGATCTGCCGGGCATGGGACGTCGTCCCGTCGACCCGACCCCGACCGGGTCGATCGGTGGCGGCGAGGATGCCGGCCTGACGAGCTGGATCCGCCAGGTGCTCGGGGAATAGGACCCGCGCCGGCACAGGCCTTCATCACGACCGGTCTTCCCCATGCCCTCGATCCGGCGCTTGGGTTCGCGGCGATTTGCGCCTATGCATCGGCGCATCCCAACCGGATCTTCTGCCAGTGACGCCTCGCCGCGATGACCGCCGCCCGAAACCGGCACCGATACCGGGCCTTGCCGCCCGTGACCTCGCCATGCGCGCCGTCGACGGCGTGCTGTCGCGCGGGGAAGCGCTGGAGGACGTCTTCGACGAGGCGCGCCTCGATGGTCGGGATCTCGCGCTCGCGCGCATGATCGCCGCGACCTCGCTGCGTCGGCTCGGCACGATCGGCATGATCCTCGATGATCTTCTCAGTCGCGGTCTGCCGCGCAAGGCCGGTCCCCTCGAGGCGATCCTCGTCACCGCCAGCGCGCAGATCCTGTTCATGGAGGTTCCAGACCATGCCGCGGTCGACCTCGCCATCCGGCTTGCCCGTGCCGATCGCAACGCGCAGGCCTTTTCGGGTCTCGCCAATGCGGTTCTGCGCCGTGTCGCCGCCGAGAAGGCGGAACGGCTTCGGGCGATCCTGCCCGACGCCGACCTGCCGGCCTGGATGGCGGCGCGCTGGCGTGCGGCCTATGGCGTGGAGGCGGTTTCGGCCATCGCGCTCGCCCATCTGGTCGAGCCCGCGCTCGATCTGACGGTGCGCGGCGATCCGCAGGCCTGGGCCACGCGTCTCGGCGGTCTCGCACTGCCGACCGGCACGGTCCGTGTCGAAGCCTCGGGGCCGATCACGGGCCTCGAAGGGTTCGCGGACGGAGCCTGGTGGGTGCAGGATGCCGCCGCCGCCCTGCCGGCGAGGCTGCTGGGTCCGGTCGCGGGGCAGCGCGTCGCCGATCTGTGCGCGGCGCCGGGGGGCAAGACCGCGCAGATCGCCGCGGCCGGGGCCCGCGTCACCGCCGTCGACAAGTCCGAGCGGCGGCTGACGCGGCTGCGCGAAAATCTTGCGCGGCTGGGCCTTTCCGCCGAAACCCTGTGCGCCGACGTGCTGCAGCTTCGGGCCGATCCGTTCGATGCGGTGCTGCTCGACGCGCCGTGCAGCGCGACGGGCACCATCCGCCGCCATCCCGACGTCGCCTGGGCGAAGACGCTCGCCGACGTCACCGCGCTTACCGACCTCCAGCGCCGGCTCCTCGACAAGGCGGCCGGCCTCGTCAGGATCGGCGGGCTTTTGGTCTACTGCACCTGTTCGCTCGAACAGGAGGAGGGCGAGGCGCAGATCGAGGCCTTTCTCGCCCGTCAAGCCGGTTTCGCGCGGGTCGGAATCGCGCCGGAGGAGATTGGCGGCCTCGTCGGGGCGGTCACGACGAAGGGGGATCTGCGCACGCTGCCCTCGATGCTGCCCGGACCGACGCCGCGGCTGTCCGGCCTCGACGGGTTTTTTGCCGCAAGGCTGCGACGGATCGCCTAGTCAACGGCGTCAGCCGCCATAGCTACGCCCGAGTGCCGCGGCAAACACCGCGATGACGGCGAGGACATGCACCTCGGCGAGCATCCAGCGTCGCACCGTCACGACCTCCGCCGCCGGTGGGTCGGTCATCTCGGCCCTGTCCATGGCGCGCCGCCAGCGCAGGAAGGCGAGCGTCGGCGGAAGGCTGAGAAGGCCCATGACGACGAAACTCGCCATCTTCAGCCAGAACATCGTGTTGGCGACGTAATACTCATAGCCGTTCGCTCCGAACATCACGCGGCAGATCCCCGCGATGAGGACCAGAACGCTGACCAGGCCGTAATAGCCGTCGACCTTTGCGACGAGGCGCGCCTGGCGTTCCGTCATGCCGGTGCGCACGAGCGCGAACTCCATGGCGATCAGCGTGACGAGCAGCAGCACCAGGAGGTGGTGGGTCGCGGCGAGAAGAAAGTCCACGAACATCGACGGCGGCTCCTCGGATCGACCATGGTCAGGCTGCCCGCGCGCCATCGCCCGGTCAAGCGCCGCGACGGCGCCGGAGCGAGAGCCGTCGCTCCCGGACACACGGGCGCGTCGGCCCTGTCGGATGCTGGCAGTGATCGGCGAGGGGGGAGGCCATGACGGACAAGACGAGCCATGAGGGCGGCTGCCTGTGCGGGCAGGTCCGGTACCGGATACGCGGGCCCCTGCGCGGCGTGCTGTTCTGCCATTGCGAGCAGTGCCGGCGCACGAGCGGCCATTTCGTGGCAATGACCTCGTGCCGAAAGGAGGCGCTCGATCTCGTGCGCGATGAGGGTCTGCGCTGGTATGCCTCGTCCGACATTGCCCGCCGCGGCTTTTGCCAGACTTGCGGGGGCAATCTCTTCTGGGATCCGCATGGCGGTGACAGCGTCTCGATAGCCGCCGGTACGCTCGATCGTCCGACCGGCGTGCGCGGCGTCGAGCACATCTATGTGGCGTCGAAGTCGGATTACTACGACATCACCGATGGTCTGCAGCAGCAGGCCGAATGGTCGTGATCACCGGTCAGATCTGGCCCAGCGAGCGCAGGCGCTGAAGAACGGCCTCGCGGGACGCGTAGGCTTCCTTGCGCTCGACGCTCCAGTAGCGCAGCTCGTCGAGCGGAACAGCCGCGCCGGTCACGGCGCAGCGGACGAAGGAGCCGGGCTTGATGATGCGATAGTCGCCGTCGAGAAACTCGACATGCGCTTCGCCGGGCGGAGGCGGTCGGTCGGGACGATTCATGGCGGGTGACGGATCCGTTTGCCGATCCATACTCCCTTCGCCGGGCCTTCGCCAGTGCGGGGCGTGCCTGGTCAGCTGATCAGCGTGCTCAACGCGACAGCGAGCGTTCCGATCAGGAGGCCAGCGAGGACACCGAGGGAAACGATCCACTGGCGCTGCGCCACGTCCGGGGACACGCGTTCGAAACGTCGCGGAGCGACGGGCAGGCGCAGGCTTGCTTCATGGGTCGACATCGTCACGCTCCTTGTGCTGGAGGGCGATCCGGATGCCGCACCGTCGGAGGAAACGGTGCGGCGCCCGGCGCTGCGGCGAAACGGAGGTGAGGGAGGGACACTCCGTGTCGTCGTGCTTGAGTGAGGCGCCCATGGGCGCCGCGAGGCTGGGTGGGACCGGTACGGCGCCCTTCAGCGCCGTGAGGGTCTCGGATCAGCGCGCGGTGAGCGAGCCGGAGCGGGCGACCTCGAGATCGGCCGCGCGATAGGTGGCGCCATCGCCGTTGATGTCGCCGTTGAACGTTTCCGCGCTGAAGAAGCTGCGGCCAGCGACCGGCTTCGACTGGATCACGCTGAGATCGGCGGCGCGATAGGCGGCGTTGTCGCCGTTGATGTCGACGGCCGAGGCGGCGTTGATCGACAGGCCGAGCGTGGCGGCGGCGAGAGCGGAGAGGAGAAGGGTCTTCATGGTCTTGGTCCTTGTGTCGGAACGGGATTTTTTGGAACCCGTTGGTGGCCGCAGCGCCGTGCTGCGATGGGACTTATATGAACCGACAAGTCTCGTAATGCAATACGAACCTGCTCGTCTCGTTTTCAAATCGGCGTGAGAGGGTCGTGACGGCGCCTCGATCCCGCGTGATCGCCGGTTGATGGCGCTCGCACGCCGGCGTGAAGGCGCGTCATCCCCTTTATCGCGGCGCCGTGTCGTGGCATGGAGCGGCATGGAACCCGGCATCATCGCCCATCCCGACGGCCTGACGCGCTGCCCCTGGCCGGGCACGGATCCGCTCTATGTCGCCTATCACGACACGGATTGGGGCGTGCCGGAGTACGATTCCCGCGCCCTGTTCGAGAAGCTGATCCTCGACGGCTTTCAGGCGGGGCTGTCCTGGATCACGATCCTGCGCAAGCGCGACCACTTCCGGCAGGTGTTCGACGGTTTTGAGCCTTCAGCCATCGCCCGCTGGGACGAGGCCAAGGTGGCTTCGCTGATGGGAGATCCCGGCATCGTGCGCAACCGCGCCAAGATCCAGGCGACGATCGCCGGCGCCCGCGCCTATCTCGCGCTCAGCGAGACGACGAGTTTCTCGCGGCATCTGTGGGGCTTCGTCGACGGGCGGGCGATCCAGAACCGCTTCGTCACCATGCGCGACGTGCCGACGGAGACGGCCGTGTCGCGGGCGATCTCGAAGGATCTTGCCGCCCGCGGGTTCCGTTTCGTCGGCCCGACGATCGTCTACGCCTTCATGCAGGCTGTCGGCATGGTCAACGACCACCTCGTCGGCTGTTTCCGTCACGAGCCCTGCGCCGCGCTCGGGGCGCAGGGGCATCCGGGCTGAGCCGTGGCACCCTCATCGCCACCGCGGGCCTGGCAGCGGATGTTGTCGGGGCGGCGCCTCGACCTGCTCGACCCCTCGCCGCTCGACGTCGAGATCGAGGACATCGCGCATGGTCTCGCCCGTGTCGCGCGCTGGAATGGGCAGACGCGCGGCGCGTCGATCTTCTCCGTCGCCCAGCACAGCCTGCTCGTCGCCGATCTCGTCGATGCGCTCGATCCGGCCGCGACCACCGAGGTCCGGCTGATGGCGCTGCTTCACGACGCGCCGGAATATGTCATCGGCGACATGATCTCGCCGTTCAAGGCCGTGATCGGCGAAAGCTACAAGGCGGTCGAGACAAGGCTTCTCGCCGCCATCCATCGCCGCTTCGGCCTGCCGCCCGAACAGCCCCCCGCCGTGCGACGCCTGATCAAGCGCGCGGACGGCATCGCCGCCTATCTCGAGGCGACCCGGCTCGCCGGTTTCTCCCTCGCCGAGGCCGAGCGCACCTTCGGGCGTCCGGCGGCGATGCCGGCCGGCTTCGGCGACGAAACCCTCCTTCCCCTCGAGGCCTCGCCGATCGCCGAGGCGTTTCTCGCGCGATTTCGAACCCTGACAAGGACCGGCTGAGCCATGCGCATCCACGTCTGTTCCCTCGCCCGCCTGCCCGCGACCGTCGCGGCAACCGGGGCGCGCCACGTCGTCACCCTGATCAACGTGGCGACGCCGGTGCCGCGTCCGCCGCAGATCGCCGAGCCCGACCATCTCTATCTCGGCATGAACGACATCATCGCCAATCCCGAGCCCGGCCAAGTGCTGCCGGCTGAGGACCATATCGACACGCTGCTGCGCTTCGCCGGCGACTGGCACGCCAACCATGCCAGCCGCTCGCCGCTCGTCATCCACTGTTATGCCGGCGTCAGCCGCTCGACGGCGGCGGCCTTCATCACCGCCTGCGCACTCGATCCCGCGCGCGACGAGCGGGCGTTGGCATCGATCCTGCGCGAGCGCTCGCCGACCGCGACGCCGAACCGTCGCCTGGTCGAACTCGCCGATGACCGCTTGCGGCGCGGCGGGCGCATGGTCGCGGCGATCGAGGCGATCGGCCGTGGCGAGGATTGTTTCGAGGGTGTCCCCTTCGCCCTCGATCTTGCCGAAATCTCCATCAAAAAGGCGTGATTTGACTGTGTTCGGCGCCCCGAAGCAGCATCGCGGACGATACGGAAACGGACCATGACCCTCAGATCGACCGCGCTCGCCGCCCTCTCCGCGCTCCTCCTCGCAGCCCTGCCGGCCCGCGCCGCCGATCCAAACCCGGCCGACTGGCCGGGCGTGCTGGCCGCCGCCAAGGGGCAGACCGTCAACTGGTACGCCTGGGGCGGGGAGACGCGCATCAACGACTACATCGCCTGGGTGGGCGAGACCGTCTTCGAGCGGTATGGCGTGACGCTGAAGCAGGTGAAGGTGACGGACACGGCGGATGTCGTCACGCGCCTCCTCGCCGAGAAGACCGCCGGTCGCACCGAGGGCGGCGCGGTCGATCTCATCTGGATCAACGGCGAGAATTTCGCGAGCCTGAAGCGCAACGGCTTTCTGTTCGGGCCCTTCGCCGAGACCCTGCCAAATTTCGCGCTCGCCGACACCGAGGGAAAACCGGTGCTCACGACCGATTTCACCACGCCGGTGGAGGGCTATGAATCGCCGTGGGGCACCGCACAGCTCAACTTCATGCATGACACGGCGACGCTGCCCGAGCCGCCGCGCTCCCTCGAGGCGCTGCTCGCCTTTGCCAAAGCCAACCCCGGCCGCTTCACCTATCCGCAGCCGCCGGACTTCATGGGGTCGACCTTCCTCAAGCAGATCCTCGTGACGCTCGCCCCGGACCGCGCCGCCCTCGCCCGCGAGGTGACCGATGCAGCCTTCGCCCCGGCGGAGAGCGCGGTCTTCGCCTATCTCGACGCCCTGCAGCCCAACCTCTGGCGTCAGGGGCGCGCCTACCCCCAGAACGTCGCCGCGCTGCGCAGCCTCTTTGCCGATCGCGAGATCGACATCGCCTTCACCTTCAACCCCGGCGACGCCTCGACCGCGATCGAGAAGGGCGAGGTGCCCGAGACGGTGCGCAGCTTCACCCTCGACGGCGGCACGATCGGCAACGCCCATTTCGTCGCCATCCCCGCCAATGCGGCGTCGAAGGCCGGCGCCATGGTGGTGGCGGACTTCCTGCTGTCGCCCGAGGCCCAGGCCCGCAAGGCCGACACGAGGGTCTGGGGCGACCCGACCGTGCTCGCGCTCGGCAAGCTCTCGGAGGCGGACCGGGCCCTGTTCGCGGCCCTGCCGCAGGGCAAGGCGACGCTCGCGCCCGACGCCATGGGGCCTGCGCTGAACGAGCCGCATCCGTCCTGGACGGCGCGCCTCGAGGCCGCCTGGGCCAGGCGCTACGGCGTCGCGCCCTGAGCCGGCGCGAGGGCGGGACGCGGGCCGCCCCTCTTGACGGACCGGCCCGCGGGCGCTCACACAGGCCGCCTCTCGAAGGAAGTCGCCATGCCCCTCGCCGTCGCCGTGCAGATGGACCCGATCGAGCGGATCAACATCCGCGGTGATTCGACCTTCGCCCTGATGCTCGCGGCGCAGGGGCGGGGGCACGGCCTGCACGTCTACCAGCCCGAGACGCTCGCCATGCGCGATGGCCGCGTCACGGCGCTCGCCAAGCCCGTCACGCTGCGCGACGTCGAGGGCGATCATGTCGACAGCGGTACGGCGGAGCGGGTCGATCTTTCCGGCTTCGACGTGGTGCTGCTGCGCCAGGATCCGCCCTTCGACATGGCCTATGTGACGACCACCCATCTGCTCGAGCGCATCCACCCGAAGACGCTGGTGGTGAACGACCCCGCCCATGTCCGCAACGCGCCGGAGAAGATCTTCGTCACCGAATTCCCCGATCTCATGCCGGCGACGCTGATCACCCGCGACAAGGCCGAGATCACGGCCTTCCGCGCCGAATTCGGCGACATCGTGATGAAGCCGCTCTATGGCAATGGTGGTGCCGCCGTGTTCAAGGTCGCGACCGACGATCCGAATTTCGGCTCGCTGTTCGACATGTTCGCCGCAACCTTCCGCGAACCCTGGGTTGTGCAGCGCTTCCTTCCCAAGGTGACCGAGGGCGACAAGCGCATCATCCTGATCGACGGCATCGCCGCCGGCGCCATCAACCGCGTGCCGCAACCGGGCGACATCCGATCGAACATGGTGCGCGGCGGCGCCGCAAGGCCGACCGATCTGAGCCCGCGCGAAATCGAGATCTGCGAGCGCATCGGCCCGGCGCTCGCCGCGCGTGGCCTGATCTTCGTCGGAATCGACGTCATCGACGGTCACCTGACCGAGATCAACGTCACGTCGCCCACGGGATTGCGGGCGATTCGCCGCCTCGGCGGGCCTGACCTCGCCGAATCCGTCTGGGACGCGATCGAGGCCAAGCGCGCCCGATAATCGCCAGGGTTGCTGGATACCAAAATTTCCCCTGTTAACCGATGGAACACCACGCCAAGTCGTGCGTTGATGCGACGGGCACAAATACCATCGAAATCAGCGCTGGCCGGCGCGTGCTTGTTGTGGGGGGACCAATGGCGGATCTAGCCACCTATCTGGCGGATGTCAGGAAGTATGCATCGACGACGAACGAAGCCGCCGTCCAGGGCCTCGTGAAGTATCTGGGAATCGCCCTGCGAAATCGGGACTCGTCCCTCGTGTCGGGCACGGATCCGGCCGAACTCAAGCGGGTGCGCGAGAACTTCCTGAAAAAGAAGCTTGGTCTCACCGCCGCTGATGATCAGCTCGACGCCGCGATCAGCAGCGTGATCGAGCGGATGAAGGCCGATCGCACGAAATCGCGCGTCACGGTCTACTATCTCCTCGCCGAGCATTACGAGAAGCTCGGCCTCTTCGTGAAAATGCCTGCGAAGAAATAGGCGGCAGCCCGTGCCGGCGGCCCTCGCGGGGTCGCCTGCCGCGCCGAGAATCAGATAGGAGCATGGCAGGGCATTAGGCGCACGCGCTGGCGGGCGCCAACGGGGGCACCGCGCCATGTTCACCTCGAGCCGCATTCTCGTCACGGGCGGCGCCGGATTCCTCGGATCCCACCTCGTAGAGCGCCTGCTCGCGCAGGGGCACGAGGTGATCTGCGTCGACAATTTCTTCACCGGCACCCGGCGTAATGTCGAGCACCTGCTCGACCATCGCCGGTTCGAACTCCTGCGCCACGATGTCTGCTTCCCGCTCTATGTCGAGGTCGACGAGATCTACAACCTCGCCTGCCCGGCCTCGCCCGTCCATTACCAGCATGATCCGGTGCAGACGACGAAGACGAGCGTGCATGGCGCCATCAACATGCTGGGCCTCGCCAAGCGTGTGAAGGCGAAGATCCTGCAGGCCTCCACCTCCGAGGTCTATGGCGACCCGACCGTCCACCCGCAGGTCGAGAGCTACTGGGGCAATGTCAACCCGATCGGGATCCGCGCCTGCTATGACGAGGGCAAGCGCTGTGCGGAGACGCTCTTCTTCGACTATCACCGCCAGCATCGCCTGAAGATCAAGGTGATGCGCATCTTCAACACCTATGGCCCGCGCATGCACCCCAATGACGGGCGTGTCGTGTCGAACTTCATCATGCAGGCGCTGCGCAACGAGAACATCACCATCTATGGCGAGGGGCTGCAGACGCGCTCCTTCTGCTATCGTGACGATCTCGTCGAGGCGATGATCCGGCTGATGGGCACGGGCGACGACGTCACCGGTCCGATCAATGTCGGCAACCCGGCCGAGTTCACCATCCGCCAGCTCGCCGAGGCGGTGATCGAGATGACCGGATCACGCTCCAAGCTCGTCTTCCTGCCCCTGCCGCAGGATGACCCGATGCAGCGCAAGCCCGACATTACGCTCGCGCGCGAAAAGCTCGGCTGGGAGCCGACCGTGCCGTTGCAGCAGGGGCTTGCCAAGACGATCGCATATTTCGACGATCTCCTACGCGAGACGGTGTCCTGAGGGGCGTTGCTTTTCCGCCCGTCTTCGACTAGTAACCCGCCTTCCCTCGCATCGACCGGCTGATAAGGGCTGCCGTGGCGGTGCATCCGGCTCGTTTGGCCTCGTGCCATTCAGCTTTCCGGGCGGCTCAGCCGCCCTTTCCGTTCGGAGACGAGCAAAATGCCCAAGATGAAGACGAAGTCGGGCGCCAAAAAGCGCTTCAAGATCACCGGGACCGGCAAGGTCCTGCATGCCCAGCAGGGCAAGCGTCACGGCATGATCAAGCGGACGAACAAGCAGATCCGTAACCTTCGCGGCACCCGCGCGCTGTTCAAGAGCGATGCGGAGAACGTGAAGAAGTACTTCCTCCCGAACGGCTGATCGCCGGTCAACGACATTCCAGGAGATCAGCCATGTCGCGCGTGAAACGGGGCGTTACCGCCCATGCCAAGCACAAGAAGACCCTGAAGGCCGCCAAGGGCTTTTACGGTCGCCGCAAGAACACGATCCGTACCGCCAAGGCGGCGGTCGATCGCTCGATGCAGTATGCCTATATCGGCCGCAAGCTGAAGAAGCGGAACATGCGGGCGCTGTGGATCCAGCGCATCAACGCCGCCGTCCGTGAACTCGGCCTGACCTATTCCGCCTTCATCGCCATGCTGGCGAAGGCCGAGATCGCCGTCGACCGCAAGATGCTGTCGGAACTGGCGATCCACGAGCCGGACAGCTTCAAGGCGCTGGTCGAGAAGGCGCGGGCCGCCTGAGACCGCTGAACGTATCGTCAGACATCCGGACCTGCCGCGGCGACGCGGCGGGTCTTTTTGTTTGTGGCGCTGCAGCGCGGCGCAGACCCGGGACCGTTGTCCGGATAAAGCGTCCCGGTGTTACTGCGACACCCGTCGGCGATCCCGGATCTGCCACGCGGTACTTCGCGCCGCAGAGCGTCCGGGATGACGGCGGAGTGATCGCCACTCGTCATCCCGGGCGCGGCGCAGCGCGAAGCGGTGCGGCGCAGACCCGGGATCCTTGTCCGGATAGAGTGCCCCGACGCGGCTCCACTAACCCGGGACGATCCCGGATCTGCCACGCGGCACTTCGCACCGCAGGACGTTCGGAATGACGAGGGTTCGCGCCGCCAGCGCCCCCGTCGTGGCCGTCTACACCGAGTGAAGAACGATCATCCGTTGGCGGGCGAAGGAAACTCTGCTTAAGGGTGACAAGACGGCTGCCGACACGGTGGAAAGCACGATGATAGCGCCTGGTCTGATGATCGCCGCGCCGCGCTCGGGGTCGGGCAAGACGACCGTGACGCTTGGGCTCCTGCGCGCGCTCGCCCGTCGCGGCCTGACGGTCCAGCCGATGAAATGCGGCCCGGACTATATCGACCCGGCCTTTCATGCGGTCGCCGCCGGCCGCGAGAGCCGCAACCTCGACGGCTGGACGATGCGGCCGGGTATTCTCGACGCCCTGATCGCCGAGGCCGCCGCTGGGGCCGATCTCGTCGTCGCCGAGGCGCTGATGGGCCTGTTCGACGGTGTCGCGGCGCCCGGAGCCACGGATGACGGCGCTTCCGCCGGGATCGCGGCGCGCGCCGGCTGGCCGGTGGTGCTCGTGCTCGACGTCTCCGGGCAGTCGCAATCGGCCGGCGCGGTCGCCAAGGGTTTTGCGACCTTCCGCGCCGATCTGCGCTTCGGCGGTGTCATCCTCAACAAGGTCGCGAGCGAGCGCCACGCCATGCTCGCGCGCAGGGGCGTCGAGGCGGCGGGCCTGACGGTGATCGGCGCCGTGCCGCGCCAGACCGACATCGTCCTCCCCGAGCGCCATCTCGGCCTTGTCCAGGCGGAGGAGACGGCGGATCTCGGGACGCGCCTCGACGCGCTCGCCGATTTCATCGGCACGAACGTTGACCTTGACGCGGTGATCGCCCTCGCCGACCGGCGCGGATCCGCGAGGTCCGTGTCGACGGACCGGCCGCTCGCGCCGCCGGGCCAGCGGATCGCGCTTGCCCGCGACGCGGCCTTTTCCTTCGTCTATCCGCACCTCGTCGCAAGCTGGCGGTCGCAGGGCGCCGAGATCCTGCCCTTCTCGCCGCTCGCCGACGAGGCACCGGATCCGACAGCCGACATCGCCTGGCTGCCGGGCGGCTATCCGGAACTCCATGCCGGGCGTCTTGCCGCCAATGCGCGCTTTCTCGAGGGCCTGAGGGCCTTTGCCCGGACGCGGCCGGTGCACGGCGAGTGCGGCGGCTACATGACGCTTGGCGCCGGTCTGGTCGATGCCGAGGGCCATTGCCACGCCATGGCCGGGCTGCTCGCGCTCGAGACGAGCTTTGCCAGGCGCAAACTTCATCTCGGCTACCGCCGCGCCGAGGCGCTGGCCACGACGCCCTTCGGCGGCCCCGGAACGGTCTTGCGCGGGCACGAGTTCCACTATGCCAGCATCCTCGCCAGCGAGGATGAGCCGCTCTTTGCCGTCTCTGACGCGAACGGCGCGGCGCTGCCGCCCGCCGGCGGTCGCCGCGGCTTGGTCACCGGATCCTTCTTCCACGTCATCGACGGGGCCTGAACTCGGCCGCGTTCAGCGCTCGTTCCGCATCGCCGACAGGATTGCATCCGCCTCGTGCGTGGTGAAGAGATCGCCGGCATCGACCGCAAGCCGGCGACGCCAGTTCGGATGCTCCGCCTCGCTGGTGCCGGGCACGTTGACCGGGTCGCGCTCGCCTGCGAGTTCCTCCGCCTGCACGAGGGCGATGGCCGAGGGCGTGCGGGCGATCGCCGCGTGGATCCGCCCGGAGAGCGCGGGCGTCAGCGGCCCGTCATCCGCCTTGTCCGGCACGCCGGCAAAACCCGCGACCGCCTGGCGGTCCGCGGCGCGCCGCCGAGTCGCTTCCGGGTCGACCGGGCGCCCGAGCCGACGGTCAAGGGCGATGTCTCCGCCCTCCCACCAGCCGGCGAGCGGTGGCAGATCATGGGTGGAGGCGCAGGCAATGGCGAGCTTGGGGTAGCTTTCCGGCTCGCGGAACCGGTCGCCGTCGCGCTCGAAGAACAGGACGCGGTAGGACAGCACATTGGCCGCGGCGAGGCGCTCGCGGAAACCCTCCGGCACTGTGCCGAGATCCTCGCCCACCACGAGGCAGAGCGCGCGTCGGCTTTCCTCGGCGAGGACGCGCAACATGCCTTCCATCGGATAGCGCACATAGGCGCCATCGGCGGGCGAGGCCCCGCGCGGGATCAGGAACAGGCGCCGCAGCGCCATGGCGTGGTCGATCCGCAGCAGCCCGGCATGGCGCATGTTTGCGGCGAGCAGCGCGCGCCAGGGCGCGAAGCCGTCGCGCTGCAGGGCGATCGGGTCGAGCGGCGGCAGGTTCCAGATCTGTCCCGCGGCGGAGAAGGGATCGGGCGGCGCGCCAACCGTGACGCCGGTCAGGAACGCGCCGGGCGTGGTGACGACCTCGGCGCCGTCGAAGGCTGGACCCACGGCGAGGTCGCGGTAAAGCCCCATCGAGAGTCCGGTCTGCGCCGCTCCGGCGAGCTGTTCGTCGGCGAGGAACTGCAGATAGGCGGCAAAGCGCACCCCGTCGGCGAGATCATCCGGTATCCGCGTCGGTAGCGCCGATGGCGGCGCGCCCGTCGCCATCTCGATGGCCTGGAACAGGCAGAAGCGCTCGAGCGCCGTCCCGCCTTCCGCGCGGAAACGGTCGAACGCCATCCGCCGTGCATCCGAGGCTGTCGCGAACGCCTGGTGGGCGAGGCGCAACACCTCGCGTTTCACCGCCCAGACCGCGGTATGGTCGATCGACCGCGCGGCGCGCAGCGATCCGATCAGGGCCTCGTTCTCCGCGAGAAAGGCCCGCGCTGCGCCGATCTCCGGCACGGCCTCGAGGTCGATCATCAGCGTGTCGAGATAACGCCGATCCGACGGCTGGTAGGGGCTTGCGCGCGCGCGATCCGAGGGGAAGGCCGCGTGGAACGGATTGAGCGCGATCGTGGCGAGGCCCTCGCGTGCGGCGCCCTCGGCGAGGGTGCGCAGCGTCGTGAAATCGCCGATCCCCTGGTCGCCCGGCCGGCGCAGAGCGTAGAGCTGCGTCGCAACCCCGAGCGCGCGCGAAAGCGGCTCCGGTCGGTGGCACGCGGCATCGGTCGGTGCATCCGGGTGGGCCGCCAGCCCGGCGAGACGGTCAAACGATTCCCAGGCCTCGCTGGCGCTCGTCGCCGGAAACCCCATGGCGGCCAAAAGCGCACGCTTGGTCTCAGGCGTGACGCGGGTATGGGCACCGTTCACCTGCCACCAGTCGGGGGCGATGCCGGCAAGGTCGGCGAGCCGGTCGGTGAGGGCATCGGGCACGCCGGTGCGGCGCGGTGAGGCGCGGCCTGGCGCGGCCGCGAACAGGTGCACGGAACGCGGCTCGATCGTCACCGAATCGAAGGACGGCGAGGGAGTGTGGTCTGCGAGAAGCGCCTCCCAGACCCTGCCGGCGCCGGCGTCCGGCAGGTCGAGGGCGAGTGGCGCCGAACCGGCATGGATCACGACCAGCGCGTCGCGCCCGCCGACCCTGTCCGTCAGCCGCATGAGGAGCGTGCGCGTGCCGCTCTCCCAGCCGGACGGCGACAGCGGCGTGCCTCCAGCGTCGAGCCAGGCGACATCGCCCGCGCCGGTGAGAAAGCGGTCCTCGGTCAGTGCGACGAGTGCCCGCCGCGCCGCGATCAGCCGCGCGGTCGCCGCGATCAGGCTCTCATCGGCACTCGACCAGTCAAGCCAGGTGAGGGGAGTGTCCTGCGCATAGGCATTGTTGTTGCCCTGCTGGCTGCGGCCGAGTTCGTCCCCCATGGCAAGCATCGGCGTGCCGCGCGACAGCAGGAGCGTCGCGAGAAGCGCCAGCTGGTCGCGCCGCGCATCGTCCGAGACGAAGCTGACTTCATGCGAATGCCCGTCGCGATTGCCTTCGCCATTCGCCTCGTTGCGCTTCTGCGCATAGCTCAGCGCATCGCGCAGCGTGAACCCGTCATGGGCGGCGACGAAGTTCACGCTCGATGACGGTCGCCGGTGCTGTCCGCCGAAAATGTCGGAGGATCCCGCAAGCCGCGTCGCCAGCGCGCCGATCCCGGCATCGCCACGCCAGAAGCGGCGGACATCGTCGCGGTAGCGGTCGTTCCACTCGAGCCAGCGGGCGGGAAAGCCGCCGAGCCGGTAACCGCCCGGACCAATGTCCCAGGGCTCAGCAATCATCAGCCGCTCGCGCAAGACAGGATCCTGCTCGATCGCCGCGATCAGCGGCGCGTCCCGGTCAAAGCCGTCGGCGCGGCGACCGAGCACCGGCGCGAGATCGAAGCGGAACCCGTCGATCCCTCCCGCGAGCGCCCAATGGCGCAGGGCATCGAGCACGAGCCGCATCGGCGCCGGCCGGTCGAGCGCCAGCGTGTGCCCGCAGCCCGTGTCGTTGACATAGAAGCGCGGGTCCTCCGCCAGCCGGTAATAGGTCCGGTTGTCGAGACCGCGCAGGGACAGGGTACGACCGCGCTCATCGCTTTCGGGCGTATGGTTGAACACGACGTCGAGAATGACCTCGAAACCGGCCTCGTGGAGCGTCGCGACGGTCTGCGCCACCTCCGCCATGCCGCCGGGCGCGAGCCGCGGATCGGGGGCAAGGAAGGCGAGCGTGTTGTAGCCCCAGTAGTTGCGCAAGCCGAGCGGGGCGAGATGGCGCTCGTCCCAAGCGGCGGCGATCGGCATCAGCTCGATGGTGGTGACGCCGAGCCGGCGGAAATGGTCGAGGCTCGCTGGATGGGCGAGCGCCGCCACCGTGCCGCGCAGCGGGGCCGGAATGGCCTCGTTCAGCATCGAGAAGCCGCGCACATGCAGCTCATAGATCACCCGCGTCGCGGGTTCCGGCGCGCGCGGCAGTGGAGCGTGGGGAGGCTCGATGATCGCCTTCGGGACGAAGAAGGCCGTGTCGAGCCCGTCGCGGACACGATCGTCGAGGCCCTGCGCCGGGATCGGGTCGCGGTTCGGCGGATAGGAGGCGAGGCGCGTCGCATAGGGGTCGATCAGAAGCTTGTCGGCATCAAACCGCAGGCCGGTCGACGGATCGAAGGGGCCGTCGGCGCGCAGACCGTAGCGCTGGCCGGCGCCGATCCCGGGGATGAGGCCGTGATGGACATCGCCTGTGCGGCCGGTGAGATGCCAGCGCGCCGTCTCGCGCTCCTGCGCGTCGAAGAGGCAGACATGGATCGCCGAGGCATCCCGCGAGACGACCGCGACATTTACCCCGTCCGGCGCGAGCGTGACGCCCAAGGGTTCGGGACGGCCGGGGAGGGCGTCATGGCGGGGCGGTTCGGCTGGGCTCGACGGGGTCATGGCGCAGAATGGCCGGGCGCCGGCGGCGAGCGCAAGCGCCGCGTCACCACCAGCCGCGGATCGTGCCGATGAGGATCAGGACGAGTGCCCAGACGCCAAGCGCCAGCCAGCGATTGCCCCGCCCTTCGGCGCGCCCGATCGCCTCGATGCTGTCGCGCGACAGGCTGAAGCCGCCCTGCGCCGCCTTTTCGAGATCGGCCGTGAGCGTCTCCGCGCGGGCGATCAGGGCCGGCGCCTGGGTGAGCGCCTTGCCGAATTTCACGATCTCGCCGCCCGCCTCCTTCGCGAGGCCGACCGGGCCGAAGCGCTGGTCGATCCAGTCGCGCACGACGGGTTCCGCCGTCTTCCACATGTCGAGTTTCGGGTCGAGGAGGCGCGCGACGCCCTCGACCACCACCATGGTCTTCTGCAGCAGGATCAGTTCCGGGCGCGTCTTCATGTCGAAAAGCTCGGTCACCTCGAATAGGAGGGTCAGCAGCTTCGCCATGGAAATCTCGTCGGCACGCTTCTGGTGGATCGGCTCGCCGATCGCGCGGATGGCCTGCGCGAAATCCGCCACCGAATGGTTCGGCGGCACATAACCCGCCTCGAAATGTACTTCCGCGACCCGCAGATAGTTGCGCGTGATGAAGCCGTGCAGGATCTCGGCCAGGAACCGTCGCTCCTTGTCGCCGGCCCGGCCCATGATGCCGAAATCGACCGCGACGAGATTACCGGCGCGATCGATGAACAGGTTTCCCTGGTGCATGTCGGCATGGAAGAAGCCGTCACGGATCGCATGCCGCAGGAAGGACTGGATGACGGTCGCGCCGAGCTTGACGAGGTCGTGACCGTCGGCGCGCAGCCGCTCGACGTCGGAGAGTGGCGTGCCGTCGATCCATTCGAGCGTGAGGACGTTGCGGGTGGTGCGCTCCCAATCGGGTGTCGGCACGCGGAATCCTGGATCCTGCCGTGTGTTCTCGGCCATTTCGGAGAGCGCGGCCGCCTCGAGGCGCAGATCCATCTCGAAGGCCGTGGTGCGTTCCAGCGTCTCGACCACCTCGACGGGCCGCAACCGACGCGCCTTGGGGTCGAGCCGTTCGATCAGGCGGGCGGCGAAATAGAAGGTGTCGAGGTCGCGGCGGAAGCGGCGCGCGACGCCGGGCCGCAGCACCTTCACGGCGACGTCGCGGTTGCCCTTCTCATCCTCGACGCGGCCCTTGTGCACCTGCGCGACGGACGCCGCGGCGATGGGCTCGGACAGGCTGGTGAAGTGTTTCTCGACCGACCCGCCGAGGCCCTTGGCGATCTCGATCCGCGCCTGGGGGAGACCGAAGGCCGGCATCCGGTCCTGCAGGGTCTCGAGATCACGCGCCACCGCCATGCCGACGACATCGGGGCGGGTGGCGAGGAACTGGCCGAGCTTGACATAGGACGGCCCGAGCCGGGTCAGCGCCTTGGCGAGCCCCGGCTTTCCGCCACGCCGCTCCAGAAGACGGGCGATTCGCAACCCCATGCGCGCGGCGGGCGGCAGCTCGTCCGGATCGACGAGCGCAAGGGCATGCTCCCGCGCCAGGACGAAACCGGCGCGCAGAAGACGGACGGACGCAAGCAAGCTGGACAAGGAGGGTGGCCGATCCGATGCGACAGACGCTGGCCGATAGCATGACACGGACCAGCCTGTCTCGTGTCGCAGCCGCGACGGATTGGCGGGTCAGGACCGTCGGGCGCGGGTGCGATGGGGTTTCGGCCGTCGGGCGCGCAGAATCGCATTTCGGCGCAGCCAGGCGGTGATGTCTCGCTCGGAGTAGGACAGGATCTGGCCTATCCGTCGCTCCAGGGCAGGATCAAAACGCCTTTTCTTGCCGTAGGTCCGCAGGATTTCCTGTAGCTCATGCGCCAGGCCCTCACACGAAACACGAAAGACAATTCGCCGCTTGAAGAGTTTGCTTTTCGAATAAAGCATCGTTTCTTTGACGCCATAGTCCGGGCTTGAGAGAAAATCATCCAAGCCGGGAGGATCGTAATCAGTAAACAGCGCGACATGCTTCTTGCCGGCCTTCATCAGTTCGAATTCGTTGCCTTCGTGGGGGCCGATCCCCGGAGGAAATTGACGTTTCTTGAAATGGAACATGTCTCGCCCATTGTCTCGTTATGTGGCGTTTTCCCAATCCATGGCTTCGCCGTCGCCACTGCCGGCGGATTGACGTCGGGCAGCCGGGTGAACAAGTCCCAAGCGTCGGGCACCATCAGGTGCCCTGCTGATGCCCGTTGCTGGCGGCCCACACGACAGAGGCAAAAGGTCAGTCTGCGGGTCACCGTGTCTGAAACCGGACAAGTCATTCAGAAAAATGGTAAAATAATACATTTCTTCGGATCAGTCATTGATCGAGATTAGGCGTATCACGGAACACATGAATTTCCAGTCGGCAAGCCAACAACGATTGATGCATGGACGGGTTTCATCGCGCAGACCTGCTCCCTTGACTTTAGGTAAGGCTCCATTAACCATTCCAATACCCAAGCGGCGAGGCGGGCCGCGGGTGCGTGAACAAGTGAACCCAGTCTTGTCCTGCACACCATAGGAGCAGCCCGTGCTGACAGCCCTGAGAAAATCGTGCTGCGCGATCGCAGCTTTCGTCACTCTTTTTGCCGCTACCACCCTGCCGACGCCGGCAAGCGCCGTTCCCATGGAATTGACGGTCCACGGAAAGGTTGTGACCGACCCAAGCGGTGGGTTCGGCGATGGTTTTGACGTCTTCAATACCTTCGGATTGGGCGGCAGCCTGCTTGGACAGTCGCTGACGATGAAGCTGCGCTATCTGGCCAATCCGGGCGAAACCGAGCTGACCGGCGGGTTGTTTTCGCGCGTCTACAAGATGAGCCTCACGATCAACGGCAAGACCTTCACCACGGAAAAGGGCGTCGACGGCGTGCCGGATTTCGGTGGCGGAGGCTATGCGCTGCGCAACGACCAGTACAGCGTGCTCGCGGCCTGGGGTGACGTGTCCTATGCGACCCCGCAGTCAGCGTTCAATCGCACTGGCTTCTATATCTACCAGATCACCGGCACGTTCTTCGCGAATGACCTGGCGACGGCATTTCCAAAGACCAGCGTGACCTGCACGAATTGCGGGTCCTTCATAGCACTGCGGTATCTTGCGAGCGGGACGGACTATTTCGCCGGCAGGTATGATATCTCCTCGGTGCAAGCCTCGGTCGTCCCGCTGCCGGCGGCCCTGCCGCTCTTCGCGACGGCGCTTGCGGGCCTTGGTCTCGTCGCCCATCGCCGCCGCAAGGCGGCGTCGGTCGCCACGCACTGATTCGTCGCACGCGACATCGGCAAGGCGGACGCGAGGGCGGCACCCACCGCCCTCGTTTCGTTTCTCATGCATGCCGCGTGCGACCGGACGATTCGGTCAATCCTTCCGCCCGAAGCGGTACTCCGTCGTCTGGCGATAGACCTCGCCCGGCCGTGTGACGCCGCCGAGAAAATGCGCCTTGTTGACGGCGTCGGGGAAGCGCTGTGCTTCCAGACAAAAGCCGGCGCGGCCGCCATAGACCGTGCCGCCGAGGCCCGGTTCGGGTGAATGGATCTTGGCGCCGTCGTAAAACTGCAGGCCCGGTTCGGTCGTCCAGCATTCGAGCGTCACGCCGCTCTTCGGCGACCAGGCCGTCGCGGCATGGGCGAGCGTGCCGACGCTCTTGAGCACGAAGTTGCCGTCATACTTGTACGGCCCCTCCGGCGTGTCGAAACGGATCGGACGGTCGGCCCGGAAATCCCAGGGCGTGCCGCCGACCGAGACGATCTCGCCGGTCGGGATGAGGTCCGCATCGGTCACGGTGCGCAGATCGGCGAAGACCTGAAGCCGCTGATCGAGAATGTCGGCGGAGCCGTCGAGATTGAAATAGGAATGATGCGCGAAATTGATCGGCGTCGCCTTGTCGGTCGTCGCGGTGAAGATCACCCGCAGCGTCGCGGGTTCTGCGAGGATGTAAGTGCAGGTCGCGACGAGCCGGCCCGGAAAACCCATGTCGCCGTCTTCCGAGACGGTCGCGAGCGTCACCGAGCGCCGGTCATGGGCGACGATCGTCCAGGGACGGCGGCCGAGATTGTCCTTGCCGCTGTGCAGCGTGTGCTTGCCGCCCTGGTTGCGGTCAAGCTCATAGGTGACGCCGTCGATGGTGAAGCGGCCCTGATCGATGCGGTTGGCCACCGGCCCGCAGGCCGCGCCGAAATAGGGCGAATGGGCCGGGTAGAAATCGAACGTGTCATAGCCGAGCACGACGCGCTGCGGCCCGCCTTTGGAGGGCACGAGAAGATCGCGCAGCACCGCGCCATAGGTGATGATCGAGGCGGTCGCGCCCGCATCGCTCGTCAGTGTCACCTGTTCGATGTCGACGCCCTTGAAGGAGCCGAAAAGGGTGGGCTTGGTCATGATCAGGCTCCGGTGAGGTCAGGCGTGGCGGTGGCTGAGCGTGCGGCTGACGGCGTCCTTCCAGCCGGCATAGGCGCGTTCGCGCATGTCGGGGGAGAGGCTCGGCGCAAAACGCCGATCGAGCGCCCAGGTGCGCGAGAAGGCCTCGAGGCCCGGATAGACGCCGGCCTTCAGCCCGGCGAGATAGGCGGCGCCGAGCGCCGTCGTCTCCAGCACCTTCGGGCGATCGACGGGGGCTGCGAGCGTGTCGGCGAGGCGCTGCATCGTCCAGTCGGACGCCACCATGCCGCCATCGACCCGCAGCACCGTCTCGCGCGCCGCGCCCCAGTCGCCGCGCATCGCTTCGAGCAGGTCGCGCGTCTGGAAACAGACCGCCTCGAGCGCCGCCTTCGCGATCTCCTTCGGGCCGGTGCCACGCGTGAGGCCGAACATCGCGCCGCGGCATTCGGCGTCCCAATAGGGCGCGCCCATGCCGACAAAGGCCGGGACGAGATAGACCGACTGGGCGGGGTCCGCGGCCTCCGCGAGCGGGCCGGTCTCACCGGCCGACTTGATGATGCCGAGGCCGTCGCGCAGCCATTGCACGGCGGCACCCGCGATGAAGATCGAGCCTTCGAGCGCATAGGTCCGCACCCCGTCGAGCTGATAGGCGACCGTCGTGAGCAGCCGGTTCTTCGAGGCGACTGCCTCGGTGCCGGTGTTGAGAAGGGCGAAACAGCCCGTGCCATAGGTCGATTTCATCATGCCCGGCTGGAAACAGGCCTGTCCGACGGTCGCGGCCTGCTGGTCGCCGGCGATGCCGAGGATCGGGATCGGCGCGCCGAAGAGGTCCGCCGTCGTGACGCCGAACTCGGCGGAGGAATCCTTGACCTCCGGCAGGACGGCGCGCGGCACCCGGAAGAGCGCGAGCAGCGTGTCGCGCCAACGCCCCTCGTGGATGTCGTAGAGCAGGGTGCGCGAGGCGTTGGTCGCGTCGGTCGCGTGCACCGCGCCGCCGGTGAGGCGCCACAGAAGGAAGCTGTCGACCGTGCCGAAGGCGAGTTCGCCCCGCTCGGCCCGCGCCCGTGCGCCGGGCACGTTGTCGAGGATCCAGGCGATCTTGGTGCCGGAGAAATAGGGATCGAGGAGCAGGCCGGTGCGTGCCGAGACCGTCGCCTCATGGCCCGACGCCTTCAGCGCCGCGCAGATGTCGGCCGTGCGGCGGTCCTGCCAGACGATGGCGCGATGGATCGGCTGGCCGGTTGCCCGGTCCCACACCAGTGTCGTCTCGCGCTGGTTGGTGATGCCGATCGCGGCGATGTCGGCGGCGCTTGCGCCGGCCTTGGCGATCGCCGCGCGGCACACCTTGACCGTCGTCGACCATAAGTCCTCGGGGTCGTGCTCGACCCAGCCGGAGGCCGGATAATGCTGCGTGAATTCCTTCTGCGCGACGGCGGCGATCGTCAGGTCGCGGCGAAAGAGAATGGCGCGCGACGAGGTGGTGCCCTGGTCGATGGCGAGCACGAAACTGCTCATGCGTTTCCCCGATGCTTGTTTGTCGTTGACCGCACCATGGCCGAGTGGGGCCGCGCTCGGCAAGGGGCGCGAGGCCGACATTCGCGCGATTTGCCGCAAACTGCGCCGGCTCGAACCTCGAATACTTTCGTTCCTTTCGAACTCGCCGCACTTGTGTGGCCTTTCGCTTTCGCTTACCCTGAAAAGGAAACGAAAAGCGAAAGCGCTGCGTCGGCGCGAGAGGGACACGGCCCGCGATGGAAGGGTCCTACGATATTGCCATCATCGGCGGGGGCATCAATGGTTGCGGCATCGCCCGCGATGCGGCCGGACGCGGCCTGAAGGTCTTTTTGTGCGAGCAGAACGACCTCGCGAGCGGCACCTCCTCCTGGTCGACCAAGCTGATCCATGGCGGCCTGCGCTATCTCGAATATTACGAGTTCCGTCTCGTCCGCGAGGCGCTGATGGAGCGCGAGACGCTGTGGGGCATCGCGCCGCACATCATCTGGCCGCTGCGCTTCGTGCTGCCCCATGCCAAGGGCCTGCGCCCGGCCTGGCTGCTGCGCCTCGGCCTCTTTCTCTATGACAATCTCGGCGGCCGAAAGCTCCTGCCCGGAACCCGGACGCTCGACCTGCGCACGGATGCGGCCGGAGCGCCGCTCAAGCCCGGCGCCTTCACGCGCGGCTTTGAATACTCCGACTGCTGGGTCGACGATGCCCGGCTCGTCGCCCTCAACGCCCGCGATGCCGCCAATCGCGGCGCGACGGTTCGGACGCGCACAAAGGCGGTCTCGGCCCTGCGCGGCAAGGACGAGTGGACGCTGCTCGTCGAGGACAAGGACAGCGGCGAGCGCTCCAAGATCACGGCGAAGATCCTGATCAATGCCGCCGGCCCCTGGGTGGCGGACGTGCTGTCGTCGACGCTGCGGGTCAACACCGCCGCCAAGGTGCGCATGGTTCAGGGCTCGCACATCGTCGTGCGCAAGGTCTTCGACCATGACCGCTGCTACATCTTCCAGAACGCCGACAAGCGGATCATTTTCGCGATCCCCTATGAGCGCGACTTCACCCTGATCGGGACCACCGACCGCGACTACAAGGGTGATCCCGCCGACGTGAAGGCGACGCCCGAGGAGATTGCCTATCTGTGCAAGGCGGCGAGCGAGTATTTCTCGAAGCCGATCGAGCCCGGCGACGTCGTCTGGGACTATTCCGGCGTCCGTCCGCTCTATGACGACGGCGCCTCGGCCGCGCAGGCGGCGACCCGCGACTATGTGCTCACCCTCGACGACGAAGGTGCCGCGCCACTGCTCTCGATCTTCGGCGGCAAGATCACGACCTATCGGCGGCTCGCCGAATCGGCCCTCGAAAAGCTCAACGGCCATCTGCCCGCGACGGTTGCCGCCAAACGCGGCTGGACCGGCACGGAAAAGCTGCCGGGCGGCGATTTCCCGCCGCAGGGTTTCGACGCGCTCCGCGCGCAGCTGACGCGCACCTACCCTTGGCTCGCCGAAGGCCATGCGCGGCGCCTCGTGCGCGCCTATGGCACGCGGGCCTTCGAGATCCTCGTCAATGCGACGACGCCCGCCTCGCTCGGCCGCCATTTCGGCGCTGATCTCACCGAGGCCGAGGTGATGTATCTAATGCGCGAGGAATGGGCGCGGACGGCACAGGACGTGATCTGGCGCCGCTCGAAACTCGGCCTTCGTCTCACGACGGATGAAATCGCGGGCCTCGAGGCCTTCATGGCGGAGAAGCGGGCCGCCATGCGCATCGCCGCCGAATAGCGGATCCTCGCGCCGTGCCCCTGCCGTCGCCCGGTGCCGTCCGTCGTTTCCTCGCCACCTCGATCCTGATCGCCGCCGCGCTGATCGCGCCGCGCGTCGCCGTGGCAGCGGAGGCGCCCATCATGGAGCGCTGGATCCAGGGCGAGTTCTCACCCTCGACCCTGACCGAGGCGGAGCGGCGCGACGAACTCGCCTGGTTTCGCGATGCGGCCGCGCCGCTGCGCGGCATGACCATCAAGGTCGCGACGCCCGACGCCATCGCCAATGACTACGAGGCGCGTATCCTCACCCGCGCTTTTGAGGACATCACCGGCATCAGCGTCGACCAGTCCATGCTCCCGGAGAGCGAACTCTCCGCCGCGCTGATCGATCATCTCGCCGGCCGGGAGCGTGGCTTCACGGCGATGATCGCACCGCTCGCGCTGGAAGAAACGACGGATGTCGCCAGGGGCGCCGTCGATCTCGCCGCCTTCATGGCCGGCGAGGGCAAGGCGTTCACCAATCCGCGTCTTGATCCCGCCGATCTCGCCGCCACAGACCCCAAGGCGCCGATCGGGCGGATGCTGCCAAACCTTTTGGTCGCCGACGCCTACTGGTTCCGGCGCGATCTGTTCGAGGATCCGGCACTCGCCGCGGCCTTCCGGACGCGCTTCGGCTACGAGCTCGGCGTGCCGGTGAACTTCACCGCCTATGGCGACATCGCGGCCTTCTTCACCGACAATCCCGCGCTGGCGTCGGCCGGGGTGCGCTTTGGTCATGCCGCGCCGCGTCCGGCCTCGCCGGACCTGCCCGCCTTCTTCGCGACCCGTTTCCTCACCCTCGCCGGCGCGCCGGACGCGCTTGGCCTGCGCTACGAGGGCTGCCGGCCGGCGGGCGCCGCGACGGCGCGGGACGGGTCGGTCGACGCGCCGGTCGCCGCCTATGCGGTCGCGACCTATCGCGCCTGGCTGGGTCTGGCCGCGCCCGAACCACGCCCGGACAAGCCGCAGACCATCCACGAACAGCTCCTCGATGGCACAGTCGCACAGGCGCTGTCCTGGCCGACCGACCGGGCGGCGGAGTTCGTGCGACGGCGTGACCGCCTGCACACGCCCGATGGTCGTGCGCTCTGGAGCGTCGCGCCGCAGCCGGTCGGGGCCTATCATGGAGCGGAACCGGCCCTCGCCGACCGCTCGACCGGCTGGCTCGTGCTGAGCAGCGCCGGGGAGAAGGAAAGACAGGCCGCGTGGCTCTATGCGCAGTTCACGGTCGCGAAATCCGTCACGCTGCGCAAGAGCCTGATCGGGCTCGCCTTCTCGCGTCGCGGGGACCTCGCCTCCGAGGCGACCCGTGCCCGCGAGGGCGATCTCGGCGATCTTCTGGCGCTCTACCGCTTCATGGCCGCCGGCACGGCCAAGGCGGCGCCGCGCGCGGTCTCGCCGGGGCTTGTCGCGGCCCTCGCGCCGTCCTGGTCGCAGGCCCTGACGAGCGAAACGACGCCCGCCTTGCTTGAGCGGATCGCCGCGGAGCAGGATCGCGTGCTCGCGGCCCGTGCCGCCGGGGCCGCGACCGACGATCCCTGCGCGCCGCTCCCCACTCCCGTCACTGATCGCGAGAGCTGGTTCGCGAAGGCCGACGCCGGCGACGGCGCAGCCCCGCGCCGCGCGCTGGCGAATGACAAGCCGGCGGGCCAGACACGGCCCTACGCGGCCGTCCTCGAGGCCTGGCGCGGCGCCGTTCCCGCCAACTGAGGGTGCCCGGTAGCCGCGACACCCGACCGCACAGGACATGCGCATCGCCATAACTTGACGTTTACGTCAACCGCGCTAAGGTCGTCCTCAGCGAGGAGAGCGCCATGCCCGCACGCCGTATGTCGCAGAGCGAAGGTCCGGTCGAGCGTTTCACCATCCATGACCTCATCGCCGAATTCGCGGTGACGGCGCGGACCCTGCGGTTCTACGAGGAAAAGGGGCTTCTCGCTCCGACGCGGGAGGGGGATGGCGAGGCCGCCCGCCGGATCTACAGCCGCCGCGATCGCGCCCGGCTCAAGCTCGTGCTGATGGGCAAGCGCGTCGGCTTCTCCCTCGAGGAGACCCGCGAGATGCTCGATCTCTACGATCCAGCGGATAAGGGGGTGGCGCAGGCGCGGGTCGCGCTGCAGGCCTTCGACGCCAAGATCGCCGATCTCATGGCCCGCCGCGCCGACATCGATCGGGCCATCGCCGAACTGAGCCACGCCCGCGAGGTCGTCCGCGTCCGCGCCGCGCGGCAAGACGCGTCATCGGCCGCCTGACGGGAGCCCGCCATGCCACGCTACAGCGCGCCGCTCGAGGATGTGCTCTTCGTGCTGGAGGACGTGCTCGACATTTCCGGCCACCGCGACCTGCCGGGCTTTTCCGATCTGTCGTCCGAAACGCTGCGCGCCGTCCTCGGCGAGGGCGCGCGCTTCTGCGCCGAGGTGCTGCAGCCGCTCAACCGGCCGGGCGATGCGCAAGGCTGCCGTCTCGCGGCCGACGGCACGGTGACGACGCCGCTGGGCTTCCCGTCGGCCTATGCCGCCTATCGCGAGGGTGGCTGGGTCGGCCTGTCGGCGCCGGAGAGCGTCGGCGGCCAGAACCTGCCGGCGACGCTCAACGCCGTGATGCAGGAATTCGTCTCCTCGGCGAACCTGTCCTTCGGCATGGTGCCGGGGCTGACGCAGGGCGCCTATGCGGCGATCCTCGCCCATGGCACGCCGGAACAGAAGGCGCTCTATGGTCCGAAGCTCGTTTCCGGCCTCTGGACCGGCACGATGAACCTGACCGAACCGCAATGCGGCACGGATCTGGGTCTCATCCGCACGCGGGCCGAGCCCAAGCCCGACGGCAGCTTCGCTTTGACCGGCACGAAGATCTTCATCTCGGCCGGTGAGCATGATCTCGCCGAAAACATCGTCCACCTTGTCCTCGCCCGCATCGACGGGGCGCCCGCCGGCACCAAGGGCATTTCGCTCTTCCTCTGCCCGAAATTCATCCCCGACGCCGATGGTCGTCCGGGCCTGCGCAACGCCGTCACCTGCCGGCGGCTCGAACACAAGATGGGCATCCACGCCAATCCGACCTGCGAGATGGGCTATGACGGCGCCACCGCCTGGCTCGTCGGCGAGCCCAATCGCGGCCTTGCCGCCATGTTCACCATGATGAACGAGGCGCGTCTTGCGGTCGGCGTCCAGGGTCTCGCCATCGCCGAGGTCGCCCTGCAGAACGCCGCCGCCTATGCGCGCGACCGCCTCCAGGGCCGCGCGCTGACCGGCGCGAAGTCACCCGACAAGCCGGCCGATCCGATCATCGTCCATCCGGACGTGCGGCGCGCCCTGATGACCATCCGGGCAGTGACGCTGACCGGCCGCGCCCTGATGCTGTGGACGGCCCTGCAGGGCGACATCCAGCGCCGCTCGCCCGATCCTGCCGCCCGCCAGGCGGCGGAAGATCACATGGGCCTGATGACGCCGGTGGTGAAGGGTGTCCTGACCGATCTCGGCTTCCACTGCGCGGTCGAGGCGCAGCAACTCTTCGGCGGCCATGGCTATATCGCCGATTGGGGCATGGAGCAGTTCGTCCGGGATGCCCGCATCACCATGATCTATGAGGGTGCGAACGGTATCCAGGCGCTCGATCTCGTCGGCCGCAAGCTCCCCAAGGATGGCGGGCGTGCGATCATGGCTTTTCTGGGCGAGGTCGGCGGTTTTCTCAAACGCGAGGCCCCGAACGAGGCGCTGCAGCCCTGGCTCACCCCGCTCAAGGCGGGGCACGGCCACCTGCAGCAGGCGGTCATGTGGCTGATGCAAAACGCCATGACGCGCCCCGACCACGCCGGCGCCGGGGCAACCGACATGATGCATCTGCTCGGCCTCGTCGCCATGGGCTATATGGGTGCGCGTCTGGCGAAGGCGGCGCAGGCGCGGATCGCCGCCGATCCCTCAACCGCCGAAGCCATGGCGGCGACCATCCTCGCGACGCGCTTCTTCGCCGAAAGGCTGCTGCCGGAAACGGCGTTGCGACTGGCGCGAATCAGCGCCGGCGCCGACACGATCATGGCGCTCGACGCCGACCTGTTCTGACGATGCGGAAGGTTCGAAGCGCTACCGGCAATCGGCGGCGCGGCAGCAGAACCGGATGGGTAAACGGAGACGGTGATGGCCGAGGCCCTGATCTTTGATGCCGTTCGAACGCCACGCGGGCGCGGCAAGCCGGACGGCGCGCTGCACGAGGTTTCGACGCTTGCTTTGGCGAGCCATGCGGTCGGAAGCCTCGCGCGGCGCAACGACCTGCCGCGTGACAGCGTCGAGGATGTGATCCTCGGCTGCGTCGATCCGGTCGGGGAGGCGGGCGCCGACATCGCGCGGATGGCCGCGCTTCACGCCGGCCTCGGCACCACCGTGCCGGGCGTCCAGATCAACCGGTTCTGCGCCTCGGGCCTCGAGGCCGTCAGCCTTGCCGCCGCGCAGGTCGCCTCGGGCCAGAAGGATCTCGTCATCGGCGGCGGGGTGGAAAGCATGTCGCGCGTCGGCATGATGGCCTCCGGCGGCGCCTGGCCGATCGATCCCTCGATCGCGCTGCCGACCTATTTCCTGCCGCAGGGCATCGCGGCGGATCTGATCGCGACGAAATACGGCTTCTCCCGCGACGAGGTCGACGCCTATGCGGTCGAAAGCCAGCAGCGCGCGGCCAAGGCCTGGAGTGAAGGTCGATTTGCCGGCTCAGTTGTTCCGGTGACGGATGTCAACGGTCTCACCATCCTCGACCGCGACGAACATATGCGGCCGACGACGACCATCCAGGCGCTCGGCGCCCTCAACCCGGCTTTCGTCCAGGCCGGAGAGATGGGCGGCTTCGATGCCGTCGCCATCCAGGCCCATCCGGACGTCGAGGCCGTCCGTCATGTCCACCATGCCGGCAACTCCTCGGGTATCGTCGATGGCGCGGCGGCCGTTCTCGTCGGATCGGCGACGGCCGGCGAGCGGCTCGGCCTGAAGCCCCGCGCCCGCATCCGCGCGGCGGCGTCGATCGGGTCGGACACCGCGCTGATGCTCACCGGCCCGGTCGACGTGACCCGCCTGGTGCTGCGCAAGGCCGGCATGTCGATCGCCGACATCGATCTCTTCGAAGTGAACGAGGCGTTCTCGGCGGTGGTGCTGCGGTTCCAGCAGGCCTTCGAGGTCGATCCGGCGCGGCTCAACGTCAATGGCGGCGCCATCGCGATGGGCCATCCGCTGGGTGCGACCGGGGCCATGCTTGTCGGCACGGCGCTCGACGAACTCGAGCGCAGCGGCAAGGGGCTGGCGCTCGTCACGCTCTGCGTCGCGGCCGGCATGGGCGCCGCCATGATCATCGAACGCGTGTGAGGGGAAACCGGCCATGACCTTTCAGCATTTCCGCGTCGAGACCGATGCCGACGGTGTGGTCCTCGCCACCTGGGACATGGCCGGTCGGTCGATGAACATCATCACCCCGGAGGTGATGGACGAGCTCGACGCGCTCGTGACCCTCGTGGCCGGCGATGCGGCCATCAGGGGCTGCGTGATTGCCTCCGGAAAGGAAACATTTTCCGGCGGCGCCGATCTCGCCATGATCGAGATGCTCGCGCGCAGCTACGAGGCCATGCGGCGCGCCGACGGCGAAGTTCAGGCGATGCAGGCCTTCGTCGACGGGGCGGCTCGGCTCGGGCGGCTCTACCGGCGGCTCGAGACCTGCGGCAAGCCTTTCGCGGCGGCGATCGGAGGGCTGTGCCTCGGCGGCGCCTTCGAGCTGACGCTCGCCTGCCACTACCGTGTCGGCGCCTCCGACCGGCCGAAGGCGAAGGTCGGTCTCCCGGAAATCAAGGTCGGCATCTTTCCGGGCGCCGGCGGCGCGACCCGTGTGCCGCGCCTGATTCCGACGCCCGATGCGCTGCAGATGATGCTCAAGGGCGAACAGCTGACGCTCCCGCGCGCCCACAAGCTCGGCCTCGTTCACGCGCTGACGCCCGCCGACGAGATGGTCGCCGCCGCGCGGCACTGGATCCTGACAGTCGGAAAGCCGACGGCTCCGTGGGATGTGGAAGGCTATCGTCTGCCGAGCGGGCTGGTTCATTCGAAGGGCGGCATGATGATCTGGCCCGCCGCGAACGCACTCTACCGCAAGGAGACCTTCGACAATTACCCGGCCGCGCGCGCGCTCCTGCAATGCGTGCATGACGGGCTGCAGGTGCCCTTCGACACTGCGCTCCGGATCGAGGCGCGCTGGTTCGCGCATGTGCTGCGCACGCCGGAGGCCTCGGCCATGATCCGGACGCTCTTCCTGTCGACGCAGGACCTGAACAAGGGCGCCCGGCGCCCGCCGGTGCCGCCCACGGACATTACTCGGATCGGCGTCGTCGGCGCGGGCTTCATGGGCGCCGGCATCGCCTATGTCGCGGCGCTGTCTGGCCTCGAGGTGGTGCTGATCGACCGCGACCAGGCGGCGGCCGATGCCGGCAAGGCGCGCTGCGACAAGATGATCACCGACAGCATTATGAAGGGCCGCGCGACCTCGGCCGACCGCGAGGCGCTCCTCGGCCGCATCGCTGCCACGCCGGACTATGCCGCGCTCGCCGCCGCCGATCTCGTCATCGAGGCCGTCTTCGAGGACCGTGCCATCAAGGCGGAGGCGCTGCGCCAGATCAGTGCCGTGCTGCGGCCTGACGCCGTTCTCGCCTCCAACACCTCGACCCTGCCGATCACGTCGCTCGCCGAGGGCGTGGCGCGGCCGACGGATTTCCTCGGCATCCATTTCTTCTCGCCGGTCGAGAAGATGCAGCTCGTCGAGGTGATCCGCGGCAAGGCGACAGGCGACCATGCGGTAGCCATGGCGCTCGATCTCGTGCGGCGGCTCAGGAAGACGCCGATCCTCGTCAACGACGCGCGCGGCTTCTTCGCCAATCGCTGTGTGCTGGCCTATATCCGCGAGGGCCATCTGATGCTGCGCGAGGGCGTGCCGCCGCCGATGATCGAGACCGTCGCGCGCATGGCCGGCATGCCGGTCGGCCCGCTCTCGCTCAATGACGAGGTGGCGCTCGACCTCGCCTGGCGCATCCTTCAGGCGACCCGCATCGATCTCGGCGATGCGGCGGTCGATCCGGGCCAGATCGCCCTGCTCGATGCCATGGTCAACCGCCATGGCCGGCTCGGCCGCAAGAACGGCAAGGGCTTTTACGAGTATCCCGAGCGCGGCACGAAGCGGCTCTGGCCGGGCCTCGCGGACCTCGCGCCGCACCGGCTCGATCCGGACGTGATCGATGTCGGGCGGCTCAAGGACCGCTTCCTCGCCATCCAGGCGATCGAAGCCGCCGGCACCATCGAGCACGGCATCATCACCGATGTGCGCGAGGCCGATGTCGGCTCGATCCTCGGTTTCGGCTTCGCCCCCTTCACCGGCGGCGCGCTCTCCTACATCGACCGCCTGGGCACGAAGGCCTTCGTGGCTCTGTGCGACCGCCTCGCGGCGGACCATGGCGACCGCTTCACGCCCGGTGCCCTGCTGCGCGACATGGCGCGGACGGATGATCGCTTCTACACGCGCTTCCCGCCGATCGACCGTCGCGCCGCGTGAAGGATGCGCTGGCTCAGCCTAGCGCCTTGAGCCAGCGCCTGGCCTGACGCCGGACATTGGCCGGCGCCGTGCCGCCATGGCTGACGCGGCTCTTCACCGACTTCTCGACGCCCAGCACGGCGAAGACGCCGTCATGGATGCGCGGCTCGACGCCCTGCATCGCGGCGAGCGTCAGCTTCTCGAGGCCGATGCCGCGCTCGGCGGCGAGGCCCACGAGGCGTCCGGTGACATGATGCGCCTGGCGGAAGGGCAGACCGAGCGCGTGCACCAGCCAGTCGGCGAGATCGGTCGCCGTCGCATAGCCGGCGCCGGCAGCAGCCTTCATCCGCTTCAGGTCGGGCTGCATGTCGCGCACCATTTCGGCCATGGCCGCAACCGCGAGCGAGAGGGTCTGGAGCGCGTCGAAGGTCTGCTCCTTGTCCTCCTGCATGTCCTTGGCATAGGCGAGCGGCAACCCCTTCATCACGATCAGAAGCGCGGTCAGCGCGCCGATGACGCGACCCGCCTTGGCGCGCACCAGTTCGGCGGCATCCGGGTTGCGCTTCTGCGGCATGATCGAGGAACCCGTCGTGAACTTGTCCGACAGCGCGACGAAGGCGAATTGCGGCGTCGTCCAGATCACGATCTCCTCGGCAAAGCGCGACAGGTGCATCGCGGCGATCGAGGCCGCGGCGAGCGCCTCGAGCGCGAAATCGCGGTCCGAGACGCTGTCGAGCGAGTTCGCCGTCGGCCGGTCGAAGCCGAGCGCCTTCGCCGTCATGAAGCGGTCGATCGGAAAGGAGGTGCCGGCAAGCGCCGCCGCGCCGAGCGGGCACTCGTTGAGGCGCTTGCGCGCATCGGCGAAGCGGCCGCGATCGCGCCCGAGCATCTCGACATAGGCAAGCAGGTGATGCCCGAAGGTCACCGGCTGGGCCGACTGCAGATGGGTGAAGCCCGGCATCACCGCGCCGGAAAAGGCGAGCGCCTTTTCGGCCAGCGCCGTCATCAGGTCCTTGAGCTGCGCATCGATCTCGTCGATCGCATCGCGTACCCAGAGCCGGAAATCGGTCGCCACCTGGTCGTTGCGCGAGCGCGCCGTGTGCAGGCGCCCGGCCGCCGGACCGACGATTTCGGCGAGACGCGCCTCGACATTCATGTGAATGTCCTCGAGCGCCCGCGAAAACGTGAACGCGCCGCTCTCGATTTCGCCGCGGATCGCTTCTAAGCCACGCGTGATCGCCTGCATGTCGTCGCGCGACACGATGCCCTGTTCCGCCAGCATGGCGACATGCGCAAGTGAACCACGGATGTCCTGGGACCAGAGCCGCTTGTCGAAATCGATGGACGCGTTGATCTCTTCCATGATCGCGGCGGGTGCGCTTTCGAAGCGTCCACCCCACATCTTGTTGCTCATGTCGTAACCACCGATCGGGAAGTGAAAACCATGAACCGGACGAAACTCGTCGCCCTGGCGGTGCTCGCCGGCCTCGCTGCCGGCGTCGCGGCCGTATACGGGATCGGCGGGGGCGGCGGCAACCGCGAAAGCGCCGCCTGCGCGGGCGGAACGGCCCTCACGCAGCGTCTGGCGCCGCTCGCCAGGGGCGAAGTCGCCGCCGTGAACGTCCAGTCGTCGCCCAGGCCGTTGCCGGCGCTCGCCTTCCTGCGCCCGGACGGGACAAAGGCGACGCTGGCGGATTACAAGGGGCGGACCGTCCTCCTCAATCTCTGGGCGACCTGGTGCGCGCCCTGCCGCCACGAGATGCCGGCGCTCGATGCGCTGCAGCAGGCGCTGGGCGGCCCGGATTTCGAGGTCGTCGCGGTCAACATCGATACGCGCAACGTCGAGAAGGCCGCGACCTTCCTCGACGAGGTCGGCGTGAAGACCCTGGTGCGCTATGCCGATCCCACGGCCGGCATCTTCCAGGACCTGAAGAAGGCCGGCAAGGCGATCGGGATGCCGACAACGATCCTGATCGACAAGGATGGCTGCGAACTCGCCAACCTCGCCGGCCCCGCCGAATGGGCGAGCGCGGACGCCAAGGCGATGATCACGGCGGCCCTCGGCCGCTAAGCGAAGGTCCCTCGGTGCGCCGACGGATCGTCCACGCGCCGGGCGTCGACGGTTGCCGTTCGACATGCCCAGGATGCGCACCCTTTCTTTGTCATCCCGGGCGTGACGCCGCGCGAAGCGGTGCGGCGCAGACCCGGGACCGTCGTGCGGACAGAGCGCCCCGATTTCTCAGGGCCAACACCACAAGGATCCCGGATCTGTCACGCGGCACATCGCAGCGCATGGCGTCTGGGATGACGCGGCTTCGCGCCGCGCCTTCGATCACGCCGTTACGTCGACGGTCGATCCCGGCTCGTTCGCTTTCCTGGCGGACGCGATGCTGCCGGCCGAGCGCACCGTAGTCATGGCGAAGCTCATGTCGGACACGGTCTTGAAGAAGTCGTCCGTCGACGCCGACCCGCCCAGCACGCCGCCGGCGATCAGACTGCGCAACTCGTCATTCTGCTGCGCAAGCTTGGTCACGGACACGGCCGGACGCGCCTTGTAGATGGCGGCACCCCCGCGCGCGGGCGGCGACAAGGACCAGTGACCCATCGCGATTCCCTCCACGCGGGATGATCGGCGGATATGGTCAACAGGCCGTTAAGTGCCGCGCCGTCAGCCCCCTCAGCGCGTCGGAACCGGCTTCTCGCCGCGATAATCGTAGAAGCCGCGCTTGACCTTGCGGCCGAGCCAGCCGGCCTCGACATATTTCACGAGAAGCGGACAGGGCCGGTACTTGGAATCCGCGAGCCCCTCGTGCAGCACCTGCATGACCGACAGGCAGGTGTCGAGGCCGATGAAATCGGCGAGCTGCAGCGGCCCCATCGGATGATTGGCGCCGAGCCGCATGGCGGTATCGATCGATTCGACCGTGCCGACGCCCTCATAGAGCGTGTAGATCGCCTCGTTGATCATCGGCAGCAGGATGCGGTTGACGATGAAGGCGGGGAAATCCTCCGCCACCGCGATCGTCTTCTCGAGGCGGTTGATGAAGGTTTTCGCCGTCTCGAACGTCTCGTCCTCGGTCGCGATGCCGCGGATGATCTCGACGAGCTGCATCACCGGCACGGGATTCATGAAATGAATGCCGATGAATCGTTCCGGTCGGTCGGAGGCCGCCGCAAGGCGCGTGATCGAGATCGACGAGGTGTTGGTCGCGAGGATCGCCTGCGGCTTGAGATGCGCGCAGACGCCGTTGAAGATCTTGACCTTGGTCTGCTCGTTCTCGGTCGCCGCCTCGATCACGAGATCGCAATCGGCGAAGGCCGCGAAATCGGCGCCGGCGCGGATGCGCCCCAGCGCCGCCTGGCGCTCGGCCTCGGTCAGCGTGCCCTTGGAGACCTGACGCGCCAGCGTGCCGTTGACGGTCGCAAGCCCGGTGTTGATCCGGTCGCTCGACACGTCGTTGAGGACGACGTCGATCCCCTTGATCGCCGAGACATGGGCGATGCCGCTGCCCATCTGTCCCGCACCGATGATCCCGATCTTCCTGATTTCGAACGCCATGGTCTTGCTTCCCAATCCTCAGGCAAGTGTAGCGGGGCTGTCGCGGGGATGAAAGCACGCGCTTGTGCGAATGGGCGCCGGTGGAGGCCGTCGCCGTCGCCTGTCGCAGGGGGGCGTGACCCTCAGGCCGCTGGATCGCGCCGCGGCGAGCCGTGATGCTGGGCGATGAGCCAGTTGCCGCCGCGACGCACGAGCGTCCAGGTCATCCGGTAAGGCATCGGCGTCTCACCATCGGCGAAATCGACATGGGCGGCCGTGACGACGACGTCGGGGGCGATCGCGGTCACCCGCGGCGGATGGTAGCGCGCCACCCGGACGGCCGGTCCACGGCCGCCGAAATAGGCCCGGATCCCGTCCTGGCCGATCTGCAGCTCGTCGATTGCTCCGAACAGCGTCGCCTCGGGCGCGTAGAGCGCGACATGGGCGTCGAGGTCATGCCGGTTGAATGCGTCGATCCAGTGTTCGAGCAGCGCCTCGACCGTCGGTGTCGTCGCCATGATCCCCTCCCTGCGGCGGCCCTTGGTCGGTTCGGTGGCCGCTCCCGCCATGCAGGCTAGCAGATCAGCCCCGCGTCCGCTGCAGGGCCCGGCCCGTTGACGGCGCAGCCGGTGGCCGGGACACTAGTTCGGGTCTTCGTGGAGAAGCCGTCATGTCGGAGCGTCCAACGCCGCCCCTTGCCCTGCGTGCCATCGACGTCGCGCCGCGCACCAAACCCTCGAACTATCCGCAGCCTTTTGCGAGCCGCATGGCGGGCCGCGTGAAGCGACAGCTCGGCGATGTTTTCGGGCTGACCAATTTCGGCGTGAACCTGACCCGCCTCGAGCCCGGTGCGGTTTCGGCGCTGCTGCATCGCCACAGCCGGCAGGACGAGTTCGTCTACATTCTCGAGGGGGAGGCGACGCTCGTCACGGACGGTGAAACGGTTCTGCTGACACCCGGCATGTGCGCAGGCTTTCCGGCGAAGGGCGTGGCGCATCAGCTCGCCAATCGCGGCGATCACCCGGTCGTCTATCTGGAGATCGGCGACCGCACCCCTGCCGACGAGGCGACCTACCCCGCCGACGATCTCGCCGCCGCGCTCGGGCCCGACGGCACGTGGCGCTTCACCCGCAAGGATGGCACGCCCTATTGAGGCACCGGGCGTCGTGCGGGCGCCCCTTTTTCAGGCGGCCATGTCCTTGCGCAGGGTCGCGCGGAACGTGTCGATCGGCGTCAGGCCCGCCTCCGTCTCGAGGTGCCAGAAGGTCCAGCCATTGCAGGCGGGAAGCCCCTGGGCGAGGGCGCCGATCTTGTGGATCGAGCCGGCGATGCCCCCGAAGAGGAGCGACCCGTCGGCGCGCACCGTCGCCTGGAAGCGGCGCTTCTCGTCCGTCAGGCTGGCGCCGGGCGTGATCAGGCCGCGATCGATGACGGCGGTGAAGGGGATACGCGGTTCCGAGCGCTTGTCGGGCGCGTCGAGCACGGCCGCCTCCTCGAGCGGGTCGGCGGCCGCGATCCGCGCCGTCGCCGCCTCCACATAGCCCGCGTCGCGCTCGATGCCGATGAAACGCCGCCCGAGCTTGCGGGCGACGGCACCGGTCGTGCCTGACCCGAAGAAGGGATCAAGCACGACATCGCCATGTCGCGTGGTTGCGAGCAGGATGCGTGCGAGCAGCGCCTCGGGTTTTTGCGTCGGATGCGCCTTGCGGCCATCATCATCCTTCAGCCGCTCATGGCCCGTGCAGATCGGAAAAAGCCAGTCGGAGCGCACCTGCACATCCTCGTTGCCGGCCTTCAGCGCCTCGTAGTTGAAGGTGTAGCGCGCCTTCGGATCGCGCGAGGCCCAGATCAGAGTCTCATGCGCGTTGGTGAAGCGCTTGCCGCGGAAATTCGGCATCGGATTGGTCTTGCGCCAGACGATGTCGTTCAGAATCCAGAAGCCGAGGTCCTGCAGGATCGCGCCGACGCGGAAGATGTTGTGATAGGAGCCGATGACCCAGAGCCCGGCATCGGGCTTCATCACCCGCCGCGCCGCGAGCAGCCAGGCGCGCGTGAAATCATCATAGGCCTTGAACGAGGCGAACTTGTCCCAGTCGTCGTCGACCGCATCGACCATGGAATGATCGGGGCGCTGCAGATCGCCGCCGAGCTGCAGATTGTAGGGCGGATCGGCGAAAACGAGATCCACGCTCGCAGGCGGGAGTGCCTCGAGCGCGGCGATGCAGTCGCCTTGGACGATGGTGTCGAGCGGGAGGATCGGCGCCGCGGTCGCCGTCTTCCGACTCATCCGGAGGCTGGCCGTGTCCCCGGTACGCGAGTTACGCAACATGACGCTTTACTCAACACTGCGCCGCCCAAGGCGACGGGCGGACTATGGGGGCGCCTTGGTAAACGCGTCGTTTCCGCGATCGATCAAGCCGCGTGCCGGATTGGGACGACCGCTTTACCCTGTGCCCCCGCTGCCATCGCCGGCGAAATCGCGCAGCATGCCGAAGCTGAGGCGATGATGCGGTGTGGGACCAAGCCGGCGCAGTGCCTCACGGTGTTCGGCGGTGCCATAGCCGCTGTGCCGCTCGAAGCCATAGCCCGGGTGATCGGCGCCGATCCGGACCATCATCCGGTCGCGCGTCACCTTGGCGATGATCGAAGCTGCGGAAATGGCGGGGATGAGGGCGTCGCCGTCGATGATCGCGGTCCCCGTGCAGGGCAGGCCGTCCGGCACGTCCTTGCCGTCGAACTCGGCATGGTCGGGGCGCGGCGACAGGGCGGTCACAGCCCGCCGCATCGCATCGAGCGTCGCCCGGCGGATGTTGATCCGGTCGATGGTCGCGGGCGAGGCGAAGGCGATCGAGACCGCGATCGCCTCGCGCAGGATCACGTCGAACAGGCTCTCCCGCGCCGCGGCGCTGAGGATCTTGGAATCGGCGAGGCCCGGTGGAACACGGGCGGGATCGAGAATCACGGCCGCAACCGCCACGGGCCCGGCGAGCGGCCCGCGCCCGGCCTCGTCGACACCGGCGATCAGCCGCGCCATCCCTAGTCCCGGACCGCCATGACCGCGGTGATCTCGACCGAGATGTTCATCGGGAGCGAGCCCATGCCGTCGGCCGCCCGCGCATGGCGACCGGCCTCGCCGAACACCTCGACGAACAGATCCGAGCAGCCATTGATCACCTTGGGATGCTCGGTGAAGTCGGGCACCGCGTTGACCATCCCGAAGACGTTGATCACCCGCTCGACGCGGTCGAGCGAGCCCAGAACCGTCCGGGCGGCGGCCAGGAGCACGAGGCCGGTGCGCCGCGCATGCAGCGCCGCCGTCGCCACGTCGACGGTCTGGCCAACCTTGCCGCGCGCATAGGTGCCGTCGTCGAGGAGCGGACCCTGCCCGGCCAGCGTCAGCACGCCGCGATGAAGGACGCCCGGCAGAAAGGTGCCGATCGGCGCCGGGACCGTCGGCAGCACGATCCCCAGTTCGGCGAGGCGTTGTTCGGGCGACATCGCTGGCGGCTCCAAAAGGGTTCGGCTTCGCCCGGAAGCGGGACGGCTTTGCGTCGCGGACGTTAGCGCGCCGCCCCGTCCTTGACGAGACCCGTCTGCCAACCTCGCGGGCGGCGGCCTGAGCGTCAACGCCGGAAGATCCTCCGCCCCCTGCCGCTTTGCCGGCCGATGCACTAGTGTGCGAATCAGATCCACCCGGAACGCCGATGCTCAACTACATCCTGCGCCGCATCCTGCTGATGATCCCGACGATCTTCGGGATCATGCTGGTCAGTTTCGCGATCGTGCAGTTCGCGCCGGGTGGTCCGATCGACCGCATCATTGCCCAGATGAACAACCCCGATGCCGGCTCGTCCGACCGTGTCTCGGGAGGAGGCGGCGATCTCGCCGGTCAGGCCCAGATCGGCGGCGAGGCCGGATCGGTGCAGTATCGCGGTGCGCAGGGCCTGCCGCCCGACTTCATCAAGAGCCTCGAGAAGCAGTTCGGTTTCGACCGCCCGGCCCACGAACGCTTCTTCCTGATGCTGTGGAACTACATGCGCTTCGATTTCGGCGAGAGCTATTTCCGCGACGTCGCCGTCGTCGACCTGATTCTCGAGAAAATGCCTGTCTCGATCACGCTCGGCCTCTGGGTGACGCTGCTGAGCTATCTCATCTCCATCCCGCTCGGCATCAAGAAGGCGATTTCCGACGGGTCGCGATTCGATCTGTGGACGTCGAGCGTCGTGATCGTCGGCTACGCGATACCGGGCTTTCTCTTCGCGATCCTGCTGATCGTGCTCTTCGCCGGCGGATCCTTCTGGCAGATCTTTCCGTTGCGCGGCCTCGGCGCCGCCTCCTGGCAGGAACTGCCCGCCTTCCTGCAGGCCGCCTATCCGGCGGCGGAGTTCCAGAACCAGCAACCCTGGTCCTTCCTGCCCTGGTACTGGATCGTCCTCGACTATCTCTGGCACATCACGCTTCCACTGATCGCGATGAGCCTGTCGGCCTTCGCGACGCTGACGCTCCTGACGAAGAACTCGTTCCTCGACGAGATCCGCAAGCAGTACGTCATGACCGCGCGCATGAAAGGGCTGTCACCCAACCAGGTGCTCTACCGCCACGTGTTTCGTAACGCGATGCTGATCATCATCGCGGGCTTTCCGGGCGCCTTCATCGGCGCCTTCTTCGGCGGGGCGCTCCTGATCGAAACGATCTTCTCGCTCGACGGTCTCGGCCGACTGAGCTTCGACGCCATCACCGGCCGTGACTATCCGGTCGTCTTCGGCACACTCTTCATTTTCTCGCTGATTGGTCTTGCCGTGAACCTGATTTCCGATCTGACATACACTTGGGTCGATCCGCGCATCGACTTCGAGAAGCGGGAGGCCTGAACCGTGGCGACGACAGCGACCCCGCCGCGTCGTCCGCGCCTGTCGCCGCTCAACCAGCGGCGCTGGCGGAACTTCCGCGCCAACAAGCGCGGCTACTGGTCGATGTGGATCTTCCTTGCCGTCTTCATCGTCACGCTTGGCGCGGAATTCGTGGCAAACGACAAGCCCTTTCTCGTCAAATATGATGGCGGCTTCTATTCGCCCGTCTTCTTCGCCTATTCGGAAACGACCTTCGGCGGAGATTTCGAGACCGAAGCCGACTATCGGGATCCCTATCTGGTGGGCAAGATCGCGGAAAAGGGCGGCTGGATGATCTGGCCGCCGATCCGCTACTCCTACCAGACGATCAACCGCAATCCGCCGACCCCCTTCCCCTCGCCACCGACCTGGCTGCTCACCGATGCCCAATGCGCAGAGGCCGCGGCCAAGACGGGCGGAACCACCTGCCGCGACCTCGAATGGAACTGGCTCGGGACCGACGACCAGGGTCGCGACGTGGCGGCCCGCCTGATCTACGGTTTCCGGATCTCGGTCCTCTTCGGGCTGATCCTGACCCTCGTCTCCTCCGTCATCGGCATCGCGGCCGGTGCCGTTCAGGGCTATTTCGGCGGCTGGGTCGATCTCGGCTTCCAGCGTTTCATCGAGATCTGGACCTCGATCCCCTCCCTCTATCTCCTCATCATCATCGCCGCGGTGATCACGCCCACCTTCTGGATCCTGCTCGGGATCCTTCTCCTCTTCTCCTGGGTGGCGCTCGTCGGCGTGGTGCGGGCGGAGTTTTTGCGGGCGCGCAATTTCGAATATGTCCGCGCCGCGCGGGCGCTCGGGCTCACCGACGCGACGATCATGTGGAAACACGTCTTGCCCAACGCCATGGTCGCGACCCTGACCTTCATGCCCTTCATCCTGAACGGCTCGATCACGACGCTGACATCGCTCGACTTTCTCGGTTTCGGCCTGCCTTCCGGCTCGCCCTCGCTCGGGGAACTGCTGGAACAGGGCAAGCGCAACCTTCAGGCGCCCTGGCTCGGCATGGCGGGCTTCTTCGTTATTGCCTTCATGCTCTCGCTCCTCATTTTCATCGGCGAGGCGGTGCGTGATGCCTTCGATCCGCGCAAGACGCTGGTGTAGGATCGGGCGAAAGGAGTTTCCCGTGACACGGATCGTGCGAAGGAATTATCCGCTCGACAGGCTGCCGACGGACCTGCGACCCGAGGGTGCGGCCGATGGTACCGTGACGGTCGTGGTCGAAACGGACAGGGATGGCGCGCTCCCGCTCTCGAAGGATTTTGTGAAGGAACTCGAAAGCATGCGCGCACGGGCGGAGCACACGGCGGACGACGCCGTCGAGCGTATCCGGCGTCTCCGGGATGAGTGGCCCGATTGATGCCTGATCCGGCGCCGATCTATCTGGACACCAATGCCTATGTCGAGTTGCGCGAGCACCGTTCGGAGGCGTCCGATCGCATCTTCCGGCTGTTCTGGGCCGAATTCGCGGACAGCCCGGTGATCATAACGAGCGAGTTGACGCTAGCGGAAGTCCTTGTGAAGCCGATGGAGGACGCCCTCGCCCGCAACGACTACACGCTCGTCAACGACTATCAGAACCTGATCGACAACAAGGGGATGCTTCAGCGCGTTGTCCCCGTCGATCGGGCGATCCTTCACCAGGCAGCCCACATCAGGGCAAAGCTCCGCACGGATCACAACCGGGTGGTCAAGCTGCCCGACGCCATCCATCTGGCGACGGTCATTCGAGAAAAGTGTGTCACCTTCATCAGCGGCGATGATGCACTGCTGACGGCGGCGCAGGCGATCAAGGCTGAGCACGGGCGACCCGTCCGCATTCACAGTTTTCGAGACGGACCGGCGCTCGATGCGATCGCCGCCGAGATACGACGCACATGACCGTACCGCTCCTTGCCGTTCGCGACCTCTCTGTCGCCTTCTCGCAGAATGGCGAGACGGTGCTCGCCGTCGACCGTGTTTCCTTCACGCTCGAAAAGGGCCGGACGCTGGCGCTCGTCGGCGAATCCGGGTCCGGCAAGTCGGTGACGGCGCTGTCGATCGTGCAGCTCCTCAATTACCCGGCCGCCTCACACCCCTCGGGACAGATCCTGTTCAAGGGCACGGACCTCGTCGGCGCCAATGAGGCCGCCATGCGCAAGGTGCGCGGCGCCGACATCACCATGATCTTCCAGGAGCCGATGACCTCGCTCAATCCGCTGCATACGGTCGAGCGGCAGATCGGCGAGATCCTGTCGATCCATCGCGGCCTGTCGGAGACGGCCGCCCGCGCCCGCACGCTCGAACTGCTCGAGCAGGTCGGCATCCGCGAGGCGGCAAAGCGCCTCGACGCCTATCCGCACCAGCTCTCCGGCGGACAGCGCCAGCGCGTCATGATCGCCATGGCGCTGGCGAACGACCCGGATCTGCTCATCGCCGACGAGCCGACGACGGCCCTCGACGTGACCGTGCAGGCGCAGATCCTGGCGCTTTTGAAGGATCTGCAGCAGCGTCTCGGCATGGCGATGCTGTTCATCACCCATGATCTCGGCATCGTCCGCCGCATCGCCGACGACGTCGCCGTGATGCTGAAGGGCAAAATCGTCGAACAGGGCCCGACGAACCGCGTGTTCGACGCGCCCCAGCACGCCTATACGCAGCGCCTCCTCGCCGCCGAACCGCGCGGCGTGCCGCAGCCGATCGCCCCGGACGCGCCCGTCATCGTCGAGGCGAAGGATCTGAAAGTGTGGTTCCCGGTCAAGACCGGCCTGTTCCGACGCACGACGAGTCACATCAAGGCGGTCGACGGCGTGTCGATCGCGATCCGTGCCGGCGAGACGGTCGGCGTCGTGGGAGAGTCCGGTTCGGGCAAGACCACGCTCGGGCTTGCGATCCTGCGCCTGATCTCGAGCGAGGGCGCGATCCTCGCCCTCGGCCAGCCGATCGCGGGCTTCACGTCACGGCAGATGCGACCCCTGCGCAAGGACCTGCAGGTGGTCTTCCAGGATCCCTACGGTTCGCTGTCGCCGCGCCTTTCGGTCGCCGAGATCGTCGAGGAGGGTCTGCTCGTCCAGGGGAGCGCCCGTTCGGCCGACGAGCGGCGGGCGATCGTCGCGCGGGCGCTCGAGGATGTCGGTCTCGATCCGGCGACCATGGACCGCTATCCGCATGAATTCTCGGGCGGCCAGCGCCAGCGCATCGCGATCGCCCGCGCCATGGCGCTCGAACCGCGCTTCGTCATGCTCGATGAGCCGACCTCGGCGCTCGACATGTCGGTGCAGGCCCAGATCGTCGACCTGCTGCGCGACCTGCAGCAGCGTCGCACCCTCGCCTATCTCTTCATCAGCCATGATCTGAAGGTGGTGCGGGCGCTCGCCAACCGCGTCATCGTGATGCGCGACGGCAAGGTGGTCGAGGAGGGGACGGCGGCGGAGATCTTCGAGGCGCCGAAGACCGACTACACCCGCGCGCTGATCGCGGCAGCCTTCACCCATGACGTCGCGCATGCGGGGATCGTGCGCGACTGAGCACGCCGCCTCAGCGCCGCCCGAACAGGGCCTCGATGTCGGAAAGCTTCAGGCTCACATAGGTCGGGCGGCCATGGTTGCACTGGCCGGCATTGGGCGTCGCCTCCATCTCGCGCAGGAGAGCGTCCATCTCCGCCGGCTGCAGGCGCCGGCCGGCCCGCACCGAGCCGTGGCAGGCGATCGTCGCCGCGACATGGTCGAGCCGCCGCTCCAGCACGAGCTCCGAGCCCCATTCGGCGAAACTGTCGACGAGATCGGCGAGGAGCCGCGCCGGGTCCGTGTCACCAAGCGCCGCCGGCGTCGCGCGCACAAGCACCGAGCCGGCGCCGAAGGGTTCGAGCTCGAGCCCCAGCCGCGCCAGGTCCTCCGCCTTCGCCGCGAGCCTCTCGACGTCGGCCGGATCGAGATCGACCACGGCGGGCAGGAGGAGATACTGCGCCTTGACGCCGCCTGCCGCGCGCTCGCGCTTCAGCCTCTCATAGACGATGCGCTCATGCGCGGCGTGCTGGTCGATGATCACGACACCGTCCGTCGTCTGCGCGACGATGTAGGTCTCGTGGAGCTGCGCCCGCGCCGCACCGAGCGGCCGCGCCGCCCTCACCGGATCGAGCGGCATCGTCCGCGTGTCGGCCGATGGTGAGGCAAGGCTGTCGAAGGCGGCCTGCGCCGCCTCGCCGAAGCCTGATCCGCCGATGGCGTCCGCTGCGGAGGGGGCTGCCGGCGATCCCCGCCAGTCCCACGTCCCCGGCCGGCGCGGCAGCGAACCGCCACGCCAGGAGAGCGGGGATCCGCCGCCGGGTCCTTGTTGCGCGAGACCCTCCGCAAGCCGCGCGATGGCCTCGCTGCCGCCGGTGGTCGACGCCCGCCGCGCGGCATCCTCGAGCCGGGCCCTGAGTCCCGAGACCACGAGGCCGCGCACGAGGGCCTGATCGCGAAAGCGCACCTCGGCCTTGGCGGGGTGGACATTGACGTCGACCTCACGCGGATCGATCTCGATGAACAGCGCCAGCACCGGGAAGCGATCGCGCGGGATTTGGTCGGCATAGCCGGCGCGCAGGGCCCCGAGCAGCAGCTTGTCGCGCACCGGCCTACCATTGACGAAGAGATACTGATGCGCCGCCGTGCCGCGGTGGAAGGTCGGAAGCCCGATCATGCCGCGCACCCGCACGCCCTCGCGCGCGACATCGAGCCCGACGGCGTTGTCGGCGAAGTCATCACCCAGGATCGCGGCAAGGCGCACGGCCTCATCCGGCGTGGCGGGCAGCACGAGCGGCGCGTGATCCTCGCCGCCGAGCGCGAAATGGATCTCCCGGTGGGCCATGGCGAGGCGCTTGACCACATCGGCGATGGCGGCCGCCTCCGTCCGCGCGGTCTTGAGGAACTTCAGCCGCGCCGGTGTGGCGAAGAACAGGTCCCGCACCTCGACCCGCGTGCCGGGGACGCCGGCGGCCGGCCGGATCGCGCCCTTCTCGCCGGCCTCGACGTCGAGCGCCAGCGCGCTGCCCGCGCCGTGCGTGCGGGTGGTGATCGACAGTCTGGCGACCGAGGCGATCGAGGGCAGGGCCTCGCCGCGAAAGCCGAGCGTCGCGATCGAGGTCAGGTCCTCGTCGGGTAGCTTGGAGGTCGCGTGACGCTCGACGCTCAGCGCGAGATCGTCCGCGTTCATCCCCGATCCGTCGTCGGTGACGCGGATCAGCGCCTGCCCGCCGCCAGCGGTGACGACCTCGATCCGCGTCGCGCCCGCATCGATCGCGTTCTCGACCAGTTCCTTGACGGCGCTCGCCGGCCGCTCGACCACCTCTCCGGCGGCGATGCGATCGACGAGAATGCGGGGCAGGGCACGGACGGGCATGTCACAGATATAGCGATCCGGCTGATGCGCCCCAAGCCCGCGGACGGTCTATCCCCGGCCGCGTTGCTGATTGCCCGTCAGGATTTCGGCACGAAGTAGAGTTCCTCGACCGGCAGGCGCCCGTACTGGACCGGCTCCTGTTTCTGTTCTGTGTTCTTGTAGACATCATCGCTGAGGCGGCGCAGCGCCAGGCTGATCTCGACGCCAGGCTCGACGATGCGGGTCGCGAAGGCCTGCGCGAAGGGGCTGTTGCCGTCATCGCCATCCGCTGCCGTCGTGCCTTCCTTGGCTGCGAACAAGACGACGGTCGCACCCTCCGGCTCGACGCGCGCCAGCCCGCGTCCGATCGACCGCGTGCCGCCCGTGACCGTCATGCGCGCCACGAACGGATTGTCGCGGCAGGCATCGAGCGCCACGAGACGAAGCTTCCTGGCGCCCTCCACCGAGGCGAGGACCCGGTTGAGATTGACCGCCTCGTCCTCGACATCGCGCTGATCCTTCAGCGCGGCGTCGATCGGGATGAGAAAATTCTGCCCCGCCACCTCAATGCCGTGGCCGGCATAGTAGACGACGGCCCAATCGGCTTCGTCCGTGCGGCTGCGGAAGTCGCGCAGCGCCGCGATGAGGCTCTCGCGGTCGAGATCCTTGACGACTGTGACCTCGGCGAAGCCGGCAGCGCGCAGTGCCTTCGCCGTCAGATCGGCGTCCGCGACCGCGTTCGGCAGGGCGGCGACGGTGCGATAGGCCGAATTGCCGATGACGAGGGCGACGCGCCGGCCGAACACCGCCGGATCGATGGCTGCGCCCGGTGTCGTCTGCGTCGAGGCCGTATCGGTTGTCGCCTCGGGTGAGACGGCCGCAGCGGCGTCGACGTCAGGCTTTGCCGCCTCCGGCGTCGCCTCGGCCTTTTTGGTGCCGGTTTCGAGATCCGCGATTCGTTTCACCGCCTCGCCGCTGCTGACATCGTCCGGCGCGGCAAGCGCGACGGCCTTGCGGAAATCGGCGATCGCCTTGTCCTTCTTGTCGGTTTCCGCATAGGCGATCCCGCGCTTGAGGAAGATCCGCGCGGATTTTGGCGCGAGGCGCAGCGCGCGGTTATAGTCCGCGATCGCCTTGTCGTAGTCGCCGAGCTCTGCATGGGAGTTGCCGCGGTTGAAATAGGCGTCGCCATAGTTCCTCGCGAGACGGACGGTCTGATCGTAGTCGGCGATTGCCTGTTGATGCTGGCCGAGTGCGGCGTAGGAATTGCCACGGTTGAACCAGGCATTGGTTGACCGCGCATCGAGCGCGACCACCTTGCTGTAATCCTCGATGGCGCGCTCGTGCTCGCCGATCGCGGCGAACGAATTGCCACGGTTGTACCAGGCATTCAGATAGGCCGGGTCGAGTTCGACCGTCTTGCCGTAATCCGCGATCGCCTTCTCGTGCTGTCCGGTGGCTGCATGAGAGTTTCCGCGGTTGAAATAGGCGTTCACATAGCCCGGATTGAGCTCGATCATCAGGCTGTAGTCGGCGATCGCCAGATCATGCTCGCCCTTGGCCGCATGGGAATTGCCGCGGTTATAGGCGGCGTTGGCGAAGCGGGCGTTGATCTCGAGCGCCGCCGTATAGTCGGCGATCGCCCGGTCATGGTCACCCTTGGCGGCGTAGGCATTGCCGCGGTTGTAGAAGGCGTCCGCCCGGTCGGCCGTGGAGGTCGACGCGGTGTCGAGGATCTTGCTGCACACCCGCACCGCCCGATCCGGGCTTCCGGTTAGGCAATCCTTGGGCAATTTCGCGAGCGCCGGCAGCGGCGCGGTGAGAAGAGCGAGGGCGAGGAGGGCGGCGTGGCGCATGGTGAACGGCTCCGGCGTGAGCGGCACCATAGCCTAGCACCTTTCGGCCTTGGACCTGTACGCTATCGCACAAGGCCCATCAGCGGCGCAGCGCATCGAGGTGCGGCAACAGCACCACGCTTTCCTGCTCGTTCGGATCGGTGCGCGCGATCACGGCCGTGCAGGGCTCAGTTTCGCTGAGATTATAGGGTAGATGCGGGACATTGGCCGGGATGTAGACGAAGTCGCCGGCCCGGGTGATCATGTGTTCTTCGAGGTTCTCGCCGTAATACATCGCCGCCTCGCCGCTCAGCACATAGATCGCCGTCTCATGTGCCTCGTGCTTGTGCGCCTTGGCGCGCGCGCCCGGCGGGATCGTCAGAAGCTGGAGATGGATGCCCGACGCACCGACCGTCTCGGCCGAAATCGCCGGCGCATAGGAAAACCCCTGCTTGCCGATGAAGGGTTTTCCGGCGCGCACCAGCGCACAGGCAGGGGAGGCGTTTGGTTGTGCTTGGTCGTCGGCCATGGGGGATCTCCGCTTCCGGCGCCATCATCGATCCAAGACTTGGTGAGTGTCAAAGACCGGCGAGTGTCAAAGACTGGCGGGTGTCAGAGATTGGCGGTGTCGAAGAACCGTGGGGGATGCCGTGCGCACTCCCGCTTGACAGCCCATCGGGCCTGCCCCATTGCACCGCGGCTTTTGATGGGGACCATGATGCAGCACGCCCAACTTCAGACGATCATCGAAACCGCGTGGGACGACCGCGCGGCGATCAGCTTCCAGACGAAGGGCGAGGTGCGCGACGCCGTCGATCATGCGCTGAACCTGCTCGACCGGGGCGAGGTACGCGTCGCCGAGCGGGTGCCCGGCGAGACCGGCGTCAAGTCGTGGAAGACGAACCAGTGGCTGAAGAAGGCCGTCCTCCTCTCCTTCCGCCTCAACGACATGAGCCTCATTCCGGGCGGGCCGGACGGGTCGTCCTGGTGGGACAAGGTGCCGTCGAAGTTCGCCGGCTGGGGCGAGGCCGAGTTCCGCGCAGCCGGCTTCCGCGCCGTGCCGAACTGCATCGTGCGCCGCTCCGCCTATGTGGCGCCCGGCGCCATCCTGATGCCGTCCTTCGTCAATCTCGGCGCCTATGTCGACACCGGCACGATGGTCGACACCTGGGTCACGGTCGGCTCCTGCGCCCAGATCGGCAAGAACGTGCATCTGTCGGGCGGCGTCGGCATCGGCGGCGTGCTCGAGCCGCTCCAGGCCAATCCGACCATCATCGGCGATGACTGCTTCGTCGGCGCGCGTTCCGAGGTCGTCGAGGGCGTGATCGTCGGCGACGGCGCGGTGATCTCCATGGGCGTCTTCATCGGCGCCTCGACGACGATCATCGACCGGGCGACGGGCGAGATCCATCGCGGCTATGTGCCGCCCTATTCGGTCGTCGTGTCGGGCTCGCTGCCCGGCAAGCCGTTGCCGGACGGCCGCCCGGGGCCGTCGCTCTACTGCGCCGTCATCGTCAAGACGGTCGACGCCCAGACCCGCTCCAAGACCGCGATCAACGATCTCCTGCGCGACTGAGCGCGGCGATCACGCCGCGACCGGGCAGGGGGCCGCGAGAAGCGCGATCGCGGCTTCCATGTCCGGATTGAGGATGCGGTCAGTGTCATAGGCTGCGACCGCCTTGCGCAGATGCGCATAGGCGGCGCCCGTGCCGCGGCCGGGCTGGCGTCCCTCGCGGAACTCGAAGGCCTGGCCGGCGCACAGATATTCGATGCCGAGAATGTTCTGGACGTTCCGTGCGACCGTCAGGCCCTTCAGCGCGCCCGAGGTTCCGAAGGAGAGATGATCCTCCTGCAGACCCGAGGTCGTGAAATTGTCGACGCTCGCCGGATGGGCGAGAATCTTGTTCTCGGCGGCGATGGCGGCGGCCGTGTACTGCACGATCATGAAACCGGAATTCACGCCGGGCTTCATCACGAGGAAGGGCGGCAGGCCGCTCACCAGCGGATTGACCAGCCGGTCGACGCGGCGCTCGGCGACCCCGCCGAGTTCGGATAGCGCGATCGCGACCATGTCGACAGCGAGCGCCAGGCCTTCCGCATGCGGGTTCGCCTGCGAGACGATGCGCGGCTCGTCCTGATCGAGGAAGACGAGCGGGTTGTCGGTCGCCGCATTCGCCTCGTCGTCGAGCCGGGCGGCCGCATAGGCGAGCGCGTCGCGGATGCCGCCATGGATCTGCGGCACACAGCGAAGCGACAGCGCATCCTGCGTGCGGCGTCCCTTGTTGGCCGCGACGATGGCCGAACCCTCGAGGAAGGAACGCAGCCGCGCCCCGACCAGACCGACCGAGGCATGGCGCTTCGCCCGCATCACCGCCGGATCATAGGCGGCGATCTGGCCGCCGAGGATCTCGAAGCTCATCGCCGCGATCAGATCGGCCCAGTCGACGAGGCGGGTCGCCTCCGCCATCAGGATCGAGGCGAGCCCGACCATGCAGGGTGAGCCGTTGATCAGCGACAGGCCGTCCTTGGCGCCGAGCGTGACGGGCGACAGGCCATGGGCGGCGAGCGCCTCGGCGGCGGGCTTCACCGTGACCCCGTCGCTGACCATGCCCTCGCCGATCAGCGCGGTCGCGATGAAGGCCGTATGGGCGATCCACCCGACCGAGCCCTGGCGCGGCACGACCGGCGTGATCCCGGCATTCAGCAGGGCGACGATCTGCTCGACGACCGCCGGCTGGATGCCGGAATGGCCATGGCGGAAATTGAGGATCTGCGCCGCCATGATGGCGCGCACGCAGCGCGACGGCAGGGGCTCGCCGATCGCGACCGAATGGCTGCGCACCGTGTTGGTCGACAAGGCGACGATCTCGTCATGGCTCAGCAGCACGTCCGACAGGGCGCCGAGGCCGGTGGTGATGCCATAGACCCGGTCGCCGCGCGCCGCGATCGTCTCGACCGCCTTGCGGTAGCGCGCGAGCGTCTCGCGCACGGCGCCCGACAGGCGAACCGGCGCGCCATCGGCAATGGCGATGATGTCGCGCCAGGAATGGTCGCCGCCATGGATCTCGATCGGGGTCATCGACGGAAGTCTCCGGAAAGGTCAGACGGCGAGATAGCCGCCGTCGATCGGCAGGATGGTGCCGGTGACATAGGCGGCGAGTGGCGAGGACAGGAACAGCACGCCGCCGGCGATGTCGCCCGGCTCGCCCCAGCGCTTCAGCGCGGTGCGGTTGCGGATCGCCTCGTAGCGCGTCGGATCGTCCTGGACGCCGCGCGTCAGCGGCGTGTGGATCCAGCCCGGCGCGATCGCGTTCACGCGGATGCCGTCCTCGGCATAGGCGATGGCGAGCGATTTGGTGAGCTGCGCCACGCCCCCCTTCGAGGCGGTGTAGGCCGGTGTCAGCGGACCGCCGAAAAAGCTCAGCATCGAGGCGGTGTTGACGATGGTGCTGCCGCCCGAGGCCTTCAGCCGCGGCCGTGCCGCAGCGCAGATCCGCATCGTGCCGGTGAGGTTGATGTCGATCACGTCCTCGAAGACGGGGAGATCATGCTCGGCATGGCGGCGGATGACGCCGGCGCAGTTCACCACATGGTGGAGCGCGGGAAGACCGTCGATCAGCGCGCGAACGCCCATCTCCTCGCGCACGTCGAGCACCACACCGCGCGCGCCGATGAGGGCCGGCAGAGCCCGCGCGGTCTCGACCTCCGGCCCCGTCGCGCCGGTGAAGACGACATCGGCGCCGCCTGCCAGAAAGGCCGCCGCGATCGCTGCCCCGATGCCGGAGGACCCGCCGGTCACGAGTACGCTGCGCCCGGCGAAACAATCGGTCGGCCAGACGCTCATCCGCGCGGATCCCGGTTCTCGTCAGCGGATGAAGCGCTCGACATAATCCTCGCCCAGGCCGACCGATGCAAAATGGCGCCGGCACAGGTCGATCTTCGAAAAAACGTCCTCATAGCCCAGCGCCTGCCCCCAAGGATCGACGTAGTACATGATTCCGTTGACCTGGAAATAGGTGATCATCTCCTCGACATCGTCCGGAACGACGAGCGTATGCGTCTCGCCCGGCGGCTCGAAGACATAGGATCCCTCCTCCGCCACCCAGTCATGTTCGAGATAATGCCATCGTCCCCTGAGCACGAAGCCGTGGACCGGCGCGGGGTGGCGGTGGCGCGACAGCACGCCCGCCTTGCGCACTTTCAGAAGGTTCATCCAGTAGCCCTGCGAGCGGTTGAGGCACAGCGGCCGGAACCAGACATTCGGCGCCTGCGGCACCCAGAGCCGGTCATCCTTCGGGATCGCATCAGGGATGACGATCTCCGTCAGCGCATCCTTCGGGAAGGGCAGCTGATAGGGCATGCGGGGGTCGTTGTCGGCGCGATCGAGCGGCATGGGCGTCTCCTGGTGCGCGCGATCCTAGCCAAGGAGGGGGCCGCTGTCTCCCCGCCCCGTCTTGACCCGGCACGAGCGGCGGGCCTAATCGGTCCGCATCATCGATGGGAGGCGCGGGCATGAGCTATGGCGAGCGGACACAGCGGCTCGACGCGATCATGCGCCTTGGCCCCGTCATCCCGGTGGTGACGATCGAGACCGTGGCGGAAGCGGTGCCGCTCGCCCGCGCGCTCGTCGCCGGCGGTCTGTCGGTGATCGAGGTGACGCTGCGCACGCCGGTTGCCCTCGAGGCGCTGGAGCGGATCGCCCATGAGGTCGAGGGGGCGATCGCCGGGGCCGGCACGGTCCTCGGACATCATCAAGCGCAGGAGGCCGTATCGGCCGGGGCGAAATTCCTCGTCTCGCCTGGCGCGACGCCGGCGCTGCTGGCGGCAGCGCAGGACATCGAGGTTCCCTTCCTGCCCGGCATCGCCACCGCGAGCGAGGCGATGGCGGCGCTCGAGCACGGGCTGCACCGCCTGAAATTCTTCCCGGCCGAGGCGGCCGGCGGCGTCGCCATGCTGAAGTCCCTGTACGGACCCTTCCCGCAGCTTGCCTTCTGTCCGACCGGCGGGATCGATCGGGCGAAGGCCGCGTCCTATCTTGCTCTTCCGAACGTGCTCTGTGTCGGCGGCTCCTGGCTGACACCCGCCGCCGCGATCCGGGAGGGGGCCTGGTCGACGATCACGACGCTCGCGAAGGAGGCCGCGGGGCTTCGCTGAGGACAGCCGCGATCACGAGGCTTGCGCAGCAGGCGTCGTTACCCTTCTCTTGTGCGTGACGGCTGCCGAGCGGCCGGCAATGGAGGGGTGATGGCGGCGGCGGTCGATCTCGTGGCGGCGAAGGATGCGCTCTTGCTGCTGGGCGCCGCCGGGGTGATCGTGCCGCTCGCCAAGCGCATCGGCGTCAATCCGGTGCTCGGCTTTCTCGGCACCGGCATACTGCTCGGTCCAAGCGGGCTCGGCGCCCTCACGCCGATCCTGCCGGCGCTCGACTGGGTGACCATCGACAACCGCGACACGCTGGCCGCCATCGCCGAGTTCGGCGTCGTCTTCCTGCTCTTCGTCATCGGCCTCGAACTGTCGCTCGAACGGTTGATGACCATCCGCCGGCTGGTCTTCGGGCTTGGCGGGTTGCAGGTTCTCGTCTCGACGATCGTGATCGCCGCGCTGGCGCGGACGGTTCTGCCCGATGCGACGGCCGCGCTCGTCGTCGGCGCCTGTCTGTCGCTGTCCTCGACAGCGATCGTCATCGAGCTTCTGGCATCCGAAAAGCGCATGGCGTCGGCGACCGGCCGCGCGAGCTTCGCGGTCCTGCTGTTCCAGGATCTCGCCGTCGTGCCGATCCTGCTCTTCGTCGGCATCGCGACGGCGCAGGCGGGCGCCTCGCTGCCGCTGACGCTGCTGACGACCCTCGTCCAGGCGGGTATCACCATCGGGGTGATCATTCTTGCGGGGCGCTATCTGCTGCGGCCGCTGTTTCGCCTCGCCGCCGGGCCCGACGACCGCGACCTCTTCATCGCCACCACCCTGCTGGTCGCTGTCGGCGCCGGGGTGATCGCGGCCTTTGCCGGTCTCTCCATGGCGCTCGGCGCCTTCATCGCCGGCCTGCTCCTCGCCGAGACGGAATATCGCCGCGCGATCGAAGCGACGATCGAACCGTTCAAGAGCCTTCTCCTCGGCATGTTCTTCTTCGCGGTCGGCATGAGTGTCGATCTCGCGGCGGTGATGCGCGATCCGGTCACAATCCTTGCGGCGGTCGCGGTGGTGATCATCGTCAAGATGCTGCTGCTCCTCGGCCTCGCCCGCCTGTTCGGCGTCTCCTGGCCGGCGGCGATCGAGACGGCCTCGTTGCTCGGCCCGGCCGGTGAATTCGCCTTCGTCGTCGCGAGCCTCGCCCTGGCCAAGGGCATGCTCTCGCCGAAGGATACCGGCGTTCTGGTGACGGTCGCGGCTCTGTCCATGGCGCTGATCCCGCTGATGGGCTTTGTCGGTCGCGGGCTCGGCCGCAAGGTCGCCGCGCGGACGGCCGTGCCCGTGGTCGCGGAGCCGCCGCCCGAGGATCACCAGGCGCGGGCGATTCTCGTCGGCTATGGCCGGGTCGGCCGGCTGGTCGGCGAGATGCTGGAGGTTCACAAGGTGCCCTGGCTCGCGGTCGATGCCGACGCGCGCGGCGTGTCGCGCTGGCGCGAGACGAACCGCAACGTCTATTGGGGCGATGCGACGAACGCAGCCTTTCTCGAGCGCTGCGGCCTCGCGGAAGCGACCGCGCTGATCATCACCATCGACACGACGAAATCGATCGAGGCGGTGATCGCCGCCGCCCGGGCGAGCCGCCCGGACGTCAAGATCATCGCCCGCGCCCGCGACGAGGACCATGCGCGCCAGCTTTATGCGCTCGGTGTGGCGGATGCGGTGCCCGAAACCATCGAGGCAAGCCTGCAATTGTCGGAAGCCGCGCTGGAGGGGCTCGGTGTCGCGACCGGTCCGGTGATCGCCTCGATCCATGCGCGGCGCGACACGTTCCGCGCCTCGCTCCAGACAGCGGCCGGTCGCCCGACGCGTGCCTTGAAGATGCCGCGTCGCGGCCCCGGCGCCCGCGGCGGTCCCTGAGACGGCGGGGGGCGCGTCAGCGGGCCGCGAGCCGGTCCGAGGCGATCAGGTGAACGAGGGCGAGCCCGGCGACGAGGCAGGCGACCACGGCCACCGCCGTCCAGCCACCGGCGGTCAGGCTCATCCCGCCGATCGCCGAGCCGATCGCGACGCCGAGATAGATCGCCGAGGCATTGAGCGAGAGCATCAGCGGTGTACGGTCGCTGCCGATCGCAACGAGCCGCGACTGCTGCGGCGTCATGAAGGACCAGCCGCACAGGCTCCAGGCCGTGACGAGCACGCCCATGGCGGCCGGACCGACCGGGGCGAGTGCGACGGTCGGCAGAAACAGGATCTGGAGCAGGCAGATGCCGATCAGGGTCCGCGAGGGCCCGAACCGGTCGGCGCAGAAGCCGCCGATGAAATTGCCGAAGACGGCGGCGATGCCGAACAAGGTGAGATAGGCGGTCACGCCGTCGCGTCCGAACCCGTAGCGCCCTTCGATCAGGGGGCCGAGAAAGGTGTAGACCACATAGACCGCCGCCATGATCGTCGTCGTGAACAGGACCGGCAGCAGCAGTCGCGGCGTCGCGATCGTCCGACCAAGCTGCCCGAGTGACGCAGGCTGGAAGGCGAGATCGCGCGGCACGCTGACGAAGACCAGGACGGCGGCCATGATCGACAGCACCGCGATGCCCCAGAACGTCGTCGCGAAGCCGAAGGTGTAGCCGGCCCAGGAACCGAGCGGCACGCCGAAGACCTGGGCGAGCGTCAGGCCGGCGAACACGACGGAGAGCGCGCGCGCGCGCCGCTCCGGCGCGACGGTCGCGATCGCAACGGCCGCCGCCCCCGGCGTGAACAGTCCCGCGCCGATCGCGACGACGACACGGGAGAGTTCGAGGGCGAGGAGCGTCGGCGCGAGCGCACCGAGCACGGCGCCGAAGCCGAGAAGCACGAGACCGCTCGTCAGGACGAGACGGCGCGGGAGCGATCCGGTGAGCGCGGTCGCGAAGGGCGCGCCAACCGCATAGGCCATGGCGTACCAGGTCATGACGCGACCGGCCTGCTCGACCGTCGCGCCATAGGCGCTCGCGATCGGCGAGACGAGGCCGATCACCACGAAGGCCGCGAGACCGACGACGAAGTTCCCGGCCGACAGCATGATGGGCAGGCGCGACGACACGCGGGAATCTCCGGTCTGGGCGCGATCACGGCGCGACCGAGCGGTCTTGCACCTTTTCCCGCCGGCGCGGAAGAGGGGGGCGGAAATGCAGCGTGCGGACGGGCCGGCCGCGCTCAGCTTTTGGTGGCGCTCGGCCGCGCGGCGATCAGGCACCCGGCGATGATCAGCCCCGCGCCCGCGAAGGTCCACACGCTCGGGGTCTCGCCGAAGACGACCATGCCGATCGCGCCCGCCCAGATGAAGGCCGTGTATTCAAGGACCGCGAGCCGTGCCGCATGGGCCCGCGCATAGGCCCAGGTCAGCAGCAGATGACCGCCGGTGCCGAGCACGCCGAGGCTGATGATCAGGAGGATGTCCGCCGTTCCGATCGCGACGAAGGAGAATTCGCGCGCCGGCACGCCGATCCCCTCGCCGAAGATCGTCAGGAAGGCCGTGACCGGCAGCAGCAGCAGCCAGCCGAGCGAGGCCGACAGGAAGGTGATGATCTCCACCGAATCGGTCGCGGTCTGCCGGCGCACCAGCACCATGGCGAAGGCATAGGCGACCGCCGAGGTGAGTGCCGCGGCAAGACCCGACAGCGTGCGGCCGTCCAGGACGCCGAGCGTGATCTTGCTCTGAAGAATGACCGCGACACCGCTCAGCCCGAGCAGAATGGCGGTCAGGATCGATCGCCGGATCGGTTCACCCAGAAGCCAGCGCGCGATCAGCGCCATGAAGAGCGGCGCCATGAAGGAGAGCGCCACCGCCTCCGCGAGCGGCAGAACCGACACCGAATAGAAAAAGCTCAGCGCCGTCGTGATCATGAACAGGGCCCGGAGCGCATTGGCGCGGATCGACGACCAGGACGGCCAGGCACTGCGCAGCGCCACCAGGACGGCGAAGCTCACGACCGCCCCGCCCAGATAGCGCATATGGACGATCTGAAGCGTTCCGTAGGTCGCCGAGAGCGACTTGATCACCGCGTCCATCACCGACAGCAGGAAGATCGCCGCCGCGGCGACGAGCATCGGCACGGGCCCGCTGTCGTTGCGCATCATGGCGCGACGACCGTCAGGGGATCGAGGCGATAGGCATATTCGAGTGTCGCGGCGGCATCATGCAGCGACCGGATGCCCGGCTGGCGGACGAACCCGAGCTTCTCATAGAAGCGGTGCCCCTCGACGAAGCGCGTATCGGTCCACAAAACGAGCCGTTGTGCCCCGCGTTCGCCGGCGAAGCGGCAGGCCGTGTCGTAGAGGCGACGCGCCACGCCCCGACCGCGCAGGGCATGGGCCAGATAGACCTTGTGCAGCTCCCAGGTGCCTGCCGAATGGGTCGGCGCGACGGCGAAGGACCCGGCGATGGCGCCCTCGGCTTCCGCCACCCAGAAACCGCCGCCGCGTTCGGCAAAGGCTGTCGCGAGCCGCGGCAGGTCCGGGAATTCTTCAAGCAGGAAGGGGCAGTTTGGGTAATCGGCGAAGACGCGGGCGATCAGCCGACCGACACCATCGCCATCGGCATCGCGCGCGGCGCGGATCAGAACGGGAGCTTCGGTCGGGGCCATGGCGAGGCCGTGATAGACCGCGCCGCCTGCGTCGACAACCATGGGCGAGCCCGGATCGGAACGGGAGCGCGTGGGTGCCTATGGCCGGATCCCGCCCTGGGCCAGCCGTCGCGCCTCGGCCTGAAGCGCCGCCACGAGCGGGGTCGGCGTCTCGCGATGCGCGGTGACGAGCCCGACGGCGTGGGTCTCGTCCGGATCGATGAGGGGGATGGAGCGCACCTTCTCGCCGACCGCGAACATTTCGGCGAGCTGGGAAGGCATGACGCTCGACCAGCGCCCGGTGCGCACATGCGCGAGCAGGACCTGCATCGAGTTTGATTCGAGCGTCGGTTCGACGCTCACGCCGGCGCGCCGCAGCAGGCCGTCGATGATCCGGCGGTTCTGCATGTCGGGCGTCAGCAGGCAGAGCGCGAGCGAACCGATCTCGCGCCAGGTGACGCTGTCGCGCTCGGCAAGCGGCCCGTCGGCGGCGGTGAGCAGCCGGTAATCCTCGCGATAGAGCGCGATCGTGTCGACCTTTCCGAGCGGCTCATTGTCGAGATAGGTCACGGCCGCGTCCGCCGCGAGTTCGTCGAGGTCGCGCAGCGCCTCCTCCGAGGTGCGGGTCAGGATCGTGAAGGTCACGTTGGGATGGCGGGCGCGATAGGGCGTCGTCAGGGCAGCCGTCATCGACAGGGCGGTTGGAATGACGGAGAGCGTCAGATGCCCGACCAGCCCGCGCTTGAGGCCGTCGATCTCCTGGCGCATGGCGCGCGCATCCGCGACCATGGTCTTGGCATAGGCGAGCACGCGCTCGCCCTCCGCCGTGAACCCCTGGAAGCGCGATCCGCGCGAGACGAGCAGCACGCCGAGCTCGCCCTCGAGCTGCTTCAAGCCGGCCGACAGGGTCGGTTGGGTGACGTGACAGAGTTCCGCCGCCTTCCCGAAGTGACGCGTGCGGGCGAGCGCGAGCAGAAATTCGAGCTTGTCGATCATCACCGACCGCTCCCTGCGTCGCGGAGCGGCGGCGCACGCCTCGTGGAGGGGACCGCGTCAGCCATGCGGCAGCGTCTCCTCGAAGAAAACGGGCTCTCCGCGGCTGCCCTCGACGAGAGCCCCTTCCCACATGACCTGTGCCCCGCGCACCACGGTGCCGACCGGCCATCCCGTCACCGCCTTGCCGTCATAGGGCGTCCAGCCGCATCGGCTCGCGATCCAGCGATTGCTGATCGTCTCCCGGCGCTTGAGGTCGACAATGGTGAAGTCCGCGTCATAGCCGACAGCGATCCGGCCCTTGCGCGCGAGGCCGAAGAGCCGCTTCGGCCCATGGCTCGTCAGGTCGACGAAGCGCTCGAGCGACAGCCGGCCCGCATGGACATGGTCGAGCATGATCGGCACGAGCGTCTGCACGCCCGTCATGCCGGAGGGGGAGGAGGGGTAGGGACGCGCCTTCTCCTCGAGCGTGTGCGGCGCATGGTCGGATCCGAGCACGTCGACGACGCCGGAACGGAGCCCGGCCCAGATCGCCTCGCGATGGGCGGCGTCGCGCACCGGGGGATTCATCTGGATAAGCGTGCCGAGCCGCTCGTAATCCTCCGGCCCCGCGAGCGTCAGATGGTGGGGCGTCACCTCGACGCTCGCCACGTCCTTGTGATCGGAGAGGAAGGCCATCTCGTCGCCGGTCGAGATGTGCAGCACGTGGATCCGCGCCCCTTCCGCGCGGGCGATGCCGACGAGGCGCCGCGTGCAGGACAGCGCCGTCTCGACGTCGCGCCAGACCGGATGGGACGATGCGTCGCCTTCGATCCGCAGGCCCCGGCGCTCGCGCAGGCGATACTCGTCCTCGGAATGAAACGCCGCCCGCCTGCGCGTCCGCCGGAGGATTTCCCGCACGCCGGCGTCGTCCTCGACGAGGAGCGAGCCGGTCGAGGAGCCCATGAACACCTTGATGCCCGGCGTTCCCGGCAAGCGTTCGAGCGCGTCGACCTGATCGGCGTTCTCGCGCGTGCCGCCGACCCAGAAGGCGAAATCGCAATGCATGCGCCGTCGTCCCCGCGCGATCTTGTCGGCGAGCGCCGCCGCGTCGGTCGTCTGCGGGTCGGTGTTCGGCATCTCGAAGACGGTCGTGACGCCGCCCATCACGGCGGCGAGCGAGCCGCTCTCGAGATCCTCCTTATGGGTCAGACCGGGTTCGCGGAAATGCACCTGGCTGTCGATCACGCCCGGCAGGATGGTCAGGCCGCGGCAATCGATGCGCTCGGCCGCGTCCGCGCGGGACAGATCACCCAGCGCGGTGATCCGGCCGCCCGCGACGCCGATATCGCCCTCCCGGCGGCCATCATGGTTGACGATGGTGGCGTCGTGAAAGACGCGGTCGAAGGTCTGCGACATGGGAAAGCCTCGGACAGGTCCGAAGAGGTGGCGCCTGTGGCAGCCTTCCGTCAAGGCCGTTGGACGGTGCCGCATCCCGACACCTTGCCGCCGCCGGCGCCCCTCCTTATCTCCAAACCCTATGACTGCGCCGGCCGCGCGGTTCCCGACAGCGGAAGATCGATGCCAAAAGCCCTTCTCGACGATCGCGCCGTCCTGCGGCTGTCCGGCGAGGCGACGAAGCCGTTTCTGCAGGGTCTGGTGACCCAGGACGTTTCGCGGCTATCGGCGGGTCTGGCGTGCTACGCCGCGCTCCTGACGCCGCAGGGCAAGATCCTCGCCGATTTCTTCGTGGTCGACACCGGAACCGATCTCCTGCTCGACGTGTCGGCCGGCGCCGCGGCCGATCTGGCGCGGCGTCTCACGCTCTACCGGTTGCGGGCCAGGGTCGCGATCGAGGACGTGAGCGAGCGCATCGCCGTGCTCGCCGTCTGGGACGAGGACGCACCGCAGGCTCTCGCCGATGTCGAGGACCCGCGGCTCGGCCGCCTCGGCCGCCGGGTGCTCGTCGAGAAACCGGTGCCGGAGAACCTCACGCCACAGACGGCCTATGCGGCGCGGCGCATCGCGCTCGGTGTGCCTGAGGGCGGGCATGATTACGGGTTCGGCGAGGTCTTTCCGCACGAGGCGGATCTCGACCAGCTGCACGGCGTCGATTTTCGCAAGGGCTGCTTCGTCGGCCAGGAAGTGGTGAGCCGGATGGAGCATCGCGGCCCGGTGCGCTCGCGCTTCGTACCGGTCGCGATCGAGGGCGCGGCGCCGGCCATGGGTGCGCCGCTGCGCGCCGGCGACCGGATCGTCGGGCAGATGGGCAGCCATCAGGGTGGGCGTGGTCTCGCGCTGCTGCGGCTCGATCGGGTCGCCGACGCGGTCGCCGCTGGTGAGCGCATCGTCAGTGATGGGGCGGTGATCACGCCCGTGCGGCCCGATTGGGCGCGCTTCGACTGGCCGCTCGCCCGCTGACGGCCCGAGCCCATTTCGGCTGCACGCGCCATGTCGGCGCGAGCCGACCCGCCCTTGGCGCCATGTCGGGCGCCGACAGGTCACCGTTCCGACGAGGTGCGGGTATCTCCCGCGACCGTGCGGTGTCTCAGGCTGGCACAGCGGGATCGGACCGGTCGGCATGAGCGGCTCGGTCGCATGCCGGTCGATCAGGCCGCTCATCCCTCGCGGTTTGCTGGTATCCGTCGCCCATCGTCGAGTCGAAGGTAATAATTAACCTCGCTAAGTACCCGGGAAAGTAGTGAACGGCGCTTAAGGTCACCTTAACCCGCCGTCTGTACCTCTGGATGGACGCACAGAAGTGCATTCCGCGCGAGTCCGTCTGCAGGAGGCAATCCCGTGACCTCGATCGTTTTCGGCAACAGCCCGACGACCGTTACGCTCGATACCTTCACGAGCCTCACCAGCGGCACAGGCGATGATGCCATCACCGTCACCGGCACCCTCACCGGCGCCACGGTCAATCTCGGCGGCGGATCGGACACGCTCTCCCTCGGCAATTCCGGCAACACGGTCACCCTGTCCAATGTCGAGACGCTGGTCGCGGGAACCGGCGCCGACGTCATCACCTGGTCGACGCAGCTCACCGGCGGCACGCTCAACCTCGGCGCGGGCACGGACGCGCTGACGCTCGGCGCCAACAACAACACGATCACGCTCGAATCCGTCGAAACCATCACCGGCGGTGCGTCCTCCGACGTGATCACGGTCGCGACAACGGTTACAGGTGGAACCATCAACCTTGGCGGCGGCAATGACAGCCTGACGCTGACGGCCGGGGGCACCCTGACGCTCGTCAACGCCGAAACCCTCGCCGGCGGCACGGGCAACGACGTCATCACCCTCGGGTCCGCGCTCACGGGCGCGACGATCAACCTCGCCGGCGGCTCCGACAGCCTCACGCTCGCGGGCGCCGCGAACACGGCGACGCTCGCGAATGTCGAGACCATCGTCGGCGGCGCCTCAGGCGACATCATCACGGTCACGACGCAGATGACCGGCGGGACGATCAACCTCGCGGGCGGGAATGACTCACTCACGCTCGGCGCCTTCGACAACACGGTGACGGTTGCGAATGCCGAGACGATCACGGGCGCGGCCTCCTCGGACGTGGTGGTTCTGACCGCCTCGATCACGGGCGGGACGGTGAACCTCGGCGGCGGGACGGATAGTCTGACGCTGGCCAACAGCGGCAACACGCTGTCGCTGGGCAATGTCGAGACGCTGGTGGGCGGCACGGGCACGGATGCGGTGACGCTGACGAGCCAGGTGACGGGCTCGGTTCTGAACCTCGGCGCGGGGTCGGATCAGCTGACGCTGGGGGCCTTCGACAACACGCTGACGGTCGAGGCGATCGAGACGGTCCTGGGCGCGGGCTCGAGCGACGTGGTGACGCTCGCGACGGCCTTGTCGGCGGGCCTCGTCAACCTCGGCGGCGGCAATGACCAGCTGACGCTGTCCTCGGGCGGCACGCTGTCGATCCTGAACGTCGAGACGGTGGTGGGCGGTTCGTCGAACGACGTGCTGACGCTGTCGACGGCGCTGGCCGGCTCCGTGAACCTTGCGGGCGGCACGGACCAGCTGACGCTGGCGTCGGGTCCGAACACGCTGACGCTGTCGAATGTCGAGACGCTGATCGGCGGTGGCTCCACCGACCTCGTGACGCTGGCGACGCAGATGACCGGCGGGACGATCAACCTCGCGGGCGGGAATGATGCGCTGACGCTGGGTGCCTTCGACAACACGGTGACGGTGGCGAATGCCGAGACGATCACGGGCGCGGCCTCCTCGGACGTGGTGGTTCTGACCGCCTCGATCACGGGCGGGACGGTGAACCTCGCGGGTGGCTCCGACAGTCTGACGCTCGCCAACAGCGGCAACACGCTGTCGCTGGGCAATGTCGAGACGCTGGTGGGCGGCACGGGCACGGATGCGGTGACGCTGACGAGCCAGGTGACGGGCTCGGTTCTGAACCTCGGCGCGGGGTCGGATCAGCTGACGCTGGGTGCCTTCGACAACACGCTGACGGTCGAGGCGATCGAGACGGTTCTGGGCGCGGGCTCGAGCGACGTGGTGACGCTCGGCACGGCCTTGACGGCGGGCCTCGTCAACCTCGGCGGCGGCTCTGACCAGCTGACGCTGTCGGCCTCGGGCTCGACGCTCAGCGTCGGCAATGTCGAAACGCTCGTCGGCGGCGCCGGCAGCGACATCGTCACGCTGGTCGCGGCCTTCACGGCCGGTGCGATCAACCTTGCCGGAGGCTCGGACAGCCTGACGCTGGCTGCAGCGAACAACACGCTGACCGTTTCCAACATCGAGACGATCACGGGCGGGGCTTCCGCCGACATCGTGACGCTGGCGACGCAGGTTACGGGTGGCACGATCAACCTCGCCGGCGGCACGGATAGCCTGACGCTCGGGGCCTTCGACAACACGGTGACGGTGGCCAATGTCGAGACCATCCTCGGTGACGCCTCGAGCGACGTCGTCGTGCTCTCGGCTGCAATCACGGGCGGTGTGGTGAACCTCGCCGGTGGCGCCGATAGTCTGACGCTGGCGAATGTCGGCAACACCGTCTCGGTCGGCAATGTCGAGACGCTCGTCGGTGGCACGGCCACGGACGCCGTCACGCTGACGACGCAGGTCACGGGCGGCACGATCAATCTCGGCAGCGGTGCCGACAGCCTGACCTTTGGCGCCAGTGCCAATACGGCAACGCTCGCCGAGATCGAGACCGTCGTCGGGTCCGCCGGTGCCGACGTGATCACGTTGACGACGGCGGTTTCCGCCGGCTCGATCAACCTCGCGGGCGGCTCCGACAGCCTGACGCTGGCGGTAGTGGGCGCGACGCTGAGCATTGCGAATGTCGAGACGCTGGCGGGTGCCGCGGGTGCGGACGTCGTCACGCTGACGACGGCCATGGCCGGGGCAATCAATCTCGCCGGCGGGGCTGACCAGATCACCCTCGCCTCGGGTCCCAACACCGTGACGCTCTCGAACATCGAGACGATCATCGGCGGCGGGTCGAGCGACCTTGTGACGCTGGCAACACAGGTGACGGGCGGCACGATCAACCTCGCGGGCGGCACCGACAGCCTGACACTGGGCGCTTTCGTAAACACGGTGACGGTGGCGAATGCCGAGACGATCCTGGGTGACGCCTCGAGCGACATTGTCGTGATGTCGACGGCGATCACGGGCGGTGTGGTGAACCTCGCCGGCGGTGCCGACTCGTTGACGCTCGCCAATGTCGGCAACACGGTTTCGGTGGGCAATGTCGAGACGCTCGCAGGCGGCACGGCCACGGACGTCGTGACGCTCACGACGCAGGTGACCGGCGGCACGATCAATCTCGGCCTCGGCACCGACAGCCTCACCTTCGGGGCGAGCGACAACACTCTGACGCTGGAAGCCATCGAAACGGTGATCGGTTCGGCCGGTGCCGATGTCATCACGCTCGCCACGGCGGTCTCCGCCGGGACGATCAATCTCGCGGGTGGCTCCGACAGCCTGACCCTGGCGGCCGCCGGCGCGACGCTGAGCATCGCCAATGTCGAGACGCTGGCAGGCGCGGCGGGCACGGACGTCGTCACGCTGACGACGGCCATGGCCGGTGCGATCAACCTCGCCGGCGGTTCTGACCAGCTGACGCTGGCCTCCGGCCCGAACACGGTGACGCTGTCGAACGTCGAGACGATCATCGGTGGCGGCTCGACCGACATCGTGACGCTGGCGACGCAGGTCACGGGCGGCACGATCAACCTCGCGGGCGGCACGGACAGCCTCACGCTCGGCGCCTTCGACAACACGGTGACGGTGGCGAACGCCGAGACGATCCTCGGTGACGCCTCGAGCGACATCGTGGTGCTCTCGGCCTCGATCACCGGCGGCTCGGTCAATCTCGCCGGCGGCTCCGATAGCCTGACGCTGGCGAATGTCGGCAACACGCTGTCGGTCGCCAATGTCGAGACCCTGGTCGGCGGATCGGCGGTCGATGCCGTCACGCTGGCGACGCAGGTCACGAGCGGCACGATCAATCTCGGCCTCGGTGTCGACACGCTGACCTTCGGGGCCAGCGACAACACGCTGAGCCTCGCCGAGATCGAGACGGTCATCGGCTCGGGTGGGTCCGACGTCATCACGCTCACGACGGCCCTGACGGGTGGGACAATCAATCTCGCAGGTGGCTCTGACAGCCTCACACTGGCCGCGGCCGGTGCGACGCTGAGCGTCGCGAACGTCGAGACGGTCGTCGGCGCGGCAGGCACGGATCTGGTGACGCTGACGACGGCGATCGCCGGGGCGATCAACCTCGCCGGCGGCACGGACCAGCTGACGCTGGCCTCGGGACCGAACACGCTGACGCTGTCCAATGTCGAGACGGTGATCGGCGCTGGGTCGGTCGATCTCGTGACGCTGGCGACGCAGATCACCGGCGGCACGGTCAACCTCGCCGGCGGCGCCGATCAGCTGACGCTGGGTGCCTTCGTCAACACGGTCTCGGTGGTCAACATCGAGACGATCATCGGCGACGCCTCGAGCGACCTCGTGGTCCTGACCGCCGCCATGACCGGCGGATACATCAACCTTGCCGGCGGCACCGACCAGCTGACTCTCGCGACAGCCGGGAACACGCTGACGATCGCCAATGTCGAGACGCTCGTCGCCGGCGCCGGCGCCGATCTCGTGACGATCGAGACGCAGATCACCGGCGGGACGATCGATCTCGGCGGCGGGTCCGACCGGCTGACGCTCTCGGCCTCGGCGAACACGGTCACGTTGACCAGCGTCGAGACCTTCGTCGGCAGCGCGGGCGACGACGTCATCACCCTGTCGGCGGCGCAGGCCGGCGGCACGATGAACTTCGGCGGTGGCGGCGACACGCTGCGGCTCGCGGCCGGCGGTGCGACGCTCAACGTCGACGGCGTCGAGACCGTCATTGGCGGTGCGGCGGATGACCTGATCATCTTCGCCTCGGCGGTGACGAGCGGCCTGATCAACCTCGCCGATGGCGGTGACCGGATCGTGCTCGCCAATGCGCTGAACACGGTGACGGTGGCCAATCTCGAGACGGTCACCGGCGGCTCCTCGGTGGACGAGGTGGTGCTGACGACCCAGATGACGGGCGGTCTGATCAACCTCGCGGCCGGCGCCGACAAACTGACGCTCGGAACCTTCGTCAACACGCTGTCGATCGCCAATGTCGAGACCGTGATCGGCTCGGCCTCGTCCGACATCGTGACGCTGACCGGCAGCTATGGCGGCGGCTCGATCAATCTCGGCGGCGGCAGCGACCAGCTGACGCTGTCGGATGCGACGACGACGGTGACCATTGCCAATGTCGAGACGATCATCGGCGGCGCCAGCACCGACGTGGTGACGATCGAGACGCAGATCACCGGCGGCACCATCAACCTCGGTGGCGGCGCTGACCGGCTGACGCTGTCGGCCTCGGCCAACACGCTGAGCATCACCTCGATCGAGACGGTGATCGGCTCCGCCGGTGCCGACGTGGTGACGCTGACCGCGGCGGAGGCTTCGGGCACGATCAACCTCGGCGATGCCGGCGACACCCTGACGCTCGCCTCCGGCGGCGCCACGCTCACCGTCGGCAATGTCGAGACGATCACCGGCGACGCCGGGACCGATCTCATCACGATCAACGCGGCGATGAGCCTCGGCGTCATCAACCTCGCCGGCGGCAGCGACCGCGTGATCCTCGGAACCGGTCCGAACACGGTCTCGCTCGCCAATGTCGAGACGGTCGTGGGCGGTGGTGGTGCGGATGTCGTGACGCTCACGACCTCCTTCACCGGCGGCACGATCGATCTGTCGAGCGGAACCGACCAGCTGACGCTGAGCGCCTCCGGCAACACGGTGACGGTCGCCAACACCGAAACCGTGACGGGCAGCGGCGGTGTCGACTTCATCGTCGTCAGCAGCGGTGCGACGAACATCGACGCGGGCGGCGGCGCCGACACGCTGACCGGCTCGACGGCGGCGGACACCTTCACCGGCGGCGCCGGTGCGGACAACTTCCGCTTCACGGCGACCAACCAGTCGACCACCTCGACCAGGGACGTCATCACCGACTTCCTGGCCGGAACCGACAAGCTGGTCTTCGCGGGTCTCCTGACCGGTACCTTCAGCTATGTCGGGGCCGCGTCGAACGCCTTCGCCGGCTCGTCGAACAGCTCGGCCCGCTTCGACGACGCCACGTCGACGCTGCAGGTCGACACCAATGGCGACGGCACGGCGGACATGGGCATCACGCTCACCGGCGTGACGGCCGCAAGCCTGTCGGGAACGGACTTCACCTGGTCCTGACGATGAGTGATGGCGGGCGCGTGGTCGCCTGCCATCCTCTTCACATGATCGGCGTCTGCCCGAGACCCCGCACGCGCACGCAGTCGAACTTGATCAGCCAGGCGAGGGTGCGCATCGCGACGCTGCGCTCATCGGCCGGATGGGCGTCGACGATCTCCGCGACGCTGACGCCCGGGCTCGCGGCGATCCGCGCCATCAGGCCGGCCGTCGCCTCGGCGGAGAGGCGGAACTCGGCGCCGCCCTGCGCGATCAGGAGATCTCCGGGAAAGCCGGCGACGGGTCCCGCGATGACCTCCAGCCGATCCGACGGCATCAATGTTCGCGTCGCGAAGGCACGGTATTGCACGAAGGGATCAACGTAGAGCGGGGGCAGGCCGGGAACACCCGGAGTCTCTACCCGCGCATGGCTGTCCCGCAGATCCGCGAGCTGCGCGAACAGCGCCTCATAGGCGGCGATCACGACCGGCCAGTCATAGAGCGTCTTCGCACGCTCGCGGGCGGCCCGGCCCATGACGGCGCGACGCTCGCCATCGACCGCGAGGCAGGCGATCGCCGCCGCCGCCGCGCCGATGTCGATGACGGTCGACTGCGCCACCGAGGCGACGAAGGGGATGTGGGTGTCCTCCGGCGCGCCGCCCTCGAAGGCCGCGATCGCGAGATCAGCGCCGTGGGGCCGGCCCGGCATCAGGGTGGGCGCGCGAAAGCCGGTGACGCCGTGCTCGACCGTGTCGCGATAGCCGTCCCAGTCGCTGGCGATGACGGGCAGACCCGCCGCCATCGCCTCGACCGGGGACAGGCCGAACGTCTCCTGAATGTTGTCGATGAGGGAGAGGAAGAAATCCGCGGCTGGCCAGAGCGGAGGCTCGCTATCGAGGGTCCGGCCGTCGACGAAGTGGCAGGCGACGGAGGGCGAGACCAGTCGCGCCGCTTCCCGCCAGCCGCGGGCCGCCTCCTCGTCGTCGAAGAGCCCCGCCATAATCAGGGTGAGCGGCGCCTGTGCCGCCGCGATCTCGGCAGCCCGCAGCATGGCGAAGGGGTTCGTCTTGTTGCGCGTGCTCATCCGGCCGAGATAGAGCGCGACGACCGCGTCTGCGGCGATGCCGAGCCGCTCGCGCCACTGCGCGCGCGCCGAAGCACTCTCCACGGTCTCGGCGAAGCGTGAGACGTCGATGCCGAGGGGGATCACCGGCAACTGCAGCGTCTCGTGCGGCGGCGCGACCGTGCCGAGGCGATGGGCGAGATAGGCGCGATGCGCCTCGATCGTCTCGCGCACCATCGTTTGCGCGGCCCGCGACGTGCAGATCAGCGCGTCCCAGGGATGGATCGGCGCCGTGACGTAATCGAGCATCCAGCGCGCCGCCACGGCACCCGACAGGCTGTGGGTTACGCCCACGAGCGAGAACGCCCGGTCCTGCCGGCGAGCGTGCCGCGCCGTGGCGTAGGCGGTCAGCTTCGGGCTGTAGATCATCAGCGCGCCACAGCGCGAGACGCTCTCGAACCGCGCCTCCGGGATCCAGACGAGCGGCTTTCGGACGCCCGCCGACGTCAGGCGGGTGCCGAGATCGGCGGCATCCTCCCGCGTCGGGGCGACGCAATGCAGCGTGTCGGCGCCGGCATGCTGGGCATAGGCCGAAAAGAAATCGGCGCTGACGCGCAGCCGCCCGAAGATCACGCCGGGTGCGGCCGTGTAGGCGTCGCGGGCATAGTGCAGGGCGGCTGTGGCGGGCATTGGGGGAGCCTGCATCGTTCATCTCGGGTGTGACGACCCCATACCCGCCTGTCAATCGACGGCGCCGGTCCTCCACCGCGTTCTCGCCCGGTGTCGGCGATCGTCTGGACAGCCCCGGTGCGATCGGGCAGCGTCCGGCGCGTAGGGCGATTCGCGGCGATCCGCCCGCCGCCACGGGAGGTGAGCCATGATCGACGCGCCGGTGTCCTGGGGCGAACTCGCCGACAAGATCACCATTCTCGAGATCAAGGCCGAGCGGATCGAGGACATGGCCAAGCGCGCCAATGTGCAGCGCGAACTCGATCTCCTGCGTGAGAAAATGGCGCTGGCGCCGGATCGGCCGGGGCTCACGGCGCTCGTCGACGGGCTGCGCGCCGTCAATCTCGAGCTCTGGGTGATCGAGGACGACATCCGCGATTGCGAGCGCGCCAAGGATTTCGGCGCGCGCTTCATCGCGCTCGCCCGGGCGGTCTACCAGACCAATGACCGGCGGGCCGCGCTCAAGAAGGACATCAACCTGCTGCTCGGCTCCGGAATCGTCGAGGAAAAGTCCTACAAGCCCTATTGAAGGACGCGTTTTCGCGCGTCTCCGGTGCTGCAATACGACGAATCACGTAGACTCCCCGCCATCCGGGCGAAGGAGCCTTCGCGCAATGATTCTGTGGCCTGACCGATGAGCGTCCCGCAGTCCGCCGATCGATTGCTGGCGGAGGGCCGGCAGTTGCATGCGCTTGGCCGGCTGGGGGAGGCGGAGGCCGCCTATCGCGCCGTCCTGACGGCGGCGCCGGACGATCACCGCGCCCTCGCGTGCCTCGGCATCCTGCGCCATCAGCAGGGAGAGGCTGCGGCAGCCGTGGAGCTTTTGGGGCGGGCGGCGGCGATCGAGCCCGGTGACGTGACCGCCTGGCAGCATCTGCCTCTGCCGCTCGTGGCGCTCGGGCGGCACGAGGAGGCGATCGCGGCAGGCGCCGTTGCTGTACGGCTCGCGCCCGAGCGCGCCGACGTGCGCATCAACCACGCGCTCGCGCTCATCAGCGGCCAGCGCTGGGCCGAGGCGGTGCCGACCTGCGAGACAGCGATCGCGCTCGATCCACAGGTCGCGACCGCCTGGTCACAGCTCGGCTATGTGCGACATCGGCTCGGCGATCACGCGGTTGCGGTCGCGCTGTTCGACCGGGCGATCGCGCTCGATCCGGCGCTGGTCGAGGCGCATGTGAACAAGGGCGCCGCGCTGCAGGCGCTCGGTCGCGACGAGGAGGCGGAACGGGCCTATGAGGCGGCGCTCGCGCGCGATCCGGCCCATCGGGCGGCGCGGATCAACCGGGGCGTCGTGCAGCGCAATCTCGGACGCATCGACGCGGCGATCGCCGGATGGCGGGCGGCGCCGGAGCGCTTCCCGGAACTTGATTACAATCTCGCCTGTGCGTTGCTGCTCAAGGGCGACTGGGCGGCCGGGTGGCCCGGCTATGAGCATCGCTTCGAGACGACCCGCCCCTTCTCGCGACTGCCCGCGACCGACAGGCCGCGCTGGAACGGCACGCCGATGCCGGACGGCACGCTGCTGGTGCATGTCGAGCAGGGCCTCGGCGACACGATCCAGTTTGTCCGCTGCCTCGAACATGCGGCGGCGCGCGTCGGCCATGTCGTGCTCGTCTGCCAGCCGGTGCTGCGCTGTCTTCTGTCATCGCTCCCCATTGCCGCGACGCCGAAGCCCGCCCTCAGCCTCGCGGTGGACACCGATCCGCTGCCGCCGCACGATGTCTGGACGCCGCTCCTGTCCCTGCCGGGCCTTTTCGGTCTCGATCGCACGACGATGCCGCGCCGCGCGCCCTATCTCTTCGCCGAGCCCGAACGGGTCGCGGCGATCGGCCCGCTGATCGCCAAAGCTGGCGTGCCGGCCTCGGCCCGTGTGCATGTCGGGCTTGCCTGGCAGGGCAACCCCAACGCGCCGGTCGAGAAGGGCCGGTCGATTCCGCTCGCCGCCTTCGCGCCGCTCGGCCGGGTCGATGGCGTCGGGTTTCTCGCGCTCCAGCGTGGTCCCGGTGTCGAGCAGGAGGCGCCGGAGGGGCTCATCCTCGCGCGGCCGCCCGCGTCCTTCGACGCCGGGTTCGACGCCTTCCGCGACACGGCGGCGGCGCTGGCCGTGCTCGATCTCCTCATCACCTCCGACAGCGCCATCGTCCATGTCGCGGCGGCACTCGGCCGGCCGGTCTGGATGATCGTCAAGAAGGTGCCCGACTGGCGCTGGGAGATGAGCGGCACGGTCAGCCCCTGGTATCCGACGCTGCGCGTCTTCCGGCAGTCGGAAGCGGGTGACTGGGCAAGCGCCATGCGGGCGGTCGCGGTCGCGCTCGGCGATCTCGTCGCCGAACTGGGCCCCGACATCGCCCCGGCCGAGGACCCTTCCGCCACCTTCGAGGCAGCGGTCGCCGCCCACACCGCCGGCCGCCATGAGGACGCCGCCGCCCTGTATCGCCGCGTGATCGCCGCCGATCGCCGCCACGCGCGGGCCTGGAACTTCCTCGGCATGGCACTGTTCGAGGGCGGGGGCCGGAGCGAGGCGGTGACGCGGCGGGCGCTGACGCTCTGCCTGCACGGCGCCGCGCTCGCGGCCCGTGATCCCGATCTCTACGCCAATGCCGCCGTGGTGCTGCGCGCCGCCGGCCAGGGCGAGGATGCGGCCGAATGCCTGCGCCACGCCCTCGCGCTAGATCCGGACCACCGGGCCGCCAATCTGAACCTCGTCCATCTCGATCAGGCCGCCGGACGTCTCGAGGCCGGCCTCGCGCGGGCGACGGCGATGCTCGACCGTCAGCCGGACGACGAGGACGTGATCGCCGCCTATGCCGGCGTCGCCCAGGCCGCCGGCCGCACGACGGGCCTGATCGACATGCTCGACAGCGCGGTCACGCGGGCGCAGCGACCGGCCCGCCTGTGGATCCTTCTCGGCAAGGCCCGGCTCGAGGCGGGCGACACCGCCGGCGGGCGCCTCGCCTTCGAGACCGCGCTCCTGCACGATCCGGCCAACGCCGACGCCCTCAACAATCTCGGTGTCGACGAGCGCAGCCACGGCGAGATCGGCCTCGCCTTGTGGTTCTACCGCAGCGCCCTGAAGGTCGCGCCGCGCCATGCCGAGGCCTGGTGCAATTTCGGCATCGCCTGTGTCGATGCCGGCCTCGACGGCCAGGCGGAGGAAGCCTTCCGCAGCGCCATCACGCTGCGGCCCGACTATGCCGATGCGCGCATGGCGCTCGGCACGGTGCTGCTCGCGCGCGGGGATCTCGCGGCCGGCTGGGCGGGCTATGAGTGGCGGCTGCGCAGCACCCGGCTGGGTTTCGAGACAGGCACCCGCGCGGCGCCGGACTGGCAGGGCGAGGACCTCGACGGTCGCACGCTCCTCATCGTCGCCGAGCAGGGGTTCGGCGACGCGATCCAGTTCATTCGCTACGCCGCTCTCGTGAAGGCGGCGGGGGCGGCACGGGTGATCATCGGCTGTCGCGCGAAACTGCGGGCGCTCCTCGCCACGGCGCCCGGGGTTGATGCGATCGTCGTCGAGGGGGAGACACTCCCGCCCTGCGACTACCAGATCGCGATGATGAGCCTGCCGCACCGCTTCGGCAGCCGGCTCGACACCCTGCCGGCGACGATGCCCTATCTCAGGGCCGATCCCGAGCGTGTGACACGTTGGGCGAAGCGCCTCGCGCCATCGGCCGGGTTTCGCATCGGCATCGTCTGGCAGGGCAATCCCGATCCACGCGTCGACAAGGGCCGGTCCCTGCCGCTTGCGGATTTCGAGCCGCTCGCCCGTGTGCCGGGCGTGCGCCTGATCGCCCTGCAGAAGGGGCCGGGCGCCGAGCAGGTCGAGATGGTGGCCGACCGTTTCACGGTCGAGACGCTCGGCGAGGCTTTCGACGGCGGACCCGACGCCTTCGCCGACACGGCCGCCGTGATGATGAGCCTCGACCTCATCGTCACCTCCGACACGGCCGTCGCCCATCTCGCTGGCGCGCTCGCGCGGCCGGTCTTCATCCTGCTCAAGCCGAAACCGGAATGGCGCTTCCTGCGCGACCGCTCCGACAGCCCCTGGTATCCGACGGCGCGGCTGTTTCACCGGCGACCGGACAGGCCCTGGTCGGATTGTGTCGCCGATGTCGCGGCCGAGGTCGCAAGACTTGCCGCGGGGGATCGCAAGCCGCTCTTCGACCGGCCGAAACCCGCCCCCGCCGCGCCGTCACCGGCACTCGCCACGCGCTTCGAAGCGGCGCAGGCCCATCATGTCGCCGGACGGCTCGCCGAGGCCCGGGCCGCCTATGCGGCGATCCTCACAGAGGCGCCGAACCACGCGGAGACGCTGCACATGCTGGGGGCGATCGCCCTGCAGCAGGGCTCGGCCGCCCGCGCTCTCCTCCTTCTGCGCGGCGCGCGCAGCGCCGGGCTCGAGGCGCCGGAGCTTCTCACCAACATCGCCGTCGCCCTGCGCATGCTCGGCCGCCTCGAGGAGGCGGAAGCCATGGTGCGCGCGGTGCTGGCCAAGACCCCACGCGGCGAGGCCTGGCTGACGCTCGGCAACGTGCTGCGCGACCGCGATCGGCTCGATGAGGCGATCGCGGCGATGGATGCCGCTGTCGCGGCCATGCCGGGTTCGGCCAAGGCGCTGCGCGGGCAGGGCCTCGCCCTAAAGCAGGTCGGCCGGCTGAAGGAGGCGCTGGTGGCTCTTGATGCCGCCCTCGCGATCGATCCGGACGATGCCGACGCCCGCCTCGATCGGGCCCATGTCCGCCTTGCCATGGGGGATCTGCGCGGCGGGTTCGCCGATTACGAGGCGCGCTGGCTCGCCGCCGAAATGCGCCCGCGCACCTTTCCGACGCCCGCATGGGACGGCAAGCCGCGGCTCAAGGAGCGCCTGCTCGTGCATGGCGAGCAGGGGCTCGGCGATCAGCTCCAGTTCGCGCGCTTCCTCCCGCTCGCGGCCGAACGGGCGGGGGAACTCATCGTCGAGGTGCGCCGCCCGCTGTTCGGCATGCTGCGCACCGTCGATGTCGGCACGAACCGCGTCCGGTTCGTCGAGGCTGGCAAGCCGCTGCCCGAGCACGACCGCCATGTCGCGCTGATGAGCCTGCCCCATGTTCTGCGCCTCGGTCCGCGCGATCTGCCCGGCCCGATGCCCTATCTTCACGCCGATCCCGAGCGGGTCGCGCTGTGGCGGCGCCGGCTGCGCATCGGCGGCGATGGCCGGCTCTGCGCGGGCCTGATCTGGCAGGGAAATCCCAAGGCGCGCGCCGACCGGGGCCGCTCACCGCCGCTGTCCGCGCTCGAACCCCTGCTGGCGATGGACCGGGTGCGGTTCATCGCGCTGCAGAAGGAGCACGGCCTCGACCAGCTTGCCGATGTCGCACTCGCCCGGCGGATCGAGCGGCCGGGGCATGAGTTCGACGAGGGACCGGACGCCTTCCTCGACACGGCCGCGCTGATGATGGCGCTCGATGTCGTCATCTGTTCGGACACGGCGGCGGCCCATCTCGCCGGCGCGCTCGCTCGCCCGACGATCCTGATGCTGCCGGCGGTTCCGGACTGGCGCTGGATGCTCGACCGGCCGGACTGCCTCTGGTACCCGACCATGCGCCTCGTCCGCCAGCCTCGGCCGGGCGATTGGGAGGCGGTGGCGCGCGCCGTCCGCGCGCTCGTCGATGAACGGGCGCAGGCGGCATGAACAAGGCGACGCCCCTTCCGGACCTCGTCGCGGCGCTCGAAGCGCATCGCGCCGGTCGGCTGAGCGAGGCGGCGAACGTCTATGCCGAGGCGATCGCGCTCAACCCGACCCATGCGGATGCGCTCAATCTTCTCGCCGTGATCAGGCGCAGCGAGGGCGACGGCCGGGCCGCCGTCGATCTCGGCGAGCGGGCGGCGGCGGCGGCGCCGGAGCGGGCGGACATTCGCTACAATCTCGGCAATGCGCGCATGGGGATCGGCGATCATGAGGGCGCGGTCGCGGCCTTCCGCGAAGCCCTCGCCATCGATCCCGGCTTTGCCGATGCCGCCGCCAATCTCGGCATCGCGCTCGTCGCGCTCGACCGGCACGAGGAGGCGGTCGCCGCCTATGAACAGGCGCTGGTGGCCGACGGCACACACAAGATCGCCCGCCTCAACCTCGGCAATCTCCTGTCGGAGACCGGCCGGTACGACGAGGGCGCGCAGCATCTGCGGCGCTGCGCCGACCTCTATCCCGATCTCGCCGAAGCCCATTACAACCTCGCCATGGCGCTGTTGCGGCTCGGCGATCTGCGGCAGGGTTTCGCCGAGTATGAATGGCGCTGGCGCACGCCGGGGTTCACCAGCCCGGTGCGCCATGCCCGCATCAAGGACTGGGACGGCCGGCCCTTCGCGGGCGCATCGCTTCTCGTCCATGCCGAGCAGGGGCTCGGCGACACGATCCAGTTTCTGCGGTTCCTCCCGCTCGCGGCCTCGCTCGGCGGCCGGGTGACGCTGGAGGTCCAGCCGGCTCTGGCGCGCCTCGCGAAGGGGATTTCCGGTGTCGATCGTCTCGTCGCGGCGGGGTCGGCCGTCGGCCGTCAGGACTGGCAGAGCCCGCTGATGGGCCTCCCGCATCGGCTCGGGCTGAGCCTCGGCGCCATCCCCGCCGCGGTCCCCTATCTGCAGGCGGAACCGGAGCGGGTCGCGTTCTGGCGCACCCGCCTCAAGCCGGATGGCCGTCCCCTCGTCGGCGTCTGCTGGCAGGGCAATCGCGCCTCGCCCGTCGACAAGGGGCGCAGCCTGCCCGATGCCGGCCTCCTCGCGCCGCTCGCCGACGTGGCGGACGTGCGGCTCGTCAGCCTCGTGCGGCTGACGGCGGAGCAGACCCGCCCGGCCCCGACCCCGACCGGTCGGGCGGTAGCGGACCTGCCCTTCACGATCGAATATCCCGGCGCGGACTATGATGCGGGGGAGGACGCCTTCGTCGACACCGCGGCCGTGCTGTCCTTGTGCGATCACGTCGTCACGACGGATACCGCCATCGCCCATCTCGCCGGCGCGCTCGGCAGGCCCGGGCTCGTGCTCTTGAAGGCGGTGGCCGAGTGGCGCTGGCTGATCGCGCGGCGCGACACGCCCTGGTATCCGACGCTGCGGCTCGTGCGCCAGACAAGGGCCGGCGATTTCGCGGGTGCCATCGACGAGGCGGCGCGCCTGCTTTCCGCGCGTCTCGCCTTTCGCTCCGTCGCCGGTGCGGAGGAGGCCTGAGGCGTTACGCCCTCAACCGCGGCCCTGCTCCAGCACGATCTCCTTCATCGCGTCGGCCGTCTGCTGCCAGGTCATGCCGGCGAGCTTCATCGCGCCCTTGGCGCCGCGACGACGGGCCTCGGACCGGTCGCGATGGACGCGCTCGAGACAGTCGACGATCTCCTCGACCGACGATTCGCCCCAGCCCGCGACATCGCCGACCCCGCCGCCCTCGCCCTCGACCGCCCCCTGATCCGTGAGCGGAAAGCAGGCGTCCTCCTCGATCAGGTCGAGATGGCCGGTGTTCGCCGACAGGATCGAGGGCACGCCGCAGGCCATCGCCTCCATGGCGACGAGGTTCGTGCCACCCTCGCCCCGGTTCGGGAAGAGCGCCACGTCCATCTCGCGCAGGATCGGCGGCATCAGCGGGTTGGGCACGGCGCCGAGATCCAGAAACTGGTCGGCGGGAATGCCGTTTGCCAGCGCCCAGGCGGTGGTGTCGGCCTTACCGTCCGGCGCGAAGGTGACGGGCCCGGCGCGCGAGCCCTTGTCGAGTGTCCTGGCGAATTGCGGCCACGGGCTGTGCCACGCCGTCACCAGGAGGGCCTCGGGATGGCGCCTCGCGAACTGCGCGAAGGCCGCGATGACGATGTCCTGCGCCTTGCGCCGCTCGAGCTTGCCGCCCGAAAACACCATGAAGCGGTCGGCGTTGTAGCCGGAGCGCTGCGCGGGGTGGAAAAGGGTCGGATCGATGCCCTGGATGACGGTGCGGACCGCGTCGACGCCATGGGCGCGCAGGATGCGCTCGTTCCAGGTCGAACCGGTGACGATCAGGGGAAAGGCCTTCGCCCGCTGCACGGCGTCCTCGGTCAGCGGGGTGCTTTCGAAGAAGGTGACGCCGATGGTCGGCGTGCCGAGGAGGCGGACGTCATGGACGGCCGGCGGCAGGCGGAAATCATTGCCGAGCGCGGCGAGGAGCGGCACGTCGGCGCTCGCCTGGCCCTTGGCATGGGTTTTCAGCTGTTCGGCGAGCTGCGCGCTCGCGCGCAGGAACGGCTGCAGCCGTCGCATGCGCAGCGGGTCCGCCCCCACCTGATCGCCGCGAACGGGAAAGGAGCAGACGGGTTCGATGGATGGATCGCTGGCCCAGGCGAGGGCGAGGTTCATGCCATAGACACCCCAGCCGAAGAAGCTGGAAATGCCCCAGTGGATGATGGCCCGCTTGCGCATGGCACGATCCTTCCCGCGCGAGCGCGTCACCCGTATACCGTTAATGTTGATGAAGATGGCTTCATCATGCCTAACGAAGCGTTAACCCTGTACCGATCAGCGCGTTACTCCTGTCCCTGCCAAGGACGTGACTTTACAGTTCGTTTACCAAGCTGGCCGATAACCGACCGTGGCGCGCAAGTGCAGACGGCGGACAGTGACAACGAACTCCAGCGAACAGTCGGCCGCGCCGGGGCAGGTCCTGCGGCAGCCGCCGGGAGCCCTGAATGCCCTGGCGATGGTCGCCGGGACCCTGGGCCTGCGCGTCTCGGCGGAAAAACTCCAACGCGATCATGGGCGTGACGGGCGCGAGCTGACCTTGGCGCAACTCGCCCGCGTCGCCGACCGGCTGGGTCTGCGGGCGCGCCGCGTGCGCCTGACCTGGAAACACCTCGTCGGTCTCGGCAACGCCTTCCCCGCCATCCTCCGCTTCGACGACGGCACCGTCGCCGTCGCCGAGCGGATCGGCGAGGAGAAGGGCGTGCCGGTCGTCCTGCTTCGGCACCCGGGTAATCCAGATGGTAAAGCGATCCCGGTCGACGAGCTGCGCCTTTCGCGCGCCTGGAGCGGCGAGGCGATGCTGCTCAAGCGCCGCGCGGTGCTCGGCGATGCCGACAAGCCCTTCGGCTTCGGCTGGATGCTGGGCGAGATGGCGCGCGAACGCGCCCTCTTCCGCGACGTCGCCGTCGCGGCCTCCGTCATGAGCCTGCTGACGCTCGTGCCGCCGCTCTTCTACATGCTGATCATCGACCGTGTGCTCGTCCACCAGCGCCTGTCGACCCTGACCGTGCTCGCAATCGGCATCGCCGTCATCCTCGTCTTCGACACGATCCTCGGCTCGATCCGCCGCGCCATGGTCGCGACCGCCGCCGCCAAGATCGACGCGCGCGTCAACCTCCACATGTTCGACCGGCTCCTGAACCTGCCGATCGACTTCTTCGACAAGAACGCGACCGGCGTGATCGCGCACAAGCTCGGCGAGGCGCGGCGCGTGCGGCTGTTCCTCACCGGCCAGCTCTTCGGCGCCCTGCTCGACGGCATGACGCTCTTCGTGCTGATCCCGGCAATGTTCATTCTCAACGCCCAGCTCGCCTTCTTCGTGCTCGCCATCGCGGCGATGATGGCGCTCGTGGTCCTCGCCTATATGGGTCCGATCCAGCGCGCCTATGGCCGGGTCGTCGAGACCGAGCACGGCAAGACGCAGATGCTGATCGAGACGCTGCACGGCATCCGCACCGTCAAGTCATTGGCGCTCGAAGGGCGCAAGCGCCAGGACTGGGACGGTCGCGTCGCCGCCTCCGCCCGCGCCGCGACCGCGCTCCAGCATCTCGCCAACCAACCCCAGACGCTGCTCGCGCCGCTCGAGAAGCTGATCTATTCCGGCTCGCTCTGTCTCGGCGCCTATATCGCGATCACGGCGGATGATCCGATCTTCGCCGGCACGCTCGTCGCCTTCACGATGATCGCGACGCGCGCCACCCAGCCCATCGTCCAGATGGCCGGCATGCTGCAGCAGTTCCAGGAGGCGCGCGGCGCCCTCGCCGAGGTCGCCTCCGTCGTCAATGTCGCGCCCGAGACGCGGCGCGAGAACGGCGTGCGCCCGGCGATGCGCGGCGCGATCAGCTTCGAGGATGTGCGCTTCAGCTATCCCGGCAGCGCCAGCCCAGCCCTCGACGGCATCCGCGTCGTCATCGAGCCCAACACCGTCGTCGGCGTCATGGGTCGCAGCGGCTCCGGCAAGACCACGATCACGCGCCTGCTCCAGGGGCTGCACCAGAGCTACCAGGGGCTGATCAAGATCGACGGCATCGATCTGCGTGAGATCGATCTCGACCATCTGCGCGCCCGCACCGGCGTGGTTCTCCAGGACAGTTTCCTGTTCCAGGGCACGATCCGCGAGAACATCCTCATCGGACGCCCCGATGCCCCGCCGGCGGCGATGATCGAGGCGGCGCGCCTCGCCGGCGCCGAGGAATTCATCGAGCGCCTGCCGCGCGGCTATGAGACCATGATCGAGGAACACGCCTCGAACCTCTCCGGCGGCCAGCGCCAGCGCCTCGCCATCGCCCGCGCCCTCGTCACCGACCCGCCGATCCTGATCTTCGACGAGGCGACCAGCGCGCTCGATCCGGACAGCGAGGCGATCATCAACGCCAATCTTCGCCGCATCGCGAAGGGGCGCACGGTCATCGTCATCTCCCACCGCCTCGCCTCGCTGGTCGATTGCGACCAGATCCTCGTTCTCGAGACGGGGCGCCTGAAGGATGCCGGACGCCACGCCGAACTGCTGCAGCGCTGCGAGGTCTATCGACATCTGTGGGTGCAGCAGAACCGTCACCTGACCATGGGAGCTGAGCATGAGCCTGCAACGGCCCGCGCTGTCCCTGGCGGCTGACCGGACGGCCGTGAACGCCATCGCCGAGTTCCAGTCCGCGACGGCCGAGCTTCTCGAGGAGCGTCCGCCCCTGATGGCGCGCACGACGCTGCACGTGCTCACGGCCTTCGTCGTCGCAATCCTCGTCATGGCCACGGTCCTGCCGATCGACCGCGTCGTCACGAGCCGCGGCCGCATCACCTCGGTGGCGCCGACCATCGTCGTCCAGCCGCTGGAGACCTCGATCATCAAGAGCCTCGCCGTGCGCGAGGGCCAGATCGTCAAGGCGGGCGACGTGCTGGCGACGCTCGATCCGACCTTCTCCACGGCCGACGTCTCGGTGCTGGAACGGCGGATCGCGAGCCTCACGGCCGAGATCGACCGGCTCAATGCCGAGCTTGGCGGCACGCCTTTCGTGCCGACGGCGTCGAGCCCGGATGCGGCGCTGCAGACCGATCTTTTCACGACGCGCGCGGCGCAGTACCGGGCGGTGCTCGCGAGCTTCGACCAGAAACTCGCCGCTGCCCGCACCGACCGCGACCGTGCCGAGCGCGAGATCACGCTGCTGCAGGAACGCCTGCGCCTGATGAGCGAGGTCGAGACCATGCGGGCGACGCTGCAGTCGAAGCAGGTCGGCACGCGCATGTCGACGATCGAGGCGAGCAATGCCCGCGTCGAGATCGAACGCGCCATCGCAAGCCAGGAGGGCGCGCTCGAGTCGGCACGGCACGGCATCGAGGATCTCGAGGCCCAGCGCGACGGCTTCGTCCAGAAATGGCGGTCGGATGCCGCGAGCGATCTCGTCGACCGACAGCGCCAGCTCGATCAGGCGAATGAGGACTATGCCAAGGCGGTAAAGCGCCGCGATCTCGTCGACCTCAGGGCGGTCGAGGACGCCGTCGTGCTGCAGATGGGCGACGTGTCGGTCGGCTCCGTCGTGCAGAGCGGCGAGCGCATCCTGACGCTCATCCCCGTGGCCGGCGGGCTGCAGGTCGAGATCGACGTCAGCGCCCGCGATCAGGGCTATCTGAAGGTGGGCCAGCCGGTCGAGCTGAAGCTCGATGCCTGGCGCTACACGCTGCACGGCACGGCGAAGGGCGTCGTGCGCTCGATCAGCGGCGACAGCTTCACCCAGAAGACGAGCAGCGGCGCGACCGGCCCCGTCTTCTACCGCGCGCTGATCGAGATCACGGACGCCAATCTGCGCGACGTCACGCCCGACTTCCGGCTGGTCCCGGGCATGCCGCTGACGGCCGACGTCGCGGTTGGATCGCGCACTGTCCTGCAATACTTCCTCGAACTCGCCATGCCGCTGATGTCGGAGGGGATGCGCGAACCATGATGCGACCGTCCTTGCGCGAAAGACTGACGGGCTGGCCGACGCCGTCTTGGCCAACGCCGTCTTGGCCGACGCCGTCCTGGGCCACGCCGCTGCTGGCACTCGGCAAAGGCGCCCGCCTGCGGCGCAAGGGGGTCGACGAGGCGCGTCGCGGTCAGGCGGGCCCGGCCGCGATCCTGCTCGACCGCGCCGCCCGTGCCGGGGATGTCGAGGCGCAGATCGCGCTCGCCCGGCTCTACGAGACCGGCGAGGGGGTCGTCCGCAATCTCTGCGATGCGGTCGCGTGGTACAGACGCGCCGCCGAGGCGGGGCATCCGGTGGCGCAGGCGCGTCTCGCGACGCTTCTCGTCCTCGGCGCCGCGCCCCAGCACGATCTGCCGGAGGGCGCCTGGCCGGGTCTGTTTCCGAACGGCGTCGCCCTCGCGAGCCAGCCCGAGGAAGCCCGTCGCCATGCCGAGGCCTCGGCCGATGCGGGTGACATCGAGGGTCGCGCCATTGCCGGCTATCTCCTCGCCGCCGGTATCGGCGGTCCGGTCGATCCCGTGCGCGCGGCCGCCTATTGCCGCCCGGCGGCGGAGGCCGGCAATACGGAGGCCGCGCTCGGCCTTGGGACGCTTTATGCCGGCGGTCATCTCGGCGCCGTTGATCACGTCGAGGCGCGGGCCTGGTTCCTGAAGGCGGCCGAGGCCGGAAATGCGACGGCGCTGCACTCGCTCGGCATCCAGTGCCTCAACGGCTTCGGGCAGCCGGCCGACCCTGCGGCGGCGGCACGCTGGCTCGAGGCTGCCGCCCAGAAGGGCCATGTCGGCGCGACGCGCCTGCTCGGTCTGATGCTGCGCGAGGGCAGGGGCATCGCCCGCGATCCGGCCCGGGCGGAGACGCTGCTGCGCGCCGCTGCCGCGCGCGGGGATGTCGATGCGATGGCAGCGCTCGGCGACGGTTATGCCGGAAACCACGACGAAGAGGCGGCGCGCTGGTATCGCCAGGCGGCCGATCGCGGGCATCGCGGAGCTCAGTACGCCATCGCGACCTTCTACCGCGCCGGTCGCGGGGTGCCGCGCGACCCGGCCCTTGCCGCGCGCTGGACCGAGCAGGCCGCCGAAGCCGGCAACCGTCAGGCCCAGTTCGAGATCGGCGTCGCCTATGCCAATGGCGAGGGCGTCGCGCGTGACCTTTCCCGAGCGGCGGACTGGTCGCGTCGCGCCGCCGAGGCGGGGCACCCGACTGCCAAGGTCAATCTCGGGCGCTTTCAGATGCAGGGCGTCGGCGTGCCACGCGATCCGGTCGAGGCGATGAAATGGCTGTCCGCTGCGATCGAGGACGGCGAGATGACCGCCATCGCCGCCCTCGGCGAGCTTTTTGCGTTCTGGAGCGATCCGCCCGACGTCCCCAAGGCACGCAAGCTCCTGAAACAGGCGGCGGCGCTCGGCGACCAGCGTGCGACGGTGATGCTCGCGCGGCTCAACGTGCGGGCCGAGGGCGGCTCGTCGGCTGCCCATTGACGGTGCCGCGCATGCGGCGACGGGGCTCGGAGGCTTGATCGATGGTGGATGTGCGTCACAACAACGGCCTCGCGCTCAACGCGATCCTGCGGACCGCCGTCGCCGCGCGGCGCACCGAAATCTCGGCCGAGATCGCCCGCGTCACCGGCAATGTCGTCCAGTCGGGTCCGTTCCAGGGCATGGTGCTGCCCGATACCGTCTCCTGGGGCGACGGCGATCTCGCCCCCAAGGCGCTCGGCTGCTATGAGGCCGAGCTTCATCCGGCGATCGAACTGGCGATCGCGGCCGATCCCGCCCTCGTCGTCAATGTCGGCTGTGCCGAGGGGTACTATGCCATCGGCCTCGCGCGCCGGCTGCCGGGCGCGCAGGTCCACGCCTTCGACATCGCCGAGAAGGCGCAGGAGGTCTGCACCGCGACCGCCCGCCGCAACGGCGTCGACGCTCGGGTGACGGTTGGCGGCTTCTGTTCCGCCGAGAGGCTCGCCGATCTCGCCGGCGCTGGCGCCGCGCTCATCGTGATGGATTGCGAGGGCGGGGAACTCGATTTCGTCACGCAGGCGAGCCTCCCGGCGCTCGCCCGTGCGACGCTTCTGATCGAGTGCCACGACTTCATCGGCAAGGAGATCCAGCCGGTTCTGACCGACCGGCTCGCGGCGACCCATGCGGTCGAGGTGGTCATCGAGGGTGCGCGCGATCCAAACGCCTATCCGATCCTGCGCCGCCTCGGCTCGCTCGACCGCTGGCTGTCGGTGTGCGAATTCCGGCCGGTGACCATGTCCTGGCTGATCGCGACACCGCGCGCCAAGGCGCGGGCGAAGCGCTGAAGCGAGGGCCCTGCGATGGGACCTGTCCCTCGCGCTGCTTGCGAAGCCGCGCCACGACGCTAGTCTGCCGCGCCGTAAACCGAGGGGGTGGCGTGTGGCGACGGGCTTTGTCTTTCATGAACTCTACCTCTGGCACAACACTTGGAATTTCGCGCAGGTCTTTCCGCCGGGCCTGACCGTGCAGCCGGGCGAGCATGCCGAGAACCCGGAGACGAAGCGCCGCTTCAAGAATCTCGTCGAGGTCAGCGGCCTGATGGATCACCTCGTCCGCCTGCCGCCGCGCCCGGCGAGCGAGGACGAACTCGCCCGCTGCCATGGGCGCGCGCACATCGCCAACATCAAGGCGCTGAGCGAGGCGGGCTATGGCGATGCGAGCCATCTGACACCGCTCGGCAAGGGCTCCTACGAGATCGCCTGCCTCGCGGCGGGCGGCGCCATCGTCGCGGCCGAGGCGGTCGTCACCGGGCAGGTCCGAAACGCCTATGCGCTGGTGCGCCCGCCCGGCCATCATGCCTCCGTCAACACCGGCATGGGTTTCTGCCTGTTCGGCAATGCGGCGGTCGCGATCCGCCACGTCCAGGCGGTGCATGGCGTCGGACGCGTCGCGACGGTCGACTGGGACGTCCATCACGGCAACGGCACACAGGCGATCTTCTATGACGACCCCACGGTCCTGACGATCTCGCTGCATCAGGAGAACCTGTTCCCGCCGCGGTCGGGCTCGATCGACCAGCGCGGCAAGGGGGCGGGCGAGGGCACCAACATCAACGTGCCCCTGCCGCCCGGCTGCGGACCGGCCGCCTATGTCGACGCGTTCGAGCGCATCGTCGTGCCCGCGCTGGAACGCTTTTCACCCGAGCTGATCGTCGTGCCCTGCGGGTTCGACGCCTCCGGCGTCGATCCGCTGGGGCGCATGATGATGACGTCGGCGGGTTATCGCGACCTGACGCACCGTCTTCTCGCGCTCGCCGGGCGTCTGTGCGAGGGGCGTCTGCTTTTCACCCATGAGGGCGGTTATTCCGCGACCCATGTACCCTATTGCGGGCTCGCGGTGCTGGAAGCGCTGTCGGGCGTCACGACCGGGATCGAGGATCCCTGGCTGCCGTTGATGCTCGAATGGGGCGGCATGGAGCTCAAGCGGCAGGAGCGCGCGGCGATTGACCGGGCGGCGGCGGCCCTCGCCGGCATACCGATCTTCACCCAGTGAACGGTATGAACCGCTCGGTCCCCGGCCGCCACGGGATTCTTCGCGGTACTGCCTAAAAAATCAGCATCTAAATACCTTGAATACACAGGTAGGTGCCGTATTTCACAGTGCTGAACAGGACAATCCGAATCGATGGGTCGTCGCAGCGCTCAACACACAGTCTCGGTTCAGGCCGAAGCAGCCGACGGTCACGATTGGAATGCGCTGCAGTCCTTCGCGGCCGTGGTGCGGCATGGCAGCCTCAGCAAGGCGGCGCGCGAACTGCGCCGGTCCCAGCCGACGCTCGGGCGGCATATCGAGCAGATCGAGACCATGCTCGGACACCCGGTCTTCGAGCGGGGGCGGCAGGGATTGGCCCTGGCCGGTGACAGCGACGGCGTGGCCGACAAGGCGGAGAGGCTTCTATCGGCGAGCGAGGCGGCGCTGCGGTCCTTGACCGAGCTTGCCGAGCAGCCGGCCGGCCCCGTCATGGTCGCGACCTGGTCGCTGGTCGCAAAGGTCGCCTTGCCGGACGTGCTGGACCATCTGAGCGCCCGCTACCCGCGCATTCAGCTGAACCACAGCTTCATCAGGGGAATCGACGACGAGATCGAGGACGACATCGACATCGCGATCCGCTGTTTTCCGCCGCGCTCGGGCGATTTCATCCAGCGACGTGTCACCTCGATCCGATCGGCCTTCTACGCGCTGCCGGCGCTGGTCATGACCGTGCCGTCGGTCCGGACGCGCGAGGACGTCTATGCCCTGCCCTTCGTGGTGCCGAAATGCGAGGAGCCCGTCCGGACGGTGGTGGCGGCGGCGGGCTTCGACATAGGTCGGCTGAACTTCGCGCTGCGCTCCGATGCCGACGACGTGATCGCAGCCGCGATGCTGAAGGGTGTCGGCGTCGGCCTGATGCCGATGATCGTCCGGCCGGAGAGCCTCGGCCTGATGCGCGTGCTGCCCGAGTTCCACATCGATTTTCCCTGCTATCTCGTCGCCAGCAGCCGCATGCGCCGCAGCCGCCGCATCCGCGCCGTCTTCGACTATCTCGCCGACGCCCTTCCCACTTTGCTGAGCTGACACCCGATCGATCGGCCAGCACGGTCCTGTCGGTCACCGTTCACTGTGCACGTTAGGCGGAGCAGACCATGCCATTAAGTGTCGGACGGAGAGCCCCGACGGTCGGCAGGACGATCGACGCGTTGAATGTCGATCTGAACGCCCTCCGGTCCCTCGCGATGGTGGTGCGCTTAGGCAGCGTTCCGCGTGCGGCGCGGGCGATCGGCAGCAGCACGTCGACGGTGGGGCGTCATTTGCGCGACCTCGAAGACCTGTGTGGCGACACGCTGTTCGAGCGCACGGCCAATGGCGTGCGGATCAATGACCGGGGCAGGGCGCTGGCAGACAGCGCCGAAACTCTGAGAGGTGCCGCCGAGTCCCTTCTGCGGGCCTTGAAGAGCCGGCGCGTCGCCGTCAGGGGTTGCTTGCGCGTCGCCGCAAGCCATTTGTGCCCCGCGCAGGTCCTGTCGGCGACCTTCGCGCGTCTGGGACCGGCGTTCCCTGACCTCGACATCGAGATCGAGCAGTTCAGCGCCGCGGAACTGGCACTCGAACAGACTGCCGAACTCTTCGTCATGCCCGAACCGAGACCGGATCTCGTCGAGGTTGCTGCCCTTCCCGATTTGATCCTGCGGTTCTTCGGCGCGCGCGCGCTGCTTGATCGGGTCGGACCCATTGGCGGTGCCGCCGATCTTCATGGAGTGGCTGTCATCACCCCCACGGACGAAGCCGTGATCGAACGGCTTCGCGCCGAATTGAGGGTCGGCGGCAAGGAGCCGCGCATCGCCCTGATGACCGACAGCCTGGCGCTTCGCGTCGATGGCGCCCTGGCTGGAAAGGCCCTGAGCCTGCTCGACGCGGCGCAGGCGGCGTCACATCCCGAACTGATCGCGGTTCTTCCCGATTTCGCCGTGCATCGCCCCTTGAAACTCGCGATCCGAACCGATGCCGGGCCCCATGCACGGGCGGCGGTCGCCCATCTCGGCGGGGCGCTTGCAGCCGACGGCCGTCTCTGAGGCATCCTGCTGACTGCGGCTCAAGACTGTGTCGAAAGCCCAGAAGTCCCAAAGCTGCCAAAAACAGGACGGCGGCCTCCCAAGGGAAGCCGCCGGCTGATCTCGATAAAAAGTCACGTTCTGAAAAAGGAGGCGGAGATACATGCACGAAGGAAAGAGATCGTCACAACCAATGAGGTACTTATGTACATTTTCGTCTCGAATGTGAATCCAATAAATTTAGCGTGCGACGTTCACAGGTGTTGTATCGCCAGAGTCGCAAAAAGATGCGAATGCAACCAAAAAGGCAGTCAAAAGCCTAGAGCCGTCAGTGCTGTCGGATAGGACCCTCAGCGCTCGCCGCGACGATAGGGCTGCATCAGCGCCTGCGGCACGCGCGCCCGGCGCGCCATGACGATCAGGGCTACGATCGACAGGACGTAGGGCACCATGAGGAAGAGCTGATAGGGCACCGCGCCCTCCACGACGTGCTGGAGACGCAGCTGATAGGCGTCGAAGAGCGCGAAGAGCAGCGCGCCGAGGAGAGCCCGCCCGGGCTTCCAGCTGGCGAAGACGACGAGGGCGATGCACACCCAGCCGCGCCCCTGGATCATGGTAGGGAAGAAGCTGTTGAAGGCCGCCGTCGTCAGATAGGCGCCGCCGACCGCCATCAGCGCCGAGCCGACCACGACCGCGCCCATCCGGACGCCGATCGGATTGAGGCCCTGCGCCTCGACCGCATGCGGGTTCTCGCCGGCCATGCGCACGGCGAGGCCGAGAGGCGTGCGTGCGAGGACATAGGCGGCGACGATGGTCAGGCCGATCGCGAGATAGGTCGGCGCGGTCTGGCTGAACAGCGCCTCGCCGAAAAAGGGCAGGTCCGACAGGCCGGGAATGGCGAGTGGCTGGAAGGGCACGATGGTCGGCGGCGAGGATGAGACGGGGAGCGCCAGGCGGAAGACGAAATAGGTCAGGCTCGAGGCGAGCAGCGTGATGCCGAGCCCCGTCACATGCTGCGACAGGCCGAGCGGCACGGTGAGGAAGGCGTGCAGCAGGCCGAACAGGGCGCCCGCGATCGCGGCGGCGAGCAGCCCCGTCCACAGATCGCCACCCTGATAGACCGTCATCCAGCCGACCATGGCGCCGAGCGTCATGATGCCCTCGATGCCGAGATTGAGGACGCCGGCGCGCTCGCAGATCAGCGCGCCGAGCGTGCCGAGGATCAGCGGCGTCGCGATCCGCAGCACGGCAGCCCACAGGCTCGCGGTGAAAAAGATCTCCAGGGCCTCGATCATCGGCGCACCCGATAGCTGACGAAGAGGAGCGACACGAGCATGGCGAGGAGCGAGATCGCCACGATCACGTCGGCGATGAAGCTCGGCACGCCGAGCGCCCGGCTCATGCCGTCGGCACCGACGAAGACGACGGCGACGAAGAGCGCCGTGAAGACGACCCCGATCGGATGCAGCCCCGCCAGCATGGCGACGACGATCCCCGAATAGCCATAGCCGGGCGACATGTCGGTCGTGACATAGCCCTTGAGGCCCATCACCTCGATCCCGCCCGCAAGCCCCGCGAGCCCGCCGGACAGGCAGGCGACGGCGATCAGGGTTCTCGGCAGCGAGATGCCGGCAAAGGTCGCGGCCGAGGGGTTGAGGCCGGCAGCGCGCGTCTCGAACCCGAACACGCTGCGGGCCTGTATCGCCCAGATCAGGACCGCAACGCCGCAGGCGATCAGCAGGCCGACATGCAGCCGCGAGCGCGGCACGAGCTTCGCCAGCGCGAAGTCGGACGACACGCGCACCGACTGCGGCCAGCCCATCGAGAGCGGGTCCTTCAACGGCCCCTCGATCATCATCGACACGAAGAGGAGCGCGATGAAGTTCAGGAGAAGCGTCGTCACCACCTCGTCGACGCCGAAGCGCAGGCGCAGGAGCAGCGGGCCGAGCAGCAGCAGCGCGCCCGCCGTCGCGCCGATCGCCATCAGCACGATGATGCCGAGCACCGGCGGCAGGCCGGACAACGCGGCATGGCCGACGGCCGCAACCGCCAGCGCGCCGAGATAGAACTGCCCCTCTCCACCGATGTTCCACAGCCGCGCCCGGAAGGCGACGGCGGCGGCAAGGCCCGTGAGGATCAGCGGCGCGGTGCGGGTCAGCGTCTCGGTGATGGCGAGGCGCGAGCCGAAGGCCGAGACCAGCATCAGGCGATAGGCCTCGAGCGGATTGGCGCCGGCGAGCAGGATGAGAAGCCCCGCGAGCGCCAGCGCGGCGATGATCGCGGCGACGGGCGCGAGGATCGCGAGATGGGTCGGCGTGTCCGTGCGCCGCTCGAACCGCATGGTCACTCCTCCCAGACGCCGGCCATCATCAGGCCGAGGGTCCGCGGGCTCAGCCCCTCGGTCGTCACCGAGGGCGACAGCCGCCCCTTGACGATCGCTTGTACCCTGTCCGCAAGCGCCATCACCTCGTCGAGATCCTCCGAGATCAGGAGGATGCCGGCGCCGGCGGCTCGCGCCGCAAGAAGCTCGGAATGGACCGCCGCGATCGCGCCCTCGTCGAGGCCGCGCGTCGGCTGGTTGGCGATGATCAGGCGCGGATTTCCCGCAAGGTTGCGGCCTAGGATCAGCTTCTGCATGTTGCCGCCGGACAGGAGACGGGTCCGAGTCAGCGGCCCGGCGCCGCGAATGTCGAAGCGCGTGATCAGCGCCTCGGCTGAGGCCCGCGCCGCATCTCGCCGCACGAGGCCCCAGCGCGAGAAGCGCGCGTCGCGGACCCGGTCGATGACGGCGTTCTCCCACACCGCCATCTCGCCGACGACGCCCTCGGCATGGCGATCCTCGGGGATGCGGGCGACGCCGGCCTGCACGAAGGCCCGCGGGGATGCCGGCGCCGTCACGCCCTCGATCGCGAACGCGCCCGAGGAGGGCGTGATCAGGCCCGCGCACAGACGTCCGAGCGCGTTCTGGCCATTGCCGGCGACACCGATGACGCCCAGAACCTCGCCGGCGCGCACGTCGAAGGTGACGCCGTCGAGACGGGCGTGGCCATCCTCGACGACGCGCACGTCGCGGGCGGCGAGAAGCGTCGCACCGGCGGCGCGGGCCTCGCGCACCGGGCGCGTCACGCGACGGCCAACCATGAGTTCGGCGAGTTCGCCGCGATCGGTCTCGGCCGTGCGCCGCTCCGCCACCGCCTTGCCGCCGCGCAATACGACGACGCGATCGGCGGCGGCCATCACCTCCGCCAGCTTGTGCGAGATGAAGATCAGCGACAGCCCGCCCGCCGCCATCCCGCGCAGGGTCTGGAACAGGCGCTCGGCTTCCACCTGGGTGAGCACGGCCGTCGGCTCGTCGAGAATGAGGATCCGCGCATCGCGGTAGAGCGCCTTGAGGATCTCGACTCTCTGGCGCTCGCCGACGGAAAGGTCGCCGACGCGGGCCGCCGGGTCGACCAGAAGGCCGAAGCGCTCGCTGATCGCCTTCAGCTTGGCGACGGCGCCCCGCCGGTCCGAGACGGGGCGATAGAGCGGCTCGGTGCCGATCATGATGTTTTCAAGCACGCTGAGATTGGGCGCGAGCGTGAAATGCTGGTGCACCATGCCGACGCCGGCGGCGATGGCCGCGCGCGGCTTGCCGGGTGGCAGCTCCGATCCGAAGACGCGGACGGTTCCCGCATCCGCGGTGTAATGCCCGAACAGGATGTTCATCAGCGTCGTCTTGCCGGCGCCGTTCTCGCCCAGCAGCGCCAGAAACTCGCCCTGCGCCAGCGTCAGCGAGATCGCGTCATTGGCGACGAGCGCGCCGAAGCGCTTGGTGATCCCGGTGAGTTCGAGGACGGGTGCGCCGGTGCTCATGGGTGCCCTGCCACATCGGCCGCATAGTCCCAGGGCGCGGCCGCCTCGAGGGTCGCGGCGAGCGTCAACAACATCCGGTCCCCGCCCGAAGGGCCGATGAGCTGGACCCCAAGCGGCAGACCATGGCCGTCGCGCCCATGCGGGACGCTGACGGCCGGCACGCCGGCGACATTGGCGAGCGCCGCATAGGGCGCGAGGCGCTCCATCCGGGCGCAATGCATGTCGAGATCGGCATGATCCGTCGGGAAGGCCCCAACGAGAGGCGGCGGACCCGACAGCATCGGCGTCAGGATCACGTCTACGCCCCCGAAAAGCCGCCACAGGCCATGGGCGATCACGGCGGCTTCCCGGTCGGCGACGAAGAGGTCCGTCGCCGACATGGCCCTGCCCCGGTCGGCGATGGCCGCGGCGAGCGGCGAGACCTGGTCACGGCCGAGCCGCAGAAAATCCAGCCAGTCCGTGGTCGAGACCGCGAGGATGCGCCAGGCGATCGCGTTGGCGCGGCGGGCGAGGTCCTCGAAAACCCCCGCCGGCAGGTTCACGCGGGTATGGCCGTCGGCAACGAGCGCGCGCGCGGCATCTTCCACCGCCGCCTGCTGCTCGGCCCCGATCGCGCCACTCGTGGGGTCTGCGTCGACGATGCCGATGCGCAGGCCGACCCCGTCGAGGTCGTAGAGATCGAGGTCGGGATCGGGATACGGGCCTTCCGCGACGCCGGCGCATGCCTCGAGCGCGGCGACGCTGTCGCGGACCGAGCGCGAGACCACGAGTTCGCTGACGAGGCCCATCAGATGATTGCCGAAATGCGGTCCGTTGGGGGTCGCGCCGCGCGTCGGCTTCAGGCCGACCAGTCCGCAGCAGGCAGCGGGTACGCGGATCGAGCCGGCGGCGTCGGTGGCGTGCGCGATCGCGACGAGGCCCGCGGCGACGGCCGCCGCCGCACCGCCCGATGAGCCGCCGGGCGTGCGGGCCGGATCGAAGGGGTTGCGCGCCGGCGCAAAGCCCGGCGGTTCGCTCGACAACGACAGGCCGAATTCGGGCGTGGTGGTGAGACCGAACGGCAGAAGACCGCTGCGCCGGAACCGCTTGACGAGTTCGCTGTCTTCGCCCGCCGGCGTGGGCAGCGCGTAAAGGGCGGTCGAACCCGCCCGCGGCGGCAGGCCGGCGGCGGCGCTGCCGAGATCCTTCATCAGAAAGGGAACGCCGCCGAAAACACCCTGCGCGCGCCGGCTACCCGCCGCGAGCATAGCGTCATGGCGACGCGCGGCCGCGCGCCCCAATTCTGGCGCGAGCGCCGACAAGGCCCCGAGATCGGCGCGCTCCTCGATGCGCGCCAGCGCGGCCTCCATGACCGCGCCGGCCTGTGTCTCGCCCCGGCGGATTGCCAGGGCGAGCGATGTCGCATCCTGCGGCGGCATGGCGCGTGCGGGGCGGCGCGTTACTTCGGTTCGTTCTGGTCGATCGGAACCTCGAACTTGCCTGCCTTGATGTCGGCGCGCTTGGCTTCCATCGCCGGCACGGCGTCGGCCGGCACCATGTCGGCGACGAACTGGATGTCGTTGCCGCCGTACTTCATGAAGGAATACTCGGTGTAGTCGCGCCCGACCGGCTTGCCGCCGGTGACGTCGGCGACGATCGCGTCGATCGTCGGGCGGAAGTTCCACACCGCGTTGGCGAAGACCGTGCCCGGATAGCGCGGCGTGTAGTCGATCAGCGAGCCGACGGAGACGACGCCGCGCTCCTTGGCGGCATCCGCCGTGCCGATGCGCTCGCCGAAGAGGATGTCGGCGCCGGCGTCGATCTGGGCGAGCGCCGATTCCTTCGCCTTTGGCGGATCGAACCAGGTGCCGATGAAGCCGATCAGGAACTTGGCGTCAGGGCGCACTTCCTTCACGCCCATGCGGAACGCGTTGATCAGCAGGTTCACTTCCGGGATCGGATAGCCGCCGACCGAGCCGAACACGCCCGACTTCGACATCTTGCCCGCCAGCATGCCGGCGAGATAGGCGGCCTCGTGGTTGCGGGTGCCGAACACGCCGAAATTCTTGCCCTCAGGCCCACCCGAGGAGCCCATGAGGAAGGCGGTGTCGGCATAATCGGCCGCGACCTGGCGCGCTTCCGCCTCGACCGCGTAGGATTCGCCCCAGATCAGCTTGGCGCCCTGATCGGCATATTCGCGCATGGCGCGCGGATAGTCCGTCGCCGACACGCCTTCCGAGAAGACATAGTCGATCAGGCCGTCCTTCGCCGCCGAGTTCAGCGCCGCGTGAATGACCGAATTCCAGGCGTTCTCGACCGGCGAGGCATGCACGCCCGCGACCTTGATCTTGTCGGCGGCAAAGGCCCCGCGCGACACGAACGGCATGGCGACGGCTGCGGTGCCCGCGGCCAGAAACGTGCGGCGACTGAGTGACGACTTCATCTTGTTGGCTCCCCTTCCGACCCCGCGAATCGACCCGGTTTCCCGGCGTTTCGCGACCCGATTCCTGATTGTGACAATCGATTGGATTCTTCCCCACCGGGTCTGTCAAGGCATGCGCATGCACGTTTATCCGGCGCGCGTCCGCCTCTGTCGCAGGCACCGGGAGGGCCGTCGGCGCCGCAGTTGCGATCACGCCGCGACGCCCCTTGCCAGAGCGTCCCCGATGAAAAGAATAGAGCGGCCTTGTGTGCCGGAATCACGATGACGAGCAATGATGACGACGACTCGGCGGCGCGTGCCGCGGCCCTCACCAATGTGGCGCGCCTCGTCGCCGCCGGCGCGCTGACGCTTGGGTCCGTGCTGCTGACGACCTTCGGCCTCGTCGAGCGCATCATCGGCTTTGCGCCGCTCGCAAACGAATCCCGCTTTGCCCTGTTCGCCCTGATGCCGGCCGGTGCGGCGCTCGCCTTCCTCGCCAGCGCCCGTACCATCGGTGCCATGTATGACGCGGCGGTGCCGCCTCGGCCGCTCTCCGATTTCCAGCGCATCGTGCGCCGCTTCCGAGAACTCGCCTCCGGCTACGGCTACTTTGCCATCGTGATTTCCGGGCTGGTCGGGGTCTCGACGGCGCTGTCGGTCAAGCTCCTCCTGCCCGGCATCGACAGTTTCGCCATCACGGCGGCGGTCATCGCCGGCTTCATCGGCTTTCCCGTCGCCTTTTTCGGCATGCTGACGCGCGAAAGCCCGTTGCGCCGGTATGCCGACTACACTTTTGTCGCGACGCTCCTTCTTGTGACGCTGATCGCGATCCTCACCTGAGCGCATCGTCGACCCGGCAGGCGCGACGGCGCGGGGAAGACTTGGTCGGATTGGGGCAAGCGCGTCACGGCCCGCCGGCAACAGGGTCGGGGAACGGCGCGGCCGTCGGTCGCGGGCCTCAGGCGTCACGGAGGGTTCGATGGCAGCGGTCAGGACGGTCGGAATCGCAGGCACAGGCCTGATCGGGGCCGGTTGGGCGGCGCGCCTGCTCGCGCGCGGCTTCGACGTGGTCGCCTATGACGTCTCGCCGGCGGCTGAGGCAAAACTGCGCGCGGCGATCGACGTCGCCTGGCCGTCGATCCTCGCGATCCTGCCGGAGCCGAAGCCGACTGTCGGCCTGCTGCGTTTCACCACCGACCTCGCCGAGATGGCCTCCGCCGCCGACTTCATCCACGAGGCGGCGCCCGAGCGCGAGGATCTGAAGATCAGGCTCTTCCGCGACATCGACGCCATCGCGCGGCCCGACGTCATCATCGCCTCCTCATCCTCGGGCTTCCTGCCGACGCGGCTGCAGTCCGAATGCCGGCATCCCGAGCGCGTCATCATCGGCCACCCCTTCAACCCGGTCTATCTCCTGCCGCTGGTCGAGACGGTGCCCGGCGAAAAAACCTCCGCCGAGACGATGGACCGGGCAGGACGCTATTTTGAGTCCGCCGGCATGAAGGTGCTGCGGCTCAAGAAGGAGATCGACGGCTATATCTGCGACCGCCTGCAGGAGGCGCTCTGGCGCGAGGCGCTGCACATCCTCGACAAGGACATCGGCTCGACCGGCGACATCGACGATTCCATCGTCTTTTCCGCCGGCATGCGCTGGGCCTTCATGGGCTCGTTCCTGACCTATCACCTCGGCGGCGGTCCGGGCGGCATGCGCGATTTCATCAAGCAGTTCGACCCGACGCTTGAACTGCCCTGGACCGATCTGAAGTTCCCAAAGTGGAACGACGCGCTCGAAAAGCGCCTGGTCGAGGGCTGCGAGGCGCAGGCCGCGGGCCGGACGGTCGCGGAGCTCGAGGCCAAGCGCAACGCGATCCTCGTCGACATGATGCTGCTCTTCAAGAAGCACGGCATCGGCGCGGGTCTGGTGCTGGAGCAGGAAGAAAAGGCGCGGGCCGCCGCGGCGCAGTGAGGAGAGACCATGTCCGATCCGATCAGGGTTGAGCGGCGCGGTGCCGTTCTCGAGGTCACGATCGACCGGCCCAAGGCCAATGCCATCGATGCCGCCACGAGCCGCATCATGGGTGATGTCTTCGCGGGCTTTCGCGACGATGCCGATCTGCGCGTCGCGATCCTCACCGGCGCGGGCGAGAAGTTCTTCTGCCCCGGCTGGGACCTAAAGGCTGCGGCCGCAGGCGAAACGCCGGACGTCGATTACGGGGTGGGCGGCTTCGGCGGCCTGCAGGAACTGCCCGGCCTCAACAAGCCCGTGATCGCCGCGATCAACGGCATTGCCTTCGGCGGCGGCTTCGAGATCGCGATCTCGGCCGATCTGATCCTCGCCGCCGAGCACGCGACCTTTGCCCTGCCGGAGATCCGCTCGGGCACGGTGGCGGATGCCGCCTCGATCAAGCTGCCGCGCCGCATCCCCTATCATGTCGCCATGGAGATGCTGTTCACCGGCCGCACGGTGACGGCTGCGGAAGCGCAGCGCTGGGGCATCGTCAACGAGATCGTCCCGGCCGACCGGCTGATGACGCGCGCCCGCGAACTCGCCGATCTTCTCGCGGCCGGGCCACCACTCGTCTTCGCCGCCATCAAGGAGATCGTGCGCGAGACGGCGCACCTGCCGGTGCAGGAAGCCTTCGACAAGGTGACGAAGCGCCGGCTGCCGACGGTCGACCGTCTCTATTCGAGCGAGGATCAGCTCGAAGGCGCGCGCGCCTTCGCCGAAAAGCGCTCGCCGGTCTGGAAGGGGCGCTGACCGATCAGCTGTGCAGGCCGGGCGCCTCGTGGCCGGTGCGCGCGACATACTCGGTGTAGCCGCCGCCATAGGCGTGGACGCCCTCGGGCGTCAGTTCGAGCACCCGGTTCGACAGCGCGGCGAGGAAGTGCCGGTCATGCGAGACGAAGAGCATCGTGCCCTCGAAGGCCGAGAGGGCTGCGATCAGCATTTCCTTGGTTCCCATGTCGAGATGGTTGGTCGGCTCGTCGAGCACCAGGAAGTTCGGCGGATCATAGAGCATCAGCGCCATGACGAGCCGCGCCTTCTCGCCACCGGAAAGAAAACGGCACTTCTTCTCGACATCGTCGCCGGAGAAGCCGAAGCAGCCGGCGAGCGCCCGCAGCGAGCCTTGACCGGCCTGCGGGAAGGCGTCCTCCAGCGACTGGAACACGGTGCGCTCGCCGTCGAGGAGGTCCATGGCGTGCTGGGCGAAATAGCCCATCTTGACGCTGCCGCCGATGGTGATCGACCCGTCATCGGGCGTCGCTGATCCGGCGATGAGCTTCAGGAGCGTCGACTTGCCGGCGCCGTTGACGCCCATGACGCACCAGCGCTCCTTGCGCCGGACCACGAGATCGAGCCCCTCATAGATGGTGCGGCTGCCATAGCGCTTGTGCACGTTGCGCAGGCTGACGACGTCATCGCCCGAGCGCGGCGCCTGCTGGAATTCGAACATCACCGTCTGGCGACGCTTGGGCGGCACGACGCGCTCGATCTTGTCCAGCTTCTTGACCCGGCTCTGCACCTGCGCGGCATGGGAGGCGCGCGCCTTGAAGCGCTCGATGAACTTGATCTCCTTGGCGAGCATCGCCTGCTGGCGCTCGAACTGCGCCTGCTGCTGCTTTTCGGCAAGCGCGCGCTGCTGTTCGTAGAACTCATAGTCGCCGGCATAGGTGGTGAGACCGCCGCCGTCGATCTCGACGATCTTCGTCACGATGCGGTTCATGAATTCGCGGTCGTGCGAGGTCATCATCAGCCCGCCCTCATAGGCGCGCAGGAACTGCTCGAGCCAGATCAGGCTTTCGAGATCAAGATGGTTGCTCGGCTCGTCGAGAAGCATCACGTCGGGTCGCATCAGGAGGATGCGCGCGAGCGCGACCCGCATCTTCCAGCCGCCGGAAAGCTTGCCGACATCCCCGTCCATCATCTCCTGCGTGAAGCTCAGCCCTGCCAGCACCTCGCGGGCGCGGCCCTCGAGCGCATAGCCGTCGAGTTCCTCGAAGCGGGCCTGCACCTCGCCATAGCGCTCGATGATCGCGTCCATGTCGTCGGCCTGATCGGGATCGGCCATGGCGGCCTCGAGATCCTTGAGTTCGGCCGCGACCTCGCTCACCGGGCCCGCGCCGTCCATCACTTCGGCCACGGCGCTGCGGCCCGACATCTCGCCGACGTCCTGGCTGAAATAGCCGATGGTCACGCCGCGCTCGACCGAGACCTGGCCCTCGTCCGGCGGCTCCTCGCCGGTGATCATGCGGAACAGCGTCGACTTGCCGGCTCCGTTCGGGCCGACGAGACCGATCTTCTCGCCCCGCTGAAGCGCCGCCGAAGCCTCGATGAAGAGGATCTGGTGGCCGTGTTGCTTGCTGATGCTCTCTAGTCGAATCATGGGTCCGCGCGGTCCGGCTGTCTGGGCGTGCTGATAGCCGATGCCGGGTGTCGGCGAAACCATGTCGCCCGCCGCGGGCTGCGTAGTGCTACGGATGTGTCGTCTGGAAAGGCTCCAACATGCGGAAAACCGCCGGTTTGATAGAGGTTATCTATCAAACAACGAAGCTTCTAGCTTGAACATCCGTGCAACCGGGATAAGCCTCACGCGGCACGTCGTGAGCAGGGGACCCGGGGGATGGGTGGTACGGAACCGTTCAGCGCCGCGCGCGCGAACGAGATCATCGAGGCCGAGCGGCACCGCGAAGGGCCGATGCTGCCGATCCTGCACGGTTTCATGGAGGCGTTCGGCTATGTGCCGGACGCGGCCGTTCCGCTGGTGGCGGATGCGCTGAACCTGTCGCGCGCCGAGGTGCATGGCGTTGTCACCTTCTACCACGACTTCCGGCGCGAGCCCGCCGGCCGGCACGTCATCAAGCTGTGTCGCGCGGAAGCCTGCCAGTCCGCCGGCTGCGAGCGCCTCGCGGGCCGACTGGAAGGCCGCCTCGGTATCGGCTTCGGCGAGACGACGCCCGACGGCGAGGTCACGCTCGAGGCGGTCTATTGCCTGGGGCTCTGCGCCACGGCGCCGGCGGCGATGATCGATGACCGGCTGGTCGGCCGCCTGACCGAAAAGCGTCTCGACGCGGTCCTCGCGGAGACGCTGAAATGACCATGAAGATCTTCGTTCCCTGCGATGCGGCCGCGATCGCGGTCGGCGCCGACGACGTCGCAACGGCCTTCGCCGCCGAGGCGCGTCGTCGCGGCATCGACCTCACCCTCGTCCGCAACGGCTCACGCGGCGCCTTGTGGCTCGAGACCCTCGTCGAACTCGACACACCGGCGGGCCGGATCGGCTATGGCCCGGTCGATGTCGCGGACGTGCCGGGCCTTCTCGATGCCTTTTCGGGCGACGGCAGCCATGCGCTGCGTCTCGGTCGGCCCGAGGATCTGCCGTTCTTCAGGAAGCAGACCCGCCTGACCTTCGCCCGCGCCGGCATCGTCGATCCGCGGTCGCTCGATGATTACCGTGCCCATGGCGGCCTCGAGGGCCTGCACAAGGCGCTCGCGCTGACGCCGGCGGAGATCGTCGCCATCGTCACCCAATCCGGGCTGCGCGGGCGTGGTGGTGCGGGCTTCCCGACCGGCATCAAGTGGAAGACGGTGCTGGAGGCCAAGGGCGCGCAGAAATACATCGTCTGCAATGCCGACGAAGGCGACAGCGGCACCTTCGCCGACCGCATGGTCATGGAGGGCGATCCCTTCATGCTCATCGAGGGCATGGCGATCGCCGGCATCGCGACCGGCGCCACCAAAGGCTATGTCTATATCCGCTCCGAATATCCCCATGCGGTTGCGATGATGCGCGCGGCGATCGCGACCGCGCGCGGCGCCGGCATGCTCGGAGCGCGCATCCTCGGGTCCGATCACGCCTTCGACATGGAGGTCCGGGTCGGGGCCGGTGCCTATGTCTGCGGCGAGGAGACCTCGCTGCTGGAGAGCCTCGAAGGCAAGCGCGGCACGGTGCGGGCGAAGCCGCCGCTCCCGGCCCACAAGGGCCTGTTCGGCAAGCCCACCGTGATCAACAACGTGCTGTCGCTCGCCACGGTTCCGGTGATCTTGGCCAAGGGCGCGGAGCACTATCGCGATTTCGGCATGGGACGCTCGCGCGGAACCATGCCGATCCAGATTGCCGGCAATGTCCGCCATGGCGGCCTGTTCGAGACCGCCTTCGGCATCACGCTCGGCGAACTGGTCGACGACATTGGTGGTGGCACCGCCTCGGGCCGCCCGGTCAAGGCGGTGCAGGTCGGCGGGCCGCTCGGCGCCTATTTCCCGCGCGCCCTGTTCGACACGCCCTTCGACTACGAGGCCTTTGCCGCGAAGGACGGGCTGATCGGCCATGGCGGCATCGTCATCTTCGATGACACCGTCGACATGAAGCGGCAGGTCCGCTTCGCCATGGAGTTCTGCGCGATCGAGAGCTGCGGCAAGTGCACGCCCTGCCGCATCGGGTCGACCCGCGGCATGGAGACGGTCGACAAGATCATCGCCGGCCAGTCCGTGGCGCGCAACATCGCGATCCTCGAGGATCTCTGCCAGACGATGAAGTTCGGCTCGCTGTGCGCCCTGGGCGGCTTCACGCCCTATCCGGTCCTGTCCGCCATCCGCCATTTCCCCGAGGATTTTGACGTGACGCCGTACCGCGTCGCCGCCGAGTGAGACTGCAATGTCCCTGATCCACGAAATCGACTACGGCACCCCGGCTTCGAAGTCGGAGAACCTCGTCACGCTGACGATCGACGGCGTCAGTGTCACGGTGCCAGAAGGCACCTCGATCATGCGCGCGGCCATGGAAATGGGCACGCAGATCCCAAAACTCTGCGCGACCGACATGGTCGAGGCCTGGGGCTCGTGCCGCATGTGCCTCGTCGAGATCGAGGGTCGCGCCGGCACGCCCGCCTCCTGCACCACCCCGGTTGCGCCTGGCCTCGTCGTTCGCACCCAGACGCCGCGGCTGAAGGACATCCGCAAGGGCGTGATGGAGCTCTACATCTCCGACCACCCGCTCGACTGCCTGACCTGCGCCGCCAATGGCGATTGCGAATTGCAGGACATGGCGGGCGCGGTCGGCCTGCGCGAGGTGCGCTACGGCACTGAGGGCGAGAACCATCTCGACCTCGGCAAGGATGAATCAAACCCCTATTTTACCTTCGACACGTCGAAGTGCATCGTCTGCTCGCGCTGCGTGAGGGCCTGCGAGGAGGTGCAGGGCACCTTCGCGCTGACGATCTCGGGTCGCGGCTTCGACAGCCGTGTGTCGCCGGGCATGAACGAAAACTTCTTCGATTCCGAATGCGTCTCCTGCGGCGCCTGCGTGCAGGCCTGCCCGACCGCGACGCTGACCGAGAAGGCCGTGATCGAGATCGGCCAGCCGGAGCACTCCGTCGTCACGACCTGCGCCTATTGCGGCGTCGGCTGCTCGTTCAAGGCGGAAATGCGCGGCGAGGAACTCGTGCGCATGGTCCCCTACAAGGACGGCAAGGCCAATCGCGGCCATTCCTGCGTCAAGGGCCGCTTCGCCTGGGGCTATGCCACCCACAAGGAACGCATCCTCAAGCCGATGATCCGCAACAAGATCACGGATCCCTGGCGGGAAGTGTCGTGGGACGAGGCGATCAGCCGCGTCGCCTCGGAATTCAAGCGGATCCAGGGCACCTATGGGAAGGCGGCGATCGGCGGCATCACCTCCTCGCGCTGCACGAATGAGGAGACCTTCCTCGTCCAGAAGCTGATCCGCGGCGGCTTCGGCAACAACAATGTCGACACCTGCGCCCGCGTCTGCCACTCGCCGACCGGCTATGGCCTCGGCCAGGCCTTTGGCACCTCGGCCGGCACGCAGGACTTCGATTCGGTCGAGAAGACCGACGTCATCGTCATCATCGGCGCGAACCCGACCGACGGCCACCCGGTCTTCGCCTCGCGCATGAAGAAGCGGCTTCGCCAGGGCGCCAAGCTGATCGTCATCGATCCGCGCCGCACCGACATCGTGCGCACCGCCCATGTCGAGGCGGATTATCACCTGCCGCTCAAGCCCGGCACCAATGTCGCGGTCCTCACCGCCATCGCCCACGTCATCGTCACCGAGGGGCTCGTCAACGAGGCCTTCGTGCGCGAGCGCTGCGAACTCGACGAGTTCCAGGGCTGGGCAGCCTTCGTGGCGGAGGAGCGCAACAGCCCCGAGGCGATGGAAGCCTATACCGGCGTGCCGGCGGAACTGGTGCGCGGCGCCGCGCGGCTCTACGCCACCGGCGGCAATGGCGCGATCTATTACGGCCTCGGCGTCACCGAGCATTCGCAGGGCTCGACCACGGTCATGGCGATCGCCAACCTCGCCATGGCGACCGGCAATCTCGGACGCGAGGGCGTGGGCGTGAACCCGCTGCGCGGCCAGAACAACGTGCAGGGCGCCTGCGACATGGGCTCCTTCCCGCACGAGCTGCCCGGCTATCGCCACATCTCGAACGACAATGTCCGCGAGATGTTCGAGAGCTTCTGGGGCGTGCCCCTTCACGACGAGCCGGGCCTGCGCATCCCGAACATGCTGGACGCCGCCGTCGAGGGTTCGTTCAAGGGCATCTACATCCAGGGCGAGGACATTGCCCAGTCGGATCCCGACACCAGGCATGTCACGGCCGGCCTCGAGGCGATGGAATGCGTCGTCGTCCAGGATCTCTTCCTGAACGAGACGGCGAATTACGCCCATGTCTTCCTGCCGGGTTCGACCTTCCTCGAAAAGGACGGCACCTTCACCAATGCCGAGCGCCGCATTCAGCGCGTGCGCCGGGTGATGTCGCCGAAATCCGGCTATGCCGACTGGGAAATCACGCTGCTCATCGCCAAGGCCATGGGCTTTGCGATGGACTATGCGCATCCCTCCGAGGTCATGGACGAGATCGCTGCCCTGACGCCGTCCTTCGCCGGCGTCTCCTACGCGAAGCTCGAGGAACTGGGCTCCGTGCAGTGGCCCTGCAACGAGAAGACGCCGGAAGGCACGCCGGTCATGCACATCGACGGCTTCGTGCGCGGCCGCGGCAAATTCATGATCACCGAGTACGTGCCGACCGACGAGCGCACCGGTCCGCGCTTCCCGCTCCTGCTGACGACCGGGCGCATCCTCAGCCAGTACAATGTCGGCGCCCAGACGCGCCGGACGCAGAACACGGTCTGGCACGGCGAGGACCTGCTCGAGATCCACCCCCATGACGCCGAGCAGCGCGGCATCCGCGACGGCGACTGGGTGAAACTCGAGAGCCGCTCCGGCGCGACCTCGCTGCGCGCGACCGTCACCGACCGCGTCGCGCCGGGCGTCGTCTACACCACCTTCCATCACCCGGTGACCCAGGCAAACGTCATCACCACGGAGTTTTCCGACTGGGCGACGAACTGCCCCGAGTACAAGGTGACCGCGGTCCAGATCACGCCGTCCAACGGCCCGACGGCCTGGCAGGAAGAGTACGAAGCCCATGCCCGCCTCGCGCGGCGTGTGGCGGCGGAGTGAGAGGGGAAACAGGGTCTTGGCACAAAGCCCCTCGGCAAATGGCAACCGGGCACGCGGTTCCGGCTTGACCGCAGCACGGCGGGTCGCCTCGTGCGCCGTGCGCGGCTCCGGCGCCGCCGATCTCGTGCGCGCCGTACCCGAGGAGAGCCCGGTCGCGATCGTCTTCAACGGCGGCACCTATGCCGTGATGATGGCAAGCCCGGTCGATCTCGAGGATTTCGCCGTGGGCTTCGCGCTCAGCGAGGGCGTTGTGGCCTCGGCGCAGGAACTCGGCCCGGTGGAGGTGGTCGATCACGGTCGCGGCCACGAGGTGCGCGCCTGGTTGCCGGCTAACGCCGCCGCCGATCTCTCCGCGCGCCGCCGACGCATCGCCGGCCCGACCGGATGCGGCCTGTGCGGCATCGACAGCCTCGCCGAAGCCGTCCGTCCGGCGGCGGTGAGCGGCGCGACCCGCCGCTTCACGCCGGCCGAGATCGGCGCGGCGCTGCAGGCGCTCGCGCCGGCGCAGACACTCAACATCGAAACCCGCGCGGTCCATGCCGCCGCCTTCTGGACGCCCGAGGCGGGCCTCGTCGCTGTGCGCGAGGACGTCGGTCGGCACAATGCCCTCGACAAGCTCGTTGGCGCGCTCGCGCGCGCCGGTCGCCGGGCGGGCGACGGCCTCGTGCTTCTGACGAGCCGCGTCTCCGTCGAAATGGTTCAGAAGGCCGCGACCGCCGGAGCCGGCGTCGTCGTCGCCGTGTCGGCACCGACCGCGCTGGCGATCGAGACGGCGGAGGCTGCCGGCCTCACCCTCGTCGCGATCGCCCGCGCCGACGGCTTCGAAATCTTCACCCATCCCCATCGCATCATGACCGAGGGTCTTTCCGATGTCGCCTGACAAACTCGTCTACATGGCCAACCAGATCGGCACCTTCTTCCACGCCCAGACCCGCGGCAACGCGGTGGAGGGGATCGCCGAGCACATCCGCAAGTTCTGGGAGCCGCGCATGCGCGATCAGATCTATGCGCATCTCGATCATGGCGGCGCGGGCCTCAAGCCCGAGGTCAGGGCTGCGATCGAGAAGCTGCGGATGGAAGACCAGGTCGACGCCTGAGCCGGCGGCGCGACGGCGGTCTTTCTCCCGTATCGATCGAAAAATGAAACGCCGGCGTGGGGTGGCCCCGACGCCGGCGTCTTGTTCAGCAGAGTGCGGTCAGCCGGCGCGACCGCTCATTGCGGCGCGAAATCCCACCAGCTCTTCTTCGCCTTGGCGGCGGCTTCCGAGGGGAGTTCGATCGTGTCGTCGAGCGGCGCCGAGGCGACCGGCGTGCGAATGCCCGGCGGCGGGTCGGTCAACGACTTACGCGGCGGCTCCTGACCGGGGATCATCGGCGTGTCCTGAGCGAGGCCACGGAGCTTCTGGCTGCGCAGCACGTCGGGCTTCAGCGGGTTCGAGGCGCGGCGGTTGTATTCCTCGATCGCCTGCATGTCGGCCGGGTCGTCCACGGCGTACCCGGTCGAGCGTAGTTCGTCCGGCGATACGGGCGCAATGCTCTTGCTGCCGAAGAACTCGTTGGTGATCGAGGCTTCCTCGAGCTTTTTGCGGCGCTTGATCTCGTCGGGATCGTTTGGCCATTCGCCAGCCGCCGCGTCGAGCGCGCCGGGCTCGACGAGCTTGCGCTCCTTCGGCAGTACCAGCGGTGCGCGTTCGGAATAGTTGATGGCAGGCTCGTCCTTCCCACCACCGAAAAGATTGGTCAAGAAGCTCTGGGCTTGTGCGGCCGAGCCGGCGGCGACGATCGTCGCCGCGCTCACCATGCCGATCATCACCACGCGTATCTTCTGTCGCATCATGCGTCCCGATGAGCCGGAGGCCCCTTCCCCAGAAAGGCTTCATACAGGAGGAACGCGACACCGGCAACGATCGCGACATCCGCCAAGTTGAAGACATACCAATCGAACGATCCGACATGAAAGTAAAAGAAGTCTGCCACGGCGCCATAGGCGACGCGATCAATGCCGTTTCCGATCGCCCCACCGATGATCAACCCCAGCCCGACAGCCCCGATCCGCGTCTCGATGCGCGCGAGCCACCATAGGAGCGCCGCGACGGCGACCACCTTGAACGCGACGAGCGCCCATTGCCCGGCGGCGCTCTCCTGCTGGAACAGCCCGTAGGAGACGCCGTAGTTCCACACCATGACGAGATCGAGCATGGGCAGAAAGGCGAGCCGCTCGCCCTCCGTCATGCCGACGACGAACAGCATCCACAGCTTGAACGCCTGATCGAGGACGCAGACGACGGCCGCGACCGTGAGGCCGAGGCGGATGGCGTGGTGATGTTCTGTCATCAGGGCGAAGGCTGCGACGCGTTCGGCTCCACGGGGAGTGAAAGGCTCGGTACCCCGTTCGATTGCGGTATGACTATCACGGTCGCGGGCGGTGCGATCGTTGGCGTCGAGATCGTCGCAGTATCTGCTTTGTACTGAAACACGGCGATAATGATCGCAAGAACAGCAAGCATGGCGGCAAAAATCACACCCAGCGCCGACCAAAGTCCTCCATAGGATGGCAGCCGGGCGACGTGCAGATTGATCGAGGTTACGACAGTCGCGAGGCCATCGATCTTCGTGCCGATCGCGGCCAGTTCCTTGGTCACGAATTCTTGCTGGGCCTCAAGCCGCGTCACGCGTCGATCCATCCCGTCATTTCCGCCATCACCCCCACTCGACGACAGATTAGAACCAAATCGACCGCTAATCACGCTCGATTTATCGTAGGCCTGACCAGCTGCGTCGCTCACGGGCCGTTCCCTCCAGTCACGGCACTGGCCATGACCGCTGTAAAGAAGCGGCGGAAATTGTCGTCGGCCGATGAAAGCCAGCGCGTGGCGTCCGCCATCTGGATTGTTGCAGTTTCCGCACGGCCGTTGCTGAGCTCAACGACCGCGCCCTGAAACTCACTTTGGGCGCGAACGAAATGCGTGAAGGCAAAGAACAGGCATCGAGATCCCCCTTCGTGAAGCGAAGACTGACCTGAGCGTCGTCATGGATGCTCGTCCAGCCCTCAATGAGCTGCGGCGGGATCCTATATGGCTGGATAAGGCCTGGCTGCATGTCGGACATGGAACGCTCTCCCCGCCAAAGGGTATGCACCTTTGGCGGGAAATCAAGAAGACGTGCTATCAGAGGTACTTAGCTAGGCTGTTTTTCAGCGGCCAGCCGCTCCCGCATCGCCTGCGCGTCGCGGGGGGTGATGTCGGGGAAGGCGGGGTCGGCGGTGGCGGGGTCGAAATAGCGCCAGGAGCGGGCGCATTTCACGCCGGCGGCGCGCGCGACCTCCACCGCGACGCCCTTGGTCTCGTCGAGACGGAAGGCGGCGGCGGGTCCTTCGCCCGAGGCGAGCGAGATGTCGGAGGTGATGCAGACCTCGGCGAAATCGACGCTGGAGACGAGGTCGCGCAGCGCCGGATCGGCGATATGCACGACCGGCGCGGCCTCGAGCGAGGAGCCGATGCGCTTTTCCGCGCGCTCGAGCTCGAGCGCCCCGGTGACGACGCGACGCACGCGCCGCAGGCTGTCCCATTTCGCATCGAGCGCCGGGTCGAGCCAGTCGGCCGGAAGGTCGGGGAAGGTCTCGAGGTGCACGCTGGCACCCTCGCCGTAGCGAGTCGTCCAGGCCTCGTCCGCCGTGAAGGACAGGATCGGCGCGAGCCACGTCGTGACGCAGCGGAAGAGCTGGTCGACGACCGTCAGCGCCGCGCGCCGCTTCACCGAGGAGAGGGGGTCGCAATAGAGCGCGTCCTTGCGCACGTCGAAGTAGAAGGCCGACAGCTCGACCGTCATGAAGGCCGACAACACGGCGACGACCCGCTTGTAGTCATACTCGGCATAGGCCTTGCGGATGACGGGATCGAGCGCGGCAAGGCGTGAGAGCATGACGCGCTCGAGTTCGGGCATGTCGCCATGGGCCACCACCTGCCCGTCGAAATGAGCGAGCGTGCCGAGCATCCAGCGGATCGTGTTGCGCAGCTTGCGATAGGTCTCCTCGAAGGTCTTCAGGATTTCCGGCCCGATGCGCAGATCATCGGAATAGTCGGAGGCCGCCACCCACAGGCGCAGGATGTCGGCGCCGGATTTCTCCATGACGGTCTGCGGGGCAACGACATTGCCCTGCGACTTCGACATCTTCTGCCCCTTCTCGTCGAGCACGAAGCCGTGTGTCAGCACGACGTCGAAGGGCGCGCGGCCGCGCGTGCCGCAGCTCTCGAGGAGCGAGGAGTGGAACCAGCCGCGATGCTGGTCGGAGCCCTCCAGATACATCACCCGGTCATCGCCCCCGTCGACGCGGCGTCGGATCCCGGCAAGGCCCGGAAAATGGACCGGGTCCTCCAGCGTATAGGCATGGGTCGAGCCTGAATCGAACCAGACGTCGAGAACGTCGTTGACCTTCTCGAACCGCGCCGGGTCATGCCCGAAAGGCGTCAGGAACCGCGCGCCGTCGGCCGAGGCGAACCAGGCATCGGCGCCTTCGGTCATGAAGGCTTCCGCGATGGCGGCGTTGACGCGCTCATCCTTGAGGACGGCGCCGGTTTCCCTGTCGACGAAGACCGTGATCGGAACGCCCCAGGCGCGCTGGCGCGAGACCACCCAGTCGGGCCGGTTCTCGATCATGCCGTTGATGCGGTTTTCACCCGCCGCCGGCACCCATTCCGTCTCCTTGATCGCCGTCAGCGCGCGGTGGCGCAGCGTGTCGGGCTCGTTCGCGCCATGGCCGACGCCGCCATCCCGGGCCGCCTTGCCGCCCGACAGGACGCCGTGGAGCTCCTTGTCCATGGCGATGAACCATTGCGGCGTGTTGCGGAAGATAACGGGCTTCTTCGAGCGCCAGGAATGGGGATAGGTGTGCTTCAGTCGCCCGCGCGCGACGAGCGTGCCGGCGGCGATCAGCGCCTTGATGACCTCTTCGTTGGCCTTGCCCTTCTCGCCCTTGTCGTCGAGCACGCGATGGCCGGTGAAGCCCGGCGCCTCGACGGTGAAGGCGCCGTCGGCATCGACCGTGTAGGGGATGCGGGTCTCGATGCCGCGCTGGTCGAGGGCGGCCTTCTCCTGCATCCAGATGTCGAAGTCCTCGCGACCGTGGCCCGGCGCGGTGTGGACGAAGCCCGTACCCGCGTCATCGGTGACGTGGTCGCCATCGAGCAGGGGGACGGCGAACTGATAGCCGGCGACACCGTTTTCCCGCGCCCAGTCGGCGAGGGGATGGGCACAGGTGATGCCGGCCAGCGTCTGCGCGCTGACATCGTCGACGAGTTGCAGACTGATCTTCGACCCGCTTGCGACGCTCTCGGCGAGGGCCTTCGCGATGATGTAGCGCTGGCCGACGCGCGGCCCGAAATCGCGCTCGTTCGCTGTGACCTGATAGAGGCCGTAACTGATCCGATGCGAATATGCGATTGCCCGGTTGCCCGGGATCGTCCAGGGCGTAGTCGTCCAGATAACGACGCTCGCACCTACCAATTCATTCTGCTGGGCGAAACTCGCTGCCTTGTCGGCAAGTGCAGCGACCAAGTCGGGACGGTTGACTGGCGCTGAACCCGAAGAGACCTGCGCATTCACCGGGAACGCCACGAACACCGTGTCGCTCTGGTAGTCCTGATACTCGACCTCTGCTTCGGCCAGCGCCGTCTTCTCGACGACGCTCCACATCACGGGCTTCGACCCGCGATAGAGCTGGTCGCTCACGGCGAACTTCATGATCTCGCGGGCAATCTGCGCCTCGGCGGGATAGGTCATGGTCAGATAGGGATTGTCCCAGTCGCCGACGACGCCGAGGCGCTTGAACTCCTCGCGCTGCACGTCGACCCAGTGCTCGGCGAAGGCGCGGCATTCCTGGCGGAACGCGTTGATGGCGGTCGCATCCGAAAAATCCGGCTTCGCGCGCCCCTTCGCCCGGTACTGCTCCTCGATCTTCCATTCGATCGGCAGGCCATGGCAGTCCCAGCCGGGGACGTAGTTGGAATCGAAGCCCAGCATCTGCTGGCTCTTCGTCACCATGTCCTTGAGGATCTTGTTGAGCGCATGGCCGATATGGATGTTGCCATTCGCATAGGGTGGCCCGTCATGCAGCGTGAATTTCGGGCGGCCGGCGGCGCTTTCGCGCAGACGCCTGTAGAGGTTCATCGCCTGCCAGCGCTTGAGGATCTCGGGTTCCTTCTGCGGCAGGCCGGCGCGCATGGGGAAGGGCGTATCGGGCAGGAACAGCGTCTTGGAATAGTCGACGCCAGCGGTCTCGGCGGTCATGGTTCGAAGTCCGGACAAACGGGAGGGAGAGGCGTGCGGCAGGATCCCGGACGTCGCGCGCTCAGGCAGGCCCGAGGGCGAAGGCCGGGCCGCTAATTCGGTCCGCCGGGCGAACCCGTGTCGGTGCGATCGTCGGGGCGGTGATCATGGCGAGCCTCATAGCAGGCCCCATCGCGGTGATAAAGCGGTGGATCAGCCGCCGGTGATGGCGCGGGCGATGCGGCTGTCCTCGTGCATTCGCTCGATCAGCGCCTCGACGCCGTCGAATTTGATCTGCCCGCGAATGTAGTCGACGAAGGTGATGTCGATCTCCTTGCCGTAGAGATCGCCGGTGAAGTCGAACACATAGGTCTCGAGCAGGGGCGCGCCGTCGCCGAAGGTCGGCCGCCGCCCATAGGAGGCGACGCCCGGCCGCACGACGCCGTCGATCGTCGCGCGGACCGCATAAATGCCGTCGGCGAGGGCGAAATCCGGATCGAAGGCCATGTTGGCGGTCGGGTAGCCGAGCGTGCGGCCGATCTTCTCGCCATGCACCACCGTGCCGCGCACGAACCATTCATGGCCGAGAAGGGCGTTGGCGCGACGAACATCGCCCGCTGCCAGCGCTGCTCGGATGGCGCTCGAGGAGACCGCCGCGCCGTCCTGCGCGAAGGCCGGCACGACCGCGACCTTGAGGCCGAGCGCCGGCGCCCGCGCCAGAATGAAATCGGCGTTTCCCTGCCGTCCCTTGCCGAAGGAGAAATCATGTCCGATCGCGACCGCCCGCGCCTTGAGGCGTCCGACGAGGAGGTCGGCCAGAAAGCGCTCGGCGCTGGTTTCGGCAAAAAGCCGGTCGAAGGACAGCGTCACGGCGCCGTCGAGCCCGGCGCGCTCGAACAGCGTCGCCTTCACGGCGGGCGGCGAGAGGCGGAAGAGGGGAACCTCCGGCCGGAAGACCTTGCGCGGATGCGGCTCGAAGGTCAGAGCGAGCGCCGGCCCGCCGAGATCGGCGGCAAGCCTGCGCGCCGCGTCGATCACTGCGCGGTGGCCGCGATGGACACCGTCGAAATTGCCGATGGCGACAGCCGCACCGGCGAGCGGCGCCGGAATGGTGTCGGGGTCGAGCAGGGAGGTGAAGGGCATGAAAGGCCGGGTTCGATGTGCGGCGGCACCGTGACGAGGTGACCGGGCGCCGTCAAGCGGCGGATGGGCCGCGGCATGCGGCCCGATCGCGGTCGGACGGCGCAGCGCCCTGTCAGGCGAAAAGGTCCGGCTCGCGCAGGCGCAGCGCCTGGAGCAGCATGACGGTCTTGGCATCGCGCAGATCGCCGGTCTCGAGCTGGCTCCACAGGGTCGACAGAGCGACCTCGACCACCTCGATCTCCTCATTCTCGTGATCAACGCCGCCGCCGTCCTGCGTGCGGTCGGAAGCCGAGTAGGGCGCGAGGAAGAGATGCATGCACTCGGTCGAGATGCCGGGCATCGGATAGACCGGATAGAGATAGGTGAGCGGTCCGAGGCTGACGCCGGCCTCCTCCATCGCCTCGCGGCGGGCGCAATCCGCCGGCTCGTCGGCGTCGAGGACGCCGGCCGGAACCTCCAGACTGTCGGGCAGGCCATGCGCCCACAGGAGCGGCACGCGCAGCTGCCGCACCATCAGGGCGACACGACGAGCCGCGTCGTAGGGCAGGACGGCGGCCGCATCGCCATGATGCTCGACGCTGCGCCGCAGCGCGGTGCCGCGCGCGGTGCGGGCGGAGACGAGCAGCAGCTTGTTCCAGCCGGAAAAGCCGACCTCCTCGCCGAGGATCCTTGGCCCGCTCACAGGCCAAGCCGCTTGAGTTCGGCCTTCACCGCCTCGCGCAGATCGGGGCGATCGAGCGCATAGGCGATGTTGGCTGCGAGGAAACCGCTCTTCATGCCGGTGTCGTAGATGTCGCCCGCAAAGATGTTGCCGAAGAAGGGCTGCATCTCGGCAAGCCGCAGCATCGAATCGGTCAGCTGGATCTCGCCACCCGCGCCGCGCTCCTGCGTCTCGAGCAGGCCGAAAATTTCCGGCTGGAGGATGTAGCGGCCGGAGATGGCGAGGTTCGAGGGCGCCGTGCCCTTGGCGGGCTTTTCGACCATTTTGGTGATCGCAAACGCGTTGCCGCCCTTGTCTTCGCCGCGTCCGACAATGCCGTACTGGTTCGTCTGGCTTTCGGGAACCTCGTAGACCGCGACGTGATTGCCGCCGCCGACCCGCTCATAGGCCTCCACCATGGCGCTCAGGCAGCCCTTGCCCTTGCCCTTGTGCAGCATGTCGGGCAGCAGGAGCGCGAAGGGCTCGTTTCCGATGATGTCGCGCGCGCACCACACCGCGTGGCCGAGGCCGAGCGGGGCCTGCTGGCGCGTGAAGCTCGTCGCGCCGGCCGGCGGCAGAGAGCGCTTGAGGTCGTCCAGCGCCTCGGTCTTGCCGCGCCCGGCGAGCGTCGCGTCGAGTTCGAAGGCGATGTCGAAATGATCCTCGATCACCGCCTTGTTGCGGCCGGTGACGAAAACGAAATGCTCGATGCCGGCCTCGCGCGCCTCGTCGACCACGTGCTGGATGACCGGCTTGTCGACGACGGTGAGCATTTCCTTTGGGATCGACTTCGTCGCCGGCAGGAAACGGGTTCCGAGGCCCGCGACGGGGAACACGGCTTTGCGAATGCGCTTCATGGGAACTGGATCCGGAGGGGACGAAAGAAACCCGACGCGCCCGACGACGCGTCGGCCGTCAATAACGCAATGATCATGGTTTTTCGATAAACGATGCCAAGAAACGAGGACTTTGGTTGATGACGGTTCTGGTGACGGGCGGTGCGGGCTATATCGGCAGCCACATGGTGCGGGCCCTGCGCGACGCGGGCGAGGCGGTGGTCATTCTCGACAATCTGTCGACGGGGTTTCGACCGTCAGTGCCGGGAGACGTGCCGCTCTTCGTCGGCGAAACGGGTGATGAGAGCCTGGTTTCCGCGATCATCGCTGCGCACGACGTGCGCGAGATCATCCATTTCGCGGCCTCGATCGTGGTGCCGGACTCGGTCGCCGATCCACTCGGCTATTACAGGAACAACACCTCGAACGCCCGCAACCTGATCGAGGCGGCGGTCAAGGGCGGTGTGAAGCACTTCATCTTCTCGTCCACCGCCGCCGTCTACGGGACGCCGCGCCAGATCCCGGTCACGGAGGATACCCCGCTCAACCCCGAATCGCCTTACGGCACGTCCAAGCTGATGACGGAGATCATCCTGCGCGACACCTGCCGCGCCTTCCCGATGACCCATGCGATCCTGCGATACTTCAATGTCGCCGGTGCCGATCCGCAGGGGCGGGTCGGCCAGTCGACGCCGAACGCCACCCATCTGATCAAGGTCGCTGTGCAGGCAGCGGTGGGGCTGCGGCAGGGCATGGCGGTGTTCGGCACGGACTACGCGACGCCCGACGGCACCTGCCTGCGCGACTACATTCATGTCAGCGATCTCGTCGCCGCCCATTCGAGCGCGCTCGCCCATCTGCGCGCGGGCGGGGCGAGCGGCACCTTCAACTGCGGCTATGGCCGCGGCTACTCGGTGAAGGAGGTCGTCGAGACGGTGAAGCGTGTCTCGGGCGTCGATTTCCCGGTGACCGTCTCCGGCCGGCGTCCGGGCGACGCTGAGGCGATCGTCGCCAACAATGGCCGGATCGTCGAGACACTCGGCTGGCAGCCGCGCTATGACGATCTCGACCTCATCGTCACCCATGCGCTTGCCTGGGAGAAGAAGCTGATGACCCGCAACGACGCAGGATGAGACGTCGGCGCGCTGTGAAATTCGCACGTCCGGGTTGACGTCCGTCGGGGCGGAACGCACTTAAGAGGTTCCGAGCGGTCTGGTGATCGCGGCGGCGCGCGGACCCTCCCATGACCGAAAACCCCGTCCAACTTCTGGAGGCGCCGCTCGTCCTTCTGGGCGCGGCCGTGCTCGCTGTCCCCATCGCCAAGCGGTTGGGACTCGGATCCGTGGTCGGGTACCTGATCGCCGGTATTCTGATCGGCCCACAGGTGTTCGCCTTCTTCAGGGACACCGTGTCCGTCATGCAGGTCGCGGAACTCGGGATCGTGATGTTCCTGTTCCTGATCGGGCTCGAAATGAACCCGTCGCGGGTCTGGGCCATGCGGCGCGACATTTTCGGTCTCGGCAGCGCGCAGATGCTCGTGACCGGTCTCGTCTGCTCGGTCGTCCCGCTGCTTTTCGGTCGCAGCGTGCCCGCCTCTCTGGTCGCGGGCTTCGGTCTCGCCATCTCGTCGACGGCGATCATGATGCAGATCCTCGCCGAACGCGGCGAGGTTGCGAGCCCGCACGGCCAGCGCGCTTTTGCGGTCGCGATCTTCCAGGACCTGATGATCGTTCCGCTTCTTGCCTTCGTGGCGTTTCTCTCGCCACTGCCGTCGGAGGCGGGCGAGGCGTGGTGGATCAGCGGTGCGAAGATCATCGGCGCACTCGCGGCGGTGGTGCTCATCGGTCGCTACCTCTTGAACCCGATGTTCCGCCTGCTGGCGCGTGTCGGTGCGCGCGAGATCATGACGGCGGCAGCGCTTCTCGTGGTGATCGGTGCGGCGGCGATCATGGTCGTCGCCGGGCTCTCCATGGCGATGGGTGCCTTCCTCGCTGGCGTGTTTCTGGCGGAATCGAACTTCCGGCATGAACTCGAGGCCGATATCGAGCCGTTCCGCGGCATTCTGATGGGCCTTTTCTTCCTGTCGGTCGGCATGACCGTCGACCTCGATGTGGTTCTGGCCGGCTGGTGGAAGATCCTCGTAGGGCTGGTCGCGCTGATCATCCTGAAGACCGCGGTCATGTACGGCTTGATGCGACTGTTCGGGAACAGTCACGGCGATGGTGTGAAGGTCGGCCTGCTGATCGCGCAGGGGGGCGAGTTCGGCTTCGTCCTCAACTCGGCCGCCGTCGCCGCCGGGGTGATGACCGCCGAGCACGCGTCGATCCTCGTTGGTATCGTCGTGCTCTCAATGGCGGTGAACCCGCTCCTCTTCCGCCTCCTGCCATACCTCGTTCGGGAACGACCAAAGGATGCGCCCGAGGAAACCTTCGAAGGCGCGCGCGGCGACGCCCTCGTGATCGGGTTCGGCCGCTTCGGGCAGATGGTGACGCAGACGCTGCGCACGGCGCATGTCGAGATCACCATCATCGACAATGATGTCGAGATGATCGAGACGGCGGCGCGCTTCGGCTCGAAGGTCTATTACGGCGACGGCTCGCGCCTCGACGTGCTGCGCGCGGCAGGGGCCGGGGAGGCCGAGACGATCATCGTGGCGATCGACGACCGTGCCGCAGCGGTCAAGATCGTCGAACTCGCCAAGGCGGAGTTCCCGATGGCGAAGGTCTTTGCGCGCGCCTATGACCGGCAGCACGCGATCGCGCTCGTCAATGCCGGAGCCGATCTCCAGATCCGCGAGACCTTCGAAAGCGCCCTGGACATGGGACGCCGGACACTGGAAGCGCTCGGCATCGACGATGCGGAAGCGCGCGAGATCATCGCCGATGTCCGCGAGCGCGACGCCAAGCGCTTCGACATGCAGCGCACGGGCGGCATTCTGGCCGGCCGCGATCTCATCGCCACAAGGCGCGCCCTGCGGCCCGAGCCGCTCGAACAGGACAACCGCAAGGCGGTCGCCCTGAATGCCGATGCGATCCGTGCCGCCGAAGGCAGCCGCGCACCGGCGAACTGAGAAGGGCGGCACCCGCGCATGGATCATCCGGAAAGCCCGCATCTCGCGGCCCCCGCCGCACCGGCGGCCGCGCGCGCACCGGCCAAGTTCGTGCAGGGCTCGACGATGCGCCACGTCATCGTCATGACGGCCACCGCGACGCTCGGCCTGATGGCGATCTTCGTCGTCGACCTCCTCAACCTGTTCTACATCGCCCGCCTCGGCGAGACCCATCTGACCGCGGCCGTGGGCTATGCCTCGACCGTCCTGTTCATGACCACCTCCGTGTGCATCGGGCTGATGATCGCGACGAGTGCGCTGGTCTCGCGCGCCCTCGGCTCGGGTGACCTGCCTCTGGCGAGACGGCTCGCCGCCTCCTCGACCGCCTGGATGATGATCGCGGCTGTCGCCGTCACCCTCATCGCCGTGCCCCTGACGGGTCCGGTGCTCGATCTTCTCGGCGCGACGGGCGAGACCCGCGCCGTCGCCGCGCGGTTCCTCTACATTGCGCAACCGACCCTGCCGTTGATGGCGCTGGGCCTCGCCTTTTCCGGCGTCCTGCGCGCGGTCGGTGATGCCCGCCGCGCCATGTATGTGACGCTGTCGGGCGGCATCGTCGCGGCGATCATGGACCCGATCCTGATCTTCGGGCTCGGCCTCGGCGTCGACGGGGCGGCGCTCTCGATCCTGTTCTCCCGTCTTGCCCTCGCCGTTCTCGGCTGGCACGGCGCGGTCAGGATCCACAATCTCGTCGCCCGCCCGACCGTGGACGCGGTTCGCGCGGATGCCGGCGCGGTCATCGGCATTGCCGGGCCCGCGGTGCTGACGAACCTCGCGACACCTGTCGCGAACGGCTACATGACGGCGGTGCTTTCGCCCTTCGGCGACGGCGCCATCGCCGCCAACGCCGTGATCGGACGGCTCGTGCCGGTGTGCTTCGGCGTCATCTTCGCGCTGTCGGGCGCCGTCGGGCCGATCCTCGGCCAGAACTACGGTGCGCGAAAACTCGATCGCGTGCGCCAGACGATGAACGACGCCTTCCTTGTGACGCTAGTCTATGTCTGCGCCATGTGGGCGCTGCTCGCCCTGTCGCGCAACGCGATCATCGCAGCCTTCGGCATCACCGATCCGATGGCGGCCGATCTCGTGATCTTCTTCTGTCTGCTTGTCGCGGGAAGCTGGATCTTTCACGGCTTTCTGTTCGTGGCCAATGCCGCCTTCAACAATCTCGGCTATCCGGTCACCTCCACCCTGTTCAACTGGGGCAAGGCAACGGTCGGCACCATGCCCTTCGCCTATGTCGGGGCGCTCCATGGCGGCGCGACCGGTGCGTTTCTCGGCCAGGGGGTCGGCGCGGTCATGTTCGGCGTGATCGGCATGGCCTGGGCCTATCGCACCGTCGCCCGGCTGAAGGTGCCGGCGGAAAGGACCTGACCATGGTTCAAACGACCCTGCCGACCCGTCTCGGCATTCTGACGATCTCGGATCGCGCGAGCGCCGGCATCTACGAGGACAAGTCGGGGCCGGCGATCCTCGCCTGCCTGACGGAGATGCTGCTGACGCCTTTCGAGCCCGTGATCCGGATCATCCCGGACGAGCAGCCGCAGATCGAGGCGGCGCTGATCGACCTTGCCGACCGGGATGGGTGCAGCTTGATCTGCACCACCGGCGGCACCGGCCCCGCGCCGCGCGATGTCACGCCTGAGGCAACCGAAGCGGTCTGCGCCAAGATGATGCCCGGCTTCGGCGAATTGATGCGCCAGGAAAGCCTGAAATACGTCCCGACCGCGATTCTCTCGCGCCAGACGGCCGGCATCCGCGGCAAAAGTCTCATCGTCAACCTGCCGGGCAAGCCCGCCTCGATCCGGCAATGCCTCATGGCGGTGATGCCGGCGATCCCCTATTGCGTCGATCTGATCGGCGGCGCCTATCTCGAGACCAACGAGGCGGTGGTCAAGGCGTTCCGTCCTAAGGCGTAGAGCCCTCGACGCGGTCGAGGTGCCCGGTGACGAGGGCGCGCGTCGCCGCGCTCTCGACGACCGGCACGATCTCGAAGGATACGCCCGTCCCGCGCCACGACAGGACCCATTCCTGGAGCCTCGCGGCATCCTCGCACCGCATCAGCTGGAAACAGCGATGGAACGAGACCTCGACCCAGCTGTCGATGAAGGTGACCCCATCCGGCAGCATGCGGCCGCGCTCGCGCAGGCGCTCATAGACGGGGACCATGTCGTCATTCGCGAAGGTCTCGATCACCATGAACAGCATCGCGACCTCCGGATGGTAGCTTCCCGTCAGGGCAGCTTGTCGAAGCCGTCGCCGAACCCCTTCAGCGACAGCGGGATGCCAATGCCTTCTTCCGGCGTCTGGAAAATGATGAAGGTGGCGTTTTCGCCCTTGCGCATCTGGTCGATCAGCGTGTCGTCGAGCACCACCTCGGCGACGCAGCCATTCGGCAGGCAGCGCACGAAGCCGGCGCGGCCGACATCGGTGTTGTCGATTCGCAGACCGAGGCCTGATGGCAGCAGCACGCCGAGCGGTGCGAGCACGCGCAGGAGCCGCGCCTTCTGATCGGCGGTGCGCAGGACGAGGACGGTCAGCGCGACATTGGCGCGATCGGCAGCAGCGACGCTCTGGACGAGGGCGCATTGCTCGCTCTTTGCGCCCGGCGGGGTGTCGCAGCGCAACTGCCAGTCGCCATGGGTCGCCTTGACGACGCCCTGGGCGGCGGCGGGAGGGGCGAACAGCGCCGCCGCGAACAGCAGGCTCGCGGCAAGCAGGGCGCGCGGGGCGCCGGGCCCGGCAAGGTTCATCAGGCTTTCCTTCTTGTTTGTTGAATCATCGCGCGATTCCGCCGCTCATGTCGAGGGCCGAGCCGCCTCTTATCCCGTGGCGAGCGCGCAATTGCCGCACAGTCCCAATCACCCAGGGCGTTGCGACAAAAGGAGGATTGTGTTTTTTGAGTGATCGAACTGCTTGAGCCTGTTCCAAAACGCGCCGAGATCGCTAAAAGACGCGCAGGGAAACAGGATGCGCGGCGTCGGGGTCGACGCCGCCACCGTGGAGAGAAGACGCATGGCCCTGATGACAACGATGGCCGCCCGCCTGTCGGCCGCCTTCGCGCCGCTCGTCCTTTGGACGGGCTCGCTGCGTGCAGAGGATCTGCCACCCGGGATGGGCCAGCCGAAGCCCTGGCAATTGGGCCTGCAGGCTCCCGCGACGCCGGTCATGGAGAACATCCACGCCTTCCATGACGGGCTGCTGCTGCCGATCATCACGATCATCTCGCTCTTCGTGCTCGCGCTGCTGGCCTATGTCGTGGTGCGCTTCAACAAGAAGAGCAATCCGGTTCCCTCGAAGCTGACGCACCACACCGGCCTCGAGGTCGCCTGGACGGTGATCCCGATCGTGATCCTCGTCGTGATCGCGATCCCCTCCTTCCGGCTCCTTTTCCTCGAGCAGACCATTCCGCCGGCCGATCTGACGCTCAAGGCGACCGGCCAATCCTGGTACTGGGACTATGAGTATCCGGATAATGGCGGCGTCACACTGACCTCGAACATCGTCCAGGAAAAGGACCTCAAGCCCGGCCAGCCGCGCCTGCTCACGGTCGACAACGAGGCGGTGGTGCCGGTCAACAAGGTCGTCCGTCTCCAGGTGACCTCGGGTGGCGTGCTGCACTCCTTCGCCATGCCCTCCTTCGGCGTGAAGATCGACGCGGTGCCGGGCCGTTTGAACGAATCTTGGTTCAAGGCGACACGCGAGGGCGTCTATCACGGCCAGTGCTCCGAACTCTGCGGCGCGCTGCACGCCTTCATGCCGATCGTGATCCGCGTCGTCAGCCAGGAAGAGTTCGACGCCTGGGTCGCGACCAAGAAAGCCGAGATGGACGGTACGGCGCCCAACAAGGTCGCCGCCGCTTCCGCCCCGCTCGCCAACTGACAGTCAGACGCCAAGATCGGCCCCGCCGCAGGACAACAATCATGGCTACCGCTCACACCGCCCACGACCATCACGATCATCCGACCGGATGGCGGCGCTATCTCTATTCGACGAACCACAAGGACATCGGCACGCTCTATCTGATCTTCGCGCTCTGCGCGGGTCTGATCGGCGGCTTCCTGTCGATCGGCATGCGTCTGGAACTCCAGGAACCGGGCATGCAGTGGTTCACCAATCCGCATACCTTCAACGTGTTCGTTACCGGCCACGGCGTCATCATGATCTTCTTCATGGTCATGCCGGCGATGATCGGCGGGTTCGCCAACTGGTTCGTGCCGCTGATGATCGGCGCGCCGGACATGGCGTTCCCGCGCATGAACAACATCTCCTTCTGGCTGCTGATCCCGGCTTTCGGGCTCCTGATCATCTCGCTGTTCGTGCCGGGCGGTCCGGGCGCAGAGGATTACGGCTTCGGCGGCGGCTGGACGATCTACCCGCCGCTCTCATCGACCGAGGGCCATCCGGGCATGGCGATGGATTTCGTCATCCTGTCGCTGCACATCGCCGGCGCCTCCTCGATCCTCGGTGCGATCAACTTCATCACGACGATCTTCAACATGCGCGCGCCGGGCATGACGCTGCACAAGATGCCGCTCTTCGCCTGGGCGATCCTCGTGACCGCCTTCCTGCTGCTCCTGTCGCTGCCGGTTCTCGCCGGTGCGATCACCATGCTGCTGACCGACCGCAATTTCGGCACCACCTTCTTCGTGCCGTCGGGCGGCGGTGACCCGATCCTGTTCCAGCACCTCTTCTGGTTCTTCGGTCACCCTGAGGTCTACATCCTCATCCTGCCGGCCTTCGGCATGATCTCGCACATCGTCGCGACCTTCTCGCACAAGCCGGTGTTCGGCTATCTCGGCATGGCCTATGCTATGGTCGCGATCGGCGTCGTCGGCTTCGTCGTCTGGGCCCACCACATGTATACGGTCGGTCTCGACGTGAACACGCAGGCCTATTTCGTCTTCGCGACGATGGTCATCGCGGTTCCGACCGGCGTGAAGATCTTCTCCTGGATCGCCACCATGTGGGGCGGATCGATCGAGCTGAAGGCCCCGATGGTGTGGGCGATCGGCTTCATCTTCCTCTTCACCGTCGGCGGCGTGACCGGCGTCGTGCTCGCCAATGCCGGCGTCGACCGCTCGCTGCACGACACCTACTACGTTGTGGCGCACTTCCACTACGTGCTCTCGCTCGGCGCGGTCTTCGCGATCTTCGCCGGCTGGTACTACTGGTTCCCGAAGATGTTCGGCTACGTCATTCCGGACTGGATGGGCCAGGTGCATTTCTGGATCGCTTTCGTGGGCGCCAACGTGCTGTTCTTCCCGCAGCACTTCCTGGGCCTCGCCGGTATGCCGCGTCGCTACGTCGACTATCCGGATGCCTATGCCGGCTGGAATCTGATTTCGTCCTACGGCTCCTACATCTTCGCCGTCGGTGTTCTGTGGTTCCTCTACATCAACTTCTACGCGATCTTCATCCGCAAGGAGCAGGCCGCGAACAACCCGTGGGGTGAGGGTGCGACGACGCTGGAGTGGTCGCTGACCTCGCCGCCGCCGTTCCACCAGTTCGAGACGCTGCCGCGCATCAAGGGCGACGCCCATTGATCGAGCGGCCCGCCTCCGGGCGACCGACAATGGCTGAGGCGGCCGACAGGGCCGCCTTTGCCCGTGCCGAAACAGGATGGTCATCGTGAGTGACGTCAGTATCGACCTCGACAGCGGCCATACCGTCGCAACCGACGGCGGGGCTTCTGCCGCCGACTACATCGCGCTGCTCAAACCGCGGGTGATGTCGCTCGTCGTCCTGACCGCGCTGACCGGCATCGTGCTGGCGCCGGGTGCCGTCAATCCGGTGATCGCGCTCGCCTCCATCATCGCGATTGCGGTCGGTGCCGGAGCGTCCGGTGCTCTCAACATGTGGTACGACGCCGACATCGACGCGGTCATGGGCCGCACGGCGCAACGCCCGATCCCGTCCGGACGGATCTCCCGGCAGGAGGCCCTCGCCTTCGGGCTCATCCTGTCCTGCGGTTCGGTGCTGGTGCTCGGCCTCGTCGCCAACTGGCTCACCGCCGGACTTCTGGCCTTCACGATCTTCTTCTACGTCGTCGTCTACACGATGTGGCTGAAGCGCTGGACGTCGCAGAACATCGTCATCGGCGGCGCGGCGGGCGCATTGCCGCCAGTCGTCGGCTGGGCCGCCGCCACCGGATCGGTGTCGATCGAGAGCCTCGTGCTCTTCGCGATCATCTTCATGTGGACGCCGCCGCATTTCTGGGCGCTGGCGATCTTCAAGACAAAGGACTATGCGCGGGCCGGCGTGCCGATGCTGCCGGTTGTCGCCGGCGAGGCGGCGACCCGCCGCCAGATCCTCGTCTACACGCTCCTCCTCGCGCCGCTCGGCGTGGTGCCGAGCCTGATGGGTTTCGCGCATTGGCCCTATGCGATCGTCGCCGTCGGCGGGGGGCTCGCGCTCGTCTATGCGGCGATCATGATCGTCACCCGTCCGACCGAGCCCGGCCCGCCGCGCCGCATGTTCGGCTGGTCGATCCTCTATCTCTTCGCGCTCTTCGCCGTGCTTCTCGGTGAGGGGCTGATCATGGGGGCGTGACATGACGCAGAGCCCGGATGGAACCCCGCGCGATCCGACCGACGCCGCGACCCGTCTGCGCGGTCGCAACATCGCGCTGGCCATCGCGCTCGCCGCCCTCGTCGTGCTGTTCTACCTGGTCACGGTCGTCAAGGGACCGGCCGGCCTCAACCCGGGACTGTGAGGATGACGTCTGCCGATCCGAGCGATCAAGCCTTGCGCCGCCGCCATGGCCGCGTCGCGCTCGCGTGCGCCGCGTTCACCCTGTCGATGATCGGCGCTGCCTACGCCGCCGTGCCGCTCTATGACCTGTTCTGCCGCCTCACGGGCTTCGGCGGTGCGACGGTGGTCGCTGAAGGCCTGCCCGAGCGGGTGATCGATCGCCGGTTCGAGATCCGTTTCGATGCCAATATCCATTCTGGCCTGCCCTGGACCTTCACGCCGGAAGCGTCGTCGATCACGCTGCGCGGTGGTGAGGTGAAGACCTTCCACTACACCATCACCAACACCAGCGACCGCGAGACCTGGGGCATCGCCTCCTACAACGTGACGCCCGAGAAGACGGGCGGCTACTTTGCCAAGATCCAGTGCTTCTGCTTCACCGAGCAGCGGCTTGGCCCGGGCGAATCGATGGAACTGCCGGTGGTTTTCTTCGTCGATCCCGAGATCGACAAGGACCGCAATGTGGATTCGGTGAAGACCATCACCCTGTCCTACACCTTCTTCGCGGCGAAGCCGCCGGCGACCCCCGTCGCCGCGGCACCGAGCGCCGAGACACCGAAACTATAGCGCGGGTCGGGGGACCCGCGGGAGCGACGACGCTGTGCCCAGCACGGCATTTGGGGGAGTACGGAGACCGCCATGGCACAGGCCAAGAACCACGATTACCATCTCGTCGATCCGAGCCCGTGGCCGTTCATCGGTTCGATGTCGGCCTTCGCGCTGGCGATCGGCGCGGTCACCTGGATGCATGCCGTGTCCTGGGGGCCGCTGATGTTCGCCGCCGGTCTGCTCGGCGTGCTCTACACCATGTTCATGTGGTGGCGCGACGTGATCTCCGAATCCTCGCGTGGCGATCACACGCCGGTTGTGGCGATGCATCACCGCTACGGCATGATCCTGTTCATCGCCTCCGAGGTGATGTTCTTTGTCGCCTGGTTCTGGGCCTTTTTCGACGTGGCCCTGTTCCCGGGCTCGGAGAAGATGGTCGCCCGCACGGAACTCACCGGGGGTGTCTGGCCGCCGAATGGCATCGAGACCTTCGACCCCTGGCATCTGCCGCTGCTCAACACGCTGATCCTGCTCCTCTCGGGCACGACCGTGACCTGGGCGCACCATGCCATGCTTGAGAATGACCGTCAGAGCGTGAAGACCGCGCTCTGGTGCACGTTCGGTCTCGGCCTCCTCTTCACGATCTGCCAGGTCTTCGAGTACAGCCACGCCACCTTCGACTTCTCGGGCCACATCTACGGCGCGACCTTCTTCATGGCGACCGGCTTCCACGGCTTCCACGTGATCGTCGGCACGATCTTCCTCGCGATCTGCCTGTGGCGCGTCTATGCCGGGCACTTCACGCCGCAGCGTCATCTCGGCTTCGAGTTTGCCGCCTGGTACTGGCACTTCGTCGACGTCGTCTGGCTGTTCCTCTTTGCCTGCATCTATGTCTGGGCGGCGGGCGCCGCCGGGCACGGCTGATCGGGCGACCGACCACACACACGCATCTCGGGCAAACGCCGGTCTTCGGGCCGGCGTTCTGCTTTCAAGACACCGCAGGAGGCCCCGATGGCCGAGCCCTATTACCCACCTCAATCGCCGATCGGCGTCGGTCTTGCGGGCTGCTGCCCACGCTGCGGCAAGGGTCGCCTCTTCTCGGGCCTTCTCACCGTGCGGCCGCGCTGCGAAACCTGCGACCTCGACTTCTCCTTTGCCGATGCCGGCGACGGTCCCGCCGTCTTCGTCACCCTGATCGCGGGATTCCTGATCCTCGGCGCGGCGGTCTATGTCGAGTTCACCTATGAGCCGCCGGTCTGGGTGCACATCGTGCTCTGGGGCCCGCTGATCCTTCTCGTCTGCACGGGGCTGCTGCGGCTCATCAAGGGCGTGCTGATCGCCCTGCAATACACCAACAAGGCCGCCGAGGGGCGGCTGGAGCGATGACCCGATCGCGCGCCCTCCTCTGGCCGACGCTCCTCGCGGTACCGGCGCTCGCCGTGCTCATCGGGCTCGGGACCTGGCAACTCCAGCGCCTCGCCTGGAAGACAACCCTGATCGAGGCGGCGGCGGAACGCTCGGCCGCGGCACCAGTCCCGGTGCCGACGGAAGCGGACTGGCCGACCCTGGCGCCGGCCGAGACCGAATATCGCCGCGTCACGGCGAGCGGTGTCTTCCGCCATGATCTCGAGATCGCGGTCTTCACCGACCTGCCGACCGCGAAGGGATCCTTTCGCGGCACGGGATGGTGGATCCTCACCCCGCTCGAGCGTGAGGACGGCAGCGTGATCATCGTCAATCGCGGATTCGTGCCGGCCGATCGCAAGGATCCGGCGAGCCGACCGGACGGGCAGGTCGCCGGCCCTGTGACCGTCACCGGCCTGATGCGCGCCACAGAGGACCGCAACGCCTTCACGCCGGCGGATGATCCGCGCACCAACACATGGTTCACGCGCGATCCTGCCGGGATCGCGGCGGCGAAGGGCCTGACGCGCGTCGCGCCCTTCTTCATCGATAGCGAGGCAAGCGCGCCGGGTGGGCTGCCGCAGGGTGGCGAGACCCGCCTTTCCTTCCCCAACCGGCATTTTGAGTATGCGTTGACCTGGTATGGCCTCGCCCTCGCGCTCGTCGGCGTCTACGTGGCCTTCGTGGCGCGCCGGCTGCGATCGCAGGAGCCGACACCGTGACCGACGACACCCCGCAAATGACCTCGCCCGCCTATCGGCTGCCGGCGCTCGATCCCGATTTCCTGCTCGGCGACAGCATGCGCGGCGTGCGCTTCCAGCTCGAATACCAGAAGGCGGCCGAGGCCCTCCGCGCGGCGGGGATTCGCTCGACCATCGTCGTCTTCGGATCGGCGCGTATCGCCGAGAGCGGCCCCGAGCCGCATCGGCGCTGGTATGAGGAAGCGCGGACCTTCGGGCGCATCGCCTCCGAGCGTGGCGGAGCGCTCGACGGCAAGGGGGGCGAGCGCTTCAACGTCATTGCGACAGGCGGCGGGCCGGGGATCATGGAGGCCGCCAATCGCGGCGCGAGCGAGGTCGGCGCGCCGACGATCGGTTTCAACATCACGCTGCCGCGCGAACAACGCCCGAACCCCTATACGACGCCGGCACTGACCTTCCGCTTCCACTATTTCGCGATGCGCAAGATGCACCTTGCGATGCATGCGGCGGCGCTCGTGGTGTTTCCGGGCGGGTTCGGCACGCTCGACGAGCTTTTCGAGATCCTGACGCTGCGCCAGACCGGCAAGATGGGGCCGTGTCCGGTGGTCCTCGTCGATCGCGAGTTCTGGTCCGGGCTCATCAACACGGATCTTTTGCTGCGGAACGGCTTCATCCATGAAGCCGATCTTGGTCTCTTCCGTATGGCCGACAGCGCCGAGGAAGCCTGGGGGCGGCTCGAGCGCGAAGGGTTGCGGCCGCCGCAGCGCTGACTTGGCGGCAGCGCAGCCACGCCGTGAGGGTCAGGCGCCCTCGTCAGTCGCCACAAGCCGCCAGTTGGGGTCGCTGACCGTGGTGTCGCGCGCAAAGGTCCACTGATCGGTCACTTCGGTGATCTTGTCGGGGCTGCCGTCAATGATCTCGCCATTCCTTCCCTTGGTGACCGAGATCATCTGGGAGATGAAGCGCACCGTGACATGGGCCTGCTTGCCCTTCATCGACGCCTCGACGATCTCCGCCTTGTCGAGGGAGACGAAACGGCCCTCGACCACCTCGCCACGCGCCTCGCGCTCGTTGATCGACTGGACGAAACCATCGAACACCTCGCGCGAGAGCAGGGTCCGCAGGGTCTTGCGGTCGCCCTCGTTGAAGGCGTTGACGATCATCTCATAGGCGGCCTTGGCGCCCTGGGCGAAGACCTTCGGATTGAAGCTGCGATCGGCGGCCGCGATGGCGTCGAAACCGGCGGCGAGCGCGCTGCCCTCGGTCGCCTGGCCGGTCCAGCGGAACTGGTCGGCGGGTGCTTCCTCGGCTTCCGCTGCCCGACCGGGAAGCGGCACGACATTGTCGCCGCCCGCCGGCGCCGGACCGGGACGCTCACGGCGCGGCCGTTCCGCCGGAGGCTCGTTGCCTGTGCGCGTGCCGAGAACCGACCGGAGGCGGAAGAAGATGAACACCGCCAGCCCGAGGAAAACGAGCGTGTACAGATCGAAGCCTTCACTCATCAGCGGGCAGCCCTTGCCAAATACAATCCGGGCCGCATTGCCGTTGCGGCAATCCGACCGACGCATCCTTATATGGAACGTGATCGCATCGCGTTCCAGTGCCGATTTTCATCAGGATGTCCGCCGCCCATGTCCGTCGACCCCCGCCAGATCCGTCCGATCCCGCTCCTGCCCGTGCTCGTCGGCATCCTCGCGCTGCCGATCGTCGAGTTCATCGCGTTCTTCTGGGTGGCGGACCGGATCGGTCTGCTGCCGGCCCTGGTGCTGCTGATCGCAACCTCCGTCCTCGGAGCGGCGTTGCTGCGGGTACAGGGCGCGAGCGTTGTTGCCCGCCTGACAGGCGCGATGCGCACGGGTCTTCCCGCCGACAGGCTCGCGCGCGAGGCTCTCGCGCTGGCGCTGGGTGGCTTTCTGATGATCATTCCGGGTTTCGTCACCGACGCGATCGGCTTTGCGATCCTGCTGCCCGGATTGCTGCGATCGCTGCGCGAGGGATCCGCCATCGTGCCGTCCGGTCGCGGACCGGCGCGACCCGGACACGGCGATGACCGGGTCCTAGACCTCAGTGCGGCCGAATGGCGCAGCGTGGAGGATGAGCGCCGCGAGCCCTGAGACGACGGGTCGCGGGGCGTGTCAGCGCCGCCGCTCGGTCAGTCCCACTTGAAGACCTGGATCAGGGCCGGGCCCATGATCACGACGAAGAGCACCGGCAGGAAGAAGACGATCATCGGGACCGTCAGCTTCGGCGGCAGCGCCGCAGCCTTCTTCTCGGCTTCCATCATGCGCATGTCGCGACTTTCCTGCGCGAGCACGCGCAGCGCGGCACCGAGCGGCGTGCCGTAGCGCTCCGCCTGGATCAGCGCCGTCGTCACCGCCTTGACGCCGTCGAGGCCGGTGCGCTTGGCGAGGTTCTCATAGGCCTGACGGCGATCCGGCAGATAGGACAGTTCCGCGGTCGTCAGCGCCAGTTCCTCGGCGAGCGGGATCGAGGCGGAGCTCACCTCGACGCTCACCTTTCGGAAGGCGTGTTCGATCGACATGCCCGATTCGCAGCAGATCAGCATCAGGTCGAGAGCGTCCGGCCAGCTGCGGCGGATCGACAATTGCCGCTTGGCGATACGGTTCGAGATGAAGAGTTCCGGCGCCTTGATGCCGATATAGGCCGCGCCGATGCACATGCCGAAACGCACGATCGGCGGATAGGGCAGATCGAGCACGACGAAAACGTAAAACAGCGCGAAGAGGAACAGGGCGACGGGCGACACCATCCGGAAGAACAGGAAGGTCACCATCGCCGACTGGGCGCGGAAACCGGCCTTGATCAGCTTTTCGCGGGCATCCTCGGTGCCGAGCCAGCGCGTCAGGTCGAACCGCTCGACGATCCGCTTCATGTACGCCTTCGGCGCCTGACGCAGGGAAGGCGCCTCGCCGCGCGAGGCGGCGCGCTCGCGGGCCCGGATCTGCGTGCGCTCGACCGCCACAGCCTTCATCCGCCGCGACAGGTCGTCGGAAACGAGGAGCGGCATCCCGAGCGTCACCACCGTCGCGACGGCGGCGATCGTCGCCAGCACGCTCACCAGCAGCGTCCGGTCGTTGATGAGGCTGAGGATGACGTCGAACATGGTGCGGTCCTCAGAAGTCGAAGGCGATCATCTTCTTCATCACCGCGATGCCGGTCGCCATCCAGACGAGCGAGATCGCGATCATGATGTTCCCGTGATTGGTCTCCCACAGGAGTGCGATGTATTTCGGTGTCGTCAGGTAGACGAGCGACATCACGACGACCGGCAGCGAGCCGATGATCGCGGCGGAGGCCTTCGCTTCGGTCGAGACGGCCTTGATCTTCTCGCGCATTTTCTTGCGCTCGCGCAGCACCTTGGAGAGGTTGCCGAGCGCTTCGGAGAGGTTGCCGCCGGCCTTGGCCTGGATCGCGATGACGATGCCGAAGAAGTTCGCCTCCGAGCAGGGAATGTGCTCGTAGATCTTGGCGACCGCGTCGGGCAGCGAGACGCCGAGCGCCTGCGTCTCCACGACGGTGCGGAACTCGGTCTTGACCGGATCGGCCGCCTCGTTGGCGATCATGCGGATGCAGTCGCCGAGCGGCAGGCCGGCCTTGACGCCGCGCACGATGACGTCGAGCGCGTTCGGAAACTCGTTGGCGAAAGCCTTGATGCGCTTGTTGCGCTTGTAGTTGATGTACCAGCGCGGCACGCCCAGGCCGCCGGCGAAGGCGAGCGCGAGACCCACCAGCGGCTTTGCCGTGCCGAGCCAGCCGCCGAGGCCCAGCACCACGGCGCAGGCGACCGAAAAGATGATGAAGCCGCGCTTCGTCCAGTCCAGCCCCGCCTGATGCAGCTGCACGGCGAGCGGCGGCGTCTTCGACTTCTTCTGCTTCTCCTCGAGTTCCTTCAGCGACTGGAGAACCTGTTCGCGCTTCGAAATCTCGGCATTGACCCGGGTCTTCTTGCCGGAGGCGGCATTGGTGGTCGAGATCGCGGCCGCACGCTTCTCGGCCGCCCGCTCGCCGGAGAGGAGAGGGTAGAGGAAGACATAGGCGACGCCGCCCGTGGCGACCATGGCCAGGAAGACTAACGCCAGCGTTTCAAAATTGAGGACCGCCATACCCGTTCCCGACCCCTTCCCCGCGCCGTCAGGCGTCGTCGTTGACCTCGGCGGCGTCGAGCGCCGCCGCGAGCCGCTTTTCCTCGCCGAAGTAGCGTGCCCGGTCCCAGAACCGTGGACGACCAATGCCGGTCGAGCGATGACGACCGATCAGCTTGCCGTTCGCGTCCTCGCCGACGATCTCGTAGACGAACAGGTCCTGGGTGATGATCACGTCACCCTCCATGCCCATCACCTCGGTGATGTGGGTGATGCGGCGCGAGCCGTCGCGTAGACGCGCGGCCTGCACGATCACGTCGATCGAAGTGCACATCATCTCCTTGATCGTGCGCGAGGGCAGCGTGAAGCCGCCCATGGTGATCATGGATTCGATACGGCTCAGGCATTCGCGCGGCGTGTTGGCGTGCAGCGTGCCCATCGACCCGTCGTGACCCGTGTTCATGGCCTGCAGGAGGTCGAAGGCCTCCGGGCCGCGGACTTCGCCGACGATGATGCGTTCGGGACGCATACGCAGACAGTTCTTGACGAGGTCGCGCATGGTCACGGCGCCGGTGCCCTCGAGGCTCGGCGGGCGCGTTTCGAGGCGCACCACATGCGGCTGCTGCAGCTGCAGTTCCGCCGCGTCCTCACAGGTGATGACGCGCTCGTCATTGTCGATATAGCGCGTCAGACAGTTCAGAAGCGTCGTCTTGCCGGAACCCGTACCGCCGGAGATGACGACGTTGCAGCGCACGCGGCCGATGATCTTCAGGATCTCCGCGCCCTCGGGCGAGATCGAGCCGAACTTGACGAGCTGATCGAGCGTCAGCTTGTCCTTCTTGAACTTACGAATGGTGAGGGCGGGCCCGTCGATCGCCAGCGGTGGCGCGATGACGTTGACGCGCGAGCCGTCGGGAAGGCGCGCGTCGCAGATCGGCGAGGCTTCGTCGACGCGGCGGCCGACCTGGCTGACGATGCGCTGGCAGATGTTCATCAGCTGCGCATTGTCGCGGAAGCGCACGTTGGTCAGCTGGATCTTGCCGCTGACTTCGATGTAGGTCTTGGCCGCGCCGTTGACCATGATGTCGGCGATGTCGTCGCGGCTGAGCAGCGGCTCGAGCGGACCATAGCCGAGCACGTCGTTGCAGATGTCGTCGAGCAGTTCCTCCTGCTCGGCGATCGACATCACGACATTCTTGATGCCGATGATTTCGTTGACGATGTCGCGGATTTCCTCGCGCGCCATGTCCGTGTCGAGCTTGGCGAGCTGCGACAGGTCGATCGCCTCGATCAGCGCCCCGAAGATCATGCTCTTCGTGGCATAGTAGGTATCGCTCTTGCGGTTCTCGACCAAACCCTCGGACGCCGCCTTCGGCGCCTCCTCGACGCGGGGCGTCACCTTGGGCGGCTCAGCCGCGACCGCGCGCGCGACCACGGCGGGCGGAGCCGCGGCAGTCGATCCGGAACCCCCGGCAGAGGAACCTCGCTTACCAAACATCGCTGCGGGACCTCACTTCCTCACCATCCGGACGCTGATCCGGCCGCGAGGCCGGAGGCGTTCCATCCGTTTCTCTCCATCGCTCCGGCCGGCATCGTCGCAGGGACGCTGGCGGCCAAAGATCGTCACGACGCCTTCTTGCGCTGCAGCTTGGACAACAACGGCTCAAGCAAACCTTTACGCGCACGCTTGATTTCGGCCCTACCGGCGACGACCTGGGCGACGTCCACGAAGATCTGGGCGATCTTCGCGCCGGCCTGAACTTCCGCGATCATCTGGCCGTTGTTCGAGGCCGTGCCGAAGAGCTGCGCGTCGAACGGGATCTGGGCGATGGCCTCGGACTCGATCGCCTTGCAGAAGTCCGCCGGCTTGATCTCAGGCCGCTTCGGCAGGCCGACGCCGTTGAGGATCAGCCGCGGCGGCGTGTCATTGATGCGCGCGGCCCGCAGCAGGTCGAACAGGTTCTTGGTGTTGCGCAGGCTCGCGAGATCGGGCGGCGAGACGATGACGACCTCGTCGGCGCTGTTGAGGACCCGCCGCGTCCAGCCCGACCAGCCATGCGGCACGTCGAGGACGACATAGGGCACCTGCGCGCGCAGGATGTCGATGGCGTTGTCGAAGGCGCTGTCGTCGACGTCATAGGTGCGGTCGAGCGTCGCCGGGGCGGCGAGCAGCGACAATTGTTCCGTGCAGCGCGCGAGAAGCCGGTCGACGACGGCGGCGTCGGCGCGATCCGGAGCGAAGACGATGTCGGCGACGCCCTGCGTCGGATCCTGGTTGAAGTCGAGGCCGGCCGTGCCGAAGGGCAGGTCGAGATCGACGATCGCCGTGTTCTGGCCAAGCGATTTCGAGATCGCCCAGGCAACGTTGTGCGCAACCGAGGAAGCTCCGGCCCCACCCTTGGCGCCGACGAAGGCGATGGTGCGCCCGACCGGCGCCGCACCGGGCGAGGCGAAGAGTTCCGACAGCGCCTTGACGAAGCCGATCGGGCTGATCGGCGCGATCACGTATTCGCTGACGCCGCGACGCATCAGATCGCGATAGAGCAGGACGTCATTGACGTGCCCGACGACCACTACGCGGGTGCCGGGGTCGCAGGCTTCCGCCAGCTTGTCGAGGCCCTCGAGCAGTTCGCCACGCCCGTGCAGCGTCTCAATGACGATGACGTTGGGCGTCGGCGCGTTCTTGTAGGCTTCGACGGCGGCCCAGACGCCGCCCATCTGAACCTTGACATGGGCCTTGTCCATGCGCCGGTCGCCGGCGGCCGTGTCGACGACGCTGGCGATCTCCGAGGTTTCGCAGAAGGCCTGGATCGAGATGCGCGGCAGCGGGGCGATCACCTCGTCCACCGGCGTTCCCGAGGATTTGCTTGGCGTGTTCATGCGGACCTCACTGCTGCACGGCGCCGGAGACGGTCTGGGTGTCTTCAGCCGATTCCGACTGGGTCGACTTGCCCGCGCCATAGCGCGTCACGACATCGGCCTGACGCGGACCGAAGCCGGGGCCGAGCGGCCGCGGCCGCACGAGATCGAGCGGATCGGCGACCTGGGCGGCGAGATAGCCCTGGGAGGCGCAGCCGAAATTCTCATAGGACCGGTTCTGGAAGCCTTCCAGCGTGCCGCCATTGCCCGCGAGATCGGACGGCCAGCGACCGCACTTGGTCGCCACGTCGGCCTCGATCTTCGGGAAGGACAGGCGGATCGGTGCCGGTGCGTCAGGCTGGGCCGGCGTATAGGCGGTCATCATCGACCGGGCGCCCGAGCGCGACAGCGAGGAGCGGATCGCCGCCGCCGCCTTTTTCGCGCCGGGCGATCCCGTCGGGACCGCGATCGCGATCGGGCCCTGGCCGACCTGGTGGTGCTCCTTGATGAACGACTGGAGATCCTCGACCTGCCGCTCGCCGATGGTGCCGCTCGGTCCGTTGACGAAGAGATCGAGCGTTGCCTCGCCCTGAACGAGCACGATGGGATGGATCTTGCGATAGTCCGGCGCCGGGTCGGAGGAGACGATGCGCTTGTCGGTGTTGCAGGCGGGAAGCGCGAGCAGCATCGCGGCGACGCCGGCGAGCAGGGCGAACCGCGGCAGGCGGGGCCGGCTGCTCGGCATCGACGGGGAGGGGGTGATCGTCATGGCATCTTTCTCCGCGCTGGGGCGCACTCAGTCGATGATGAAGCCGTAACGGCCGTTCAGGGCGGGGTTTGGAACCTGCTGCCCCTTGGCGCCGTAGAGGCGGTTAATGCGGCCGAGCAGCCAGGTCGAGGGATCGGAGGCGTCGGCAAAGCCGTCGGTGGGCAGCGCCGTGGCGTTGCGGTCGATCGGCTTGGCGAGATAGGGCGTGACGATGATCATCAGCTCCGTCTCCTGACGCTGGAAGTCGCGGGAGCGGAAGAGCTGGCCGAGGACGGGCAGGTTCATCAGCCCCGGCGTGCCGTTGATGATCTGGCGCGTCTGATCCTGCAGCATGCCGGCCATTACCAGCGAGCCGCCCGAGGGGATCTCGACCGTCGTATTGGCGCGGCGGCTGCGGAAGCCGGGCTGGGTGATGCCGGCGATCGGGATGGTGCTCGTCTGCGGGTCGATCTCGCGCACTTCCGTACCGACCTTCACGCTGATGCGACCATTGTTGAGAACGACAGGCGTGAAGTCGAGCGTGACGCCGATCGGCTTGTAGACGTAGGTGATCTGCGTGCCGGTGGTGTCGCGGGTGACGGACTCGACGACCGGCACCTCGCCACCGGCGAGGAACTTCGCGGTCTCGCCCGAGATCGCGGTCAGGGTCGGCTCGGCGAGGGTGCGGATGACGCCGGTGCGCTCGAAGGCGCGCAGCGTCGCGGAATTGGTGCTGCCGAACTGGATGCCGCCATTGCCGCCCTGGAAGCCGTTGTTCGCCGGGAAGGCGTTCTCGGTGAGGATCTGCGCCGCGCCGATGCCGGAGATGTCGACGGATCCGAGCGCGAAGGAGCCGTTCAGGTCGACGCCGAGCTGCTTGACCACCTGGCGCTGGACCTCGGCGACGGTGACCTTGAGCATCACCTGATCGCCGCCCTTGATCGCGAGCGAGTTCGCCACGCGGTCGGCCGCGCCGACATAGCGCGCCGCGATTGCGACGGCCTGGGCCGCCTGGTCCGGCGAGGTGACGGAGCCGCTCAGGAGCACGCCGTCATTGAGCTGCTCGACGATGACGGCCGAGCCCGGCAGCGCGCGGTCGATCGCACCCTTGATCGGTCCGACGTCGCGCTGGACGTTGACGTCGACCGCGGCGATCTGACGGCCTTCCGCATCCATGAAGAAGAGGCTCGTCTGGCCGACGGCCATGGCGATGACGAAGACCTTGCGCGCCGAGCGCACGACGGCGTTGGCGACGGCCGGATTGGCGACGAAGACTTCCTTCGCGTCCCGCGGCAGATCGACGATCACCGACTTGCCGATGCCGATCGTGACGCGGCGGGTCTGACCGGTCTGCGATTCGGTGACCGTCGCGCCGCCTTCCTGCGCCATGGCGGGCGGGGGTGCGGCAAGGAGCGTGGCCATGCAGGCCGTCGCCAGCACGGCGACGCCGGTGATCATCCGGATGGACGGACGCTCGGGGCGGTTGAAGCGGCGGAGGAGGGGGGTGTTGGGCATGGCGGGTGTTCCTCTCGTCGATCAGCGGTTGACGACGCTCGTGGTGACCCCGAACCGAACGATCGAGAGCCCGCCTGTTTCGGCGTTCTGCGACTTGTCGGGCATGGGGGTCTCCTCGCCGGCGAGCGCCGTCGGCGTCGAATCGGCGAGGGAGCGAAGCGTCAGCGAGATCGTGCCCATCTCGCGGGCGAGGGCCAGGATTTCGCCCTGGCGCTGGGTGAGTTCGAGCGTGGCCGTCGATCCGGTGAGGACCTTCTGGCCGTTCTGGTCCTCGATCGTCTGGTCGATGGCGAGGACGCGGATGTTGCGCAGGATCGTTTCGGCCGCCCAGGCATCGGCGCCGGTCTGGCGCGAGGTCTCCGCGTCGCGCCGCGTCAGCACGACGTCGACACGGTCATTGGGCAGGATGAAGCCGCCCGCGGCGGTCTCGACCGCGATCTTGGTCGCGACGGCGCGCATGCCGGCCGGCAGGATCGCGGACAGGAAGCCCGATCCGTTGCCCTTGATGAGCTTGGCGGGCTTCAGCGGCTCGCCGGCGACGAAGCCCGAGCGTGCCACGGCGCCGGTCCAGTCCTCGATGCCGGTGGGGGCTGATTCGTTCGTGAGGAAGCCCGCATTGACCGCCGATTTCGGCCAGTCCTGCCAGCGCATGTCGTTGGCGGTCAGTGCCGAGCCGACGCCGATATCACCGGCGGCGACGAGAACCTTGGTCAATTCGATCGACGGACCGGCGACGGGCACCCGATTTTCGGTGCGTGGGGTCCGATTGACGAGCATCGCGGCCGCGCCGCCGGCGAGGAGGGCGATACCCAGAACGACAAGTCGTGCGGTCTTCATCACTCAAACCCAGGGATCACGCGCCATGCTTTCAGCGCCTTGATCCCGGAGTTGATCAGCGAAAGGTCAATTCATGGTTAACGAGGTGTATCCAATACCGCGGTCACAGTTAGAAATTGAGACCGGAAACCCAAACGGTATTCGGATAAACGAGAAGTGCGGCGGCGCCTAATGCAACACCGTAGGGCACGCCTGTCTTTGGATCGTGCAGCCGCGCGATCCAGGTCCGTGACAACGCCCAGGCCGGCAAGGGCCAGCGGCGGATGATCAGGAGCGCGAGCGTCAGAAGACCGCCGATCACCGAACTGAGCAGCAGGAAGTTCATCGTGTTGGCAAGGCCGAACCACAGCGCCGTGCTGGCCGCCACCTTCGCATCGCCGCCGCCGATCCAGCCAAAGGCGAAGCACATGAAGCCGATCAGAAGAACGACGAAGCCGGTCGCGGCGTGCAGGCCGATCATCGACCAGGGCAGGCCTGTCAGCAGTGCGGCAACGAGAAAACTCGCGAGCAGCGCGAGCGAGATCCAGTTCGAGATCTTCAGGGAAAGGACGTCGGACACCGCCGCATAAATGATCAGCGCCGGGAAGGCGACGAAGACGAGCAGCAGGGTGACGATGGAAAGCGACATGTTCGGGGCCCGGGCGACGATGCGGCACTACACGCCGCTACCACTTCACCCTAGATCGGGGCAGCTTTCGACGCGGTAAACAACGCCCGCGCCATTTGCGCCAGAATCCCCTTGCGCCAGAATACGGCGGTCAAAGCGGGGCGGACACGGCCCCGAGCGCAAGCGCGGCGACGGCGATCAGGGAGCTGCCCAGAAGGCCGGTGCAGACGACGCGGTAGAGTTCACTGCGCCGGACGGTCGTTTCGACGACGTCGAAAGTGAATCGCCGGATCATGGCTGTCGTTCCGCTCGTGTCAGACACGAAGGGCCCCGGCGTCGCCGAGGCCCTCCGGGTTATGTCCCGGATGTGGGTGCCGGAACCGCGGCGTGCCGCGGCTCCGGGCCTGTCGAACAGGCAGACGCCCACGTCGGGGTGAGGGCGGCGGTGAGGACCGCCGCCGTCCATATCAAGGAGCGGCGCCGTTGAGTTCGTCGGCGACGCTGTCGAACGTCGAGGTGAGGCCGTCACCGATCGAGGTCATGGCGCCGATGGCAACGACGGCGATCAGGGCGGCGATCAGGCCGTACTCGATCGCGGTGGCGCCGGACTCGTCCTTGAGGAAACGCGCAAAAAGGGTCTTCATGGTGGTGCTCCTGTTCCACGGGTTGACGTAAGCGTTCCTTCGACCGCTTGTTTTGTTGGCCGATCGAAACTGTGGCCACCCTAGCGACGAGTCCTTGTCTAAAAGTTAATTTCGCACCCACTCGAAGTGTATCACTCCAAGAAAAGGAGTATAGTTAAAATACATTTGACATGACTATTGAAACATAAGAGCAATGAATCTCAGTATAAATTAGATTAAACATTGTAAATACTTGATTAATACGCGATAGCCGACGCTTAAGTGCGAGCGAATAAGCAAGAACCATAGGCTTGGCGCGTATTGCCTGCCTACCCCGTGAGATCATGAAGCGCGCGATTGCCTGTGTTAGGGGAATCTTCACCAATCTGTTCGATAAGCACGGGAAAGCATCGAGATACCGTGGACAGGAGACCGTCCAATGAAGTTCCCAATAGGTCGCCAGATGGCGCCCCTTCTTGCCCTCGGGTTCGTCCTCATTCCGGGTCTGGCGCTGGCGGATGTGCAGGTTTCGCTCGATCAGGCCAAGGTTCTGCGCCTGCCGCCCAATGTTGCAACGGTCGTTATCGGCAACCCGCTGATCGCCGACATCTCCGTGCAGCGTGCGGGCATCGCGATCATCACCGGCAAGACCTACGGCGTGACCAACATGATCGTGCTCGATGCAGCCGGCACGACGCTGAGCGACGAACAGGTCGTCGTGCGCGCGCCCGAACAGTCGATTGTCACGGTGCAGCGCGGCATGGACCGCGAGACATTGAGCTGCTCGCCGCAGTGCGAGAAGACGGTCAAGGTCGGCGACGCCCAGGGCAATTTCGACCTCATCACCTCGCAGGCGACGAACCGCGCCGGTCTCGCCCAGGGACAGAGCCCGTCCAAGTGACCTCTCGCGGGTGATCTTCCGGCGCTGACGCCTTCCGCTCTTTGCTGGATCAAATGGGCTTCGGGCGCGCCGCGATGACCGCCAGCATGAAGGGCCAACCCCTCTATTCAGCTCGCGTATAGTCAGTTCGCGCGCGCACGAGGGGTTTGCTTTGCAGGTCCGCTCGCAATGACGCAGCCCAACGTGCTGACGCGAGCGAAGAGGCGGCCTGATCCCAAACAACCCGCCCCGTCGGACGGCACGCGAAACGCCTTGGCGTGATCCGATTGAAAAAAGTGACCTGTTAACGGTACAGATTCACCGGATCTCAGCCATAGCCGTCCCCATTAAGGCATTGCAGTAACGATAATCTTTGGTCAATCACATCGACGCCTGAAAATACTCTATATTGCCGCAGTAAGTCGGTGATCCGATTAACCCGTTGTCAAATGTTTTGGCGACTGAGTCGGGCATCGAATACCTTTTTCCACGCTGGAGCTGCGGGATGCGGGTCGCCGTTGCCCTTCGGAGCCTGAAAAGCCGTCTGTCGCCGAAGCGGTTTCGGCGTGACGAGAACGGTGCCGTTGCCGTCGAGTTCGGCATGGTGGCGCTGCCGTTCTTTGCGCTGTTGTTCTCGATCATCGAGATTTCCCTGTCCTTCTTCTCGAACCAGATCCTTGAAACCGCCGTTTCGGAGGCCTCGCGTCTGATCATGACCGGACAGGCGCAGAATTCGGGCATGACCGCCCTGCAGTTCCGCACCGCCGTGTGCGATCGCCTGCCGGCCATGTTCGACTGCGAGAACAACCTGTCGATCGACGTGCGCACCGCGGCGAACTTCAATGCCGCAGACGTCTCGCGCCCGATCATCAACGGGGCGCTCGCCTGGACACCGCAATTCGACCCGGGCGATCCGGAGGAACTGGTCATCGTCCGCGCCGCCTATGCGATTCCTGTCCTGACCAACTTCTACGGCGCGAGCCTCGCCAACCTGAATGACGGTCGCATGCTCATCCTCGCCTCGACCTCGTTCCGCAACGAACCCTACGAGCCGACGCCATGATCGCCGACGCCCTCTCCGGTTTCGCTGCCCGCTCGACGGCTTCCATCCGCGCCGCCCGCGACCTAGCCGGTCGTTTCTGGCGTGCCGAGAATGGTGTGGCGCTCATCGAATTCGCCTTCACCTTGCCGGTGATGGTAATTCTCTATCTCGGCAGCATCGTCGTCACCCAGGGCATGATGACCGACCGCAAGGTGACGCTGCTCACCCGCGCACTCGGCGACATCGTGGCGCAGGACACGACGGTCACAGCCACCGAGCGCGACGAGATCTTCAACGCCGCCCGCGTCGTCATGACACCCTATGACGTCGGACCGGAGGTCATCGACATGCGCGTGTCGAGCGTGCGTGTGAAGACGGACGCGACGACCTGTGTCGAATGGTCGATCGCACCCACCGGATCGGTTTTCGCCCGGGCGCCGGGCGAGGTGCTCGATGCGCTCATTCCGGTCGCGATCCGTACGCCGAACACCTGGCTGATCATGGCCGAAGTGCAGTACCGCTACACGCCGATCGTTGGCGACGACCTGACCGGTCCGATCATTCTGAACGAGCGGCTCTACATGCGTCCGCGCGCCGTGACGCAGGTCTCCTCGTTCAACCAGCCGGCGACACCGCCCTGCCCCGACACCTGATCGAGGTCAGGCGGAGACAAAAGCTTCCCCGGCGCCCGTACCCGGCAGGTCGAGCCGTCTGAGGACGCTTGCCCCGATGTCGGCAAAACTCGACCGCGCGCCGATCGAGCCCTTTCGGTCACCGTCCCGCACCAGGATCGGCACATGTTCGCGGGTGTGGTCCGTCCCGGTCCAGGTCGGGTCGCAGCCGTGATCGGCGGTGATGATCAGAAGATCGTCACGCAGCAGCCCCGCAAGCAGGTCCGGCACGCGGCGATCAAACGCTTCGAGTGCCGCCGCATAGCCCGGCACGTCGCGGCGATGTCCGTAGAGCGTGTCGAAATCGACATAGTTGACGAACATCAGTCCGCCGTCCGGCAGGCGCGAGAGGCCTGCCACCGTCGCGTCGATCAGAGCGGCATTGTCAGGACCGCGACGATTCTCGCCTGTGCCGCGATGGGCAAAAATATCGCCGATCTTGCCGATCGTGAGCACGGCTCGGCCGGCGGCCTGCGCCTTGTCGAGCATGGTGTCCGACGGGGGCGGCACCGCGTAATCATGCCGGTTCGCGGTGCGCGCAAAACCCTTCTCCGCCGATCCGACGAAGGGGCGGGCGATGACGCGACCGATCCGCAGCCGATCGACATGGCGCCTTGCGATCGCGCAGAGCGCATAGAGCCGCTCGAGCCCGAAGGCCTCCTCATGCGCCGCGATCTGCAGCACGCTGTCGGCGGAAGTGTAGAAGATCGGCTTGCCGCTCGACACGCTCAGCGCGCCGAGTTCGTCGATGATCGCCGTGCCGGAGGCATGTTTCTCCCCGAGCACGCCCGGCAGTCCGGCTTCGGCGACGATGGCCTCGATCAGGTCGCGCGGAAAGCACGGCACGGTCTGCGGGAAATAGCCCCAGTCGAAGGGCACCGGCACGCCGGCGATCTCCCAATGGCCCGAGGGCGTGTCCTTGCCGGCCGATCGTTCGATGCCGTAGCCATAGAGCGCATCGGGGGCGGCGCCGTCGAGGCCCGGCGGCACCCGCCCGGTCGACAGGTGGCAGGCCTGCCCGAGGCCGAGCGCCACGAGGTTGGGCAGATGCAGCGGACCCTGCCGCAGTCCGGTGCGGTCGCCGAGGCCGCTGGCACAGGCTTCGGCGATGTGGCCGACCGTGTCGGCACCCGCATCGCCATAACGGCCGGCATCGGCCGCGGCGCCGATCCCGACCGAATCGAGCACGATGACGATGGCGCGCGCCATGGTCAGCCCTCGATCCGCTCGATGACCGGCGGCAGCGGCGCCTCGCCCGCGTCGAATCGGTAGGCCTCGCGCAAAAGCGCCGTCACCCGCTCGACCTGCTCCGCGCTGCGGGCATGAACGATCGCAAGCGGCCGGTCGGGGCCGACCATGTCGCCGAGACCGGCGAGATCCGTGAGCCCGACCGCGTGATCGATCGCGTCCTCAGCCCGGGTCCGCCCGCCGCCGATCGCGACGACGGCGAGCCCGACGGCGCGTGTGTCGATCGCGCGCACCACGCCGGCCTGCGCTGGCAGCACGGCTTTCTGCAGCGGCGCGACGGCGAGATGCGCCATGGGTCGTTCGATCAGATTGGCGGGGCCGCCAAGCTCCGCGACCATCCGGGCGAAACGCTCGGTGGCGGCACCCGTCTCGAAGGCGCGCGTCATTTTCGCGCGACCATCCGCCTCGTCTGCGGCAAGCCGCCCTGCGACGAGCATTGCGGCGCCGAGCGCGACCGTTACCTCCCACAGCCGTGGGTCGCGGTGGCGGCCGGTCAGGAAGTCGATCGCGTTGGCGACCTCCACCGCATTGCCGGCCGCGCTTGCGAGCGGCTGGTCCATGGCGGTGATCAGGGCGGTGGTCGGCAGGCCTGCCTGCGTCGCCACCGTGGCGATGGAGCGCGCCAGTTCGCGCGATCCCTCCAGCGTCGGCATGAAGGCGCCCGATCCCGTCTTCACGTCCATCACCAGGCCCTCGAGGCCCGCGGCGAGCTTCTTCGACAGGATCGAGGCGGTGATGAGCGGGATCGATTCGACCGTCGCGGTGACGTCGCGCACCGCGTAGATCGTCTTGTCGGCGGGCGCGAGATCGGCGGTCTGCCCGATGATCGCGGCGCCCGCCTTCTGGACCGTGCGACGGAACAGCACCCGGTCCGGGTTGGTCACATAGCCCGGGATGGAATTGAGCTTGTCGAGCGTCCCGCCGGTGTGGCCGAGGCCACGGCCCGAGATCATCGGCACGTACCCGCCGCAGGCCGCGACCGCCGGAGCGAGCATGAGGCTGACATTGTCGCCGACGCCACCCGTCGAATGCTTGTCGAGGATCGGCCCGTCGAGAGCGAGATCGCGCCAGGACAGGATCGTCCCCGAGCGTGTCATGGTCCGCGTCAGCGCCACGCGTTCCGGCATGGTCATGCCACGGAAGAAGACCGCCATGGTGAAGGCCGCGACCTGGGCATGCGTCACGGTTCCAGCGCCGATGCCGGCGACGAAATCCTCGATCTCGACATCGCCGAGCGCGTGCCCGTCGCGTTTGCGGCGGATGATCTCCTGAGGAAGCAGCGTCGTCATGGCGTGAGCCCCGCCAGAAAGGCGCGCACCAGCGCGATCATCCGCGCCGAGCCCTGGGCGGCGACCGCCTTGGTCTGGGCATGCGAGATCGTCTCGCGCTCATCCATGCCGGCCCCGAAATTCGTCACCATCGACACGGCCGCGACCCGCAGCGCGAGGCGCCGGGCGAGGATCACCTCCGGCACGGTCGACATGCCGACGAGATCGGCACCCATGATGCGCGCGGCACGGATCTCGGCCGGCGTCTCGAAGCTCGGGCCCGAATACCAGGCATAGACGCCCTCGCGCAGCGTGTAGCCGATCTGGCGGGCGGCCGCCTGCAGCGTGAGGCGCAGCGCCGGGTCATAGGCGTCGACCATTCCGACGAAGCGATGGTCGGTCGGATCACCGATCAGCGGGTTGAGGCCGAGCCAGTTGATGTGATCGGACAGCGCCACGAGATCGGCAGGCCCAGCCTCCGGGCGCAGGGATCCGCTCGCATTGGTGAGAAGCACCATCGGGGCGCCGAGGAGCGCGAGCGTCTCGAGCGGCACCCGCATCGCGTTCGGATCGCCATGCTCGTAGTAATGCGAGCGCCCCTGGAAGATTGCGACGCGGCGGCCCGCGAGCCGCCCGATCACGAGGCGTCCGGCATGGCCTGTGACGCCGCTCGCCGGAAAATGCGGGATCGACGCATAGGGGATCGCGGTCGCGGCCTCGACCTCGTCGGCGATCGGGCCGAGGCCGGTGCCGAGAATGAGCCCGATCTCGACCGGCGCGTCGCCGGCATGGCCGCGGACGACCGCGGCCGCAGCCTGCGACTGCGCGGCGGAGGCGGGATGGAGAAGCTCAACCGAAAACGACATCGACCCCTCCGTTAACCGCGCAGGCCGGCACGGTCCGCCTCAGGCGAGACCGTGCACCTTGGCCATGCTCATCAGATAGGGCACGCCCTTGGCGAGCACTTCCTGCCCGTCCTTGGCGACCGGCCGCCAGACAGAGAGGGCGGCGGCGATTTCCGGCGGCAGGGTGACGAAGCTCTCCATGACGAGATCGCCCTCGAAGCCGGTCTCGGCCAGCGCGCGGAAGACGTCTGTCCAGTCGATCGTGCCCGATCCCGGCACGCCGCGATCGCTTTCGGAGAGGTGGATGTAGCTCGACTTCTTGCCCGCGACGCGGATGCCGTGGCCGATGCCCTTCTCCTCGATGTTCATGTGATAGGTGTCGAGGTGGATGGTGACATTGTCCTCGCCGATGCGGTCGAGCATGGCGAGGGACTGTTCGGCCGTGTTGAGGAGATGGGTCTCGTAGCGGTTGCACGGCTCGATGCCGAGCCGCATCCCGAACTCCTTGGCGCGGCGGGCGATCGGCTTCAGCGCCTTGGCCATGTTGGCATATTCCGCCTCGGTCGGCGGCAGGCCGGAGCGGTAGCCGAGTTCGCCATAGGTGACGCCGCACAGAATGTCGCAGCCGAGCGCATGGGCGGTCTCGAGCGCCTTGTGCAGGAAAGCCTCGGCCTTGTCCGGGAATTCATTGGCGCGGGCATGGGACGGCAGCGTCAGCGAGGCGGTCGGGGCGACGCCATACTGCTTGAAGAGCTTCACCGAATGCTCGACGTCGATTGTCTCGGGCTTGAGGAGGGCGATCTCGATCACCTTCAGCCCGTGCTTGGCGGCGTCCGGAATGAGCCGCTCTGCCGCTTCCCGCGTCCAGGCCGCGGTCCAGAGGCTCGAATGCATGCCTAGTCTGACCATGTGCGTTCTCCCATGTTCATCATTGCCCGCGCCGGGTCGAGCCGGCGCGGGGCAGGATCGGTCACGCCGCGTTCGAGGTCGGCTGCGTGGCGAGGACGGTGTGCAGTGCCGAGGCGTCGCGCGTCGAGCGCAGCTTGTGGATCGTCACCGGGTCGCGCATCAGGCGGGCGACGCGGGCGAGGGCCTTGAGGTGGTCGGCCCCGGCCGTTTCCGGCGCGAGCAGCACGAAGAGGAGGTCGACCGGTTGGCCGTCGGCCGCGTCAAAGTCGATCGGCTTCTCGAGCCGCGCGAACAGCGCGAAGAGCCGGTCGAATCGGGCGATCTTGCCGTGCGGAATGGCGATGCCGCCGCCGACCCCGGTCGAGCCGAGCCGCTCGCGCTGCAGCAGCACGTCGAACACGTCGCGTGCGGTGAGGCCGGTGAGCGCCGCGGTCTTTTCCGCGATCTCCTGCAGGGCCTGTTTCTTGGAGTTGGCTTTCAGCGCCGGAATGATCGCATCCGGCGACAGAAGGTCGCTCAGGGACATGGACATCCTCAATTCGGGCTCAGGCCGGCTGGGCCGTGGTCGGCGGATCGATCCAGCCGACATGGCCGTCCGGCCGGCGATAGACGATGTTCACGCGCCCGTGCCCGGCGTGGCGGAAGACGAGGACAGCGGCGCCGGTGAGATCGAGCTCGATCACGGCGTCGCTCACCGAAAGGCGCTTCAGCCGCGTCGTCGATTCCGCGATGATCGTCGGTGCGAAGCCGGCATCGCCCTCCTCGCTCTCGTCGGTCGGCGCCTCGATGACGTAGCTCGCCGCTTCGTCGGCCGGTGAGGCCTCCGGGCGGCCGTGATAGTCCTTGAGGCGCCTCTTGTAGCGGCGCAGCCGCTTGGCGAAGCGCTCGACCGTCTGATCGACGCTGGCATAGGCGTCCTGAGCGCGCGCTTCCGACTGCAGCGTCAGGCCCGTCGACAGGTGCAGGCTCGCCTCCGTGCGGAAGCCAGAACCCTCCTTCTCCACCGTGACGTGGCCGGTCCAGGAACCGTCGAAATACTTGGCAAGCGTTTCGGACACGCGGGATTGCACGTGGCCGCGCAATGCCTCACCGATGTCGAGGTTCTTGCCGGAGACGCGCAGCGTCATGCCTCGCTCCGTCGATGATGGGCCTTCCGCCCGACACGCCACCGGCGCGCCGGGACCCCTTCTTGGTAGGAGTGTTCGCCGCGTCCGTCAACGCGACTGACGGGCTTGCGCACGGTTCGCGACAGGCGCGTCGACCGTGATCAGTTCGGTGCTTTCGCCGCCTCCGCCGCCGCCATGTCGGCCGCCCGGCGCTGGTAGAGCGCGACGAAGTCGATCGGGTCGATCATCAAGGGCGGGAAGCCGCCATTGCGCACGGCATCGGCGACGATCTGGCGCGCGAAGGGGAACATCAGGCGCGGTCCCTCGATCATCACGACAGGGTGCAGTTCGTTCGGCGGGAAACCGTTCACCCGAAGGATCGCGGCATAGACGATCTCGAACTTGAACAGCGTGCCCGCGCCCTCGCCGGCACCGCCCTCGATGTGGAGCTCGACCTCGAAATCATTGGACGTGATCGGCCGGCCATTGACGTTGACGGTGAGGTTCAGCTGCGGCCCGCCCTGCTGCGGACCGAGCGAGCGCGGAGCGTTCGGGTTCTCGAACGACAGGTCCTTGACGTACTGCGCGAGGACGGAGAGCGACTTCACCGCCTCGGTCGTGTTTCCATTGCCCTGCTCGGCCATTGCTCTGGTCTCGTTTGGTGGAGGAACAGTGTCGCGGGGCGGTAGCACGCCCCAAGACCGGCCACAAGCCGGATCGGCGGACTAGAGACCGGATCGGCGCGCCGCGAGGTCGGAGGCGAGGAGCGCGAAGAGCACGTGGTCGCGCCAGGCACCGGCGATGCACAGATAGGCGCGCGCCTCGCCCTCGCGGCGGAAGCCGACCTTTTCGAGCAGACGGATAGAGGCGCCGTTCTCGGGCAGGCAGGCGGCTTCGATGCGGTGGAGGCCGAGCGCTCCGAAGGCGAGCGGCGCGACCGTGCGCACGGCCCGTGTCATCAGGCCCTGTCCGGCATAGGGCTGACCCATCCAGTAGCCGAGCGCCGCCGTCTGCGAGACCCCGCGGCGCACCTGCCCGAGCATCAGCCCGCCGACGAGAACGCCGTCGCTCTTGCGGAAGATGAAGAACGGGTAGCTGTTGTCCGACCGCACGTCGCGGGCATAGCGGCGCATGCGGGCGCGGAACGAGGCGCGGGTCAGCTCGTCCGGTGCCCAGACCGGCTCCCAAGGTTCGAGAAAGCCCCGGCTCAGCGCGCGCAGCGCCGCCCATTCCTCGAAATGGTCCATCTCCGGCGCGCGCAGGATGATGCCGTCACCCTCGACCGGAGGCAGTACGTCCGAAAAGGAGTACGGCCGAAAGAAACTCATGCAGCGGCAAGCCGTCCCGACAAGGCATCGACATGGGGCAGGCGGGCGATCGGGCCGATGGCCGCCAGGGTCGGCGGCGAGGCAATGAGCCGACGCCCGACGCGCCGCACATCCTCGACCGTGACCGCGTCGATCTTGCCGGCGATCTCCGCCATCGACAAGGGGCGGCCATAGATCAGGATGTGGCGCGCCATCTGTTCGGCGCGGTTGGCCGAGGATTCGAGTGCCATCATCAGGCCGGCCTTGAGCTGGGCCTTGGCGCGCACGACCTCGACATCGGTCGGTCGCTCGATCGCGCCCATCAGTTCGTCGAGCGCGACCGGCATCAGCGTGTCGAGATCATCGGCGCTGGCGCTTGCGGAAATGCCGAAGACACCGGTGTCGTCGAGGCCCCACTGGAAGCTGTGGATCGAGTAGCACAGGCCGCGCTTCTCGCGGACTTCCTGGAAAAGTCGCGAGGACATGCCGCCGCCGACGATGTTCGACAGCACGCCGAGCGCCTGGAAATCGGCGTCGCGATAGGACAGACCCTCGAAGCCGAACAGGATGTTGGCCTGTTCATGGTCGGTCTCGATACGGGTCTCGCCGCCGCAATAGACGGCGGGCGGCGGCGGTGCCACGGCGCCGCGGGCGAGCGGCTCGAAGCGGCGCGTCGCCTCGGCGACGACCTCCTGGTGATCGACCGCACCGGCGGCCGAGACGACCATGCGCGAGGCGCGGTAATGCTCGGCGAGGTAATGCATGATCGCCTCGCGATCGAGCGCGCCGACCGTCTCGGGCGTGCCGAGCACACGTCGGCCGACCGCCTGGTCGGGATAGGCGGTCTCGGTGAACAGGTCGTAGACGAGATCGTCCGGCGCATCCTCGACCGCGCCGATCTCCTGGATGATGACGTTCTTCTCGCGCGCGAGTTCGTCCGGATCGAAGACCGACTCGGTGAGGATGTCGGCAAGGATGTCGAGGCCGAGGCCGACATCCTCGCGCAGCAACCGGGCGTAATAGGCGGTCTGCTCGATGCTCGTCGCGGCGTTGAGATCACCGCCCACCGTCTCGATCTCCTCGGCGATGCGCCGCGCGTCGCGCCGCCGCGTGCCCTTGAACGCCATGTGCTCGAGGAGATGGGCGAGGCCGTGCTCGAGCGGCGTCTCCGAGCGCGTGCCGACGCCCGCATAGACGCCGAGCGAGACGGTCTCGAGATGGGGCATGCTGTCGGTGACGACCGTGAGCCCGGACGGCAGCCGCGTGACGGTCACGCTCATGCCGGGACCTCGTTGGTGGCGCGCGACCGCGCGCGGACGAAGCGCTCGACCGTGGCCTGGTCGTTGGGCAGCACGGTGAAGCTCTCGCGCCGCTCGTGGAGGTCGGCGAGATGGGCGGGCAGCGCCGGGCTGATGCCGCTCGCTTCGTGCACGGCGGCCGGGAACTTCGCCGGATGGGCGGTGCCGAGCACGACCATCGGGACGGCGGGATCACGCGGCGTCTTCTCGGCCGCGGCGACGCCGACGGCGGTGTGCGGATCGAGAAGGTAACCGGCATCTTGCCAAGTGCGGCGGATCGTGGCGGCGGTCTCCGCCTCGTCGGCGCGCGCGGCATCGAAATCGGCCCGGAGCGCCGCCAGCGCGTCGGGGGCGATGGTGAAGCCGCGCGATTGCGCCAGGCTCGCCATCATTGCCTTCACCGCGCCGGCGTCCCGGCCATGCGCCTCGAACAGCGCGCGCTCGAAATTCGAGGAGACCTGGATGTCCATCGACGGGGAGGAGGAGGCGACGACGCCGTGTGACTCGTAGCGCCCGCTCGCGAGCGCCCGCGCCAGAATGTCGTTGACGTTGGTCGCAACGAGGAGCCGCCCGACCGGAAGGCCCATGCGCTTGGCGACATGGCCCGCCAGAACGTCGCCGAAGTTACCGGTCGGCACGGAGAAGGACACCGGACGATGCGGACCCCCGAGGGCCACGGCAGCCGTGAAGTAATAGACGATCTGCGCGACGATGCGGGCCCAGTTGATCGAGTTGACGCCCGACAGGCCGAGCGCGTCGCGGAAGGCGTGGTGGTTGAACATCGCCTTCACCAGTGCCTGGCAATCGTCGAACGTGCCCTCGATCGCGACCGCGTGGACATTCGGCGCATCGACCGTCGTCATCTGGCGGCGCTGCACGTCTGAGACGCGGCCATGCGGATAGAGGATGACGATGTCGACCTGATCGAGACCGCGAAAGGCCTCGATCGCCGCGCCGCCGGTATCGCCCGAGGTCGCGCCGACGATGGTCGCGCGTCGACCGCGGGCCTTGAGCACATGGTCCATCAGCCGGGCGAGGAGCTGCATGGCGACGTCCTTGAAGGCGAGCGTCGGGCCATGAAACAGTTCCTGGACGAAGAGATTGTCGCCGATCTGGACGAGCGGTACCACGGCGGGGTGACGGAACGCGCCATAGGCCTCGCGCACCATGGCCGAGAAGGCCGAGGCGTCGATCTCGTCGCCGACATAAGGCGCGATCACGCGTTCGGCGACCGCGGCATAGGGCATGCCGGCAAAGCCCGCGATCGTGGCGGCATCGATGGTCGGAAAATGCTGCGGCCAGTAGAGCCCGCCGTCGCGGGCGAGCCCCGCAAGCAGGGCGTCGCAGAAAGACAGTGTCGGGGCCTCGCCCCGGGTCGAGATGTAGTGCAACGGATCGGTCCTCTTCGGCGGCCAACCTACTGCAAGCGCGCGCCGGGGGCAAAACCGTTTCTTCGCGGCGATCGCGCGATAAAACAAAGAGATAGGCGCATGACCGGTCGGCATGCGCCGTCCCGGCCGGCTCAGTCGAAGCGCTCGCCCGGATAGGCGCCCCAGATCGCGCTCTGGCGGATCCAGCCCGCAAAGCCGTCGCCGTCGATCCGGCACCAGTCGCCGGTGCATTCATGGACCTCGGCGAGCACGCCCGCCTCGAGCCGCGCGACGACCGGGCTCTGGTCGCCGCTCGAGCGGTAGAGCGCCGTCGCCGCATCCTTCGACCAGGGCGCGACGATGGCGGTGCGCTCGCCCGAGAGGAGGCTGTGCATCACCCAGCCCTCCGCGCCCTCGGCGTCGCGGATGCGGCGCCAATTGTCGAATTCGGCGGTGATCTCGACCGGCAGGCCGGCGCGCTTGAAGATCCAGGCGATGCCGTAATCCTTGCCCGGCCCCTTGCGCACATTCACCTCGTCACGCTTGAGGCTGACGAAGCGCGGGATCGGCAGGCCTGTCTTCGGGCCGATGCCGATCTTGGGGTCGACCGTCGGATTGACCGAACCCGTCGCCTCGACCGCCGGGGCGGGCGCGCCGTCCTCGTCCGCCAGAAGGTCCTCGATGGTCTTCGGTCCGGCGGAGGCCTCGGCCGGGATCTCGGCCCTCGCCACGCTGTCGCGGGTGACGGCGCCGGCCTCCGGCGTGTCGGCGGTGGCGACCTCGGCCGGGCGGGTCGGCGGCGGCTGATCGATCGCCGCGACCGGGGCCGGCGTGCGCCAGTCGAAGGCTGCGAGCGCCGCGATCACGACGACGCCGGCCGCGCCGGCGAACCCCAACCGCGCCAACAGCCCCAGCCGTGCCGCCTGACGGATTGCCATGACACTCACCTCCGAAACCGCGGCGGTCGCCCCGGAAAACCCCGCTCGATCGAGCCAAGACGCTCTTCCTGTCCGCCGCGACGCTCGCTAAGACTAGAGCTCGTTCGATGGGTCGAACCTGTAGCGTCCAGTGTCCTCGGATGTGGTGAACGAGATGTTAAGGGTGACGGAGAAAGCACGATGACGAAGAAGAAGCCGTTGGTCGTGGTCGCGCGTCGCCTGCCGGACATCATCGAGACGCGCATGCGCGAATTGTTCGACGCCAAGCTCAACCTGACCGACGAGCCGATGACGCGCGAGGCGCTGGTCGAGGCCGTCGGGATGGCGGACGTGCTCGTGCCGACGGTGACCGACCGCATCGACGCCACGCTCATCGAACAGGCCGGGCCGAACCTGAAGCTCATCGCCAATTTCGGCAACGGCGTCGACAACATCGACGTGAAGGCCTGCGAAGCGAGAAAGATCGTCGTGACCAACACGCCCGGCGTGCTGACCGAGGACACCGCCGACATGACCATGGCGCTGATCCTCGCCGTGGCGCGTCGCGTCACGGAAGGGTCTCGCGTCATCATCGACGGCAACAACCACTGGGTCGGCTGGTCGCCCACCTGGATGCTCGGCCGGCGGATCTGGGGCAAGCGGCTCGGCATCATCGGCATGGGCCGCATCGGCCAGGCGGTCGCGCGCCGCGCCAAGGCGTTCGGCCTGCAGGTGCACTACCATAATCGCCGCCATGTCCTGCCCGCGATCGAGGAGGCGCTCGAGGCGACCTATTGGGAATCTCTCGACCAGATGCTCGCGCGCGTCGACATCGTCTCCGTCAACTGCCCGCACACGCCGGCGACCTATCACCTCCTGTCGGCACGGCGGCTGAAGCTCCTCAAGAAGGAGGCGATCATCGTCAACACCGCCCGTGGCGAGGTGATCGATGAGACCGCGCTCGCCAAGATGCTGGAAGCGGGCGAGATCGCCGGTGCCGGGCTCGACGTGTTCGAGCACGAGCCGGCGGTGAACCCGAAACTCGTGAAGCTCGCCAAGAGCGGCCGCGTCGTCCTGCTCCCGCATATGGGGTCGGCGACCATCGAGGGCCGGATCGACATGGGCGAGAAGGTGATCGTCAACATCCGCGCGCTGATGGACGGCCATCGTCCGCCCGATCGCGTCCTGTCGACGATGACCTGAACGGCCGGATCAGACCGGCAGGCCGTGATCCTGGGCAAGCGCCCGCAGCGAGACCTGGGGCCGGGGTCCCATGTGCTGGATCACCTCGGCGGCCGCGAGGGCCCCGAGCTTGAGCGATGCCGCGTGCGCGAACCCGCGTGTCAGGCCATGCAGGAAGCCCGCGGCAAAGAGATCGCCGGCGCCGGTCGTGTCGACGAGCCGGTCGATCGCGAAGGCACGGCCGATGACGGTCTCGTCCTTCTCGACGACGATGGCGCCGTTTTCCGAGCGCGTGACGATGCCGAGCCGCGTGTCGGCCCGCAGTGCCGCGAGCGCGGTGTCGAAATCGGCCGTCTGGTAGAGCGCGTGCAGCTCGTGCTCGTTGGCGAACACGGTGTCGACGATGCCCGAGCGCATCAGATGCAGGAATTCGTCGCGGAAGCGGTCGACGCAGAAGCTGTCGGACAGGGTGATGGCGACCCGTCGCCCGGCCCCGTGCGCGATGGCGGCGGCCTTCAGAAACGCCTCCTTCGCCGCCGGCGGGTCCCACAGATAGCCCTCCATGTAGGTGACCGCCGAGCCCGCCACGAGATCGGGGTCGACATCGTCGGGCGTCAGGCGATGGCAGGCGCCCAGAAACGTGTTCATCGTGCGCTCGCCGTCCGGCGTCACGAAGATCATGGATTTCGCGGTGGCTGGACCCTCGATGAGCGGCGCCACGTCGAAGGTCACGCCGATCGCGCGCATGTCGTGGGTGAAGAACCGTCCGGTGTCGTCCGCCTTGATCTTGCCGATATAGGCGCCGCGCCCGCCGAGCGAGGCGACGCCCGCGATCGTGTTCGCGGCCGAGCCGCCCGAGGCCTCGACCGCCGGCCCCATGGCCTCGTAGAGATGGGTCGAGCGTGCCTCGTCGACGAGGTTCATCGAGCCCTTGGCGAGGCCCTCGCGGATGAGGAAGGCGTCGTCGGCCATTGCGAGGATGTCGACGATCGCATTGCCGATCCCGAGAACGTCGTGGCGAGCATCCAGCATCAAGCACCCTTCCGCGCAAAAGCGGGCGGACTATAGACAGAGCGCGGGCGACGGCAAGCGACGGCTCAGATCCGGTCCGGGATTTCGATGCGGAACACGGCACCCCGCTCGCTGTCGAGCAGCGTGACCGCGCCGCCATGGGCGCGGGCGAGCTCGGCGGCGATGGCGAGGCCGAGGCCCGATCCGCCGGCGCGGGTCGAGCCCTGAAACGCCTCGAACAGGCGGTCGCGAGCCTGCGGGGGCACTCCGGGACCCGTGTCGATCACGTCGATCATCACCCGCCGACCCTGGCGGCGGCCGGCGACGCGGATCTGGTCGCGATCGGCCCTGGTCGCGCCGATGCCGCTCAGCGCCTGCGCGGCGTTGCGGCACAGATTGATCAGGATGCGCGACAGCTGCTCCGGATCGGCATCGACGGTCAGATCCTCCGGCATGTCGATGACGAAGCCGATCGCCGTCTCCTCCGAGATGCCCAGAAGGTCACGCACGTCCATGACCAGCGGCGCGAGCGGCACGGCGCGGCGCACGGGCGGCGGTTCGATCACCCGGCCATAGGACAGCGTCGACTGGCAGAAGGCGATGGCACGGTCGAGCGCCGACAGCAGGCGTGGCGCGAAACGCTGGACCATCGGATCGTTGGAGTCGGCGAGCCGATCGGAAAAGAGCTGCGCCGAGGAGAGGAGATTGCGCAGGTCGTGATTGATCTTGGAGACGGCAAGCCCGAGCGCCGCGAGCCGGTTCTTCTGCTGCAGCGTGCCGACGAGCTGGCGCTGCATAGCCGCGAGTTCGCGCTCGGCGACGCCGATCTCGTCATTGCGCCCGCTCGGCTCGATGACGCGCGAGGCGTCCTCCGGGTTCTGGCCAAAGAGCATGATCGCGCGGGTCAGCCGGCGCATCGGGCCGACGATGACGAGGGTGAGCGCGGCATAGACGAGCGAGGCCGTGATCGCGGAGATCGCCAGCGACAGGAACAGGATGTTGCGCGAGAATTCGAGCATCGCCACGCGCAGCGGCTTTTCGTTGAACACGATCTCGATGAAGTCGCCGCCCTTCATCGCCTCGCCCAGAAGCCTTACGGTGCGGTCGCCGCCGAACAGCAGGATATCGAAGCTTTCCACGATCATGCTGACGCGCGACGTCTCACGCAGATCGATGGTCATCGCCACTTCCGGCGGCGTCTGCGCGAGGGCGAGCAGGCGGCGCGCGCCCTGCATCTTCAGGGCGACGGTCTCTGCACCGACGCCGTCGAGGAGCTGCTGCGCCAGCGCTTCCGGCACCATGCCGTCGGGTGCCGCCTCGAGCACGAGGGCGGCTGTCTGCGCCCGCGAAATGCGGTCATTCAACCAGTTGTGCCGGAAATTCGCGACGGACGGCACATAGATCAGGACTTCCGCGATCATGACGAAGAGGATCGTCAGGAGCAGCAGCTTGCCCGGCAGTCCCATCGACGGCCATCGTCTCTTGCGCTCGGTCTTCGCCTCGACCACCCCTCACTCCCCGGTGGTGATCAGCCGAAACGGCGCAGGAAGGCGATCGCCCGGCGCACCAGCGGCTTGGAGAGGGTCGGCGTGTAATAGGTGATCGCCGCGCGTCGCGCCGCCTCCGACAGGGTCGGATAGGCGAAGACCATGCCGGCGAGATCCTTGACGCCGAGACCCTTCTGCAGGGCGAGCGTGAAAAGAGCGATCAGTTCGCCCGCCCTTGGTCCGACAACGGTCGCGCCGAGCAGGCGACCGCGCGCATTGGTGATTAGCTTCACCATGCCGGTCGTCTCGTGCTCCGCCTGGGCCCTGTCGTTCTCGTGGAAGGGCCATCTCAGGATCCTGACCTCGCCGGCCTGTCGCGCCGCCACCTCGCCCATGCCGACATGGGCGAGTTCGGGATCGGTGTAGGTGACCCATGGGACATAGCGCGTATCCGCCTTGGCCGGGAGCCGGAACAGGATCGCCCGAATGACGATTCCGGCGTGATAGTTGGCCATATGGGTGAATTGCAGCGAGCCCGCAACATCGCCGATCGCGTAGACGCGCCGATTGGTCGTGCGCAGGTCCGCCCCGACCTCGATCCCGCCCTTGCCGACCGCAATCCCGGCGGCCTCGAGCCCCAGGCCGTCGACGACCGGCCGGCGGCCGGCCGCAACCAGGAGATGCGTGCCCTCGATCGGCATCTCGCCCTCGCCGCGATCGATGAAGGCGCGCACGCCTGCCTCCGTCTTCTCGATCCGCGTCACCTTCACGCCGGACAGGATGCTGACGCCCTCGCGCTCGAGTGCGGCGATGACGATGCCGGCGCATTCGATGTCATCCTTGGGCAGCGGCCGGCCGGCCTCGAGCACGGTGACCTGGCAGCCGAGGCGGCGGTGGGCCTGCGCCATTTCGAGGCCGATCGGGCCGGCGCCGATGATGATCAGATGATCCGGGCGCACGGTCAGGTCGAAGATGGTCTCGTTGGTCAGGGCCGCCACGGTGTCGATGCCGGGGATCGGCGGGACGAAGGCGCGCGAGCCGGTCGCGATGACGAAGCGCCGCGCGCGGATCCGATGACCGCCCGCCTCGACCGTATCCTTGTCGATGAAGCGGCCGTGCCCCTCGATCACCCTGACGCCCAGCGCCGTGAAGCGCTCGACCGAGTCGTTTGGTGCGATCGCGGCGATGACGCCGTGGACATGGCGGTGGACGCCGGCGAAATCGACCTCCGGTTCGCCCGCGCCGATGCCGAACTTCGCCGCGGTGCGGATGCTCTGCGCGCGTTTTCCCGCCGCGAGCAGAGCCTTGGAGGGCACGCAGCCGACATTGAGGCAATCGCCGCCCATATTGTGCTTCTCGATCAGCACGACCGAGACGCCGAAGGCGGCGGCTGCCGCCGCGACGGACAGACCGCCGGAACCGGCGCCGATGATGCAGATGTCGGGCGTGAGCTCTTGCATGACGAAATCCTGGGTTCAGCCGGCGGCGTGCTTGCGCCAGAGTTTCACGCCGACCGGAATGAAGGCGACGATCGCGAGCCCGCCCAGCGCCAGCAGAAGCTGCGGCGTCACGAGGGCCGAGGGATCGATGGAGAAGCTGCAATCCTGCCCGCCGGCCGCCTTGCAGGCGTCGAACTGCGCCATCTGGGCCGCAATGACGCTGTCGAGACCGCTGCCGATCGCCGCGAAGGCAAGGCTGCCGGGGATGATCCCGATCGCCGTGGCGAGCGCATAGGTGCGCAGGTCCATCCCGAGCAGCGCCGGCGCGAGATTGACGAGCCAGAACGGAAAGATCGGCGCAAGCCTCAGTGCCAGGAGATAGGAGAAGGCGTTCTCCCGAAAACCCTCCCGCAGACGGGCGAGGAACGGGCCGGCCCGCCGCGCCAGCCCCTCGCCGAGCGAGGTGCGGGCCGCGAGGAAGACGAGGCAGGCGCCGATCGTCGCGGCGATGACGACGACCGAGGCGCCCGGGACCACACCGAACAGAAGCCCCGACGCGATGGTGAGCACTGAGGCGCCCGGAAAGGACACTGCCACGGCCGCAGCATAGACGAGCCCAAACGCCAGCATCGTGAGCAGGCGATTCTGGTCGATCGCGGCGGCGAGCGTCGCCCTGTTCTCGATGATCGCTTCGAGCGAGACGTAGCGGTGCAGCCCGAACCCCCAGAAGGCCAGCATCGCGCCGACGATCAGGGCGGCCGGCAGCAGCCGGGCGAGGCGACGTGTCGGTGCCTGTTCAAGCGGCATCGTTAAGAGACCAATCATAGCTGTAGCGTCCGATGCGGGTCGCCGCGGCGATCGCGGCCTGCTTCGTGGGGTCGGCGTAGCGGGTCCAGTGCCGACGCAGACGCGTCTCGTCACCGAAGTCCTCCGCGAACCAGTCATAGATCTTGGAGGCCTCGATCACGCCGTCGGCGACGTTCACCCCGCGTGGATGCCCGACATAGGCCCTGGCGCCAGCCTCGAGCAGGGCGCCCGTGCGGGCAGCGGTGTAGGCCTGCCGCGCAAGATTGGGGCAGCCGATCGAGGCGCAGTTGACGGCGTAATGCGTGCGCGGATCGCCCCAGATCGGTCGCAGGATCTTGTGCTCGACATCGTCGAGCGAGAGTTTCTCGCCCTCGATCGTCATCAGCCGGGCGCTCCACGGTCCGCCGCCGAACAGGCTGCCGCCGAGATTGATGTCGCGGATCGAGGCAACCGGATAATGGTCGAGCACGACCGCGATCGTGCGCGCATTGTAGAGGTTCACCCAGAACGCATATTGCTCTGCCCTCGAAAGGCGCGTCACCGCGACGGTCTCGAGCATGGCGAGATAGCGATCGAGCGCCGCCCGACCGCCGGACTTCCAGCGTCGATAGGCAATGCGGTTGATCCCCGTACCGTCCGGCCGGACATAGGTCTCGAGCAGGCCGTCCCAGGCGCCGTGGTCGACCGCGATCCGCGAGGCGGCGTCGCTCGCCTTGAAGCGCGCCGTCGCCGCCACGCCCTGGGTCGGGACGAGGCTCGCGGCGGCAAGGCCCAGAAGCGTTCGACGGTTGAGGCTCATCACGGGATCCAAATTCACTGAACCAAACCGTCATACCTGAAGGCGTCGCCCGCCCGTACCGTAATTTGTCGCTCTCACGGTCTCTTGAAGCCGCGCGATGTTCTTGCGAGCGCCGCGTGAGCCTGACGCATGAAATTCTGACCTGATTTACAGTTGGCTAACCTTAACCGGCTTTTACCGGCGCCGAGGATCACGCCCGAAACAGCCCGACAAAACTTTTGAAAGCGGCGATCTTGTACCGTGACGCCCGGGCAAGTTGGGCCGATCCCGGTCCGGTTCGAGGTAGGGCGATGGCGGTTTTGGCCGAGCCGTGGGGCTCGCTGGTGATGATTGTGGCGCTCGGCATCGTCGTCGCTCTCTCGATCGTGTGCGTCCTCCTGATCCGCGACGCGCTGTGCTCGCAGGCGCGGGTGCGTGCGCTCGAGACCGAGGTCGAGCGACAGGGCGACCAGATCTGGGAACTGCGCGAAAGCGAGGAACGCTCGCGCAGCCTGATCGACGGGCAAGGCGATTTCATCGTGCGGCGCGATCTCGGCGGACGCATCGTCTTCGCCAACGACGCCTTCGTGACATTGTCGGGCCGGACGCGCGAGGCGTTGATCGGCCGCCCCTTCGAGTTCGACAGCGTCGAGGAGACGGATCCGGTGCCGCGCGGTGACGGGGTGACGAGCCGCGACCAGGCGATCCGCACAGCCATGGGCGTGGTGTGGGTCGAGTGGCGCGAGATCGCGGTGCGCGGCTTCACCGGCCGGACGGAAGTGCAGGCGGTCGGTCGCGACATCACCGCCAGACGCGAGGCCGAGGATGCGGCCGCACGCGCCCGCGCCGATGCGGAAGCGACCAACCGGGCCAAGTCGCGCTTTCTCGCGACGGTGAGCCACGAGATCCGCACACCGCTCGGTGGTGCGCTGGGCATGACCGATCTCCTGCTCGAATCCAATCTCAGCCCGGCCCAGATGACCTATGCCAAGGCGATCAAGACCTCCGGCGAGGCCTTGCTGTCGCTGATCGACGAGATCCTCGATTTCTCCAAGATCGAGGCCGGACGGCTCGACCTCGAGGAGAAACCCTTCGCGCCCCGCGCGCTGATCGAGGACATCGTCGAACTTCTCAGCCCGCGCGCCCATGCCAAGGGGCTCGACATGGCGAGCAGCGTCGCAGCCGACGTGCCCGACCATGTCTATGGCGATGCGAGCCGGCTGAAGCAGGTGATCCTCAACCTCGCGGGCAATGCCGTGAAGTTCACCGAGCGCGGCGGCGTGACGCTGCGGCTCGCCATGCGCGACGGGCAGGTCGCCTTCGCCGTCACCGACACCGGCATCGGCATCGCGCGCCACCAGATCGCGCGCATCTTCGAGGAGTTCGAGCAGGCTGATTCGACGCCCTCGCGCCGGTTCGGCGGCACCGGGCTCGGCCTCGCCATCTCCCAGCGCATCGTCGCCCGGATGGGCGGCGAGATCCGGGTCGAGAGTCGCCCGGGCGAGGGCTCGACCTTCTCCTTCGCCGTCACCCTGCCGTCGGCTCCCGGCGCCGCCCGTTCGGTCGCGAGCCCGCGCGGGCTTCGCGTACTCGTCGCGAGTCCGTCGGTCGTCACCGGTCCCGCGATCGCGACCATGCTCGCCGACCACCGTGCGGTGGCAGTGCTGGAGACGACCGTGGACGCGACGCTCGCGCGGATCGCCGCCGGTGGTGTCGACGCGGTGCTCGTCGACCGCATGCTCGGGCTCGACGACTGCATGCGGATCGCGCGGGCGGGTCTCGCGGCGGGCCTGCGCGTCATCACCCTGCTGACGCCGGCCGAGCGCCACGAGATCGCCCGCCTCGCCTCGGCGGGGGCTGCCGGCTATCTCGTGAAGCCCGTGCGCGCCGCCTCGCTGCTGGCGCAGGTCTCGGGCGGGTCGGACCTGGCGCCAGCCAATGACGACGTCAACCGTCCCTCCGAGCGTCCGCTCAAGGGGCTCGCGGCGCTCCTTGCCGAGGACAACGAGATCAACGCCCTCGTTGCCCGCACCGTGCTGATGCGCCTCGGCGCCTCCGTCGCCTGGGCCAAGGACGGTATCGAGGCCGTCCGCCTCAATCAGGACGGGGCCTTCGACGTCGTGTTGATGGACCTCCACATGCCGGGCCTCGACGGCCTCGCGGCGACGCGGGCGATCCGCGAGCACGAGGAGGCGGGCGGGCTCGCCAGAAAGCCGATCTTCGCCCTGACCGCCAACGCCTCGCAGGAAGATCGCGAGACCTGCCTTGCCACCGGGATGGATGATTATCTGACGAAGCCGCTCGACCGCGAGGCGCTGATCGCGCGGCTCGGACCGCTGGTCCGCCGGCCGGTCAAGCGCCGGGCAGCCGCGCCGTCGCGCCCGGCGGATCCGCTGGCAGCGTCTTCTGCATGAAGACGAGGTCGAGCCAGCGGTCGAACTTGCGCCCGACCTCTGGCATCCGCGCCGTCTCGACGAAGCCGAAGGCGCGGTGAAGCGCGAGCGAGGGCGCGTTGCCCGCTTCGATGCCGCCCAGCATGACGTGCTTGCCGAGGCCTATCGCCCGCTCGATCAGAGCGGCAAGGAGCGCACGGCCGATGCCGCGGCGCTGAAAGGCCTCGTCGACATAGATCGAGTGCTCGACCGTGTGGCAATAGCCGTCGAAGGCGCGCCAGTCGCCGAAACTCGCATAGCCCGCGACGCGGCCCTCGATCTCGGCGACGAGGATCGGATAGCCCTGCGCCGCGCGGGCGTCGAACCAGGCGCGGCGATTGGCGAGATCGACCGGATGCCAGTTCCAGATCGCTGTCGTCGTCGACACGGCCGCGTTGTAGATCGCGAGGATCTCGGGAAGGTCCGCGACGCTCGCCGGGCGCAGGACGACGGTCATCGTCAATAGGCTTCCTCGGCGAAGACGCGGGAGAGATCGCCGCCCCAGCGCCCGTGATAGCGCGCGAGGAGATCGTCCGCCGCCGTGATGCCGCTCTCGACGATCGGTTCCAGGCGATCGAGGAAGGCCGCCTCGCTGCGGCCCTCGAAGTCGAGGATGTTGCGCGCCTTCAGTCCGGCGCGCGAGATGTCGAGCGCCTGGCGCGCGATGGCGCGGACGGTGGTGTTGCGGAACGGCGTGCGCAGCGCCTGCCGGGGCACGCCGTCGCGCAGCAGCTGCCGTTCCTCGGCGGTCCAGTCCTTGACGAGGTCCCAGGCCGCGTCGAGCGCGGTGTCGTCGTAGAGGAGGCCGACCCAGAAGGCGGACAGCGCCGCGAGCCGAGCGGTCGGGCCGGCATCCGCGCCGCGCATTTCGAGATAGCGCTTGAGCCGCACTTCCGGGAACAGCGTGCCGAGATGGTTCGCCCAGTCCGAGATCGTGGCGCGCTCGCCCGGCAGTTTCGCGAGCTTGCCGTCGAGGAGGTCGCGGAACGACGACCCGGAGACGTCATGGTAGCGGTCGCCGCGCTTGACGAAATAGAGCGGCACGTCGAGCGCGTAATCGACATAGCGTTCGAAGCCCATCCCGTCCTCGAAGGCTTCCGGCAGCATGCCGGTGCGGTCGAGATCGGTGTGGCGCCAGATCTCCGAGCGCATGGAGAGGAAGCCGTTCGGTCGGCCATTGGTGAAGGGCGAATTGGCGAAGATGGCGGTCGCGATCGGCTGCAGTGCGATCGAGACGCGCAGCTTCTTGACCATGTCGGCCTCGGAGGCGAAGTCGAGGTTCACCTGCACGGTCGAGGTCCGATACATCATGTCGAGGCCCATCAGGCCGACGCGCTGCATATAGGCCGTCATGATCTCGTAGCGGCGCTTGGGCATGACCGGTGTCTCGGCCCGGCTCCAGACCGGCGACATGCCGAGCGCCAGAAACTTAATGCCGAGCGGCGTGCCGATCTCGCGGACCTGGGCGAGATGGGCATGGATCTCATTGCAGGTACCATGGATCGAGGGCAGCGGCGCGCCGGACAATTCGAACTGCCCGCCCGGTTCGAGCGAGATCGCCCCGCCGCCCGTCACGTCGACCAGGCCGATGATGTGGTCGCCTTCCATGATCGGCTCCCAGCCGAGCATGGCCTGCATGCCCTCGAGCAGCGAGCGGATGCCGGACGGGCCGCCATAGGGGACGGGCTCGTTGGTGTTGACGTAGAACGGAAACTTCTCGTGCTCGGTGCCGATCAGGAAACGCGACTTGGGCTTCACGCCCTTTTCGATCCAGGCGACGAGTTCGTCGCGCGACGCGATCGGCGTCGTATCGGAGACATCACGGGCCATAGCACTTCTCGTCCGCCAGCAAGCGGCGGACCATAGACATGGGTGCATGACAAGACAAATGCCAGACGCCGCACAGACGTCGATGGGTTCGAGCGGCGGTTTTGCCGGTGGAGGACGACGCCGGGGCCGGGAGGGTCGCGCGGCCCGATCCGTCGGCCGCCCGGCCGGGGAGCGCTGATTCGCTCCGCCGCGGCACGCGGGCCTTGCGGGGCGGCCGGTTTCTGTCATGCTGCACTAACATGGTAGCCGTGCCGGCAAGAGCGGGGCGCCTGGGAGTGAGACGATCAGAGAGGAGGGGCCCTTGGCTCTTCTTGAGCTGAAGGGGGTCGGCAAGGAGTTCGGTGCGATCCGTGCCCTGTCGTCGGTCGACATCGCGCTCCATGCGGGCGAGGTCGTCGGGCTGATGGGGGACAACGGCGCCGGCAAGTCGACGCTCGTGAAGATCATCGCGGGAAACTTCCCGCCCTCGCATGGCGAGATGCTGATCGAGGGGCGGCCGGTCCACTTCCATCGTCCGCTCGACGCGCGCGCCGCCGGCATCGAGGTCGTCTACCAGGACCTCGCGCTCGCCGACAATCTCACCGCCGCCGCCAACGTCTTTCTCGGCCGCGAACTGAAGCGCGGCTCCGGGCCGTTCCGGGTGCTCGACTACAAGAGCATGTATGACCGTGCCGGCGAGCTTTTCCGCGAGCTCAAATCCGAGACCCGCCCGCGCGACCTCGTCAAGAAGATGTCCGGGGGCCAGCGCCAGGCCGTCGCCATCGCCCGCACGCGCCTGTCGAACGCCAAGATCGTGCTGATGGACGAGCCGACGGCGGCGATCAGCGTGCGGCAGGTGGCGGAGGTGCTCGACCTCATCCGGCGCATGAAGGCGCAGGGGGTCACGGTCGTCCTGATCAGCCACCGCATGCCCGACGTCTTTTCGGTCTGCGACCGGATCATCGTCCTGCGGCGCGGCACCAAGGTCGCCGACAAGGCGACCGCCGCGACCTCGCCGGAAGAGATCACCGGCCTCATCACGGGGGCGATCCGTGCAGCCTGAAACCGCCGCCGCCGAACCGGAAAAGGGCCACGCCGCGATCGGCGAGGTGCTGCAGATCAAGGAACAGTCGCTCCTCGAGCGCCTTCTGGCGAGCCAGGCCTTCTGGGTCACCGTCGCGATCGTCGCCCTCTATGCCCTGATGGCCTGGCGCGAGCCGGACGCCTTTGGCACCTTCACCAACCTCGCCAACATGTTCCGGAACTTCGCCCTGATCGGCATCATGGCGCTCGGCATGACGGTGGTGATCATCACCGGCGGCATCGACCTGTCGGTCGGCTCGATCGTCGGCGTGGTGACCATCGTCGCGGGTCTTTTCCTGACGTGGGAATATCCCTGGTACATCGCCTTTGCGGCCGGGCTCCTCACCGGCTTCATCTGCGGCGCCTTCAACGGTTTTCTGGTCGCCTATGTCGGCATGCCGTCCTTCGTCGTCACGCTCGGCATGATGTCGATCGCGCGCTCGCTCGCCGTCGCCTTCTCCGGCAACCAGATGCTCTACAAGTTCGGGCCCGACGCAGCGATCGTGAAGGCCATCGGACAGGCCTCGTTCCTCGGCATCTCCGTGCATTTCTGGGTCATGGTCGTGATGGCGCTGGGGCTCGGCTTCGTCCTGATGTTCACGGCCTGGGGCAAGCATCTCTATGCCATCGGCGGCAACGAGCAGGCCGCGCGGATGACGGGCGTGCCCGTCGACCGCATCAAGTTCCAGGCCTACGTGTTCTCCGCCTTCACGGCGTCGGTCGCGGCGTTGCTCCTTCTGGGATATTCGGGTTCGGCCATCAACGCGGTCGGTCAATCCTATGAACTGCGCGTCATCGCGGCGACGGTGATCGGCGGCGCGAACCTGATGGGCGGCTACGGCACCGCCTATGGCGCCATCGTCGGCGCGGCGCTGATCGAGCTCATCCGCAACGCCCTCCTGATGGCGGGCATCGATTCCAACTGGCATGGCACCTTCGTCGGCGCCTTCATCATTCTCGCGGTCGTCATCGGCATGAACCGGGGCTCGAAGTCGCTCATGGGCGACCTCCTCGACCGGATCCTGCCGAGGAGCGGGCGCTAGAAGACCACCGGTCAACGAACCGGGGTTTCGCAACGAGGAAGTCAAAGGAGGAAATCATGAAGAGGCTCTTGGTGACCACGGCGATCGTTCTTGGTGCCCTGACGGGCGCCGTGACGGGCGTCGAAGCGCAGGACAAGAAGTTCGTCTTCGCGCTCGTGCCGAAGAACATGAACAATCCGTTCTTCGATCAGGCCCGCGACGGCTGCAAGAAGGCCGAGGCCGAGGCGAACGGCGCCTTCGAGTGCATGTATATCGGCCCCGGCGAACATGGCGGTGGCGACGAGCAGGTGCAGATCGTCCAGGACCTCGTGGCCAAGAAGGTCGACGGCATCGCCGTGTCGCCCTCCAACGCAGCCGCCATGGCGGTCGCCCTGCAGGCCGCCAAGGATGCCGGCATCCCGGTCCTGACCTGGGACTCGGACCTGCTTCCGGAAAACAAGGATCTCCGCGTCGCCTATGTCGGCACGAAGAACTACGACATCGGCGTGAACCTCGCCAAGATCGTGCAGACGATCAAGCCGAACGGCGGCACGATCTGCATCCAGTCGGGCGGCGCGGCGGCGGCGAACCACAATGAGCGCATGCAGGGCATCCGCGACACGCTGGCCGGCAAGGCGAGCGCCGCCTCGCCCGGCGACCGTCTGACCGGCCAGAACGGCTGGACGGAAGCGGAAGGCTGCCCCCTCTACACCGATGACGACTTCCCGCGCTCGGTCCAGCAGTTCGAGGACACGATGGGACGCCTGCCGAACCTCGACGCCTTCGTCCCGACCGGCGGCTTCCCGCAGTTCATCCCGGACGCGAACCGCGCCGCGGTCGGCAAGTTCAAGGACAAGATCGCCTCCAAGGCGCTCGCCCTCGTCGTCGCCGACACGCTGCCCGTGCAGATGGACCAGATGAAGGAAGGCCTCTCGCTCGGCCAGGTCGGTCAGCGGCCCTTCGAGATGGGCTACAAGACTATGCAGTTCATGCTCGACATGAAGCAGGGCAAGCCCGGACCGGCCGATCCGACCTATACCGGCCTCGACGTCTGCACGCCGGAAACGGCCGCCACCTGCATCGGCGGTTGATCCTCGCCACACACGGCACGATACGAAACGGAAAGGGCCGCCCCGCGCGGCCCTTTTCTTCATTCGGCGCCCCGGTGCCTTTCGTCGATGGGCTCAGCGCGACGCCGTCGGCGCTGTCTTCTCAGCCGGTTGTTCCAGTCGCAGCGCGACCCGGCGCTGCTTTCCGTCGGAAGCCGTCTCGATCCGGAAGGCGGGCAGGCTGTTGACGAGGCTTGCCATGGTGGCCCGACCGAACTGGCTCGGATGGAACTGCGGCAGCTGCCTGACCGCCGCCTCGTGCAAAGCCTGCACCGGCACCCAGTCCTGACGGGGCCGGATCGACTGGAAGGCCTTGACGAGCACCGCCTCGGCGCCCGCGACGTCGACGACGGTCTGCGGCGTCAGCTTGACCCGGCGTGGGCCTGGCGGCGTAGCCTGCGCAGGTTGGGCCACAGATTTCTGCGCCGGTTTCGCCACGGGCGCCGGCGCCGGCTTCGGTGTCGTCTGTTGGGCGGGGCGCGGTGCCGTGAGATCGAAGACCCGGGTGAACGCGGCACGCAGCCGATCGCCCGCCTTCGCCTCGACCAGCCCGTAGACCGGCAGCCCCCGCTCGCGCAGCCGGATCGCGACGGCGGAGAAATCGCTGTCGGAGGAGGCGATGCACACACCATCGACAGGCGCGGAGAGCCCGATCTCAATCGCCTCGATGATCAACGCGATGTCGGCGGTGTTCTTGCCAGGCACGGTGGCGGGCGTGTGCCGAAAGACGAAGCCGTTCGCCTGACCGAAGGCCTGCCATTGCGGCGCGACCCGGCCGAAATCACCATAGATCCGACGGATCGAGGCACTTCCGAGCCCTGCGATCATCGGCGGCAGCGATGCGATGCAGCCGACCGACAGGTTTTCGGCGTCGATCAGGACCGCGAGGGCAGCATGGGGCGTCATCGTCTTTCTCCCGCGCGACTGTCTGGCCAGCCTGCGCTCAGTCCGGTAAACGCCCGCATAGCGTGCAATTTCTTCATGATTTGCACTGAAAGAACCATGAAGATCGTTTGCGGCCTCAATCTCGGCGCCTTGCCGGGCTAGCCGGCCGCTGACATCGACACACCGACGCACCGCCCCGATACACTACCGTTTCACCCCACCACCGAAGGCACGATCTTGTCCTCCAGCAGCCATTGGCGCGAAATGATTCCGCCCATCATCAGCTCGGCCCTGATTCCGCTCACCGTCGCGGGGGTCGGCTGGTACTACACCCAATGGCAGCAGAACCTGAACGATCTGCGCACGATGATCGAACTCGTGACCGATCCCTCGAACGAGAAGCGCAAATATGGCGTCGCCATGTTCGAGTATCTTCTCAAGAACGACAAGGTTCCGGTCGAGTTCATCACGGCGCAGCTCGATTACGCCAATGCCGCCTCGGACCGCGATTTCCTGCCCCTGCTGGAGAACGCGATCCAGAAGGCCTCGCTCGTCAATCCGTCCGTGAAGGATGCCTTCGCCGAGGCAAGCGCCCGTCTGCCGAGCCGGCTGTTCGTGCACGTCATCCGCGAGCATCAGAAGCTCTGCATGCTCGCCCTGCAGAACCAGATGAAGGACGGCGACAAGCAGGCGATCATCATTCCCGCCACCGTCGTCGCGAAATGGGCCGGCGACATGCACGAGCTGCGCTTCTTCAAGGCCGCCGACAAGGACCGCGCCACCTATCTCGCCAGCGTGTTCGACGGGCTCGGCCTGACTGTCCGATTGAAGGATCTTTCGGTATCCTGGAGCGGGGCGCGGGATCTGCGGCCCAATACGTTCGAGCTCTGGTTCGGCGACCAGCCATTGCCGCCGGTGTGTCAGGTCCCGCGCTGAGGCGACGGGTGGGGAGGGGGGATGTCCATGTCCGATGTGTTGCGATCGACGAAGAACCAGGCCGCGCAGCCCACGCCGAGCGGCGGGCGGCGCTGGCTCATGAGCCTCGTCGTCATTCTTGCCATTGTCGGCACGCTTGGTGCCGTGCTGTCGCCCTCGCCCTTCTTCACGGTCGACCAGGGTGATCTGGGCCTCGTGCTGCGTTTCGGCCGTGTCGCCAAGGTCGCGGAGCCGGGTCTGAACACGAAGCTGCCCTTCGTCGACAGCGTCGTGAAGATGACGACCCGCACCCAGAAGCTCGAATATGAGAACCTCCAGTCCTATTCGCGCGACGTGCAGGAGGCCTCGATCCGCGTGACGGTGAACTACCGCGTGAATCCGGCGGCTGTCGGCGACATCTATGCCCGCTATGGAACCGATTACCAGGCGCGCATCATCGATCCGGTCGTGCCGCAGCGCCTCAAGGAAGTGTTCGGCCAGTATCAGGCGCAGACGGTGGTCGCCGACCGCGTCCGCCTCGGCCAGGAGGTCTTGAAGGCGATCTCGGAATCGGTGCCGAGCGACATCGTCATCGAGAGCGTGCAGATCGAGAACATCGACTTCTCGGACGCCTATGAGGCGGCGATCGAGGCGGCGGCGCAGGCGGAAGCCGAGGTGCGCAAGACCCGCAACGAACTCGAGCGCGAAAAGGTCGAGGCCGAAAAGCGCATCGTTCAGGCGCAGGCCGAGGCCGAGGCGACGCGCCAGCGTGCACAGGCGGACGCCGAAGCCGTGCGCATCCGCGGCGAGGCGGAAGCGGCCACCATCGCCGCGAAAGCAAAAGCCTTTGCCGACAATCCGGGCTATGTGGCGCTGATCTCGGCCGAGCGCTGGGATGGTCGCCTGCCGCAGACGCAGGTGCCCGGCTCAGCTGTGCCCTTCATCGCGGTCCCGTCCGGCCCGACCCAGTGAGACGGGACGGCGCCACCGGGCATACCGCGCCCTAGGCCATGGCGTAGAGCGCTCGCGCCAGCCCATTGTGGCGCAGCGTGTGGCGCGCGAGATCGAGCGTCGTCAGTTGGCCGTCCGCGACGATGATCCGGCCGTTGATGATGCTCCAGGCGACCTGCCGCGGCGTGCAGAACAGAAGCGCCGCGACGGGGTCGGCCTGCGCGCCCGTGTAGTCGAACGCCCGCATGTCGAAGGCGACGACATCCGCCGCCATGCCCGGCGCCAGCGCGCCGATATCGTCGCGGTTGAGGACGCGCGCCCCGCCGAGCGTCGCGATCTCCAGCGCCTGGCGCGCGCTCATCGCGCCTGGCCCCTCGGCCACACGGGCGAGCAGCAGGGCCTGCCGCGCCTCGGCCAGCAGATGGCCGGCATCGTTGGACGCGGACCCGTCGACGCCGAGGCCGACCTTGACGCCTTCCGCGATCATCCGGCGCACGGGAGCGATGCCGGAGGCGAGGCGCATGTTCGAACAGGGGCAATGGGCGACGCCCGTGCCGGTCCTGGCGAAGAGCGCGATCCCCTTGGCGTCGAGCTTGACGCAATGCGCGTGCCAGACATCCGGCCCGACCCAGTCGAGATCGCGGACGTAATCGGCCGGATCCTTGCCGTAACGCGCGAGGCTGTAGGCGATGTCGTTGTCGTTTTCGGCGAGATGGGTGTGGAGCGACACGCCGTAATGGCGCGCAAGGCGCGCGGATTCCCGCATCAGGTCGTCGGTGACGGAGAAGGGCGAACAGGGCGCGAGGACGATGCGCAGCATCGAGAACCGGCTGGCATCATGATAGGCCTCGACGAGGCGCCGCATGTCGGTGAGGACCGTGGCCTCCGTCTCGACGACACGGTCCGGCGGGAGGCCGCCAGAGCTTTCGCCGAGCGTCATCGCCCCGCGCGCGGCATAAAACCGCAGACCAATGGCGGCGGCAGCCTCGATCGAATCCTCGAGCCGGATGCCATTGGTGTAGAGGTAATGGTGATCGCTTGCCGTCGTGCAGCCCGAGAGGATGAGTTCGGCCATGGCCGTCGTGGCCGCCACGCCGACCATCTCGGGCGTGATGTTCGCCCAGATGCGGTAATGCGCCTGCAGCCAGCCGAAGAGCTCCGCGTCCTGACCCGCCGGCGTCGCGCGGGTCAGTGTCTGGAACATGTGGTGATGGGTGTTGACGAGGCCCGGCATCACGACGTGGTCGGTGAGGTCGAGGACGGTGTCCGCGCCGGCGGGCAGGGTCTCGGTCGGCCCGACGGCCTCGATCCGGTTGTCGACGCAGTAAAGACCGCCGCCGGCGATCTCCCGCCGCTCGCTGTCCATCGTCACGAGCACGCGGGCATTCTTGATCAGCAGGGTTTTTGGCATGGGGGCGGTCCGGGTGGAGCCCCATTGGCGGGCATCGGCGCTGTGGCCGTCAAGCCTCGATGATGGGCATCTGCCTAGTCGTCGCGAAAGACGACGAAACCGGTGCGATGGAGATCGGGGCCCAGCTGCGGCAGCTCCGGCGCGTCGGGCACGGTGCCGAGCGCCTCGATTTCGACCGCGGCCGGATGCGTTGCCTTGAAACTGCGCGCGAGTTCGCTCTCGACATGATTGATCGCGCCGGTCCGCGCGGCCGTCTCGTTGACCGCCCGCACCCAGACGACGACCGTCGCTCCGAACAGCCGACCATCGGCGCGCGAGATCAGGCCCGCGCGCGTGATCTGGAACCCGTGAAAGAGGCGGCCATCTTCCATCGGGTCCACCTCGGGCCTCACTTGGCGTAGGTCTGGCACGTCATCCACGAATAACCCGCGGCGCGGCAGCTCTGGAAAGAGGGGCCTGAATAACTTGTCTGATCATAAGCAAAGTAGCCGCAGTCAATCGCTACAACGGCGATGACTGTTTTCTCAAATGCTGTCATGACGCACTCCCCACTCCTGTATCCGTTGGTCTCCAACTTGCCTTTCGGAACGGTACACTGCCCTTTTTCTTCAAATTTTCGCTTGTTTTGACCACTGCACTGCAATGAAGCGGCGTTAGGCCTAATGGTCCTGGAACCGGCTGCAAACGCGGCGGTTAATCGTGGGAAAGATTGCCGGCGGAGCGCGAGCGGGACGGCGCCCCGCCGGCGCGGGATCAGTCCGCCGGGCGCTCGCAGGCCTTTGCTGCGAGGGTCGCCCACTGCCAGGCGCCGACCCGGTCGTGGAATTCGGAGTAACCGACATAGCCGATGACGAAGGCGACGAGCACGATGATCGTCCTGTCGAAGACAGTCATGTTAGAAATCCCTGTTTGAAAAGGTATTTGAAAGCAGAGCAGACTTGAAAACGGGCAGAGTGTGGCAGCAACCCTGAAAGGGTCGATGAATGACATGAGCGCTGCGGGATGAACGATACTTAACCGGTCCGCGCGCCGGCCTTCGATCTTTCAGTGTATTCGGCAGCGGAGTACGTGATGCCGTGACCTTATCTAAACAGTTATAAAATGTGATATAAATAATTTCACATCATGACACGCGGTCTGGTCTGGACAAGGCGGCGCGCCTCCGACATAGGAGCGCGCATGACACGCACCCTGTCCCCGCATCTGCGTCGGCTCGAGGCCGACTCCATCGCCATCATCCGGGAAGTCGCCGCGGAGTTCACCAATCCGGTGATGCTCTATTCGATCGGCAAGGATTCCGGCGTGATGCTGCATCTCGCCCGCAAGGCCTTCTTCCCCTCGAAGCTGCCGTTCCCGCTGCTCCACATCGACACGAAGTGGAAGTTCCGCGAGATGATCGCGTTTCGCGATGCGCTGCCGGACCTGTATGGCGTCGATCTTCTCGTGCACACCAATCCCGATGGGCTCGCGCGCGGCATCAACCCGATCGATTCAGGCTCGGCCCTGCACACGCAGGTGATGAAGACCGAGGCGCTGCGCCAGGCGCTCGACAAGTATGGCTTCGACGCAGCCTTCGGCGGCGCGCGCCGCGACGAGGAAAAGAGCCGGGCGAAGGAGCGGATCTTCTCCTTCCGCACCGCGAACCACACCTGGGATCCGCGCAACCAGCGCCCGGAACTCTGGTCGCTCTACAACACCAAGATCCGGCAGGGTGAATCGATCCGCGTCTTCCCCCTGTCGAACTGGACCGAACTCGACATCTGGCAATACACGCTGGAGGAAGAGATCCCGGTCGTGCCGCTCTACTTTGCCAAGCCGCGTCCGGTCGTGTCGCGTTCGGGCACCTGGATCATGGTCGATGACGAGCGCCTGCCGCTCGAGCCCGGCGAAACGCCGCAGATGCGGCAGGTCCGCTTCCGCACGCTCGGCTGCTATCCGCTGTCGGGTGCCATCGAGTCGGACGCGACCTCGCTCGAGGACATCGTGCGCGAAATGCTCTCCGCCCGCACCTCGGAGCGGCAGGGCCGGCTGATCGACACGGATGAGGCCGCCTCCATGGAGAAGAAGAAGCGCGAGGGCTATTTCTGATGACCGTTCGCCAGACCCTCGCCGATCTCCTGAAACCGCGCGAAAAGAGCCTGCTGCGTTTCCTGACCTGCGGGTCGGTCGATGACGGCAAGTCGACGCTGATCGGGCGCCTCCTCTACGACACCAAGCTGATCTACGAGGACCAGCTCTCGACGCTGGAAAAGGATTCCCGCCGTCACGGGACGACGGGCGAGGACATCGACTTTGCCCTTCTGGTCGATGGCCTCGAGGCCGAGCGCGAGCAGGGCATCACCATCGATGTCGCCTATCGCTTCTTTTCGACCGCCAGGCGTTCCTTCATCGTCGCCGACACGCCCGGCCATGAGCAGTACACGCGCAACATGGCGACCGGCGCCTCGACCGCCGATCTCGCCGTGCTGATGATCGATGCGCGCAAGGGCGTGCTCACCCAGACGCGGCGGCATTCGCTGATCTGTTCGCTGATCGGCATCCGCCACATCGTCGTGGCGGTGAACAAGATCGATCTCGTCGGCTACGACAAGGCCGTGTTCGACCGCATCGTTGCCGATTATCTGACCTTTGCGGGCTCCCTCGGCTTCACCTCGATCACGCCCATCCCCGTATCGGCGCGGTTCGGCGACAATGTCAGCGAGCGCTCGGGCAATATCGCCTGGTACAAGGGACCGGCGCTTCTCGAGCATCTCGAGACGATCACGATCGACCGCGACCTCGCCACCCGGCCGCTTCGCTTCCCGGTGCAATGGGTCAACCGCCCGAACCTCGATTTTCGCGGGTTCTCCGGCACCATCGTCTCCGGTACGGTGCGGGCAGGCGATCCGATCACGGTCGCGGCCTCCGGCAAGACCTCGACGGTCGCGCGTATCGTCACCTTCGACGGCGACCTCGCCGAGGCCGGCCCCGGCGAGGCGGTGACGCTGACGCTCGCCGACGAGATCGATGCGGCGCGCGGCGACGTGCTCGTTCCGCCGACCGAGCGGCCGGCGGTCGCCGATCAGTTCGCCGCCCATCTGATCTGGATGGTGGACGAACCGCTGCTGCCGGGCCGTTCCTATCTGCTGCGGGCCGGTACCCGCTTCGTGCCGGCGACGGTGAGCGCGATCAAGCACAAGATCGATGTCAATTCCGGCTCGACCCTTGCCGCCAAGACGCTCGCCCTCAACGAGATCGGCGTGGTCAACATCTCGACCGCGATCCCGATCGCCTTCGACCCCTATCGCGAGAACCGCGAGACCGGCGCCTTCATCCTGATCGACCGCTTCACCAACCAGACGGCGGGCGCGGGCATGATCGACTTCGCGCTGCGGCGCGCGACCAACGTGCATCGCCAGTCGACAACCGTCGACAAGGCGGCGCGGTCGGCGATCAAGCATCAGAAGCCGGCTATCCTCTGGTTCACCGGCCTGTCGGGATCGGGCAAATCGACGATTGCCAACATCGTCGAGCAGCGGCTCAATCAGGCCGGCCACCACACCATGCTGCTCGATGGCGACAATATGCGCCACGGCCTCAACCGCGATCTCGGCTTCACCGACGCCGATCGCGTCGAGAACATCCGTCGCGTGGGCGAAGTGGCGAAACTCTTCGTCGAGGCCGGCACCATCGTTTTGTGCTCCTTCATCTCGCCCTTCGCGGCGGAGCGGCGGATGGTGCGTGACCTCGTCGGCGAGGGTGAATTCGTCGAGATCTTCGTCGACGCGCCGATCGAGGACTGTATCGTGCGCGATCCGAAGGGGCTCTATGCCAAGGCGAAGGCCGGCCAGATCAAGAACTTCACCGGCATCGATTCACCCTACGAGGCGCCGGAGCGGCCCGAGATCCGCATCGCGACCCGCGAGACGACGGCGGAAGAGGCGGCGACGCTCGTCCTTGAGCATCTGCGCGCGCAAGGCCATCTGGGCTAAGGCACAGAGGGTGGCGGGGGTGCCGCGGCCCTCGTCCCGTCAGGCGAGGGCGGCCTCGCCGAGGGCCTCGGCCCCGTCGCGGATGCTCTCGGCCAGCGCCGGCGCCGCATTGGCGAGCTGGCCGGCGAAGAAGGCGGCGCGTTCCACGCGATGGGCCTGCGGGTCACCTGCCGCCTCGGCCATCAGGCAGACGCCGCCGGCCGCGAGCGCGAAGAGGCGTTGGTAGGGGGTCGCCGCGGCCAAAGCATCGGCGGGGCGTCGGGCAACGGCATCGAGCAGATCCTCGGTCGCCGACGCGAGCGCGTCGATCGCGACGGCGAGGCGGGTGGCCGGACGGGCGAGGCTCTGGTTCGCCTGCGCGCAGGCCTGGTTGCGGGTCTTGAGGTCGGCGATGAAGCCGCGCACCACCGCGCCATCGTCCAGCGGCAGCTTGCGGGTGACGAGGTCGATCGCCTGGATGCCGTTGGTCCCCTCGTAGATCGGCAGGATGCGCGCATCGCGCAGGTGCTGCGCCGCGCCTGTCGCCTCGACGAAGCCCATCCCGCCATGCACCTGTATGCCAAGGGAGGCGACCTCGACGGCGATGTCCGTCGCGAAGGATTTTGCGACCGGCGTCAAAAGCGAGGCGCGGGCGGCATGGGTCGCGCGCGTTGCCGGGTCGGGCGCTGCGTGTGCGCGGTCGATCGCGGCCGCGACCTGATAGCAAAGGCCGCGCGCTGCGGCGGTCTTCGCCCGCATCTCGATAAGCATGCGCCGCACGTCGGGATGGCGATCGATCGGCGCGGGGCCGTCGACGCCCGCGGCACGGCCCTGGCGTCGCTCGGCGGCATAGGCGATGGCCTGCTGCGTCGCATGTTCGGCCACGCCGACGCCCTGCAGCGCGACGGCGAGGCGGGCATTGTTCATCATCGTGAACATGCAGGCGAGGCCGCGATTTTCCTCGCCGATCAGGTAGCCGACCGCCCCGCCCTTGTCGCCATAGATCATGGTGCAGGTCGGCGACCCGTGAATGCCGAGCTTGCTCTCCAAGGCATGGCAATGAAGATCATTGCGCGCACCCGGATTGCCGTCGGCATCGAGCAGGAACTTCGGCACCAGAAACAGCGAGATGCCCTTGGTGCCGGGCGGCGCGTCCGGCAGGCGCGCGAGGACGAGATGGATGATGTTTTCCGCCATCTCGTGATCGCCATAGGTGATGTAGATCTTCTGCCCAAAAATCCGGTAGGTGCCGTCGCCGGCCCGCTCCGCGCGGCTCTTGAGGAGCGCCAGATCCGAACCCGCCTGCGGCTCGGTCAGGTTCATCGTCCCGGTCCATTCGCCGGAAACGAGCCGGGGCAGATAGGCAGCCTTCAGCGCCGGCGAACCATGCGCGGTAAGAGCCTCGATCGCGCCCATGGTCAGGAGCGGTGCGAGCCCCCAGGCGATCGAGGCGCCGTTCCACATTTCCACGCAGGCCGAGTTGAGGAGAACCGGCAGTCCCTGGCCGCCGAATTCGGTCGGCGCGACAAGCGCGTTCCATCCTGCCGCCGCCCAATCCTTGTAGGCGTCGGCAAAGCCCGGCGGCTGACGGACCCGGCCATCGACCAGCGCGACGCCGGCCGTGTCGCCGACGCGGTTCAGCGGCGCGATGCGCTCGCCCGCGAAACGACCGGCCTCGGTCAGGATCGGCTCGACGAGATCGGGGGTCAGCGCCGGGTAGAGACCTTCCGCCGCCAGGGCATCGAGATCGGCGGCGTGGCGCAGGGCTGCGAGGATGTCGGCGATGGGCGCGGCATAGGTCACGGCACTTCCCTCCGGTGGTCCGGTGGCGCGACCTTGACGGAAGGGCCGCCGCGACGCAATGGCAGGCGATGCGCACGCAACGACTGCCGGATGATGAGAGCGGGTGGGCCCGCGCCGCCGCGATCCTCGCCGACGGCGGGCTGGTGGCCTTTCCGACCGAGACCGTCTACGGCCTAGGCGCAGACGCGACCAGTGGCCGGGCGGTCGCCGGCATCTATGCGGCGAAGGGCCGCCCCTCCTTCAATCCCCTGATCGCCCATGTCGCGACGCTTCATGCGGCCGAGCGCGAAGGGGTGTTCGACCGGCGGGCACGGCGGCTCGCCAATGCCTTCTGGCCCGGCCCGCTGACGCTCGTCCTGCCGCGCGCGCCGACCGCGACGGTGAGCGACCTCGCAACCGCCGGGCTCGACAGCGTCGCGCTCAGAATGCCCGCCCACGCGACGGCGCGCGCCCTGATCGCGGCGCTCGGCCGTCCCATCGCGGCGCCCTCCGCCAACCGGTCCGGTCACGTCAGCCCGACCACCGCCGACCATGTGCTCGCTGATCTCGACGGGCGGATCGACGCCGTCATCATCGGGGCCTCGGCCGATGTCGGCGTCGAATCCACCATCCTCGCCTGCCTCGGTGACCGTGTGACGCTGCTTCGCCCCGGCGGCGTGACACGGGCCATGGCGGAGGCCGTGATCGGCGAGGCGATCGACGACGCCGACGGCGAGGCCGCCGACCGTCCGCTCGCGCCAGGCCGTCTCGCCTCGCATTATGCGCCCGGTGCGCCGGTGCGGCTTGATGCCGAGGCACCGCGACCGGGCGAGGCCTGGCTCGGCTTCGGGGCCGGTGGCGTGCCGGACGGACCTCTGGCGGTCAATCTTTCACCGGCGGGTGACCTGGCGGAGGCTGCCGCGAACCTTTTCGCCTGTCTGCGCCGGCTCGATGCCGCCCATCCGGCAGCCATCGCGGTCGCGCCGATTCCGGTGGACGGTCTCGGTGAGGCAATCCGCGATCGGCTCATCCGCGCCGCTGCCCCGCGCCCGCCATCCGAGTAGGCGTTCATTCGTCGAGCGGCACCATGGTGAAGCTGGCCTTCACCTTGTCCCAAATCAGGATCGAACTCGCCGACTCGATCGTGAAGAAGGCGATGCCGGGCGAGGTCAGCGTCACCTTGGCCGGCTCGCCCGCGGCGCAGGCCCAGTAGCCCTTGCCGCAGGCGGTCTCGTAGGTGTCGGGATTGGCGAGACCGATCCCCTGGCTCGCGATCTCCTCGAAGGATTGTGTCGTGTAATAGGGGATGACGGTCGCGCCCTCCGCCCGGTCGAGGACGATGACGAGGCCATATTGGTGCCCGTCCTTGTGACGCGCCAACGCGGCATGGTCGACGCGGCCGTCGCCGTCGAAATCGCCGGTCGCCGACAGCATGCCCTTGTTCTCGACGCGGATCGCGTACTGGTCGGTGCGCTTGAACTCCGACAGCGTCATCGCGCGCCAGTCGGGCGACAGGGCATTTTTCTTCGCGTCCGTCGCTGCCACAGGCTGAAGGCCTGCGACGAGGGCCAGAACCGGCGCAAGCGTTGCGACCAGGCGGAGGAGGGCTGGGTGTTTCATCGTCGGACCTCGTGCGGATATAGCCTTTGGCTTTGCAGATGGCGCTCGCGTCAGGCGTGTCGCCACGCACACCGGACACCTTGTCACGCCGGCCGCGTCCCTTAATCTCGCCTGACACCATGACCGGATGGCACCCATCATGACCAAACCGCTTCTCAACCTCGACCCGGATCTCTATGTCCGACCCGACATTCTGGCACAGGAACGGCGTGCGATCTTCTGGCGTTCCTGGCAGTTTCTCGGGCCAGAGAGCGCCGTGGCCACACCGGGGCGCTATCTGGCAGTCGACATCGCCGGGCTCGGCGTCTTTGCGATCCGCGGCCGGGACGGCGTGCTGCGCGGGTTCAAGAACGTCTGCCGTCATCGCGGCGCCAAGCTTCTGGCGGATGGCGACGGCAGCTGTTCGATCATCCGCTGCCCCTACCATCACTGGGCCTATGCCGATACGGGTCGGCTGGTCCAGGCGCCCTGGTTCGGCACCGATCCTGCGATCATCCCCGAGGACTGGCCGCTCGAGCCGGTGGCGCTGGAGAACTGGCGCGGGCTTCTGTTCGCGGCCGTCGACCCGGTCGAATCGCTGATGGACCAGCTCGGCGACCTGCCGGCCGAACTCGCCGACGAGCCGATGGAGAGCTACACGGCGCAGGGCTCGGCGAGCGTCACCTTCAACGCGAACTGGAAGGTCTACACCGACAATTTCGTCGAGGGGTACCACATCCCCGGCACTCATCCCTCCTTCTTCGCGGCGATCCGGTTCGACGAGTTCCAGACGACCGCCCACAAGGGCTATGTCCGCATGACGGCGCCGCCGCGCGAGGGCCTGTTCTATCGCGGCAAATGGCTGTGGATGTGGCCGAACTGGACGCTGTCGCTGTTCAACGGCGGCATGAACACGTCCCGCATCAACCCGGTCTCGGTCGACCGAACCGAGCAGGCCTATAACTTCTACTTCGCCGATACTTCGTCCGAGGGCGAGGCGGTCCGCGCGCGGACGATCGAGGGCAACCTCGCCGTCGTGCGCGAGGATTGCGAGGTCTGCGAACTGACCCACAGGAACTACGCCGCCGGTGCCTATTCGCCGGGACCGCTCTCCTCGCGCCACGAGAAGGGTGTGTTCTATTTCCAGGAGCGGGTGCGCGAGGCCCTGACGGCGTGAACCGCGCGGGCCTCCGGGCGGATCAGTTCGCGGGCGGCGCCGGCAGTTTCAGGAAGGCCTCGATGGCCGCATTGGTGTCGGGGCCGAAAACACCGTCGACTGTCCCGTTGAACAGTCCGGCCTTTTTCAGCATGTCCTGCACGGCTTTGCGTGTGACTTCATTATAGTAGAAGGCCCCATTGCTCAGCGTGTCCGTTCGGGTTTGCTCGTCGGAAAAACCCTCGCGCAGCAGGGTCATGGCCGTCTTGTCATCCACGGCCGTGCCGCGTCCGTCATGGAGCATGCCGGCGAGTGCGATCTTCGACCATGACGACCCCCCTTCGATGGCGCTCTTATAGGCAGCGAAGGCCGCCTTCTCGTCCTTCGCCGTCCCGCGCCCGTCCTCCAGGAGCGTCGCGAGCGATTCCGTGCCCGTCACATCGCCATTGTCGGCAGAGGCCTTGTAGTAGGTAAAGGCAGCCTTGATGTCGGCCGGGATGCCGTCGCCAAATTCGAGCAGAAGGCCAGCCTGATACATGGCTTCCGCATCACCCTGGTCGGCGGCCTTCTTGAACTGGACGAAGGCTGCGGCGCCGTCCTTTGCCGTGCCGCGACCATCGCGCAGCAGATTGCCGAGATTGACCTGCGCGCGGGCAAGGCCGGCATCGGCGGCCTTTCGGTAGAGCTCCACCGCGCGAGTCTCGTCCTTCGCCGTGCCGCGGCCATGGTCGAGCATCACGCCGAAATTGTTCATGCCCACGATCGAGCCGAGTTCGGCGGCCTTCTGATAGGCGAGGGCCGCCTTGTCGTCAGCCTTGTCCGCCTCATAGGCGCGACCGAGCTGCAGATGGAGGCGCGCCTCCTTCGGGGCCTCTGTCACGGCGGCGAGGCAGGCCGGTATGGCCTTGGCGGCGTCGACGGATCCGAGCGAAACGCCATCGATCCCTGCCGGTCGCGTCGTGTCGGCCGGGCTTGCGGCCAGAGTATCGCATTGCGTGATCGCATCCGACGCCACGGCGACGAGCGATGACGAGAGCAGGAGGCACCCTGCGACCACGATTCGAGCGACCTTCATGACGCGATCTCTTCCCTTGCTTGATCTGGATCCGCCGATGCGTTCACCGGCCGGATTTCTCCCGATTGACCGTTCCCGTGCGAGCCGACCGCCAACCATCGTCGACGGGGCGCAAGCGATGCTCTTGTTGATAGGGCAAGACACCAACCATCGGTGTCACGGCGGAAACATGCGGTCATTGTGCCAGCCGAGTCTCGAGTTCGCGGACCATCGCCGCCGCTTCCGGGTTGGACGGCTCGATGAGCAGGCTGGCCTTGAGATCGTCGAGCGCCTCTCGAAACAGGTTTTGTCCGGCGAAGGCCCGCGCCCGGTTGCGCAGGGTCGTGGCGTCCTTCGGCTGCAGCTGCAGCGCGTTCGTGTAATCCGCGACCGCCTGTCCATGGTCGCCCTTGGCGAAATAGGCGTTGCCGCGAAGATAGTGACCCCGCGGGTCGTCCTCCCGGATCCGGATCGCCTCGGTCAACGCGACGATGGCGATCTCGTAATCGTGCTTGGAGAAATACGCGAACCCACGGTTGATGTGCATGTTGATGTCATCGGGCGACAGCCTGATCGCTTCCGTGTAGTCGGCGATGGCCTGGTCGTAGAGGCTCTTCGCGAGATAGGAATTGGCACGATTGTAATGGGCGAGGGCAAGGTCCGGCTTGCCCTGGATCGTGGTGGTGTAGTCCGCGATGGCGCGGTCGTGATCGCCGAGCTTGGCGTAAAGATTGCCGCGATTATAGGCGACTTCCGGAAAGCCCGGCGCGATCGACAGAGCCGTGTCGTAGTCGGCCATGGCCCGGGCCGTGTCGCCCTTGGCGTCATAGGCGACCGCGCGGTTGGTATAGGCCATGGCGAGGTTGCGGCCTGCCTCGGCGCCGCCATCGATGATCGCGGTACAACTGCGAACGGCTGCGTCCGGATCGAGCCCGACGCAGATGTCCCAGTCATCCGCTGCGGCGGGCATTGACGTCGCCGCAAGCACCGCGGACAGCATCGCCCCGATCAAGGTCAGACGCATGACGGAGGTCCCAGGCCTTCTTCAAGCGGCAGGATACACCGCTGTGAGTGCTGCCGAATACAGTCCAGCAACAGAAACGGTATTGCAATCACATCATGTGGATGTCGTTACGGCCGACTTCACGCGGTGATTGCCGGTTGGCCGGCCTTTACCGTCGCCCGCTCCTGCCCGGCGAGATAGGTCGCAAGGCCTTCTGCGAGCGCGTCGTAGACGAGGCGGATCGGCCGCACGCTCTTCTGGTCCTGATGCATGGCGAGCCAGACGTCGAGCTTGAAGGCGATCGTCCCGGACAGCACCGGCACCAGCACGCCGGTGGCGTCCGCGATCGTCACCTGACAGGCGCCGATCCCCAGCCCGGCCTTCAGCGCCGCGAGCTGCGCGAGATCGCTGTCGACGCGCAGGCTGAAACTGTCGCGGCTGATCGCCGGACCCTGACCCGCGACGGCACGGAAGGAGCGGTCATCCCGGTCGAAACCGATCAGATCATGGTCGCCGAGCTCTGACATCGTCTGTGGCAGCCCGCGGCGCTCTGCATAGCGCTGGTGCGCGTAAAGGGCGATCTGGATGGCGCCGAGCCGCCGAGCCACCAGAACGTCCTGGGCCGGCCGATACATGCGCACGGCGATGTCGGCATCCCGGCGCAGCAGATCGTCGCTGTGATTGGCAAGCACCAGTTCGAAGACGATGCGGGGATGGCGTTCGCGGATCGACGCGAGGATCGGCGGAAGGACCTCCGCGCCCATGATCTCGCTCGCGGTGATCCGGACGGTTCCGCCCTCACTGCTCGTCTGCCCTTCCGCGGCCCGGAGCAGGGCCGCCGCCGCCGCCGCCATGGTCTCGGCATGGGGAACGAGCGCCAGCGCGGCCGGCGTGGGAATGAGCCCGGTCTGCGACCGCGTGAAGAGCGGCGCGCCCAAAACGCCCTCGAGCTGCTCCACGTGCCGGCCGATGGTCGGCTGCGTGAGATGGAGCGCCCGCGCCGCTCCGGACAGGCTGCCCGTGCGCACGACCGCCAGAAGCGATCGATAAAGATCCCAATGCCCATCCCGGTTCATAGATTCATGTATAGCAGATCGACGTAGTTAGACAATTATCATGGAACACGGCTGGCGGTAGCTTCCCTTCAACACGAAGGAGAAGCCGTCATGTCCCACCCGACCTCCGCCGCCACCCCGACACCGCGTGTCGCGCTGATCCTGGGTATCACCGGGTCCATCGGCCGCGCGGTCGCACTGAGCCTTGCCGCACGCGGCTTCGCCATCCGGGCGCTCAGCCGCGACCCGGAAGCCGCCGCCCGTCGCTTCGCGACCGACATCGCGATCGACTGGCGTACGGGCGATGCGCTGGATGCCGACGCGGTGCGGAAGGCTGCGATGGGCGCGAGCCTGATCTTCCACGGTGTCAACCCGCCCGGCTATGCCCGCTGGCGCGAGGACGGCCTTCCCATGCTCGGCCATACGATCGCGGCGGCGCGCGTGAGCGGGGCCCGCATCCTCTTTCCCGGCAATGTTTATGTCTTCGGCACGGACGCCGGTTCGATGGTCGACGAGACCGCGCCCCGCCACCCCGCGACGCGCAAGGGCGCGGTGCGGCTGGAAATGGAAGAGATGCTCGAGGCGGCCGCGCGCGACGGCGTCCGCAGCCTCGTCCTGCGCGCCGGCGATTTCTTCGGGCCGGGCGTGGAGGGTTCCTGGTTCACAAAGGCCGTCGCCAAGGGCGGAGCCAAGGCATCCCAGCTCTATGATCTGACCCGCGTCGGCCACAGCTGGGCCTTCGTGCCCGACCTCGCCGAAACCTTCGCCGAACTGGCTGTCCGCGAGGAGGAGCTGCCGCCGTTCGTCGGTTTCCACTTTGCCGGGCACTGGATCGAGACCGGTCGTGAACTGGCGGAGGCGACCCGCACGGCGATCGGCAAGCCCAGTCTGCCGATCCGGCGCTTTCCCTGGATCCTCCTCTATCTCGGCGCGCCTTTCGTCACCTTCATGCGCGAAGCGCTCGAGATGATGTGGCTGTGGCGGCGGCCGCTGCGGCTCGATGACCGCAAGCTGCGTTCCGCGCTCGGCCGTGTTCCCCACACGCCGCTCGACGAAGCCCTCCGCCGTGCCGTCGCCGCATGACGGCCCGTCGAACTGACGACCTCCCCCCCTCTCATTTCCAAGGACCAGACCCATGACACAGACCATGACACAGACCATGACACCGTCTCCGTCGACCAGCCGTTCACTCGCCGCCCTCGCGGTGGTGCAGCCCGTCCTCTTCGCCGTCCCGATGATCGTCCTCGGGCAGGCGATCGGCTGGCCGGCGAGCCTGCGCCTGCCGACCTCGGAGATCCTGCCGCTGATCCACGCCAATGCCGGCGCGGTCGCGCTCGGCTACTGGGCCTACCTGATTGTCTCGGTGGCGCTCATTCCGCTCGCCTATGCCTTCCGGCACTGGTTCACCGAGCGCGGGCACGGCGGATACGGGCTCGATGCCGCGACCTTCATCGGCGCCGCCGCGGGCGTCCTGAAGACGCTCGGCATCGTGCGCTGGCTCATCGCCATGCCGACGCTCGCCTCCGCCCATGCGCAGACGAGTGATCCGCTGCAGCGCCAGATCATCGAAACGGTCGCCACCGGCATCAACGCCTATGGCGGTTCGATCGGCGAACTCCTCGGCGTCCAGCTGATGAGCGGCCTGTGGCTTGCCTTCATCGGCATCGCGCTGGTGCGCATCGGACGACCGATCGTCGGTGGGATTGGCGCCATCGCCGGCGCGCTGTTCCTGATCCTGTGCCTGCGGACCGTCATGCCGGGCATCGACGCGCTGCAGATGGTGGCCGTCCCCTTTGCACTCGTCTGGTTCCTGATCCTGGCCGGCACGATGCTGCGCCGGCCCTGACCATCGCGTCATCTGCCGTGTCTCAGGCCGTGGCGGTCATCGCCGCGGCCAGGACGCCGTTGTGGCGCCTGACGAAGGATTCGAGCCGTTCGCCATAATCCGCGACGACGGCGTCACGCACGGAAGGCCGTTTCGCAAGGGCCGACCGCCAGGCCGAGAGCCGCGGCAGGTCGGGGAAGACCGGATCGTCCATGAAGCGGTCGAACGTATCGAAATAGCGAAACAGCGGCGCGAAGACCGCATCGACGATCGAGAAAGCGGCGCCGGCGAAATAGGGCCCATCGGACAGCAGCGCCTCGATGCGCCCCGCCTTTTGCCGGAGCTGGGCGACGCGGTCGTCAAAAGCCTTTGTGTCGGCGGTCGTCTCGATCACCCAGACGTCGGCGAGCATGGAGGACGCCATCTCGACCATCGCCCGGTGCCGCGCCCGGACCAGTGGATCCGCCGGATGGAGCCGGGGCGCATGGACCTCATCGAGATATTCGACGATGGGGCTGCTCTCGAACAGCACCGTGTCGCCGACCTGGAGCAGCGGCACCTTGCCGAGCGGCGAGATCGCCTTGAACCAGTCGGGCTTGTTGGCAAGGTCGATCGTCACCCGGTTGAAGGGAACCCCCTTCTCGAGGAGCGTGATCGCGGCGCGCTGCACATAGGGGCAGAGGTCGAAAGAGACGAGCGTCGGTATGTCGGTCATGGTCTGGTGTCCCGGGGGGGTGATCAGGCGGCGGAGGGGCTGGATGCGGATCGTGACATGGCGAAGGCCCCGTCGCCGAGCACGGCCTGGGCGGCAGCGAGGAGGGTGAGATAGGCGGGGTATTCCCAGCCGCCGTTCGGATTGGCGAACATCCAGCCCGAGCCCGAATGGGCCCAGGTCGCGCCGGCGAGGATCGGCAGGAGGGCCAGCGCCACGAGGCGGGTCTGGACGCCCAGGAGGAGCAGGAGCCCGCCGACCGCCTCCATGGCGAAGACGACATAGGCGAGAAAGCCCGGCAGTCCGATCGAGACGAAGAACTGCGCCGTGCCGGGAAGCGTGAAGACGGTCAGCTTGAGGATGAGGCTATGGGCGAGAAACATCGTCCCGAGCGCGACGCGCAGGGCGAAGGCGACGAGATCGACGGCCTCGGCGGATGGTTTTGCGGAGAGCGGTTGCATCGGCGTGTCATTTCCTGATTAATGCAGACGCACTGATATAGATGCACATGCATTAACCTGTCAAGGTCGATGCATGTGCATGAAACAGGAGCCACCATGTCCACCGACATTCCCAGTGACGCCGTCGTTCTGGCCTGGACCCGGCTCGTCCGGGCGCAGGCCCGTGTGCTCGACGCGGTCGAGGCCGACATCAAGGCCGCCGGCTTCCCGCCGCTCGCCTGGTATGACGTGCTGCTCGAACTGCGCCGCGCGGAGGGCGGCCGGCTGCGCCCCCTGATCATCGAGAGCCGGCTTCTGCTGACGCAGTCGAACGTCTCGCGCCTGATCGACCGGCTGGAGCGGGCGGCTCTGGTTCAGCGCCTTCCCCATCCCGTCGACGGGCGTGGCCAGGACGTCGCCATCACCGAGGCCGGCCGCGACCTTCTCAAGGCGATGTGGCCGACCTATCGCGCCGCCATCCAGCGCCATGTCGGGCTCCGCCTCAGGGACGACGCCGAGGCGGCGAAGCTCGCCGACCTGCTCGGGTTGCTGCTGGCGGAACGCTGAGCGTCATGTGGTACTGAAATCCTCATAACCTGTTGATTGAAAGAAGGAATTCGCAATCCTCCCGATGGCCGCGCCGCTCAAGGCGGGCTAGCCTCACGCCATTGCCGATCTAGTCCTTGTTTTCTCGATTGTCGGAACCGCCATGGCGCATCGCGTCTCCCGCTCGGGGTTTGGAACCCGCTCAAGCCGGTTTCGCGCGCTCGGCTCCGTCCCGGTCGCGGACGGTGTCCGCCGCTCCATGGACATCGGGCTCGCGCTTCTCGGTCTCGCCCTCATGGCCCCGGTCCTTCTGATCGCCATCCTCGCGCTTCGCCTCGAAGGCGGTGGGCCGGTGCTCTTCCGGCAATGGCGCGGCGGCGCCCATGGACAGCCCTTCCGGATCTGGAAACTGCGCACCCTGTCGGTGACCGAGGACGGCGAGGCGGTTCGTCAGGTGACGCGATCCGACCCGCGCCTCACCCCGGTCGGCGCCATTCTGCGCCGGCTGTCGATCGACGAGGCGCCGCAGCTCGTCAACGTCCTGCGCGGTGAAATGGCGCTCGTGGGCCCGCGCCCGCATCCGATCGCGCTCGATCGCCGCTTCGGCGCAATGCTGCCGGCCTATCGGCGCCGCTTCGCCGTACGGCCCGGCATGACCGGCTGGGCGCAGGTCTCCGGCGATCGCGGGCCGGTCCTGACGCTCGGGGCCATGGCACACCGGCTCGAGGCGGATCTATGGTATGTCGACAACCGGTCCTGGCACCTCGACGCGCGTATTCTTCTGCGCACGATCCCGGTGGTGCTGCGCGACGCCATCCGTGCGCGGCCGTCATGACGAGGCCCTTTCGCCCGGCCGGCACGTCGTGGTCGGAAGGGCGCGAGGGTGGGCGCCTGAGCATCGTGGTGCATGATTTCGCCGGGCACGCCTTCACCGCCCAGCTCGCCCGCGAACTCGCCCGGTGCGGCCACCGCGTCGATTATGTGAGTTGCGCCGCCTTCGCCAGTCCGAAGGGCGAGACAGGCGACCGGACTGACGATCCGCCGGGCTTCCGCGCCCATCCGCTCGGACGCGGAAGCCATATCGACAAGGACAATCTCGCCCGGCGGTTCCTGCAGGAACGGTCCTATGGCATGGCCGCGGCGCGGTTTCTGCGCTCGCTCGAGGCTGATGTCGTCTTGTCGGCCAATGCGCCTGTCATCGTCCAGACCGCGCTCGCCCGCGCGGCGCGACGCTCGGGCGCGGCTTTCGTCGCCTGGGTGCAGGATCTTCATGCCGATGCGCTCATGGCACTCGTCGGACGCCGGCACCCGCTGATTGCCGGTCTCCTCGCCGCGCTCGCCCGTCTCGCCGAGCGGCGCTGGCTCGCCGGTGCCGACGGTGTGATCCTGATCGACGAGATCTTTCGCGACCGCCTCGCCGGCAGGCCCTGGCACCTCGCCCTGCCGCAGGCGACGATCACGCCGAACTGGTCGGCGATGCCCGGCGCCGCGGAGCCGCCCGATCCGCGGCGCCCGTCCCGTCCGCGCCGCCGGCCGCGGCTCGTCTATGCCGGAACGCTCGCGCGCAAACACGACCCCGCGCTGCTCCTCGACCTCGCGGCCGATGTCGATGCGGATCTCGTGGTCCATGCCGAAGGCTCGAACGCCGACTGGCTCGCCGCCGAGGCCGCCCGTCTCGATCTGTGCAGCCTGCGCGTCCTGCCCTGGGCGCCGGTCGAGGCGCTGCCCGCCCTGCTCGCCGAGGCCGATGTCCTGATCGCCCTGCTCGATCCGGTGGCGGCCGGCTGGTCGATCCCCTCCAAGATCCTGACCTACATGGCGGCGGGTCGGCCGATCCTCGCCGCGATGCCGGCCGCCAACCCGGCCGCCCGCCTCCTGCGCGAGACCGGGGCGGGGCTCGTCGTCGAGCCCGCCGATCGGATAGGCTTTCTCGACGGCGCGCGCCGGCTGATCGGGGATGCGGATCTGCGCGAGACGCTTGGCCGCAACGGCCGTCAGCACGCGCAAGAGGCCTTTGCCATCGGCCCGATCGCCGGCGCCTTCGAGCGCGACCTGCGGCGGGCGATCGACCGGCGCGTTGCGCTCGAGGGGCGCCCGCTCGCAGCACGCGGACGCGGTCGCCTGCTGCCCTCATGATGGATGCGCCGCTGCGGGTGCTCCATGTCGTCCCGAGCCTCGATGAGACCTATGGCGGCCCGGCGACGGCCGTCCCCTGTCTCGCCACGGCGCTCGAGGTGCTGAACTGCGCGTCCTTCTTCTTCAGCGTGGCACCGCTCGGGCGAGACGGCGTCAATCCGCTGATGGCGTCGCATGCCGACCGCTGGGTGGAGGCACGTCCCGTACCGGTCCTCACTGTCGGCCGACCGGCCAGGCGCGCCGTCAGCACGATGGAGGGGCTGATCTCGGCCGAGCGGATCGATCTCATCCATCTCCACGGCCTGTGGAGCCATCTCGCCTGGGCGATGCGGATCATCCTCCGCCGCCGGCGTCTGCCGCTCCTGCTCTCGCCCCGCTCCGATCTGATGGCACAGGGTCGCGGCCGGTCGCCGACCCTCAAGGCGCTTGCCGCGCGGCTCTATGCCGATGACCTCCTCGCCCGCTGCGACGGATTTCACGCGACCGATCCCGTCGAGGCGGAAGCGATCGCCGCGATCGCGCCGCGCAAGCCGCGTCTTCTCGCGCCGAACGGCATCGTTCCGGGTCTTGGCGATGACCTGCCCGAGCCCGACGCGGCGCGTCGCGCGCTGGGGCTGCCCATCGGACGGCCGGTCCTGCTGTTTCTGTCCCGCCTCGATCCGCGCAAGAATCCCGACCTCCTGCTCGAGGCCGCGATTTCGGCGGGCCTTTTCCGGCTCGGCTGGGTCCTGGTCTTTGCTGGCGCGGCGGAGGACCCGCGGCTCGCGCGGCGGATCCTGACCCGCGCCGCCTCCGAGGGCGTCGGCGCGAGTGTCTTTCTCCTCGGCCATGTCGGCTGGCCGCGCAACAGGCTCTGTTTCGCAGCCGCGACATTTTTCGCTTTGCCGACTTACTTCGAGAACTTCGGCAACAGCATCGCCGAGGCGCTGGCCTGCGGCGTGCCGGTCGTGACCACGCCCGAAACACCCTGGCGCCTGTTGCCGGCGCTTGGAGCCGGCTTCGTCGGTCCACCGACGCTTGCCGTCTGGACGCGCCTTCTGCAGGAGGCCACGACCACGTCGCCCGACCGTCTTGCCGCCATGGGTGCCGCTGGCCGCGACCTCGTGCGGCGCTTCGACTGGCGCGAGACCGCGCGGCTGACGGCGGCCTTCTATCGCGACCTCGCCCGATCCGCGCCGTCACGGCCGTGATGATGGCGATCGTGACGACGCTTCTGCTGCTCGCCGCCTTCTTGGCGCCGCTCGCCCTCGTGCTGCTGTCGCGCTCCGATCGGTTTGGCCCCCTCGCAGGCTCGGCCTTTCACCCCTTCGCCGTCGCCGGCTTCGTCCTCTTCGTCATGGCGCTCGATCTTGCCGCAGCCGAGGCGTCGATCCGCTCGGGTGTCGCGCTGTCCTTCGCCGGCCATGACCGGCTCGACCCGTTGGCCATGGTCGAGGGGCTCGGTCGGCAGGCGGTGATGGCAACCGCGCTCGTTCTCGGCGTCGCGCTCGCCTGCCGGGGTGCCACGCCCGCGCCGTCGGCAGTTGATGGGGACGTCGCCCGCCGCCGCGCCGTCGCAAGCCGCTTTGTCTTCGCCGTTGCGCTGGCTGCGGCGACCGCAGCCTCTGGAGTGATCCTCGTCGCCGGTCTCGCCCGCGGCGATCCCTTTCTGATCGCCGGGGCGCGGCAGGTCTATCTGCGCGACAATCTCCTCCAGACCGTCGCTCTCCTCACGCTCATGCCGGCCTTCATCCTGTTCGCCGGCCACCACGCCCAACGGATGGTTTTTTTGCTCCTCACAGCGCTCGCGGCGATCGTCGTGATGCTGCCGACAGGATCGCGCGTGACGCTCCTCTACCTCGCGCTGGCCGCCGCGACGGCGCTCGCGCCGCGGCTGCGCCTGCCCGCGCTCGCGGCCTATGCCGCCGCGCCGCTCGTCGTCCTTCTTCTCCTCTATCTGCGTTTTCTGCGCAGCGGCGCGACCACGGGTTTTGCGACCTTCGTGGAGGCGCAGGGCCAGCGTCTCGTCTTCGCGGGACCGGACCTGACCTTCGCCGAGGCGCTGATTCTCCTCGACCCCGCCGCCGTGCCGCGCTGGCCGGGCGAGAGCCTTCTCGCCATGGCCGTCGCGCCGCTCCCGCGCGCGCTCATTCCCTGGAAGCCTGAGGGGGCGAGCACGGTGATGACGCGCCTCGCCGATCCACAGCGCTGGGACGCAACGAAAAGCGAATGGCTGACGACGGGTTTCGTCAACCTGATCGTCGAAGTGGGGCCCGTCCTCGCGCCGATCCTGATGACAGCGCTCGCCTATGTCTGGGCACGGGCGCTCATGCGGGTTTCGGCGGCGCCGTGGCCGGCCATCGCCCTTCGCTCGACGATCCTGTCGGTGACCGCGGTGCAGTTTCTGCGCACGGATCTCTACAACCTCTCGCTCTTTCTCTGGGCGATGGCGGGTGTCGCACTGATGGCACGTCTCGCGGGAGCGCTTCTCAGGCGCTCGGCTCCTCCGGCAGCGTCGGGTCGGAGCGAATGAGGCGGCGACGCGCGGCCCTTTGCGTCAGGACCGCCGCGAGGATGACGGGCCTGAGGGCTGCGGCACGCAGTCCGGCGATGGCCGCCGCGACCTCGCGTGCCGGCACGTCGGGGCCGCCGATCACCAGAAGCATCGCGGTGGCGTCACGAATGATCGGCTCACCCATGACGCGGGTGGGCGAGCCGAGCGAGATGACGATGTCATAGGAGCCGCGCGCCGCAGCAAGCAGCGATCGCAGCCGGTCGAAGCGCGTGAGACCGGCCTCGTCGCCCGCCACCCCGTCGCGCGCCGGCAGGAGATCGAGCCCCGGCTGCCGGTCCGGAACGATCACGGTAGAGGCCGCACCAAGCTGATCGGACAGCACGAGCAGATCCTGCAGGCCCGCACGGGGGCGCAGATCGAGGAGCCGCGCGAGCCGCGGTGTCACGACGTCGTGGTCGACGAGGAGGACCCGGCGATCGCCCTGCGCGAGGGTGCGGGCGAGATCGAGCGCGACGCGGACGGCGAGCGCTCCCTCCGTCGACCGAACCGCGCCGACAAGAAGCAGCGGCGCGCGCTTTTCGTGGGTAACGGTGCCGTCCATGCCCGGTCCTTCGAGGAGGCGCGCGACACCGACACACAGCCGCCGCCAGGCCTCGCGGGTTGCGCCGGGACCCTCGCCGAGTGGGGGCCGTGCCGACGGCAGCGCGCTCGCTGACGGATCCGGGCTGTCGATCGCAAAAGCCTCGATCCCGAAGCGCGTGGCGATCTCGTCGGCGGCGCGAAAGCCGCCCTGCCGGGCCTCCATGGCCAACGCCATCAAAGCGCCGAAGCCGAGCGAAAGGATGCCGGCGAGGGCGAGCGTGAGTGGCCAGTTCGGGAACCTGGGTCGGGACGGTGGCAGGGCGATCGAGACCAGGTGCAGGTCGGCGGGTGGCGCCATGGCGACGACGGCGCCGTCATCCCGCATCCGGAACCGTCGCCGCTCGGCGCCGACCCGCGCCACGGTGTTGGCGATCCGGGCTGCCTTCGCCGCACTGCGCGATCGCGCCTCGATCGCGATGACTGCGCTCGAGGCGCGTCGCGAGACGGCGAGCCGGTCGCCGAGGTTCTGGACGGTGTCCTCGACTGTCCTGCCGGCGAACTCGCGGTCGGACGACAGATCGAGCGCCGCGACGGCGGCGGCGAGCACGGCGCTTGAGCGCAGCAACTCGACCTCGCTCTCGACGCGGAGCGTGTCGATGACCGACCGGCCGGGCGGGGGACCAGATAACGTCGCGTTCGGAGCGGCGGGGTTTGGCGCGGTGACCTCGAGGAGCGTCGTCGCCGAATAGAGCGGCGGCACCATCGCCAGAACCGCAAGCGCCAGCGCGAGACCGAGCGCCGTCCAGCCGATCAGGGTCTTGCGGCGCTCCCACAGAACCTGCGCCAGCCGATCGATGTCGGACGAAACCGCCGTCATGCCGTTGCCACCCAGCATCAGGCTCGCGACCCGGCGCATAACGGCGCGGCGCCCGCGACACCCCGTTCCCCACCCGTTTGGAGCCTAGGGCAAGGCGAACGAAACTCAATAACAAAAGCAAATCAAGAAGTTAGGGTAGTCTGATACATTCTGGGCCGGGGTTCAGGCTCAGTAGACGCACACCGAAAAATCGTCGCCGACCCAGCAGGCGGGATCCTCGGCTGAGCGCCGCGCTTCGCCCCAGCGCCCGTTGACGCCGTCCACGGTCGCTCCACGCACCTCCGCGATCCCGGGCGCGATGATGTCGACGCTGATGGCGACCCGTCCCGCAAGATCCGCCTCGTCGTCCGGAGGCGAGACGACGAAGGATCCACCGTCCCGCACGGCGAAGAGGCAGGGACCGGCATAGCCCCCGCCGCCCGCCTCGGTGATCACGCAGCGCGCCTGTTTCGCCATGGCCGGATCACAGGTCAGCACCGCGGCGGCCAGAAGCGCGAGGCCGGCGGTGAGTGCCATGCGGCGTGATCGATCCCGTCTCATGTCCGTTCCCTGCCCCGCTATGGGGCAAGAATACCATACCGTTTCGCCGATCGGCATCAGGGTCCGGCACGACCCTGTTGCGCCTGGCCGGGCGGATGCGGGCAGCTGCGCTGGATGCCGGCATTCCGGCCCGAAACCATTGACAGCGCGGGCGTCAATCCGCATATCTGTCGCTCGCCAGCCGCCCCACCGGGCGGCCTTTTGATTTTGGGCCCCACGCTGAAGGCCGCCGCCATGTCCGAGCCTGCCGCTCTCGCCTCTCCCGCACCGTCCGCCCTTCTGGGCGTCTTCGCGCGCGCGGACGTGGCCTTCGAGCGAGGCGAGGGGGCCTGGCTCGAGACCAAGGCGGGCGACCGTTACCTCGATTTCGGCGCGGGCATCGCCGTGAACGCGCTCGGCCATGCCCATCCCCACCTGGTCGCGGCCCTGACCGAACAGGCCAGGAAGCTGTGGCACACCTCGAACCTCTATCAGATCCCTGAGGGCGAGCGGCTCGCGCGGCGGCTCGTCGAGGCGTCCTTTGCCGAAACCGTGTTCTTCACCAATTCGGGTGCGGAAGCGCTCGAATGCGCGATCAAGATGGCGCGCAAGTACCATGCGGCGAAGGGTGAACCGAACCGCTACCGGATCCTGACCTTCGAGGGCGCCTTCCACGGCCGTACGCTCGCGACGATCGCCGCCGGAGGGCAGCAGAAGTATCTGGAGGGCTTCGGCCCCAAGGTCGATGGCTTCGACCAGATCGCCTTCGGCGACCATGAGGCGCTCGATCGCGCCATCACGCCGGACACGGGCGCGATTCTGATCGAGCCGATCCAGGGCGAAGGCGGCGTGCGCGTCGTGCCGCCGGTGTGCCTGCGCGGCCTCCGGCAGCTCTGCGACGCCAAGGGCCTTTTGCTGATCTTCGACGAGGTCCAGACCGGCGTCGGGCGCTGCGGTACCTTCTTCGCCCATGAGAAGGCGGCGGTGACGCCCGACATCATGGCCGTGGCGAAAGGCATCGGCGGCGGCTTCCCGATGGGGGCCTGCCTCGCGACCACCAAGGCCGCGAGCGGCATGACGCCCGGCGTGCATGGCACGACCTTCGGCGGCAATCCGCTCGCCATGGCGGTCGGCAATGCCGTCCTCGACGTCGTGCTCGCCGACGGCTTTCTCGACGAGGTCGAGCGCAAGGGGCTGCTCCTGCGCCAGCGCCTCGCCGAACTTGCCGATCGTCACCCGGCGATCATCGGTGGCGTGCGCGGCACGGGGCTTATGCTGGGCCTCGAGACCCGCATTGCGCCGGGCGATTTCGTCGCCGCGGCGCGGGCCGAAAAGCTCCTTGCCGTTCCGGCGGGGGACGGCGTCGTGCGCCTCCTGCCGCCCCTCACCATCAGCGACGACGAGATCCGCGAAGCGGTCCGACGATTGGATGCGACCTGCACCCACCTCGAAGCCCTTCGCGCCGCCGAATGATGAGACAGACCATGTCCTCCGTGTTTTCCCTTTCTTCCTCCACCGCTCCCAAGCATTTCATCGACCTCTCTGAAATCCCCACGACCGAGCTGCGTGCCGTTCTCGACAGCGCCAGCGCCATGAAGGCGAAGCGGGTCAAGGGCCAGCGCGCCAGCGAGCGGCCGCTCACCGGCAAGGTGCTGGCCATGGTGTTCGAGCGTCCCTCGACCCGGACCCGCGTGTCCTTCGACGTCGGCATGCGGGAACTGGGCGGTGAGACGCTCATGCTGACCGGCTCCGAAATGCAGCTCGGCCGCGGCGAGACCATCGCCGACACGGCTCGGGTCATGTCGCGCTATGTCGATGCGATCATGATCCGGATGCTCGATCACGCCGCCGTCGCCGAACTCGCGGCGAATGCGACCGTGCCGGTCATCAACGGGCTCACCAAGCTCTCGCATCCCTGCCAGATCATGGCCGACATCCTCACCTTCGAGGAGCATCGCGGCCCGATCGCCGGCCGCACCATCGCCTGGTCGGGCGATGCGAACAACGTCCTCGCCTCCTGGGTCCATGCCGCGGCGCGTTTCGATTTCACGCTGCGGATCGCGACGCCGCGCGAACTCGCGCCGCGTCCGGAGTTGCTCGCCTGGGCCAAGGCGAACAAGGCCCGGGTCGAGACCACGCATGACGCCTATGAGGCGGTCGATGGCGCCGCCTGCGTCGTCACCGATTGCTGGGTGTCGATGGGTGACGACGAAGGACGCCGGCACAATCTGCTGCAACCCTTCCAGGTCGACGAGCGGCTGATGGCCGCCGCCGCCAGGGACGCTCTCTTCATGCACTGCCTGCCGGCCCATCGCGGCGAGGAGGTCACCGACGCGGTGATCGACGGTCCGCAATCGGTCGTCTTCGACGAGGCGGAAAACCGACTCCACGCCCAGAAGGGCGTGCTCGCCTGGTGCTTCGGCGTCGCGGCCTGAGGACGCGCATCGTGGAAAGCCTCCTCGCAGCGCCGCATGACGATCGGGTCCTGCCGTTTCAGGCGGACGGGCTCGACGTGCGCGGACGCGTGGTGCGGCTCGGGCCCTCGCTCGACCGCATCTTGGCGCGGCACGCCTATCCGAAGCCCGTTTCGCGGGCGCTCGGGGAGGCGGTCGCGCTGACGCTCCTGCTCGGCACGACGCTGAAATTCGACGGCCGCTTCATCGTCCAGACGCGCACCGACGGGCCCATTCGGATGATCGTCGTCGACTTCCAGACGCCGGACCGCGTGCGCGCCTGCGCCACCTTCGACCGCGAGGCGGTGCGTGATGCCGAGATCGCCGGGCAGGCCTCGACGATCGCGCTTCTGGGCGACGGGCATCTGGCCATGACCATTGACCAGGGCCCGCACATGGCGCGCTACCAGGGCGTCGTCGCGCTCGCGGGTGAGAGCCTTTCGGAAGCCGCCGACCAGTATTTCCGCCAGTCCGAGCAGATCCCGACACGGGTGCGGCTCGCGGTCGCCGAGAACATCACGCCGGATGGGCCGGTCTGGCGTGCCGGCGGCATCATCCTGCAGTTCCTGCCGGCCTCGCCCGAGCGGATGCGCATGGCCGATCTCGCGCCCGGCGACGCGCCGGAGGGCGCCCAGATCCTCGCGCAGGTCGAGGACGACGCCTGGGTCGAGGCGCGGCTGAAGCTCGAGACGGTCGAGGATCATGAGATGATCGATCCGACCATCTCGTCGGAGGAACTGCTCTATCGTCTCTTCCACGAAGGCGGCGTGCGGGTCTTCGAGGCGGTCGACGTCATCGAGCGGTGCCGCTGCAGCCGTGACAGCGTGCTGTCGATGCTGAAGAGCTTTTCGGCCGAGGATCGCCGCGACATGGTCGCGGATGACGGGTCGATCGCGGTGACCTGCGAGTTCTGCAACACGCGCTACGGTTTCGATCCGAAGGATGTCGAGCCGGAGGATGCCGGGTCGGGGCCGACCGGCGAGGCGTGAGACAGCGCCTTAGGGTTTCGCGCGGGCTTTCTTGCGCAATTTGATCCGCGGATCCGGCACCGGTAGCGGCACCTCGACCAGACTTGGCTCAACAGCGGTCGCCTCGACCGTATCGGGCATGATCGCGTCCACGGCAACGGCCGTTTCTGTCGGTTCGGCGAAGGCGAGCGCCGGCTCCCGCGCCTCGCCGGCCGTCTCCTTTTCGGCTTTCGCAGGCGTTCCGACCAGCGACGCGATCGATCGCGTCGCCGAGCCCGGTGCCGGCGCGGTGGCGGCGAGGGCCGGCTGACCATCGGCTTCAGTCGCGGTGGCGGGCTCCGACGGCGCGGGCGTGACTGCGGCCGGTTGTGGTGCCTTCACCACGGCCGGCGGTACGACGACGACCGATCCGGCTTCGGCGACGTCGGCGCCACCCGTCACGGCATCGGTGCGCAGCATGACGGTCGCAAAAAGGGCGGCAAACACCAGTGTTACGGCACCCAGGCGCAGAAGGAGCCCAATCATGACGCTACCTCGGACAACGCATGGCGGAGGCAGCCTTGGCCTCCGACCGAAAGCGGCGGGACTTTAGGTCAAGGTCCGTCGAGAGTCCAAGCCCCCGGTCCCTTACGCAGATCCACGTGTGGACGGTGCCTGCTCGACTGTGCCTGTCCACCATGCCGATCCCGTCCTCCCGAAGGCGCTGGGCGCCGACCAAGCCCGACACAATGCCCCAGCATTGCGGTGGCTTCATGGCAGGTGGGGCTGACGCCGGCAAGCCCGCCGGGTAGGATGGATCATGGACGTGATTCAGGATGAAGACCGGGGAAACGCCCCGGAATGGAGCGTCTCGGAGCTCTCCCAGGCGCTCAAGCGGACGGTCGAGGACGCCTTCGGCTATGTCCGCATTCGCGCGGAGGTGTCTGGCTTTCGTGGTCCCCACTCCTCCGGGCACGCCTATTTCGCCCTCAAGGATGAAGGCGCCAAGATCGATGCCGTCATCTGGAAGGGCAGCTATGCCCGGCTGAAGGTGAAGCCCGAGGAGGGCATGGAGGTGATCGCCCACGGGCGTCTGACGACCTTTCCGGGCAAGTCCTCCTACCAGATCGTGATCGAGCGCCTCGAGCCCGCCGGCCTCGGCGCCATCATGCTGCTGATCGAGGAGCGTCGGCGCCGGCTCGCGGCCGAAGGCCTGTTCGACGAGGCGCGCAAACGTCCGCTGCCATTCCTGCCGACCGTGATCGGCGTCGTCACCTCGCCGACCGGCGCCGTGATCCGCGACATTCTCCACCGCCTCGCCGACCGTTTTCCGCGCCGTGTCGTCGTCTGGCCGGTGCGCGTGCAGGGCGAGACCAGTGCCGCGGAGGTCGCGGCGGCGATAAGGGGCTTCAATGCGCTCCCGGCCGATGGCACCGTTCCGCGCCCCGACGTCCTGATCGTGGCGCGCGGCGGCGGCAGTCTCGAGGACCTGTTCGGCTTCAACGACGAGGCGGTCGTGCGGGCGGCGGCGGAGAGTGCCATCCCGCTCGTCGCGGCGGTCGGGCACGAGACCGACTGGACCCTGATCGATTTTGCCGCCGACAAGCGCGCGCCGACGCCGACGGGGGCCGCCGAAATGGTTGTGCCGGTGCGCGTCGACCTGCTCGCGACGGTCGAGGATCTCGGGGCCCGCCTCGTCACGGCGGAACTGCGCCTGATCGAGCGGCGCCGCGCGGATCTTCGCGCAACCGCGCGGGGGCTCCCCGCCCGTGAGGCCCTGCTCGCGACCCCGCGCCAGCGGCTCGATCTCGCGGCGAGCCGCCTCGGCCAGGGGCTCGGCATCAATCTGCGCAAGCATCGCCAGCGTTTTGAACTCGCGGCGCGCGCTCTCGCCCAGCGCAATCCCGCGGCGACGCTCGCCCGCCAGACCGACAAGATCCGCACCCTCGCCGACCGGGCCGGCCGCGCGCTCGCGGTTCTGGTCGCGCGCCAGCGCGCGGCGCTCGGACGGCAGGCCGATCTCCTCGAGGCCTATTCCTATCAGGGCGTCCTGCGGCGGGGCTTCGCCCTCGTGCGTGACGGGGCCGACACGCCGGTCCGCGATGCCGCCGCGGCCCGTGCCGCCGGTCGGCTGACCGTTCAGTTTCATGACGGTCGTCTCGGCGTCACGGTCGACGACACGTCGCCGACCCGTCCAGCAACGCCCTCGCTGCGGCGAAAACCCTCGCCGACCGATCAGGGCAGCCTCTTCTAGGCGCGTCCGACCGGGAGAAGCGAGCGGGGTGAGCCATGCCGCGCGCGCCGCCGCGCGACACCCCTCACCCCGCCCCTCATCCGTCCCGCAGGACGGAGCTCGGACCCTGTGCATCAGCTCCACCAACGCACACGGTAAAACACGTGCCGACCGATCCGGTCCTTCTCGATCATGTCGCGGATCCAGCGCGGGCTGACATAGGTCGCGTGGTAATGGGTCGCATTCGCGACCGCATCGATCCACACTTCACCACCCATCACCTTGTGGGCGAGGGCCTGGGCCTGCATCCAAGCTTCGCGCTCGGTCTCGCGATCCGGAACGCCGTCACAAGCAAACGAGAACTGGCAGGCGTTGCGCCGCGACTGGTTTTGATAGACCACGCCGCAGACGTCTTTCGGGTAATATGGCGAGCGCACACGGTTCATCACCACCTGCGCCACCGCGATCTGGCCCTCGACGCTTTCGCCGCGCGCCTCGTGATAGATCGCCTCGGCAAGGCATTGATGGGCGCGGGTATAGGCGACCGGCGGCAGATCGAGCGGCCTCGCGATGCCGTCATCGAGGCCCACGGTGCGCGGCAGCGTCGTCATGCCCTCATCCGCCCCGAGCGTCGGCTCCACCATGACGAAACCGTTCGGGGCGACCGGCACGACGGGGGCAGCGGCGACCTCGATCGGCAGGATGAAAGCGGCGCCGGTCGTGCGCAGGTCGAGCCCCGCATCGAGCGGGGACCGTGCCGCGGGCGTCGCGCCGTCGGCGGGCGAGACGGGCACGGGTTCGCGTTCGAAAGGCGGCGTCACCGGCGGAACTTCATGGATCTCGATGTCGCCCAAGGCCGGATCGCGTGCGCGCCGCAGCGCCTCCCGGTCGAGATCACCCTTGGCGTCGCGGTTGGTCGTCGGCCAGCCCTCGCGGTTGCGCTTGAGGCCGCCATGCGCGAAGCCGCCGTCGGGATCGAGGCGCTCGGTCAGATCGGCGCCTTCGGGTGCGAGCAGGGGATCGTCGGTGGTCACCGAGACGGGCACCACCGCGAGCGGTCCGACGGCGAAGTCGCGCGGGTCGTAGATCGGCATCTGGAACACGCCCGCCCGCAGGGTCCGCATCGAGCGCAGTTCGAAGACGCCGGGGCGACGATCGAGGATGGCGGTTGCGGGGATGGTGCCGTCGGGGCCGATCACGGGGCGGGGGCTCTCATCCAGCGCGAGGGCGTCGGCCGGGGCGGGCGACCGCGCGTCGCGCCCGTCCGGATCGAGCGTCTGGAGCCGCGCGCCGAGGCCGACGGCCGCGCAAGCGACGATCACGGCAAACGGGACGGAACGACGCAACGCCATGCCACGCAACGCTCACAAGGGACCCAGACACACTCGAAACAATGCGGCATTAACCTTGATCGACGGTTAACGCCGCCGCCGGGCTCTGGTAGACCAGATCCATGAGCAGTCCCTCGGCAGCCGAACTCCTGGCCTGGTACGTGGCGATGGGCGTCGATGTCGCGATCGGCGAGGAGCCGGTCGACCGCTACGCCGAGGCGAGCGCCGCCGCGACGCGGGCGGCCCAGCCGGCAGCCTCTGGCGCAGCTCCGGCCGTGGCGTCGGCGCGGAGCGCGGCGCCGGTCCCGCCAGCGCCGCCTTTCGGCGCGCCACCCTTCCCGACGCCGATGCCGATGCCGGTCGAGCCCGCCCGTTCGCTTCTCACCGAGGCGCCCGACACGGTCGTGGCGGCGGCGCGCGAGATCGCGATGGCCGCGACGGATCTCGATGCCCTGCGGGCGGCGCTCGAGGCATTCGAGGGATGCGCGCTCAAGGCGACCGCGACCCGCCTCGTCTTTGCCGATGGGGCGCCCGACGCGCGGCTCATGCTGGTCGGTGAGGCGCCGGGACGCGACGAGGATCTGCAGGGCCGCCCCTTCGTCGGGCGTTCGGGCCAGCTCCTCGACCGGATGCTCGCCGCGATCGGCCTCGACCGGACGAAGGTCTACATCGCCAATGTCGTGCCCTGGCGTCCGCCCGGGAACCGCACGCCCTCGCCGCAGGAGACCGCGGTCTGCCGTCCTTTCATCGCCCGACAGATCGAGCTCGTCGATCCTGACATCCTGATCTGCCTCGGGGCGCCCGCGGCGCAGACCCTTCTCGGCGCCAAGGAGGGTATCTTGCGGCTGCGCGGACAATGGAGCGGCTACCACACCGGCCGCCGCGCGATCCAGGCGATGGCGACGCTGCACCCTGCCTATCTTCTGCGTCAGCCGGTGCAAAAGCGCCTCGTCTGGCGCGATTTTCGCGCGCTCGCGGCGGCCCTCGCCGCTCTGCCGCCGCGCTGAGGCTCAGGCGCTGCGCGCCTTTTCCCGCCGCCGTTCGACCGAGGAGGGAATGCGCAGGGCCTCCCGGTACTTCGCCACGGTACGCCGCGCGATGTCGATGCCGAGATCCTTCAGGCGCTTGACGATGGTGTCGTCCGACAGAATGTCGTCGGGCGCCTCCTCGTCGATCATGGTGCGGATGCGGTGACGCACCGCCTCGGCCGAATGCGCCTCGCCGCCGTCACTCGCCGCGATCGAGGTGGTGAAGAAGTACTTCAATTCGAAAATGCCGCGGCTCGTGGCGATGTACTTGTTCGCGGTGACGCGCGAGACCGTCGATTCGTGCATCTCGATCGCGTCGGCGACGGCCTTGAGGTTCAGCGGGCGCAGATATTCGACCCCGAGCGCGAAGAAGGCATCCTGCTGGCGCACGATCTCGATCGCGACCTTGAGAATGGTCCGGGCGCGCTGCTCGAGGCTGCGCGTCAGCCAGTTCGCGGTCTGCATGGCCTCCGCGAGAAACCCGCGTTCGGTCTCGGACTTCACCCGGCGCGAGATGCGGGCATAGTAGGTCTGGTTGACGAGCACGCGCGGCAGCGTGTCGGGATTGAGCTCGACGATCCAGCTGTCGTCGGGGGCGGTGCGCAGGATCACGTCCGGCACCACGGGCTGGATCGGCGTCGAGCCGAAGGCGAGACCGGGCTTCGGCGTCAGCGCGCGGATCTCGGCGATCATGTCGTGCACATCGGCGTCGTCGACACCGCATAGCCGTCGCAGCGCGGCAATGTCGCGGCGCGCGACGAGATCGAGATTGTCGAGAAGCGTGGCCATGGCCGGGTCGAGACGGTCCTTCTCGCGCAGCTGGATCGCGAGGCATTCGCGCAGCGACCGGGCGGCGACACCCGAGGGCTCGAAGGACTGGATCAGGCCGAGCACCGCCTCGACCTCGGCGAGGCTCGCGCCGAGTTTCGTCGCCACGTCTTCGATCGAGCCGATCAGGTATCCGGTCTCGTCGACCATGTCGATCAGCATGGCGCCGATCAGACGCTGGCGGGCATCGGTGGAGGCGAGGCCGAGCTGCTGGTCGAGATGATCGCGCAGCGACAGGTCGGCGGCGACGAAGGCGTCGAAATCGGGCGCATCCTCGCCGTCGCGACCGCTAGTGCCGACATTCGACCAGGCCGACACATAGGGGTCGCCGCCCTCGAGCGGCGTCGGCGCAGCCACCGGCTCTGGCCGCGTCTCCTCCTGGAAGACGTTCGAGAAATCCGTGTCGAGATCGCGCTCGATCGACCCCTGCGAGAGCCCGCGATCCTCCGGCATCCAGTCGCCGTCGGCCGGATCGGCCGAGGCCGCCGCCATCGGCGCCGGCTCGACGTCACTGACGGGCTCGGGCTCGGCCCGTTCCAGAAGCGGATTGCGCTCGAGTTCCGCCTCGACATAGGCGACGAGATCGAGGTTGGAGAGCTGAAGCAGCTTGATCGCCTGCATCAGCTGCGGCGTCATCACGAGCCCCTGGCTCTGACGAAACTCCATCCGCGGGGAAAGGGCCATGCCGGCTGGTCAGCTCCAAGGCGACGCAAAACGCGCCCTTCATGCCATGGCCTCGGCGACTAAGCAAATTTCGCGCCAGTCAGGGGCGAGCCGTGGCCGAAGACCGTGTCGGCGCCCTCGGTGACCCGGTCAGGCGGGGTCCGCCCGGCGCTCGAACGCCTCGCGCGGCCAGTCAAGCGTCGCCACCGCGCCCGACTGTGCGTCGGTCCGGTTGGCGACCGAGACGCTGGCGCCGGAGCGTTCCAGGAGCGTCTTGGCGATGAAGAAGCCGAGACCGAGCCCGCCGCCAGGCTGGCCTTCGGCGCGCGTCCTCCTGTTGGTGACGTAGGGATCACCGAGCCGCTGCAGGATCTCGGGCGGGATGCCGGGCCCGTCATCCTCGATCACCAGCATCACGTGGCGCGCATCCCAGCGTGCCCGCACCGTGACGTGGTTGATCGCGAAGTCGACCGCGTTCTCGATGATGTTGCCGAGGCCGTAGAGCACGCCCGCATTGCGCGCCGCCGCGGGCATCGGCGCCGCGGTGGTGGCGGCGAGATCGACCGCGATCTCGATGCCGAAGGAGCGGTGCGGCGCGACCGCCTCCTCGATCATCTGGTCGAGCGCGATCACGTCGAACGGATCGCCGGTCGGCGCATGCAGCGAGGCGAGCTTGCCCAAAATCTCGCGGCAGCGTTCGACCTGGCTGCGCAGGAGGCGGATGTCCTCGGCGAGGTCCCCGTCCTTGGGCACGGCCATTTCGAGTTCCTTGGCGACGAGCGCGATGGTCGCGAGCGGCGTGCCGAGTTCATGCGCCGCCGCAGCCGCAAGGCCATCGAGCTGCGACAGATGCTGCTCGCGCGCCAGAACGAGTTCGGTCGCCGCGAGCGCGTTCGACAATTGCCGCGCCTCCTCCGACACGCGGAACGCATAGATGCCGATGAAGCCGAGCCCCATCAGCACCGAAAACCACATGCCGGCGACATAAAGGAGCGGCAGGCTGAGGCTTTCGCCCGTCCGCCACGGCAGCGGCAGGTGCCACAGCGTCAGGATCGTCGCGCACAGCACGGCGAGCACGCCGAGCGACAGTGTGTAGCGGGGCGGCAGCGAGGTCGCCGAGATCATCACCGGCGCGAGGAAGAGGAAGGCGAAGGGGTTCTCGAGCCCGCCGGTGAGAAACAGCAGTGCCGCGAGCTGGACGATGTCATAGGCGAGAAAGGCCGCGGCGCGGCCGGCATTGACCCGCTCGGTCGGCTTGTTGCGCAGGCGGATCAGGAGGTTGATCGTCGCCGACACCAGAATCAGCGCGAGGCAGGGTTCGAGGGGCAGGTCGAAGCCGAGCCCGTAATGGACCCCGATCACCGTCGCGAGCTGCCCGGCGACCGCCATCCAGCGAAGCTTGACGAGCGTGTCGAGCCGCAATGTCGAGAGGCGGGGGGCTGGCCCCGCGAGCACATGAACCATGGCGCGACCCTAGTCCGCCGGACCGGTCGACGAAAGGGCGGACCCCGCGACACAGCGCCTCCGGCCCTGTCTTTCGCGTCGCGACCGTGGGAAAAGCCATTTTGCTTTCACCGATTCTGGCCTAAAGGAGCCTCGTTGCGTTCGGCGCCGCGCAGGCGGGGAGTGGACAGGATGACGGATCGTCTGGTCACGGTTTTCGGCGGGTCGGGTTTCATCGGCCGTCACACGGTGCGGGCGCTTGCCAAGCGTGGCTACCGGGTGCGCGTCGCGGTCCGGCGACCGGATCTCGCCTTCCATCTCCAGCCCCTTGGCAATGTCGGCCAGATCCATGCGGTGCAGGCGAACCTGCGCTATCCGACCTCGATCGCCGCGGCCGTCGAGGGCGCCGACGCGGTCGTCAACCTCGTGGGGCTCCTGCACGAGAGCGGCCGCAACTCCTTCGAGGCCGTCCAGGCTTTCGGCGCGGGCGCCGTGGCGCGGGCGGCGCGGGCCGCCTCCGCGACACAGTTCATCCAGGTCTCGGCGATCGGCGCGGACGCGGCGTCCTCCGCCGATTACGCCCGAACCAAGGCCAAGGGCGAGGCTGCCGTCAGGGAGGCCTTCGCCGAGGCCGTGACGCTGCGGCCGTCGATCGTCTTCGGTCCGGAGGATGATTTCTTCAACCGTTTCGCGGCGATGGCGCGGCTCTCGCCCTTCCTGCCGCTGGTCGGCGGCGGCGAGACGCGGTTCCAGCCGGTCTTCGTCGGCGATGTCGCCGAAGCGATCGCGCGCGGTGTCGATGGCGCGCTCAAGCCCGGCGCAACCTATGAACTCGGCGGGCCGGAGATCATCACCTTCCGGGCGCTGCTCGAGTACATCCTCAAGGTCACCCATCGCTCGCGCCTGCTCCTGCCCATTCCCTTCGGCGTGGCGGGCCTGATGGGCCGCTTCCTCGAACTCCTGCCGAATCCGCCGCTGACGCCCGATCAGGTGACGATGCTGAAGTCCGACAACGTCGTGTCGAACGAGGCGATCGTCGCGGGTCTCACCCTGCCGGGCATGGGCGTCGATCCGACGGCGATGGAGGCCGTTGTGCCGACCTATCTGTGGCGCTTCCGCGCCGCCGGCGAGTTCGAGAAGGCGCCGGCCTCCGCGTCCGACGCCTGAGGTCCGCGCCGCCGCGATCGGACGGCGCGGTCCGGTTCAGCGCGGGGCGCGCTTGGCGAGAATGCGCTGCAGCGTGCGGCGATGCATGGCGAGCCGGCGCGCCGTCTCGGAGACGTTGCGACCGCACATCTCGTAGACGCGCTGGATATGCTCCCAACGTACCCGGTCGGCCGACATCGGATTTTCCGGAATCTCCGGCTTGGCACCGGGCTGGGCGCTGAGGGCGGCGTGGATGTCGTCGGCATCGGCGGGCTTGGCGATATAGTCGAAGGCGCCGAGCTTCACCGCCGTGACGGCGGTCGCGATGTTGCCGAAACCGGTGAGGACGATGCCGCGCGCTTCGGGCCGCCGCTCCTTCAGGCGCGACACCACGTCGAGGCCGCTGCCATCACCCAGTTTCATGTCGATCACCGCATAGGCCGGGGGCTTGCTCTCGACCACGGCGATGCCATCGGCCACGGTGTCGGCGATCGACACGGAGTAGCCGCGCGTCTCCATGGCCCGCGCGAGGCGTTGGAGGAAGGCCTTGTCGTCGTCGACGATCAGAAGCGAACGATCTGTTTCGGTCATCGGGGACAACTGTAGCATGATCCTACTCTTGAACAGATACCGATGCCGCAGGGTACGGCCCCGGCGATTGTGTTGTCCGCTTTACGTCAATCCGGTTCGATCGGACCACTCACGACATGGCGAGCGCACAGGTCGCACCATCCGCCGCGATGCGGGGCGCAAGGAGGCGGCTGCCGTCGCCCGCGCCCGCGAGCGCTGCAGCCTCCGCGACGCTGCCGAAGCCCGTGAGCAACGAAACCTTGTCAGAACGGGTCAGAACACGCGTCTGAACCGCCGCCATGGTCGAATCCGGGATCAGGACGAGCGGCAGTCCGAGGGTGGCGGCCGCCATCGCCAGACCGGTTTCCGCCTGCTTGAAGGCCGGTGCACAAAAAAGCGTGATCGACGCCATGTCGATGCCGGCCCGCTCCGCTGCCAGTCGTGCCACGGCCAGAATGGCGGCGGAGGAGCACCCCTTGCGACAGCCGAAGCCCGCGACGATCATGGTTTGTGCCAACGCCATTGCAGCACCGGCATGGCCGGCCGCCAGCCATGCATCGCCCCGACCGTCGCGACCCGGTCGACGCCGATGCGCACGAGATCGCCACCGAAGGTCTTGAACGCCTCCAGCAGGATCGCCTCGGTCTCGAGCGAGACGCCGTTGACGACGAGCCGACCGCCCGGCCGCAGCCGGTCGCGCGCAGCAGCGAGCACGCCGGGGTCGCCCGCGCCGCCACCGATGAAGACGGCGTCGGGTGTCGGCATGCCAGCGAGCGCCTCGGGCGCCGCGCCGGTCACGATCTCCAGACGCGGCACGCCGAGGGCGAGGGCGTTGCGGCGGGCGCGCTCGGCCCGGTCGGCGCGCTCCTCGATGCCGATCGCCGCGAGCGAGGGATCGCGCAGGAGCCATTCGATCGCGACCGACCCCGCGCCGAGACCGATGTCCCACAGCGTCTCGCCATGACAGGGCGCGAGCGCGGCGAGCGTCACGGCGCGGATCTCGCGCTTGGTCAACTGCCCGTCATTCTCGAAGAAGGCGTCGTCGAGCCCGGCCGTGAAGGGCACGGGCCGTGCCCCGGGGGCGGCGATCATCTCGATGGCGAGAAGGTTGAGCGGGTCGATCCCGTCGAGATCGAAGGTCTCGGCGGTCGTCTCGAGCCGCCGCTCGCGCGGTCCGCCCATCGCTTCGAGCACGATCAGCCGCGACGGCCCGAAGCCGCGCTCGGTGAGGAGGGCGGCGACGCGCGCGGGCGTCGTCCCATCCCAGGTCAGCGCCAGCACGCGCCGCCCCGGCTGGACATGCGGCACGATCGCCTGGAGCGCGCGGCCATGCAGAGAGACCAGCGTCGCATCCTGCTGCGCCCAGCCGAGCCGCGCGGCGGCGAGCGAAAAGGCGGAGGGCGCCGGGAGCACGAGCATCTCCTCAGCCGGAACATGCCGCGCGAGCGTCGTCCCGACGCCGAAATGCAAAGGATCGCCCGAGGCGAGCACGACGACGGCCTCGCCCCGCCGCGCCAGGATCGCCGGGATGGCATCGGTCAGCGGCGAGGGCCAGGCGAGGCGCTCGCATCCGCCCGCCGGCACGAGCGCGAGGTGACGCGCCCCGCCGACGAGGAGCCGCGCCCCGTCAATCGCGCGCCGTGCCGCCGGCGACAGGCCGTCGAGCCCGTCCTCACCGATGCCGACGATGGACAGCCAGCGCCCGGGATGGTTCAACGTCACCGCACGCCTCCCCCGGCTGGAGCACGCCCATGATCCTCATTCTCGGCGGCACGACTGAAGCCATGGCGCTCGCCAGGCGCATCGCGGCGCGCGGCGAGATCGATGCCGTCCTCTCGCTCGCCGGCCGCACCGTGAGCCCGGTCCTGCCGCCCGTGCCGCACCGGATCGGCGGCTTCGGCGGCGTCGAGGGCCTCTCGACCTATCTGCGCGTGGCGCGCATCGGCGCGGTGATCGACGCGACGCACCCCTTCGCGGCACGCATGAAGGCGAATGCCGCCGCAGCCTGTGCAGCGGCCGGCGTGCCGCTCCTCGCGCTCACCCGTCCCGCCTGGACCCGCGAGCCGGACGATCGCTGGATCGAGGTGGCGGACGCACAAGCGGCGGCGCAGGCGCTGGGCGAAACCCCGCGCCGGGTGTTTCTCACCGCCGGCCGGCTCGAGATCCCGGCCTTTCTGGCAAATCCCCAGCACGACTATCTCATCCGCACCATCGATCCGCCCGAGGCCATGCCGCCGAAGGCCCGGCTTCTGATCGATCGCGGCCCCTTCGACGCGGCGGCCGAGGAGGCGCTGATGCGGCGTGAGGAGATCGAGATCCTGGTGTCGAAGAACTCCGGCGGGGCGTCGACGCAGGGCAAGATCATCGCGGCGCGCCGGCTCTCGCTGCCGGTGATCCTGATCACGCGGCCGCACCCCCCCGTGGGCGTCGCCACGACCGGCGATGTCGGGGAAGCCTATGCCTTCGCGCTGGCGCACGGCGCTCATGCCCCCTCCGGCACGGATCGGGGCGTGTAGACGATCGCCTCCCGGTTCTCGCGCGGGATCAGGCGGGTCAGCGGTCCGCCGATTAGGACGAGCGTCGCCATGTCGACGGCGCGGGGATCGACGGTGCCGAGCGTGGCGTGCAGGATGCGCTCGTCGGGCCGCCCTATGGCGCGCGCGAGCACGACGATACGGTCGCCCACGGCGTCGAGGATCAGGCGGAACGCCCTGCCGATGGTGTCCGGCCGCGCGGTCGAGGCGGGATTGTAGAGCGCGATGACGAAGCCGGCGCCGGCGGCGGCCAGCAACCGCGTCTCGATCACCGACCAGGGCTTGAGATTGTCCGACAGCGAGATCGCGCAGAAGTCGCCGCCGAGCGGCGCGCCCAGCCGGGCCGCCGCGGCGAGCATCGCGGTGATGCCGGGCACGACGGTGATGTCGAGGGCCCGCCAGACGGGCGGGCCAGCCTCGACCGCCTCGAACACCGCGGCCGCCATGGCGAAGACACCCGGATCGCCCCCCGAGACGACGGCGACGCACCGTCCGGAGACGGCGAGGTCGAGCGCGTGGCGGGCGCGATCGAGTTCGACGCGGTTGTCGGAGGCGTGGCGGATCGCGGCCGAGGGCGGCACGCGCGCTACATAGGGGGCGTAGCCGACGATGTCGGTTGCCTGCGCCAGAGCCGACCGCGCCTCCTCGGTCAGCCATTTCTCCGGGCCCGGTCCGAGCCCGACGATGAAAAGCGTGCCGCTCACAGAAGCCGTCCCCGGCCGGGCACGACGATCATCGAGAAATAGGGCGCCTCGGCCCCGGGATCGCGCGTGTCGAGGGGCGTCACCTTCTCGTCGCGCATGGTGCCGCGTTCGACATAGACCGCGCGCCCGATCAGGCCGAGCTCTTCGAGCACGGCGCGGACCTTCGGCAGGTTGCGACCGAGCTTCATGATCACGGCGGCATCGGTGCGGCGCAGTCGCTCGGTCAGCGCGGGGCGATCGAGCGTGCCGGGCACGACGGTCAGGACGTCGTCGCCATAGGTGATCGGCGTCCCCGCGCGCGTCCAGCACCCGGACATGCCGGTGACGCCCGGGACGACCTCGCAGGGGTAGCGCGGCGAGAGCCGATGGAAGATCGGCATGAAGGATCCGTAGAAGAAGGGGTCGCCCTCGGAGATCGCGGCGACGTCTCGGCCGGCGTCGAGATGGGCCGCAAGCCGTTCGGCGGAGGCGTCGTAAAAGGCGGTCAGGGCCGATTGATAGACAGGGTCCTCCGCCGGCACCTCGATCGTGAGCGGGTAGGTGAGCGCCTCCTCGATGACGGCGGCGTGGAGATACCCCTCGACGATGGTGCGGCCATTGCCGGGTCGACCCTTCTTGCGGAAGAAGGCAAGCACCGGCGCCTCCCGCAGGATGCGGGCGGCCTTGAGCGTCATCAGCTCCGGATCACCGGGGCCGACGCCGACGCCGTAGAGCCTGCCGGGCGCCATCACTCGACCTCGTTGGCGAGCGCGTTGATCGCGGCCGCGCACATGGCGCTGCCACCCTTGCGGCCGCGCACGACGAGCCAGGGCACGCGGGTCTCGAGCATCAGCGCCTCCTTGGATTCGGCGGCGCCGATGAAGCCGACCGGGATGCCGAGGATCGCCGCCGGCAGGCCCGCGCCCCGGTCCATCATGTCGAGGAGGTGAAAGAGCGAGGTCGGCGCATTGCCGATGGCGACGATCGATCCGGCGAGCCGGTCGCGCCACAGTTCCATGGCCGCGGCGCTGCGCGTGTTGCCGATCGAGCGTGCGAGCTCCGGCGTGCGCGGATCATCGAGCGTGCACAGCACGGCATTGTCGGCCGGCAGGCGGGCGCGGGTGACGCCGTTCGCGACCATCTTGGAATCGCACAGGATCGGCGCGCCGGCCCGGAGCGCCGTGCGCGCGCGGGAAACGAGATCGGCGCTCATCTCGACGTCGGCCGCGATCTCGACCATGCCGCAGGCATGGATCATCCGCACGACGACGGTCGCCTGATCCGGCGCAAAGCGGGCGAGATCGGCCTCAGCGCGGATCGTGGCGAAGGAGCGGCGATAGATCTCGGCGCCGTCCTTGATGTAGTCGCGATCAGGCATGGAGCGCCTCGGCCGTGTCGAAATGGCTGCGGATGACCTGAGCGGCGGCCTCGACGCTCAGCGGCGCGGTCACGCGTGGCGCGCCGGCCGTGGCGTCGAAGGCGAGCGCATAGCGACCGTCCGACGCGGTGAGCGAGACGGTCGCGGCGGCCTTGCGGGCACAACCCTTGGCGCATCCCGACACATGGACGACGACGCCCTCGCGCAGCCATGGCGCGAGATCGCGCGCGAGCCGACGCGCATCGGCCTGTGTCGGCGCCTCGCCCGAACGGCAGGCCGGCGAGCCCGGACAGGCCTCGACCCGCAGGATCGGGTCATCGAGCGTCGCCAGGAGGTCGAGGCCCTCGATCGCGCCGGGCGCGACCGGCCTGTCGATCAGGATCGCGCGCCAGGGCGTCAAGCGAAGCGTCGCGCCGCGATCGCCGGCGAGCCGGGCGAGGCCGCCGAGCTGATCCGCCGTCAGCCGGCCGAACGGGATTGCGGCAAGGCCGTAGGGCAGGGAGGCGTTCGCGGGCGACGCCGTGGCGATCGGCGCGCGCGGCGTGTCCGGCGCCGCGATCCGCGCCATGAAGGCCGCCATGCGCCGCTCACCCGGGAGCCGTTCGGCGAGGAAGAGGCGGGCAAGACGCAGCGCCTCCGGCGCGATAGCCTCTTCTGGAACAGTCCCGGCCACGAAGCCGCCCGCCTCGACCCGCACCCGGCCGGGTGCGACGGCGACGAAACGGATGTCGGCGTCGACGCCATCGAGCGGGAGGAGACCACCGCCGTCGATCAGATAGCCGAACTTGCCGGGCAGCGCCCGAAGATCCGAGGTATCCCGCAACGCCGCGTCGAGCGCGCGCGTCGCCGCGGCGACGTCGATCAGCAGTCCGGGATCGATGCCCGCGAGCGGGCTCGCGATGATGTTGCGCAGCGCCTCGGTCTCCGCGTCCTCGTCGAGGAGATCGAGATCCGCAAGCACGGCCTGCACCGCCGGCAGACCCTCGGAGGTGATGCCGCGCAGCTGCAGATTGGCCCGGCTCGACAGATCGATCAGACCGTTGCCGTGCCGCCGGGCGGCCTGCGCCAGCCCCAGCGCCCTTCCAGGCGACAGCAGTCCACCGAGAACGCGGACCCTCACGACCAGGCCGTCGCCGGTCTCCATCGGACGCAGCGCACCCGGACACCAGCCCTTGATGCGGGGGGCCTCGCTCATTCCGCTGCCTCCAGCGACCGCGCGACCGAATTGCGCCGCGTCGTCCACAGGCCGCGCGACAGGGCCTCGGCGAAACGGGAGCGAATCGCCGCGGCAGCGGCAGGGTTGTCGCGATCGAGAAAGGCGCGCACGGCCTCGTCCTCGAGATAGGCGGCGTGGAGCGCGTCGAAGGCTGCGTCGGTCACGACGCCCGCTGTCGCGGCGAACGCAAAGAGGCTGTCGACGGCGTTGGCGAGTTCGCCGGCGCCCTGATAGCCGTGGCGCATCATGCCGGCGATCCAGGCGGGATGGGTGGCGCGACCGCGCACGATGCGCGCCACCTCCTCGGCGAGCGTGCGAACCTTTGGAGCGAGCGGATCGGACAGATCGGCGTGATAGAGGGCAGCCTTGCGCCCGAGCGCCGCGAGTGCCGCCGCAAAGCCGCCCTCGGCGGCGGCGAAGGTCGGCGCGTCGAGAAGGTCGATCTCCTGATGGTCCTGGCCGTGCCAGAAGGCATCGGCCGTGGCGACCCGCGCCTCGAACGCCGCATGCGCCGCCTCGCCGTCGACACCCACGCCATAGGCGTAGCCGCCGGCAGCCAGATAGTCGCGCCCGAGATCGGCGCGCGTCGCCCAGTCGCCGCCGGCAATCAGATCGGCGACGCCGGGACCATAGGCCATCGGCGCTGCGCCGAAGACACGCAGGAGGCGCGCCTCGCCGGCGCGCCGGGCGGCGGCGAGCGGGTTCCAGTCATCCTCCTCGTCGAGCGACGCGACGGCGCGGGCGGCCTCGTCGAACAGCGCGATCTGCGTCGCGAAAACGTCGCGGAACAGCCCCGATATCTTGAGCGTGACGTCGACGCGCGGCCCCTCGAGCCGTGCGATCGGCAGGATCTCGAAGCCGTTGACGCGGTTCGACCCCTGATCCCAGACCGGCGCCACGCCCATCAGCGCAAGAGCCTGGGCAAAGTCGTCGCCGCCGGTGCGCAGCGTCGAGGAGCCCCACAGGTCGATCACCACGCTGCGAAGCGGCTCGCCCTGATCCTGCAGGTGGCGACGGCAGAGTTCGCGCGCCGCGCGCTGGCCGATGGCATGGGCCGCCCGCGTCGGCACGGCGCGCGGATCGATCGTCGTCAGGTTGCGCCCGGTCGGCAGCACGTCGAGCCGCCCGCGCGTCGGCGCACCGGCGGGGCCGGGCGGCACGAAGCGGCCGTCGAGTGCCGCGAGAAGGCCCCGGCGCTCGCCGGCTGCGCCTGCATCGAGCAGCGCCTCGACGGCGTCGCGGGCGAGGCCCGCGTTTCGGCACAGCAGATCGACGAGCGCCGACCGGTCCCCGGCCGGCGCGCCGAAGACGTGCAGGCCGTCGCGGATCTGCAGATCCTTGACGTCGCACAGGAATGCGTCGAGCCGCGCCAGCGCGTCCTCGTCGCCCATGGACGGGGTGATGCCGCAATCGGCCGCGAGGCCCGTCTCGGCGGCGCGCGCGATGATCTCGCGCCGCAGCCATTTCAGCCGTCGCGGGTCGAGCCCGTCGGCGGCGGCATATTCGTCGATCAGGCGCTCGACCTCGACCGCCCGGCTATGCAGCCCGCCCGTGCTGAGCGGCGGCGTCATGTGGCCGATCATCACCGCGCCAAGCCGGCGCTTGGCCTGTGCCGCCTCGCCGGGATTGTTGACGATGAAGGGATAGATGACCGGAAGCGATCCGAGCGCGAGATCGGGGAAACAGCCCTGTGACAGGGCGGCGGCCTTGCCCGGCAGCCATTCGAGCGTTCCGTGCGTGCCGAGATGGATCATCGCATGGGCGGCGAAGTGCGCGCGCAGATGAAGGTAGAAGGCGAGATAGGCATGGCGCGGGACGAGGTCGGGATCATGATGATCGGCCTTCGCATCGACCGCCCGGCCGCGATCGGGCTGCACTGCGATCACCACGGCTCCGGCCGAGACCAGCGGGAAGACGAAGGCGCCGTCGCGGCAGGCGGGATCTTCCGAAGGATCGCCCCAGGCGGTGCTGAGCCGTGCGGCGACATCCTCCGGCAGGCCCGCGAGCCAGGCTCGATACCGATCGAGTGGGACTGCCGCGGTTTCACCGGCCGCGAAACGGGCCATCAGCTCGCCCGCATCGGCCGGTCGGTCGGTGACGGCATAGCCTTCCGTCGCCAGGAGATCCAGGATCGCGAGCGTCGAGGCCGGCGCATCGAGCCCCACCGCATGGCCGAGCCGTCCGCCGGCGCCGGGATAGTTCGACAGGACGAGCGCGATCCGCCGCTCCGAGCGCGGTGTCGAGCGCAGCCGGGCGAAGGCCGCCGCCTTCTCCGCCACCGCCGCGACACGGTCCGGACGCGGGCGATGGCGCACCCGCGCGGCACCGTTCTCGATCGTCTCGGCCTTGAACGATACCACACCGGCGAGAAGCCGCCCGTCGATCTCCGGCAGCACGACGTGCATGGCGAGATCCGTCGCCGACAGGCCGCGTGCCGACGCATCCCAGGCGTCTTCGCCTGCCGTCGCCAGCACGACCTGCAGCACCGGGCAGCCGGCGTGATCGAGCGCGGTCTCGCCGTTCTCGCGCCGCGCCGAAAAGGCCGTCAGATTGAGGATCACGTCGGGCCTGAGCGCCGCCATCTGCCGTTCGACCCAGGGCGCGGTCTCCTCGTCCTTCAGCGATCCGACAAAAACCGGCAGCACGTCGAAGCCGCGATCCGACAGCGCGGTGGCGAGCGCCTCGACCGGAGCGATGTCGTCGGCGAGCAGCATGGAGCGGTAGAAGACGATCGAAGCGCGCGGCCGCGGCGCGCCATCCAGAGGCCAGGTCGCCTCGATCGCGACACGGCAGGAAAGGCCCGCGCCGGGCAGGACGAAGCCGTGCTTGGGCAGGGCAGTCGGTGCGGGCGCCGGCTGAGCGGTGACCCCGCCGAGATGTGCGATGGCCGCGAGGCTCGCGGCGGCGTTGGCCGCGCCGCCCTCGCGCCAATAGGCCTCGATCCGGTCGAGATCGGCGCGAGCGACGGTCGACAGCGCAACGAGACGCTCGTCGACGAACCCGTCGCCGGGAATGAAGGCGAGCGCCGCGCCGCTCGCGCGCGCCGCCGCCGCCAGTTCCTCGGCGCCGTAGCGCCAGTAGTCGAGACCGCCGAGGAGGCGCACGAGGATCGCCTTCGCCTGCCGCCCGACACTGTCGACAAACAGGTCGACCGACATCGGATGGCGCAGGCGATAGAGCGGCGCAACCCGCAGATCATCCCGCGCCGAGGCGGCGGCAAGCGCGAGATCGCTGTCGGTGAAGGAGAGGAAAACCACCGGCGCCGGCGACAGGCCCAGATCGACGGCCGCCTCGGCGGCGTCGAGAGAGCGCGTGTCGGCCGGCAGAAGGTGCATCGTCAGGCCGCCAGCGCGCGGGTGATGGCGAGCCGGTCGAGGCCCTTCTCGCCGATGACGACGAGCCGGCCGATCCGGACCTCGCCCGGCGCCCAGGGGCGCTCGAACTGATGGGTGAAGCGCGTGCCGACCCCTTGAAGCAGGAGCCGCATCGGCTTACCGTCGACGGCGACATAGCCCTTGATCCGCAGGATGTCGTGGGCCTCCGCGAGACCGCGCAGCCGCGTCACCAGGCTCTCCGGCGTCGCGACGGTCGGGATGTCGACGACGAAGCTCTCGAAATCATCATGGTCGTGGCCCTCCTCGGCGTCGTGGTGGGAGGGGCGGGCCTCGAGATCGGCCTCGGCGCCGGCACCGAGCCCGAGCAGGACGGCGGGGTCGATCCGGCCCTGCGTCGTCCGCACGATCTTCACGGCGCGCGGCACGGTCTTGTGGACGTCGGTCTCGATGGCGGCGAGCGCCGGCGCATCGACCAGATCGGCCTTGTTCAGGACGATGAGATCGGCGCACAGGAGCTGGTCCTCATAGACCTCCTCCAGCGGATTGTCGTGATCGAGCGCGCCGTCGGCCTCGGCCTGGCGCTTGAGATCCTCGGGATCGTCGGCAAAACGCCCATCCGACACCGCGGCGCCGTCGACGACGGCGATCACGCCGTCGACCGTGACGCGCGAGCGGATCGCCGGCCAGTTGAACGCCTTCACGAGCGGTTTCGGCAGGGCGAGACCCGAGGTTTCGATGACGATGTGCTCCGGCGGGTCGGCCCGGTCGAGCAGGGCGTCGAGCGCCGGCACGAAGTCATCGGCGACCGTGCAGCACAGGCAGCCATTGGCGAGCTCGATGATCGCATCCTCCGGGCAGCTCTCGATGCCGCAGCTGCGCAGGATGTCGCCGTCGACGCCGACATCGCCGAACTCGTTGACGATCAGCGCAAGGCGCCGGCCATTGGCGTTCTCGAGGAGATGGCGGATCATCGTCGTCTTGCCGGCGCCAAGGAAGCCCGTGACGATGGTGCAGGGGGTTTTGGTCAGCGACGCGGAGCGGTCTGCGGGCGCGGTCATTCGGCGGCCTCCGGCTGGCGGAAATGGGGGGGTGGGGTGCGGGAAATCACGCCCTTGCGCACCGATTTCGGCCGGTCGCGCCACGCGACGATGCCGTTCTCGGTGAGCGCATAGGCGCGGGCGTAGTCGCGGATCTCGGCGGCGGCCTCGGGACCGGCGAGATCGCCGATCACGTAGATCCAGCGCTCCGGCCCGGAGAGGGCGACGGTCGTGGGACGCTTGCACACGGCGAGGCAGTCGACCGGCGCGATCGTCACGCCCTCGATCGGCCCGGCCTCGCGGAGTGCGGCCAGAAGGTCGCGACCGGGGCGGGCGGTGCCATCCGGCGCCGTGGCGTCCGCGACCTGGCAGCTGACGCAGACGAAGAGGGTGCAGCCGGCGTCGGACAAGAGCCCTCCTCAGGTCGGGGTCTTGTCCAGCCGCTGCCAGACGAGGCCGATGCCGGCGCCGATCAGCGCCCACATGATCGCTGCGACGCCGAGGACGGAGGCGGCAAAACGGGACGCGAGTTCGGCCGGGACAGCGCTCGCTGCAACAGTGTCGAGACGTGGCGCGCCGATCAGGTGCGGCACGATCAGGAGCGCGACGCCGGCGACGATCAGCAGCGCCGAGCGGCCGCGCACGATCAGCCACAGGCCGCCCGCGGTCGCCGCGACCGTCAGCAGCCACCAGGCCTGTCGGGCGACGACCGGCGCAGCCTCCATCCCCGGAAGCTCCGGTGCGAGGCCCATGGCGGGCGCGAGACTGAAGGCGACAAAGCCTCCGGCGCCCCAGGCGAGCGCCCGGCGCGGCGTGATCGGTTCGTTCGCGAGGATCATGACGGCGAGAAGCACGAGCGCGAAGCCGATGCTGGCGACGACCGTCGACAGGGTGGTGAAGGCGATGCGCTCGATGCCGTCGGCGGGCGCCCAGGCGTTGGCGTCGTGATGGTGACCGCCGGCGCCATGGTCCCCGGCGGCGGCCGCCGTATGGCCCATGGACGAATGGTCATGCGCGGGCGCGGTCTCCGCCGGCGTGGCGGCGGGCGTTTGCTGCGCGACCGGTTCGGCGCCCTCGAAGGCTTCCGCCGCGATGATCACGGGAACGGTGACGCCGTGCTGCACGATCGACGTCGCGATCCCCGCGACGAGGCCGACCAGAAGAGCGACGGTGAGAATGCGATTGATCATGTACAATGCGAGCGCGATCGTCCCCCGATCGGCGCCCGCCCCCTCAAACGGTGATCTGTCGATGCCGTGACGGCCGATAACGCCGTCAAACCCGCCTCAGTGGCAGGGGAAGCTCATCGAATGACGCGTGTCGTGCGCGGCGTTGTGGATGGCGCTCGGATAGGCGAAGCCGACAACGAAGATCAGGGCGGCACCCAGCGACAGGGCGAAGAGAGCGGCCTTCACGGCCTGCGTGCGGGCGGAACCGGCTGCGAGTGCGGTCGTCGTCATCTGTCCTCCTCGATCGCCCCACCGGCGATCAGACGTCACGATGCGGCCGGCAGGTCTCCTGGCTCGCGGGTCGCTGCGCTCCGCCGCCTTCCCGGATTGCTCCAGTGGCCGATGACGGGGCGCTATCCGCCTACAGTTGCGGGGGCAGCCGCGGCGTCGGGAAACCCTGACCGCGTTCCCTCTTGCTCCCTCGGAAAGGGACCGGACGCTGGTTGACTAAGCGCGGCACATGGTCGCTTTGTCAATCCGAAGAACGACGCTTCCTGTCGCTCCTATGGAAATCAGCGTGTCTCACCGACTGACCCTCGTGCTCGGGGGCGCCCGCTCCGGCAAATCGGTCCATGCCGAAGCCCTGATCGCCGCCCTGCCGCCGCCCTGGACCTATATCGCCACCGCGCAGGCTTTCGATGACGAGATGCGGGAGCGGATCACGCTGCACCGTGCCCGTCGCGACGCGCGCTGGCGGACGGTCGACGCCCCGCTCGCGCTGGCCGAGGCTCTGCGGGTTGCCGAAGGGCCGGTCCTCGTCGACTGCCTGACGCTGTGGCTCACCAATCTCATGCTGGGTGAGCACGCGATCGATGAGGCGACCGCCGATCTGGAGACGGCCCTCGACGCCCGGCCGGCGCCGACGGTGCTGGTCGGCAACGAGGTCGGGCTCGGCATCGTGCCCGACAATGCGCTCGCCCGCCGGTTTCGCGACGAGGCCGGTCGGCTGCATCAGCGGCTGGCGAGACGCGCCGACCATGTGGTCTTCATGGTGGCGGGGCTTCCGATGGTGGTGAAATGAGCGACGACGACCGGCACAAGAAGAAAATGGCCGCCCGCAAGGCGGTGCAGGATGCGGAGGTCGCCTCGAAGACGATCACCGAGAAGGGCCTGCTGATCGTCCATACCGGTCCCGGCAAGGGCAAGTCGACGGCGGCCTTCGGGCTGATCCTGCGCGCGCTCGGCAATGGCTGGCGGGTCGGCGTCGTCCAGTTCATCAAGGGCGCCTGGGACACGGGCGAGAAGCGGGCGCTGGAGGTTTTCGGCGATCGTGTCATCTGGAAGGCCATGGGCGAGGGCTTCACCTGGGAAACCCAGGATCGGGCGCGCGACGTCGCGGCGGCCGAGCGCGCCTTTGCGGCGGCCGAGGCGATGATGGCGGATGACAGCTTCGGCCTCGTCGTTCTCGATGAGCTCAACATAGCCCTGCGCTACGACTATCTCGCGCTCGACCGGGTTCTGGCCGCGCTCAGGACGAGGCGGCCGGGCCTGCATGTCGTCGTCACGGGCCGCAACGCCAAGCCCGACCTGATCGAGGCCGCCGACCTCGTGACCGAAATGGGTCTCGTCAAGCACCACTTCGCCGCCGGCGTGAAGGCGCAGGCGGGCATCGAGTTCTGAGGCCGGTCACGCCCTGACGGCCGGCGGCAGGTGCTCAGCGAGCGATCCGAGCGGCAGGCGCGGGACGATCAGGGCTCTCAGCCAGCGCCAGCCAGCGCTGACCGCGAGGACGACGAGGGCGAGCGCGATCAGCGTGACGGCGGCGCGCGCCGTCTCCTCGCCGCCGACCCTCTCGAAGAGCTGCGCCATCGCATAACCCGCATAGCCGAGGCCCGACACCAGCAGGGCGCGGCGGTCGACCACGATCGCGACCAGCGCGAATAGGATGAACAGGGCGAGGACAACTCCGGCGGTCGCGTTGTCGCCGATCCCGCTGTCGGCGCCCGCGCCGACGAAGCCGGCGATGATCGAATGCACGATCAGTGGCGCCGCGAGGAGATGCAGCCAGAAGCCGATGTCGGCGAGGCGGGTGGTGCGGCGCGGGTCGCGCATGTCGAACGACATGCCGAGCGCAAAAACGGCGAGGCCGCATACAAGCGCCATGGTCGCGAAGAGCGGTTCGAGCGCCGGTGTCGACAGCACGACCGCCGCGATCGCCCCGACGACGCCGCCGGCTGCGATCGCGATGTCGATCGGGACGCCGAAGCGCCAGTAATGCAGGAGCGCCGCGGCGGTCGCGCACAGGCCGGCGGCGGCCATCAGCGGCGTATCCGTGTCGGCGGCGAGCAGAGATCCGATCAGGATCGCGACCGAGCCGACGAACATGCCGGCGAGAAGGATCGAGGGCAGGGCGAGGCGAAGGCGCGTCGTGAAGATCTCCGCGAGCCCCCACGCCGATCCGATCGCGACGAAGGTGATGATGAGGGGGTTGCCGGTCGCCGAAGATGCGACGCCAAGGCCCGTGATGAGAAGACCGATGCCGATCGCAACGAGAATGTCGTTGAAGCCGCCGAGAACGCGGAACTTCTCCTCATCCGCCGTCGGCCCCGGATCCATGGCCGGCGCGCGGGACCGCTGCTGGGCAAGCGCGCGCAGGGCGTCGCGCTGGGCCGCCGTGATGATGCCGGCGACGACGCCCGCATCGAGATCTTCGTCTGTCATGTCATTCCCCACCGATCGCGTGACGGAAGCCGCCCCAGGGCCGTCCCGATCGGCGAAGGGTCGGGGCGAGCAGCCGCGATCCTGCCCCAAACACCGTGCGCGCGCCATCCCGGGCCCGCCGGGGTCGAGGTTGAATGGTCGCCACAGTCGGGACGATCTTGCGGCGCTTTCCTCCGCCGTGGTACCCACGATGAGAAAATGCTCAGACAATTCGGGAGGCTGTCATGGCGGGACATGGAAACGGCAAGGAGCTGAAGCTTCGGTCGCAGCAATGGTTCGACAACCCCGGTAATCCGGACATGACGGCGCTCTATCTCGAGCGCTATCTGAATTACGGTCTGACCCGCGAGGAACTGCAGTCCGGGCGGCCGATCATCGGCATCGCCCAGACCGGCTCGGACCTGTCGCCATGCAATCGTCACCACCTCGTCCTCGCCGAGCGCGTCAAGGCCGGCATCCGCGCGATGGGCGGACTGCCGATCGAGTTTCCGGTCCACCCCATCCAGGAAACCGGCAAGCGCCCGACGGCGGCGCTCGACCGAAACCTTGCCTATCTCGGTCTCGTCGAAGTGCTCTACGGCTATCCGCTCGACGGCGTCGTGCTAACGATCGGCTGCGACAAGACGACACCGGCCTGCCTCATGGCGGCGGCGACCGTGAACATTCCGGCCATCGCCCTCTCCGTCGGACCCATGCTGAACGGCTGGTTCAACGGCGAGCGCACCGGCTCGGGCACCATCGTGTGGAAGGCGCGCCAGATGCTCGCCGCCGGCGAGATCGACTATCAGGGCTTCATCGAGCTTGTCGCCTCCTCGGCGCCCTCGACGGGGTACTGCAACACAATGGGCACGGCGACGACCATGAACTCGATCGCCGAGGCGCTCGGCATGCAGCTGCCGGGCTCTGCCGCCATTCCCGCACCCTATCGCGAGCGCGGCCAGATCGCCTACGAGACCGGCAAGCGCATCGTCGAGATGGTGCATGAGGATCTCAAGCCCTCCGACATCCTGACCAAGGACGCCTTCATCAACGCGATCGTCGTCAATTCCGCCATCGGCGGATCGACCAACGCGCCGATCCACGTCAATGCCATCGCCCGCCATGTCGGCGTGCCGCTCGTCATCGAGGAATGGCAGGAGCACGGCCACAAGGTGCCGCTGCTGGTCAATCTTCAGCCCGCCGGCAAATATCTCGGCGAGGACTACCAGCATGCCGGCGGCGTGCCGGCGGTCGTCAACGAACTGATGAAGCACGGCCTGATCCGCGAGAATGCGCGCACCGTCAACGGCAAGACCATCGGCGAGAACTGCCGCGGCCGCGAGATCATGGACAAGGACGTGATCCGCACCTTCGACAATGCCCTCGTCCCCGACGCCGGCTTCCTCGTGCTCAAGGGCAATCTGTTCGAATCGGCGATCATGAAGACGAGCGTGATCTCGCCGGAATTCCGCGACCGCTATCTGTCGAACCCCAAGGATCCGGATGCCTTCGAGGGCCGCGCTTTCGTCTTCGACGGACCGGAGGATTATCACGCCCGCATCGATGACGAGAGCCTCGGCATCACCTCGGCCGACCTGCTGTTCATCCGCGGCGTCGGACCGATCGGCTATCCGGGCTCGGCCGAGGTCGTGAACATGCGGCCCCCGGCCTATCTCATCAAGAAGGGCGTCTCCTCGCTTCCCTGCATCGGCGACGGCCGTCAGTCCGGCACGTCTGGGTCGCCGTCGATCCTCAACGCGTCGCCCGAGGCTGCGGCCGGCGGCGGTCTCGCCCTGCTGCGCACCGGCGACCGGGTGCGCATCGACCTGCGCAAGGGTACGGCCGACATCCTGATCCCGGACGCCGAACTCGCCGAGCGCCGCGCCGCGCTGCAGGCCCATGGCGGCTATGCCTATCCGGCCCATCAGACACCGTGGCAGGAAATCCAGCGCGGAATGGTCGATCAGCTCGCCCAGGGTATGGTCCTCAAGCCGGCGGTGAAGTACCAGAAGGTGGCCCAGACCTACGGCGTGCCGCGCGACAACCACTAGTCGACACGGTTTCGTCATTTTTGCGGGCGAGTGAACGAGGCTCAATCGGATTTCGCCCGGATCGATGCGCGCCACCCTGACCCTCACGCTTCTCGCGTTCGCGACGGCGGTGCTCGCCGCCGCCCCGGCGTCGGCGCAAAGCGCGCTCGAGTTCATCCTGCAGGAACAGAAGAAGGTCGATCGCGAGCGCTCGGCACCGCAAGCGGCGGAGCCGAGCGGACCGATCGGGCCGGCGTTCACGCCGGTTCCGATGCAGCGGACCTACTGCGTCCGCACCTGCGACGGCTATTACTTCGCGATCGGCTTCGTCCGCCGCGACACCGATCTCGAGCAGCATGGGGCGATGTGTGCGGCAGCCTGCACCGGCGCCGAGATGAAGCTGTTCGCGACGCCGGTCGGCGCGCACACGCCGGAGGAGGCGGCCGGCGCCGCCGGTCCGGCGATCAACAATGCGACGGATGCCACCGGCCAGCTCTACACCGCACTTCCGACCGCCTTCCGCTTCCGCGACGGCGCGGTCGCAGGCTGCACCTGCCAGGGTGTCGCCAACGGCCTGCCGCACGTCCCGCTGACCGCCGATCCGACGTTGCGGCCGGGCGACATCGTCGTCATGAGCGACGGACTGAAGGTGTTCCGCGGCCAGGCGGCCGCCCAGCACCAGATCACCGATTTTGAGGATGTCGCCGATTCGCGCGCGCTGTCCGGCGTCGTCCGCCAACAGCTCCTCTCCCTCGAAAACCGCATCGCGCAATAGGCGCCGATCAGGTCAATCCGCGCACAACGGCTTCGACGAGGAGACCGGCGAAGAGGATCGCCCCGGCATCTCGGTTCGAGCGGAACAGGGTCAGACACCGGTCCGGATCATTCTCGTCGAGCAGCACGACCTGCCGCACGAGATGCGCGGCAAAGAGCGCGAGTCCGATGAAGGCGAGGGGCGAGGCATCGACCATGCTCAGCGCGGCCGCGAGCAGGAGAACGGTGCCAGCGTAGAAACCCGAAACGGCGAGACGCACACGTCCCGCAAAAAGGCGCGCGGTCGACCGTACGCCGATCACCGCGTCGTCCTCCTTGTCCTGGCAGGCGTAGATCGTGTCGTAGCCGATGGTCCACAGGGCGGCGGCGGCGAAGAGGGCGACCGGCGCCCAGTCGAGATGGCCGAAGGCCCCGGCCCAGCCCATCAGCGCCCCCCATGAGAAGGCGAGCCCCAGCACCGCCTGCGGCCAGGAGGTGATCCGCTTCATGAACGGATAGGTCGCAACCACAAGGAGCGAGCCGATCCCGAGCGCGATCGAGAAGAGGTTGAACTGGATCAGCACGACGAAGCCGATCAGCGACAAGATGACCATGAACACTGCCGCGGCGGTGGCGCTGACCTGGCCGGAGGGGATGGGACGGTTGCGCGTCCGCTCGACCGCCGCGTCAATCTTGCGGTCGACGATGTCGTTATAGGTGCAGCCGGCCCCGCGCATCACGAAGGCGCCGACGAAGAACAGCGCAAGATGCCAGGGATTTGGAAAGGCCGCGCCCTTCTCGATCGCGGCGAGCGCCGCCGACCACCAGCACGGCCACAGCAGAAGCCAGCCGCCGATCGGCCGGTCGGCGCGCGCGAGACGCAGGTAGGGCCTCGCGAAGGCCGGCGCGCGATGATCGACCCAGTTGCCCGGCGCAGCGTCCGCGACCGTCACGTTCATCGCTTACTTGAGCCGCAGTTCGACCGGGGGCTTCGGGATCGCCTGGGCACCGCCGCCCTGCCCTGCGGCCGGCGCCGCCGGCGCGGTGCAGATCTTGCGGCGCGTCGCCGAGGCGTTGGTGATCCCCTGCTTCACCGCCACCAGGGTCTCGGCCGGGATCTGGCAGAAGCTCTGGTTCTCGGTCATGTACTTTTCGGTCTTGCGCATGTTCGAAATGAAGCTTGCCATGGTGGCACAGAACTTCTCGCGGGCGCCCGGCTGCGACGCGTTCTTGTTGATCTGTTCGAGCCGGTTCTGCAGCGCCTCGCGTTCCTTCACGAGCGGGCCGAGATCCTGATTGCAGAACTCGTTGGCGATCGCCGACTGACAGGACGCGGCGAGGATCAGGGCTGTGGCGAAGAAAAACGCGCGCGACATGGGGATGTCCGATTTCAAAGACGAGGAGTGGATACTAAGGAAGGCCCGTCGCCGCAATCTCAAGCATTGAAATCGCGGCGGAGCGATGGCGAAGGAGACGCGGCATGGCGCTTTATGAGTTCGACGCCGTTCGGCTGTGCGTTCAGGCCGATCTGTGCGCCGGTGCCATGGTCGATCTCGACAGGACGCAGGGAAACTATCTCCTCAACGTCATGCGTCTTCGTCCCGGCGACCGGGTGCTCGTCTTCAACGGTCGCGACGGTGAGTTTGAAGCGAGGCTCGGCGGCGACCGCAAGCGCCCCGCGCTCACTGTCGACAGTCTGGTGCGCGTCCAGACACCGGCCTCCCATCTGCGCTTTCTCTTCGCGCCCCTCAAACATGCGCGTCTCGACTATCTCGTCGAGAAGTCGGTCGAACTCGGTGCCGGCAGCATCGAGCCGGTGATCACGCGCCGTACGCAGGTCGCCCGCGTCAATCTCGAGCGCATGCGCGCCAACATCGTCGAGGCGGCCGAGCAATGCGGCATCATCAGCCTGCCGCGCTTGATCGAGCCCGAACCGCTCGAGGCCCGTCTCGCGCGGCTGACGGGCGACACGCGTCTCGTCTTCTGCGACGAGGACGCGCCCATCGCCGATCCGCTGCGGGCCCTCGCGGGCGACCATGCCGGGCCGACAGCGGTGCTGATCGGCCCGGAAGGCGGCTTTGATCCGCGCGAGCGCCAGATGCTCCTCGGCGTGCCCGGCTGCGTGCGCCTGTCGCTCGGCCCGCGGATTCTGCGCGCGGATACGGCGGCCGTCGCGGCGCTCAGTCTCGTTCAGGCAATCCACGGCGATTGGCGCACGCTCAATCCCTAATAGCACTTGTCCCGTGGGGTTTGCGACGGATAGACCGGCGCGGGGTCGGCGCTAGAGTGGTCACATGGTGGTCCAGAGTGTCCCGAGAAACGTCGCGCCGATGCTGTTCGAACCCTTTGTCGTGCAAACCTGGCTGGAGGAGGCTGGCGATCTGGTACCGGCCGAGACCATCTCGTTCGCGACGATCCAGCAGGCCCGTTCCCTCGCAGCCTTCGCCGCGCGCCGCCGCGCCGGCGTCACCATCTACCAGACGCCGGAACAGCCGAACGGCCGTCGCCAGGTGATCGCGACGCTTGGCCGCGTGCCGGTCTGGCCGGCGAACTGATCGGCCCTCGGGTGGCCTGGTGCCGCCAAGATGACAACTCCGTAAATTGCCACTCGCCCGACGACGTGACATTTTCGCGCCACAGAGGTGGCGCGAGGCTCTTGGCATCGGCCGCTTGGTGCTTTGAGAGGCTTTCCCGATGTTTCGTGTCCTGACCGCGCTCACGGGCGCCGCCACCCTGGCGCTGGGGGTCGCGTGGATGTTTGGTCCTGCGCCCTTCTACCTGCCGATCGCGGCCCTCGTTCTTGCGGCGGTGCTCGTGCTGTCGGGCTCGCAGCGCCTGATCATCCGGTTCCTGCTGTCGCTTTACACGATCGCCTTCCTTGCTTTCTCCGCCGTCACGCTCTCCGCCGACATGGGGCTCTGGCCGGAGGCGGCCCAGCCCTATCTGCCGCCGCCGCACGCCGCCCTGATCGCGGCGCTGCTCGGCCTCGTCCAGTATGGCGTCAGCTTCATCCCGGGCGTGCGAACCGTCATCGAGCTGGCCGCTCCCTATTTCGAAACCGAGGAACGCGGTGTCCTCACGCTCGGCCGTCTCGGCGCGGTAAAGGCGCGGGAGGGGGCGATCGGCCTGTTCATGTTCGGCACCCTGATCGCCATCAACGTGACGCAGGTCTATCTGAACGTGATCTTCTCGTTCTGGAACAACCGTTTCTACACGGCGCTGCAGGAAAAGAACGAGGGCGCTTTCTGGACCGAACTGCGCTTCTTTTCGATCTTCGCGACCATCTGGATCATCATCGCCGTCTACGAATATGTGCTGACGCAGTATCTCGACATTCGCTGGCGCCGCTGGATGACGGTCGCCTTCATCGGGCGCTGGATGAACGACGGCGTGCATTACCGCCTGCGCCTCGTGGGCGACGACGCCGACAATCCGGACCAGCGCATCGCCGACGACGTCCAGACCTTCGTGGCGCGCACTCGCTTCATCTACATCTCGATGTTCTCGTCGCTCCTCAACCTCTACGCCTTCATCCAGATCCTGTGGGGACTGTCATCGAGCTTCCCCTACATGATCGGCGGCTTCGAGCTGTCGACCATCCCCGGCTATCTCGTCTGGATCGCGCTGATTCTTGCGATCGTCGCGACCGGCCTCACCCATCTTATCGGCAGGCCGCTGGTTGGTCTGAACTTCCGTCAGGAGCGGGTGGAGGCCGATTTCCGCTTCCAGGCAGCGCGTCTGCGTGAATATGGCGAGCAGATCGCCCTGCTTGAGGGTGAGGCCGCCGAGCGCGCCGGCCTCATGGCGCGCTTTCGAAACGTCATCGACAACTGGCTGGCGCTGACCGACCGGCAGAAGAAGCTGACCTGGTTCACATCGGGCTACGGCCAGGCTTCGGTGGTTCTGCCCTACCTGATTCTTGCGCCGACCTATTTCGCCAGCAAGGACATGAAGCTTGGTGATCTGACCCAGACGGCCGGCGCTTTCTCCCGCGTCCAGGATGCCTTCTCCTTCTTCGTCGACTTCTACACGACGCTTGCTTCCTATCAGGCGGTCATCAACCGGCTGACCGGGTTCAAGGACGCGATGGCCCGTGCCGAGGCGCTCGGCAAGGAGGGCCCCACACTCGTCACCACGGCGCGCGGTGGCGACATCGTCGCCGATACCCTCGCCCTGAAGCTGCCGGACGGCCGGCCGCTCCTCGCCGATGGCCGGGTTCGTTTCGCCCGTGGCGAGCGCACGCTGATCACCGGTCCGTCAGGGTCGGGCAAGACGACGCTGATGCGTGCCTTTGCCGGCATCTGGCCCTTCGGCTCCGGCAAGGTCGCCATCCCGGAAAATGACGACGTCATGCTGGTGCCGCAGCAGCCCTATCTCCCGCTCGGCACGCTGCGTGGCGCGCTGTGCTATCCCTCGGCGGAGGACAAGGCGTTCGACACGACGATCGTGAGCGCGTTGAAACGGGTCGGCCTCGAGCATCTGATCGAGCGGCTCGACGCGGTCGAACCGTGGATGATCTCGCTGTCGGGGGGCGAGAAACAGCGCGTCGCGCTGGTGCGCGCCATGCTGCACAAGCCGAAATGGCTGTTTCTCGACGAATCCACCTCGGCGCTCGACGAGCAGGCGGAGGCCGACATGTATGCCGCCCTGCGCGAGGTTCTGCCCGACACGGCGATCATCTCGATCGGGCATCGCGGTTCGCTGGCGGCCCTGCATGACCGGCGCGTCGCCATCGAGCCGGCACCGACGGGCGGGCGTATCGTCGAGGCGTCGCTCGAGGAGTTCGCGCGGTCCCCGTGACGATCGCCGTCAGTCGCGGGCGATGATCTCGCGCTCGCGATGGACGACCGGCGTCTCGGCCGGCGTGCCGGGGCGGCGGCGGACGAGGAAACGCGGGCGACGGCCCGACAGGATCGAGCCCTTGCGCCGCGGCGCGGTCTTGCCGACGGTGAGGGCGCCGAGCTGGCCGTAGGGCTGGATCAGCCGGCCGTCGCGGTCGATCATCAGCATGGGCAGCGCGAAACGGTTCGACCAATAGACCCATTCGGCCGTGACGTCGCGATCATCGCTTGCCTCGAAAAGCGTGACGTCGAGGTCGCGGTCGCGATGGAGGAGGGTGACTCGCACGCGCAGCGTCGGGCCGTCGCCCTCGGCACTGACGGCCACGCCCTGATAGGAGTCGAGCGCGAGCGCGAGGCGCATGGAGACGCCGGCGACCGAGCGCTCGACGACGACGCCTTCCGACAGGATCTGGATGCGACGCGTGCCGCTGTCGGCGCGCGTGTCGGCCATCTCGAGGATCAGGGGCGGGCTTGCGGCCCGAGCAGAGACGGCACGGGCCGTCGCCGCCGCATGATGATCGGATGCCGGATGACGCCGCATGGTGGCTCCCTGCGGGGCTCTGTCGGCCCCGTCGTGGATGCCAGCTTCGGCGCTCACCCGTTTCCGGGCGCTTGCCGATCGCGGTTAAGCAATTCTGTGAGGCCCTGCCGGAAACGCCTTTGCTCAGCTAGGCTTAGCAAGTGCTTGCCCGACAGGGTGAATGCTCCGTGACCGGTTTTCGTCAAAGGCCGATCGCGACTTCCGCCTTCACATAGGGCAGGCCGTGCGCCTCCGCGACGGGCTGGCAGGTGACCTTGCCCTCGCTGACGTTGAGGCCGTTGCGCAGATGCGGATCCTGGCCGAGCGCACGCTTCCAGCCCTTGTCGGCGAGGAGCAGTGTGAAGGGCAGGGTGACGTTGTTGAGCGCGAAGGTCGAGGTGCGCGCGACCGCCCCCGGCATGTTGGCGACGCAGTAATGCACGACGTCATCGACGACATAGGTCGGGTTCGAATGGGTCGTCGCACGCGAGGTCTCGACGCAGCCGCCCTGGTCGATGGCGACGTCGACGATGACGGAGCCCGGCTTCATCGTCCGCACCATCTCGTGGGAAACGAGCTTCGGTGCAGCGGCACCCGGGATCAGCACCGTGCCGATCACGAGATCGGCCTTGCGCACGAGATCGGCGATCGCCGACTTGGTCGAGAACACCGTCGAGATCGAGGTGCCGAACTGGGCGGCGAGGCGGCGCAGCACCTCGGCCGAGCGGTCGACGACCGTGACACGCGCGCCCATGCCGACGGCGATGGTCGCCGCATGGGTGCCGGACACGCCGCCGCCGAGGATGAGAACGTCGGCGGCCGGCACGCCCGGCACGCCGCCGAGCAGCATGCCGCGACCGCCCTGCGGCTTTTCGAGCGCATGGGCGCCGACCTGGGGCGCGAGACGGCCGGCCACCTCCGACATCGGGGTGAGCAGAGGCAGCGCGCCGGAATTCGAGGTGACCGTCTCATAGGCGATGCAGACGGCGCCTGACTCGACGAGGTCATGGGTCTGCGCCGCATCGGGCGCGAGATGGAGGTAGGTGAAGAGGATCTGGCCCTTGCGCAGCTTCTTGCGCTCGACCGCGAGCGGCTCCTTGACCTTCACGATCATGTCGGCTTCGGCGAAAATCTGGTCGGCGCTCTCGACGATGCTCGCGCCGGCGCCGGCATAGTCGGCATCCGCGAGGCCCGCGCCGAGACCGGCGCCCTTCTGGACCATGACCTGGTGGCCGTGATGGACGAGTTCCTGCACCGAGGCCGGCACCAGACCGACGCGGTACTCGTTGTCCTTGATCTCCTTCGGCACGCCGACGAGCATGGCTTCCTCCCTTGGCTGAGCGTCCGATCCGACGCCTTCTGGGCTGAAGATTAGTGCGGGCGTGCCGAAATCTCTCGCGAAACTGCGGTCTGATCGAGCGAATTGGTCGCATGAAATTCGACAAGAAAGGAGATTTGTCGCATGATCACTCGCATTGTACGAAAGGAGCCGACCCCGTGCTCGCCCTTGACGACCGCGACCGCATGATCCTGCGCCTGCTGCAGCAGGAGGGGCGGCTGTCGAATGTCGAGCTTGCCGAGCGCGTTTCGCTGTCGCCGTCCGCCTGTCTGCGCCGGGTGAAGCTTCTCGAGGAGGCGGGGCTGATCGCGCGCTATGTGATGCTGCTCGACGAGAAGGCCGTCGGCCTGCCGGGCGTCGCCTTCATCCTCGTCACGCTCGACCAGCAGGGGCGGGCGGCGCTCGACCGGTTCGAGGCGGCGGTCGGACGCCACCCCGAGATCCTCGAATGCTACCTGCTCGCGGGGACGGCCGACTACATGATCCGCGTCGCCTATGCCGACGCCACCGATTTCGAGCGGATCCACACGGAGATCCTGACGCAGCTGCCGGGCGTGGTGCGCGTGCAGTCGACGCTGGCGCTGCGCGTCGTGAAGAAAACGACCGCGCTGCCCGTTTAGGGACGGGCTGCGTGCCGGCCCGCCCCTGGTCGATCGTCAGGTCTCCGAGCGACCGCGATTGTAGGATTTCGACGACATCAGATCCGACAGCGCGAAGGCGACGGTCGACAGGACGAAGACGAGATGGATGCCGACGATCCACATCAGGTCCCGATCGTTGAACTTGGTCGGCTCCATGAAGGCCTTCAGCACCTGGATCGAGGAGATCAGGACGATCGAGGCCAGAAGCTTCTGCTTGAGCTGGGTGAAGTCGACCCGAGTCATCCATTCCGGCCAGTTCTTGTTCTCGTTGGCGCTCAGCTGCGACACGAAGTTCTCGTAGCCGGAATAGACCACGATCAGGATCATGCTGGCGACGAGCGTGAGGTCGATCATCGCGGCGGCACTGACGATGGCGTCGGTCTCCGAGAAGGTCAGCACGTTGCCCATAAAATTGTACAGTCGCTGGGCGAATTTCACCAACAGCACGAGCAGAGTCAGCAGCAGGCCCGCATAGAAGAAGACCATCAGCCATCGGGCCGCGAAGAGCACTCTCTCGATCAATCGTGCCGCCATGGGTGCGCCTCCAGCGCCGGGCTCGCTCATTTCGTACCGTACATGCGGTCGCCGGCATCGCCAAGGCCGGGAACGATGTAGCCGTGATCGTTCAGATGGCTGTCGATCGCCGCCGTCCAGATGCGCACATCCGGATGGGCCTCGCGCAGCCGGCGGATGCCCTCGGGCGCGGCGAGAAGGCAGACGAAGCGGATGTCCTTGACGCCGCGCGCCTTGAGCCGCTCGACCGCCGCCACGGCCGAATTCGCCGTCGCCAGCATCGGATCGAGGAGGATCACGAGCCGCTCGGCAACGTCGGGCGGCGCCTTGAAGTAGTATTCGACCGCCGCGAGCGTCGAGGGGTCGCGATAGATGCCGATATGGGCGACGCGGGCGGAAGGCACCAGATCGAGCATGCCCTCGAGAAAGCCTTCGCCGGCGCGCAGGATGGGAGCGAAGACGAGCTTCTTGCCGGCGACGAGCGGCGCCTTCATCGGCGCGAGCGGGGTTTCGATGTCGACATATTCGAGCGGGAGATCACGCGTCACCTCGTAGCAGAGCAGGCGGCCGATCTCGTTGAGGAGCTGCCGGAAGCCCTTCGTCGAGCGCTCCTTGTCGCGCATCAGCGTCAGCTTGTGCTGCACCATCGGATGGTCAACGACCGTCACGCCTTCCATGTCACTCTCCCGTCTCTCGCTCTCCCCACGCAGTAACCCAGCCGCAGGCGGGAGAAAACCAAAGCCTGCATCCGTCCACGGGATTCGGCCAGCGTGACGGGGGATCGAGACAAGCGCGTGAAAATCGGCGAGAAGGGACGTGACCCCATCATTCGTGGAACCACCATGGCGATCCTTCTGTGCATGACCGGCTGGGATCCGGCGCCCTGGGCCGAGCGGTTGCGCCGCCAGGCCCCCGATCGCGATGTCAGGGTATGGCCGGAGGTCGGCAATCCGGTCGACATCACCTATGCGGCGGTGTGGAAACAGCCACTCGGCGTGCTGGCGAGCCTGCCCAATCTGCGCGGCATCATCTCGCTCGGCGCCGGCGTCGATCACCTCTTTGTCGATCCGAGCCTGCCCGACGTGCCGCTCGCGCGGGTGGTCGACACGGATCTGACCATGCGCATGAGCGAATGGGTGGTGATGCATGCCCTCATCCATCTGCGCCAGCAGCGCCGGCACGATGAGCAGCAGGCGATGCGCCTGTGGCGCGACGTGCGGCCGGCGCCGGCCGCGCGCGAACTGCGCGTCGGCATCATGGGCATGGGCGTGCTGGGCCGCGACGCCGCCCGCAAGCTCGCGATGATCGGCTTCCCGGTCGAGGGCTGGAGCCGAAGCGGCCATCCGGTCGACGGCGTGCCGATGCATGGCGCCGCCGATCTCGACCGGTTTCTCGCGCGCACCGACCTTCTGGTCTCGCTGATGCCGCTGACGCCCGACACGCGCGGGATCCTCAACCGGCGCCTGTTCGAGAGGCTGGCGCGCGACGGCGTCTTCGGCGCCCCGATCCTGATGAATGCCGGGCGTGGCGGTCTACAGGTCGAGGCCGACATCCTCTCCTGCCTCGACGACGGAACGCTGTTTGCCGCGACCCTCGACGTGTTCGAGACCGAGCCCCTGCCGGCGGAGAGCCCGCTCTGGACCCATCCGCGCGTGACGATCACACCGCACAACTCGGCGATCTCGGACGAGGAGGCCGTCGGGCGCTTCATCCTGCGCCAGATCGATCGGCATGAGCGGGGGCTCCCGTTCGAGACCCCGGTCGACCGGCAGCGACGCTACTGACGCAAGGCGTCAGGCGGCCTCCGCAAGCTGTTCGGCCTCGCTCAGATCGACCGAGACGAGCTGGCTGACGCCGCGCTCGGCCATGGTCACGCCGAACAGCCGGTTCATCCGCGCCATGGTGATCGGGTTGTGCGTGACGACGGCAAAACGCGTCGCGGTGCGCTGCGTCATGGCGTCGAGGAGGGTGCAGTAGCGGTCGACATTGGCATCGTCGAGCGGCGCGTCGACCTCGTCCAGCACGCAGATCGGCGCCGGATTGGTGAGGAAGACGGCGAAGATCAGGGCGGTCGCCGTCAGCGCCTGCTCGCCGCCGGAAAGCAGCGACAGCGTCTGCGGCTTCTTGCCCGGCGGCTTCGCCAGGATGTCGAGACCGGCTTCCAGCGGATCATCCGACTCGGTGAGCTGCAGTTCCGCCGAACCGCCGCCGAACAGCGTCGAGAACAGCGTCTGGAAATGGCCGTTGACGACGTCGAAGGCGGCGAGAAGCCGCTCCCGGCCCTCCTTGTTGAGACCGGCGATCGCATGGCGTAGCCGCTTGATGGCCTCGATGAGATCATCCCGCTCCCGCACCAGCCCGTCGAGCTGGGCCTGGACCTCGCGCTGCTCGTCCTCGGCGCGCAGATTGACGGCACCGAGCCGCTCGCGCTCGCCCCTTGCCGTGTCGAGGTCGCGCTCGATCGACCGGCGGGGCGGCAGCGCGGCGCCCGGCGCAAGGCCCGCGATGCGCAAGAGCCCGTTCGGTTCGACCGACAGCGCCTCGTTGATGGCGCGGCGCAGCTCGGTCCAGCGCAGACGCGAGGCCTCGAGCCGCTCCTCCGAGCGGGCCTGCTCCTCCCGCGCCGCCCCGAGCGCCTCGATCGCCGCGCGCGCCGCCTGATCGGCTGCCCGCTGGCGGGTCTCGGCCGCGGCAAGCGCATCGGCAGCTTCCTGGCGCCGGGCGAGCGCCGTCTCGATCTCGCCGTTGAGCGCGCGCCGTCGGGCGGCGAAGGCGGCCGGCGCCTCGTCCAGCGTCGCGCGCTCGGATTTCAGATCCGAGAGCCGGGTCAGCAGCGTGTCGATCTGCGCCTGACCCTCGGTGCTGCGTCGGCGCCAGGTCTCGATCTCGGCGGCGATTGCCGTCAGCCGCCCGTCGCGCAGCTCGATTTCGCGGGCGAGCGTCTGCATGGCCGCCCGCGCCTCGGCGAGCTCGGCCCGGCGCTGCGCGACCTCGAGGCGCTGACCGGTGAGCGTCGTCTGGAGGGTCGCGTCGTCCGGCAGGCGCGCGAGTTCCTCCTCGGCCGACCGCAGGACCGCCTCGGCCTCGGCCCGGCTCGCAGCGAGCCTTATCCGCGCCTCTTCGAGGGCGGAAAGCCGCGTCGCTATCTGCGCGGTCTGGCGCTCGGTGGCGGCGAGCCTGTCGCGGGCCGCTTCCGCCAGGCGCGTGGCGCCGCGCCAGGCCTCGCGCGCGGCCCGTTCGGCGTCGCCTGCCTCGCGGGCAGCGATGCGGGCTGCCTCGGCGGCCTGCCTCAGGGGGAGCACGGCGGCGCGCGCGGTCGCGGCCTCGGCTTCGAGATCTGTGAGCCTGTTGCGCTCGACGAGACGGCGAGCCGCGGGCGTCGGCGCGTCGGCGGCCGTGGTCAGGCCGTCCCAGCGCCACAGATCGCCCTTGAGGCTGACGAGGCGCTGGCCCGGCGCGAGCCGAGGCTGGAGCGCGGCACCCTGATCGCGCGCGACGATGCCGATCTGGGCGAGCCGGCGCGCGAGCGAGGGGGGTGCATCGACGAAGCGGCCGAGCGGCTCGATGCCCGGCGGCAGCGCCGGATCCTGCGGCTGGATCGCGGCGCCGCCCCAATGGGCGAGCGCACGGGGATCATCGGGCAGATCGAGATCGTCACCGAGCGCGGCGCCGAGGGCGAGCTCGTAGCCCTTCTTCACCCGCAGTCGTTCGAGCACGGCCGGATAGGCGGCATCGGTCGGCGGCGAGACGAGTTTTGCGAGCGTGCGCGCCTCCGTCTCGAGCCGGGCGGCGCGTCGCTCCGCCTCCTCGAGCGGCGGGCGGGTCTGGGTCTCGGCGTCGCGGCGGTGCAGATGGTCGGCCTCCGCCTCGAGCGCCCGCGCCTCGGCGGCCGCGACGGCTGCGACCGTCGCGTCGCGGTCGGCCCTCAGCGCCTCGATCACGGCGGGATCGGCGGCGCCGGCGATCACGGCCGCCCGCTCCCTTTCGATCTCGGCGAGCTGGCGGTCGAGCTTCTCGATCCGCGCCTGGCCGTCACGCACCGTGCGGTCGACCTGCCCGCGCCGGGCCTGCAGTTCGGCGAGAGCCGCCTGCGTCTCGCCCATCGCCGCCTCCGCGCCGGCGAGCGCCGTCTCCGTGCCCGAGACCCGCGCGGCCGCGTCGATCTTGCCGGCGGTCGCCGCGCTGTTTTGCGCCGACAAGGCCGTCTGTTCCGCCGCCATGCGCTCGATCATGGCGCCGCCATCGGCGATCAGGGCCTTTTCGCGGTTCACGTCGGCATTGGTCTGCGCGATGCGCCGGTCGAGTTCGACGAGCCGCTCGGCGGCCCGGCGCTCTTCGCTCGCGAGCTGCTCGCGGGCGATGGTGAGGCGCTGGACGGTCGCGGCCGCGACGGCCTCGGCCTCGCGCAGCGGCGTGAGCTCGACCTGGGCGACGGCACCCAGACGCGCCGCCTCGGCCTGGGCCCGGGTGCGTTCGCCGACGAGCCGGACATCGGCGTCGAGACGCTTTTCCGCGGCCACCACCTCGCGCCCCGCCTCCTCGAAGTCGAGATGGAACAGAAGCGCTTCCGCCTGCCGGATCGCGCTCGACAGCGCCCGGTAGCGCGCCGCCTGTCGTGACTGGCGCTTGAGTGCCTCGAGCTGGCTCTCGATCTGGGCGAGGACGTCCTCGAGACGGTCGAGATTCTGCTCCGCGCCCTTGAGCCGCAGTTCCGCCTCGTGGCGGCGTGTGTGCAGGCCGGAAATGCCGGCGGCCTCCTCCAGCACCCGGCGGCGTGCCTGCGGCTTTGCCGCGATCAGTTCGGCGATCTGCCCCTGTCGCACCATGGCGGGTGATCGCGCGCCGGTGGAGGCGTCGGCGAAGAGGAGCTGGACGTCGCGGGCGCGAACCTCGCGGCCGTTGATGCGGTAGGTCGAACCCTGGTCGCGCTCGATCTTGCGCGAAACCTCGATCGTGTCGTCGCCGTTGAAGGCCGCCGGCGCCCGCCGCGCGCGGTTGTCGATCGTCAGGATCACCTCGGCGGTGTTGCGCGCCGGGCGGCCCGCCGTGCCGGCGAAGATCACCTGGTCCATCTCGGCGGCGCGCAGGTTCTTGTGGCTGGATTCGCCCATCACCCAGCGCAGTGCCTCGACGAGGTTCGACTTGCCGCAGCCGTTAGGCCCGACAATGCCGGTCAGGCCCGGCTCGATCAAAAACTCCGTCGGCTCGACGAAGGACTTGAAGCCGATCAGTTTCAGCCGCGTCAGGATCATGGCGCCCCGTGAGGCGCCGAAGGGCGCCGTTAACCGTTGCCGAGAAGCGGCGCGATCAGCTTGTCGAATTCCTCGATCGTCATCTCGCCGCTGGCGCGCTTGCCGTTGACGAAGAAGGTGGGCGTCGAGTTGACGCCGAACTTCTCTTCGGCCCGCGCCTTGATGGTGTTGATGCCATCATAAAGCGCCTGGTCCTTCAAGCAGGCCTCGAACTGCTGCTGTGTAAAACCCGCCTGCTTGGCAATCTGGCTCATCGCGTCGAGCACCTTCGGGCCCTCGACGAAGGCCCAGCTCGGCTGCTGGTGGAACAGCACGTCGACCATGGCGAAGTATTTGTCGTCGCCCGCGCAGCGCGCCAGCATGAAGCCCGCCGTCGCGCGCGGATCGAGCGGGAACTCGCGCAGGATGAAGCGCACCTTGCCGGTGTCGATGTACTTCTCCTTCAGCGCCGGGAAGGTTTCCTTGTGGAAGCGGGCGCAGTGCGAGCAGGTCATCGAGGCATATTCGACGATCGTCACCTTGGCGTCGGCATTGCCGAGCGCCTTTTCCGGCAGGGGGCCGGGCTGGTTCAGCTCCGACGTGCTGACGATGTCCTGCGCGAGCGCCGGGGCGGCACCTAGAAGGGGGGAGGCCGCAAGGGCGGCGACGACGGTGCGACGCGACAGCATCATCCAGTTCCTCGATAAAGACATGCGATCTCGCTAATCGAGAAGGGCGATCATGGCAACATCGCGGTGCGCGCAACGCGACGCGGTCACACGGGCGTGATCGCCTCGCGGCCTTTTGGCGCCCGCACCCCGGTGTCGAGGTTGGACCCGTGGTATCGAGGTTGGACCCGTCGCGAGGATCAGTCGACGTCCGCAGCGGGATAGATCTCGTGCCGGAAGGCGCTGCAGAGCCGGCCGATCTCGGGACCGAGCACGCGGTCCGCGGTTACAGGCGGCACATGGGTGCGGATCACCGACAAGAGATCACCGAGCGGGCGCGATCGCGCTGGCCGTCCGGTGACGGCGAGCGCCTGGCTGGCGATCACGCCGAGATGGGCGAGACAGGCATCGAGCGCGCGCCCGGCGGTCTCCTGCTTCGGCCAGGCGAGGAAGGCCGTCGCCGCGACATTGTCCTGCCCGAACACGGAGACGTCGCTTGGCGGCGTGAAGGTGCGCTGCGCCGCCGCCCGCGCCTCCTCAAGATGGCCGACGATCGCCATCGGGATGTAGCCGACCGCGCCGTGGCCGTCGGTGTTGCCGCCGTCACGGTCGACGAGCAGGAAATCCGGCATGCCGCTGACCCGCCCGTTGAGAAGCCCGGTCGAGAGGCGCTCGCACAGGAGGCAGAGCTCGACCGAGGCTCCGGCGAGGTTGTCCATCAGCGGCGCGGCCAGGGCATTGTTGTAGCCGCCATTGCTGAAGCACTCGCCATCGGGATGGTTCTCGGTCGGCGGCAGCCAAACGGGATTGTGGGTCACCGCCCGCAGGGCGACGGCCGCGAGGCGTCGCGCCTCGGTCAGCGCCCAATGCGCCTGGCCGAGCATGGCCGGAATGCTGCGGAAGCTGACCGGCGCCTGATGGTCGCGCTGCGGGATCGGATCGTCATGGGCGAGCAGCGCCGCGAGCCGTGCGAAGGCGGTGCGGTTGTGTTCGCCGCCCCAAAACTCCGCGAGCTCGAGGCGATAATGCTCGTCCGGCGCGTTGAAGGCGTCGATGGCGAGCGCGAGAACCCGTTCCGCGAGCATGATCCGACGCTCTGCCACCAGCACCGCGTCGGCGAGCAGGGCGGCCGAGCAGGGCGCGCCGTTGATCAGCGCCCCGCGCTCGCCGGCGAGGAGGTCGCGCCCGAGGCTGAGCTCGGCGAAGAGCATGTAGGTCGCCAGGATCTCGCCGGGTCCGCCATGGCCGGCTTGTGAAACCTCGGGAATCCGGTCGTCGTTTAGCATCGCGACGATGTCGTCGACGAGGCGCGGCGTCGCCCCGCCATGGCCGCCGATCAGGTTTGCGAGCCGCGCGAGAACCATGCCGCGCAGCACGCGGCGCGGGTACGGCTTGCCGAAGGTGACGGCCGCCGCGAGCGGCTTCATGCGGGCCAGCCGGTCGACCTCGTCGCCCGACATCGGCGCGACCGCCATCTCGCCCTGGCCGACATTGATGCCGTAGACGCCCTTGCCACCGGCCCCGATCAGCCGCTCGTAGCGCCGGCGATGCTCGGTCAGAAGATCCCGCGCCGCGCGCGTCATCCCGACCGGCGCGCCATCCCATGCGACGGCCCGAAAGGCATCGAGGTCGATGTCATGGCGTGAGGCGAGATGGACCATCGAGCGCTGCTTCACCGTCAATCCCTTTTTCCGGCACGCTTATCCGGAGCGTCCGAAGGTGACGTCCCTTGGAGTGGTGTAGGAGCGCCGATCTTCGGTCGGGTCCGAAGTGGGCTCAGGTCGCCACGGCGGGCAACTTGATGAGCGGATCATCGCTCACCGGCTTCAATCCTTCCAGTGTCATGTATCGGCGGCAGA
>JBKDKQ010000020.1:0-161436 GCA_046344875.1 Labrys sp. (in: a-proteobacteria) | reverse complement strand
GTCGAAAGACTTGCCCTCACCCATGAGCCGGAGCGCAAGCTCCGCATTGCCTGCCTCGGTGACATCATAGCCTGCTGCCATGAGTTGCGGAGCCACGAGCGTGCGGAAGAACGGACTGTCGTCGACCAGCAGCAGGCTGCGCGACGCCACGCCGCCGAACGGCGCGTCGGCCTTGCCGAACCAGTCGCCGAAGGCCTGCGAGAGGTAATGCGCCGTGTCGATGACGTCGGTCGCTTTGCCCGAGATGATCGCCGAGCCCACCATGCCGGGGCGCGCGTTGTTCATTTCGATCGCGAGACGCTCCTCGACGATATCGACGATTTCGTCGACCAGCAGGCCCATGTTCCGGTTCCGGTCGGCGAAGACCAGGATCGGCTGGCGGCCTTCGGTGCGCACCGGATAGGACGGATCGATCGTGACCCACGGCATGAGCTTGCCGCGATACTGCAGCACGGGCTTGCCGTCGGAGTATTCGATCTGCCCGGCGTCGGTTTCCTCCAGACGCGCGATCAGCGACAGCGGCACCGCCTTGGGCGCGTTGCCGCCCGCGCGGAAGACGAGCAGCGCGATGCGTTCGGCCTCGCGCGCCGAACCTTCGGCCGCGGCCTGCGCGGCTTGGTTTTCCGACATCGTGGCCGCCGAAGCGCCCGAGCCCGCCGCGATTCCGTTGGGATCGAGGATCATGATCACCGACCCGTCGCCCAGGATCGTGTTGCCCGAGAACATCGGCACGTCGCGCAGGATCGGGGCCACCGGCTTCACGACGATTTCCTCGGTGTCGAACACGCGGTCGACCATGATGCCGAACGTGTAGTTGCCCACCTGGGTGACGACGATGAAGCTCTTGTCCTCCTCCTGCTTGCGCGTTTCGCCCAGGCGCAACGTGTCGTGCAACGACACCAGCGGCAGCAGGCGGTTGCGCAGGCGCAGGAACGGCGCATCGTTGACGCGTTCGATCGTCGTATCGCTGTTGGCCTGGCCGCGGACGAGTTCGAGGACGCTGATCTGCGGGATCGCGAAGCGCTCGCCCGAGCACTCGACGATCAGCGCCGAGACGATCGCCAGCGTCAGCGGGATCTTGATGACGAAGGCCGTGCCCTTGCCGCGCTGGAACTTGAGTTCGACGGTGCCGCCGATCTTCTCGATGTTCGTGCGCACGACGTCCATGCCCACGCCGCGGCCGGAGACCGAGGTGACCTGGGCGGCCGTCGAGAAGCCGGCGGCGAAGATGAACTGCGCGACCTGCTGGTCGGGCATGGCGGCGAGTTCGGCGTCGGTCGCGATGCCGTTCTGCAGCGCCTTTTGCTTGATCTTGTCGATGTTGAGACCGCGGCCGTCGTCCTTGATCTCGATGATGATGTGCCCGCCCTCGTGGAAGGCGTTCAGGATCACCTTACCGGTCTCGGGCTTACCGGCGGCCTTGCGCTCGTCCGGCGGCTCCAAGCCGTGGTCGGCGCAGTTGCGCACCAGATGGGTCAGCGGGTCCTTGATGAGTTCGAGAACCTGCCGGTCGAGCTCGGTCTCCTGACCGTGCATCAGCAGGTCGATCTTCTTGTGCAGTTCGTGGCTGAGATCGCGGATCAGGCGCGGCAACTTCGACCAAGCGTTGCCGATGGGCTGCATGCGCGTCTTCATGACGCCTTCCTGCAGCTCGGCCGTGACGTTGGAGAGGCGCTGGAGCGGGACCTTGAACTCCGAGTCCTCGTGCCGGCGGACGATTTCGAGCAGCTGGTTGCGGGTCAGCACGAGTTCCGAGACCATCGTCATCAGGGTCTCGAGCGTGTCGACGTTCACGCGGATCGATTGCGAGGAGATGCTGTTGTCGAGCTTCGCCTCATCGTCCTTGTCGACGACCGGCTTGGCGGCGGACTTCTTCTCGCTCTTGGCCTTGGTCTCGGCCTTCTTCTCGACCTTCGGTTCTTCGACGACGGCCTTGGCCGGGATGGGTTCGGCTTCCGTCTCGCGGAAGGCGCGCTCGAGCTCATCAAGCGAGACCTCGCCCGGACGCAGGGGGCGCTCGAGGGTCTGGGGGGTGAGCGTTCCGACCGCCACCTTGGGCTCCGGCGCCTTGGGTGCGGCGGCGGCCGCGATCGACATCTTTTCGAGCTGGTCGATCAGGTCGCGATCCTCGCCCGCGGGCTCGGCTTCGGTGCGTTCGAGATCGCCGAGGATCTCCTTGATGCGGTCGATCGTCGACAGGACGAGCGTGACGGCCTCTTCCGTTACCGCGGTACCATCGCGGAACTTGCCCATCAGGGTCTCGGCCGCATGGGCGAGAGCCTCGAGACGCGGAAGGCCAAGGAAGCCGCACGTGCCCTTGATCGTGTGCACGAGGCGGAAAATATTGTCCAAAACCTTGGTGTTGTTCGGGTCAGCCTCGAACTTCACCAATTCGACGTCCACGACGTCCAGGCTCTCATTGGTTTCTGTGAGAAACTCGCGAAGCAGATCGTCCATCGCAACACCCTACTCAGCGGACAGCCGCCGTTCGGTGTGAAGGATGACGGTAAACGGTTGAGGATGTCTGAATGCAACTCCGCCGAAACTAAGATTATTCAGTTACCTGTCGGGTAGGCATGGATCACGACACGCCCTTCCTCGGGTGTCATGGTAACGGTCATCCCCGCCGCCCGCGCGATCAGGCCGGTGTAGTACGGCTGGATCGCGTGGCTGTCGAGCACGCCCCCCTCGGGCTCGCCGGCGAGGAGCCCCGGCAGCGCCGCGGGCACCCGGGAATGATTGCCTGTCGCCGTCACCCGGAAGTCAGGCGCCTCCGCGTCCCCCGTCACCACCGCCTCGATCGATCCGCCGCGCGGGATGGTCGAGGTCGCGACGACGAGGAGGTTGAGCAGCAGCTTGACCTTGTTCTTCGGCATGTAGAGCCGTGGCGCGCTCCAGTTCAAAGACACCTTCTCGTCATGGATGAAGCCCTGGGCCACCTTCTCCGCATCGCCGAGATCGATCGACGACCCCGCCGATCCAGCCGCGCCGAAGGCCACACGGGCGAACTGCAGCCGGGCCGAGGCCGCCTTCGAACTCTTCTTGATGAGCTCGAGGGCAAACGCCTTCATCGACGCATCGTTCTCATCGTCGAGAACCTCGAGCCCGTTGACGATCGCACCGACGGGATTGATCACGTCATGGCAGACCCGTGAGCAGAGCAGCGCGGCGAGATCGAGCGCATCGAGCGTGAATCCGGTCATGGCGATATCCGGTTTTGCAGGAAGGGAATCAGCGCAACGGCGCCGGACACGCCCGATTCAATACCGGGAACGGCCGGGCATGCCAAGGCAGCGGCGTCCCGGCAGGCGCAGAGCGGATTGTGGACGGCAGCCGGGCCCCATGGCACGGTGGCGGAGTATCTCCAGAACACGGTGACGCATCTCGAGGCCGCTGGCGTCCGCGACCATCGCCTCTGGGCGCTGCAGGCCCGTGTCGCCGCCCTGATCGAGGAGCACTGGCCGCTCGATCCCGGCGATCGCACGGGCGGCGACGGCGATAGGGCGGCGTGACGCCTCCCCCCTTTCCCGGCGCGCCCTGCTTCGCTACCAAGGTCGCCAAACGCCAAGCAGATGAGAGCGGATCATGGGTGGATACGTCATCGGCCTCGACGGGGGCACGGAAAGCCTTCGGGCCGGCATCTTCGATCTGTCCGGTCGGCCGATCGCCTTCGCCGCTCAGGCCTACAAGACGACCTTCCCGCGCCCCTCATGGGCGGAGCAGGACCCGGCCGACTGGTGGGCCGCGGCAGGCCACGCCGTCAAGGCGGCGCTGGCACAGGCAGGCCTCAAGGGCAGCGACATCTCGGCGATCTCGGCCGACACGACCTGCTGTTCGGTCGTGGCGCTCGATGCTGATGGCCATGCCGTCCGCCCGGCGCTCATCTGGATGGACGTCCGGTCCGCTGCCGAAACCGAGGCTCTGGTCGCGACGGGCGATCCGGCCCTCATCGTCAATTCGAACGGGGCGGGACCGGTCTCGGCCGAGTGGATGATCCCCAAGGCGCTGTGGCTCGCCCGCCACGAGCGCGCGGCCTTCGATCGCGCCGTCACCATCTGCGAGTATCAGGATTATGTGAACTACCACCTCACCGGGCGGATGGTGGCCTCCATCAACAATGTCGCCGTGCGCTGGCACTATCGCGCGCGGTCCGGCGGCTTTGCGAAGAGCCTCGTCACCGCGCTCGGCATCCCCGAGCTCGCCGACAAATGGCCGAAGCAGGTCGTGGCGCTGGGCGAGGTCATCGGCGGCCTGACGGCACGCGCCGCCGAGCATCTCGGCCTGCCCGTCGGCCTGCCGGTCGCGCAGGGCGGAGCGGACGCCTACATCGCGATGATCGGCCTCGGCGTCACGAAGCCCGGGACGCTCGCCTTTATCACCGGCTCCTCGCATCTCCACCTCGGGCTCGCCGCCGAAGAGTTTCATGGCACGGGGATCTGGGGCACCTATGCCGACGCGCTGCTGCCAGGGCTCCATGTCGTCGAGGGCGGCCAGACGTCGACCGGCTCGATCGTCAACTGGTTCCGCACCCTCGTCGGCACGGACTGGAGCTACGACGTGATGAACGCGGAGGCCGCAGCGCTCCCGCCAGGCTCCGACGGCCTCATCGTGCAGGATCATTTCCAGGGCAACCGCACGCCCCACACCGATGCCGGCTCGCGCGGCGCCATCACCGGCCTCAGCCTCAAGCATGGCCGTGCCCATATCTTCCGCGCGATGATGGAGGCAGTCGCCTACGGCTCGGAACTGATCTGCGAGACGATGCGCACCAACGGCTATCGACCGGAAGAGCTCGTCATCTGCGGCGGCGCCACCCGGTCGGACCTGTGGATGCAGATCCATGCCGACGTCTCGGGCGTGCCGCTCACCGTGACCGAGGTGCCCGACGCACCGGCACTCGGCTCGGCCATCCTGGCCGCGAAGGCCGCGGGCCATTTCGTGACGATCGAGGAGGCAGCCAGCGCTATGGTGCGCACGTCGCGCCGGATCGAACCGAACCGCGCGGCGCATGAGGCCTACAGGCCCTTCTACGAGGCCTACAAGCAGGCCTATCCGGCCCTGAAATCCTTCGTTCCCCGCTGAGACGGATCCATCATGAGCATGCCTGTCGTCCGCATTGCGATGTGGTCCGGACCCCGCAACATCTCGACCGCGATGATGCGCTCCTTCGAAAACCGCCCCGACACCGCGGTGGTCGACGAGCCGTTCTATGCGGCCTCGCTCGCCGTGACCGGCGCCGATCATCCGATGCAGGCGGAGGTCCTGGCCTCCCAGCCGCAGAACCCTCACGTCGTGATCGCCGCGCTCCTTGGTCCGGTGCCCGGCGGACGCCGCGTCTTCTATCAAAAGCACATGACGCACCACATGCAGCCGGGTTTTCCGCTCGACTGGACGGCGGAGGTCGTGAACGCCTTCCTGATCCGTGACCCCGTGGCGGTTCTGGCGTCCTACACGCAGAAATGGGACGAGGTGTCGCTGGAAGCGATCGGCCTGCCGCGTCAGGTGGAGCTGTTCGAGCGCGAGGCCGACCGGCTCGGCAAGGCGCCGCCCGTGATCGCGGCGTCGGACGTGCTCGCCGATCCGCGCGCGACGCTGTCGGCGCTGTGCCACGCCTGCGGCATCCCCTTCACCGACGATATGCTGTCATGGCCGGCCGGCAAGCGGGAGAGCGACGGCGTCTGGGCACCGGCCTGGTACGACGCCGTCGAACGGTCGACGGGTTTCGGTCCGCCAAAACCCGAGCCGTCGATCGAAAGCCTGAGGCCGGATCTGCGCGTCATCGCGGAGAAAGCACGGCGTCTGTATGAGGGTCTTGCCCCACACGCATTGCGCGCAGGCGCAGCCTGATCGCTCTGAGTGGGCCGCGTGCCCGCCCTTTGGTATCAGCCGCGCATCGTCGAGCGGGCGAGAGCGATCCGGTCCATGTCCATCTGGTCGCGCGAGGCTTCGGCGGCCCGCTCCGTTGCCTTCTCGCGATCGTCGAGGATCTCGACCTTCTTCAGTTCCTCGAACGCTTCGGCGAGATCGGCCTTGGCCAGATCGAGCTTGTCCTTCAGGTCGTTCGCTGAATCGCGCAGATTGCTGCGACGAACCATCGCCGCCTTCGCATAGGTCGGATAGGCGAAATGCGAGGGATCATTGATCCCGGCGCGCTGTTCCTCGTAGGCGATCTCGCGATCGAGTTCGTTCGCCATGCGATCGAAATCGGCGATCATCGCTTCGATCTGCGCAACCTGCCGACGTTTTTCGTCGACCTGAAACCGCTTGAGTCGGATCAAGGATTCACGGGACTTCATACGCAAGCACTCCTGGACGACGATGCGACACGGTCACAGGGGGTGATCACACACGCGATCAGGTTGCGCTCCCCGCGACAATCTTCGCTAGACGGGCATAACCATCGCGCATGGACGTGAATTCTTCCTTACCCTGACCCAGAAAGGCTTCCAGATCCGGATTGAGCCTGATGGCGCGGTCGACTTCGGCGCTCGATCCGGAGCGATAGGCGCCCAGCCGGATCAGTTCCTCCATGTCCGCATAGGTCGCCATCAGCTGCTTGGCCTGACGCACCGTTTCTACATAGGCGGGGTCCGTCGATCGCGGCATGGTGCGCGACACCGTCTTGAGAATGTTGATCGCCGGATAGCGGCCACGCTCGGCAATGGCGCGCTCCATCACGATGTGGCCGTCGAGAATGCCGCGCACGGCGTCGGCCACCGGCTCGTTGTGGTCGTCGCCGTCGACGAGCACGGTGAAGACCCCGGTGATGGCGCCCTGATCGAGCCCAGGCCCCGCGCGTTCGAGAAGCCGCGGCAGTTCGGCAAAGACGGTGGGGGTATAGCCCTTCGTCGTGGGCGGTTCGCCGGCGGAAAGCCCGATCTCGCGCTGGGCCATGGCAAAGCGCGTGATGCTGTCGATCATGCACAACACGTCGCCGCCCTCGTCGCGGAAGTGTTCGGCGAGCGCTAGCGTGAGATAGGCCGCCTGCCGCCGCATCAGCGCGCTTTCGTCCGAGGTCGCAACGACGACGACGGACCGCGCGAGCCCCTCCTCGCCGAGATCGTCCTGCAGGAACTCCTGCACCTCGCGGCCGCGTTCGCCGACGAGGCCGATCACCGAGACGCCGCGGGTGATGTTGCGGGCGAGCATCGACAGGAGCACCGACTTGCCGACGCCCGAGCCTGCGAAAATGCCCATGCGCTGGCCGCGACAGACGGTCGCGAAGGCGTTGATGGCGCGCACGCCGAGATCGAGCGGTTCGCCGACGCGTTGGCGGGCATGGGCGGGCGGCGGGCTCGCGCGGAAGGGATAGAGGCGTGGGCCGCTCGGCAGCGGCCCCTTGCCGTCGATCGGCTCGCCCATCGCGTTGACGACCCGCCCGAGCCAGGCGGAGGTCGGGCGGACGCCCGCGACAAGCGGGCCGACGATCGCCTTGCAGCCACGCCGAACGCCGTCGAGCGGACCGAAGGCGAGAGCAAGCGCGTTGTCGCCCTCGAACCCCACGACCTCGCCGACGACCGAGCGTCCGCGACCGATCTCGATGATCACACGCCCGCCGACCGTCATCGCCTGGGTCGGCCCCGCGATCTCGACCATCAGGCCACGCACGCCGGCGACGCGACCATAGGTTTCAACGCCTGTGATCGTTTCCACCTGAGAGAGCAGCGTTCCGATTCGTGACATGAAGTCCCCGGTGTCCCGACCGCCGGCGCAAAATGATTCGCCGTCAACGATTAATTTACCCGCCCGGTTAACACTCGCCCAAGCGATGTTTGTGGACGCGTAACCGTCTTTCGTAACGATGCGGGGACAACACGAGTCTGAGGAGTCGCTTGGGAGAATGTCTTAAACTGGAATCTGAGGACGATACGGCGCCTTTTCTGTCGACTCAACAGAGCGTTAGGGTGATTTTTCGACGCCGTTAACGCTTTCGCTTGCCAGACAGAATCACGGTTTGTTAACCATTGAGGCGCAATGTCGTTCACGATCATCGTCGAAGCCGATTCACCGTGGGGGCCACCTGCGGGGCCAGCCGGTGATCGCTCGAGGGCCGCGGTGGGAGATTGAGATGCGCGTACTTCTCGTCGAAGACGACAGCGCCACGGCGCAGAGCATCGAACTGATGCTCAAATCCGAGAGCTTCAACGTCTATACGACGGATCTCGGGGAAGAGGGTGTCGATCTCGGCAAGCTCTATGATTACGACATCATTCTTCTGGACCTGAACCTGCCCGACATGTCGGGCTACGAAGTGCTGCGCTCACTCCGCGTGGCCAAGGTCAAGACACCCATCCTCATCCTGTCGGGCCTCGCCGGCATCGAGGACAAGGTGAAGGGTCTCGGCTTCGGCGCCGATGATTACCTCACAAAACCGTTCCACAAGGACGAGCTGGTCGCCCGTATCCACGCCATCGTGCGCCGGTCGAAGGGCCATGCCCAGTCGGTCATCACGACCGGCGATCTCGTCGTCAACCTCGACACCAAGACGGTCGAGGTCAGCAACAACCGGGTGCATCTCACCGGCAAGGAATATCAGATGCTCGAGCTTCTCTCCCTGCGCAAGGGAACGACGCTCACCAAGGAGATGTTCCTCAACCATCTCTATGGCGGCATGGACGAGCCGGAACTGAAGATCATCGACGTCTTCATCTGCAAGCTGCGCAAGAAGCTCGCCAACGCCACCAACGGCCGCAACTACATCGAGACCGTCTGGGGCCGCGGCTACGTGCTGCGCGAGCCGAGCGACGACGACGAGCGTATCGCAGTCTGATCGGGGCATCCGCCTCGATCCCGCTTGCACCGAGCACCCGCGCGGGTTAACCCGCGTGCATGACCCATTCCGACGATCTGCCCACGCACTTCTCCCGCATCGCCCGCGAGGCGGGCGCGGAGATCATGGCCGTCTACACCGCCGGCCCCGTGGCGCGGCTCAAAGACGACCGCTCCCCCGTCACCGATGCCGATGAGCGCGCCGAAGCGATCATTCTCGCGCGCCTCGCCCAGCTGCTTCCGGACGTCCCGGTGATCGCGGAGGAAAGCGCCTCGCACGGCCAGACGCCCGTCATCGGGCGCCGCTTCATTCTGGTCGATCCGCTTGACGGGACGAAGGAATTCATCAGCCGCAACGGCGAATTCACGGTCAACATCGCCCTGATCGAGGACGGCGTGCCCGTCGCCGGCGTCGTCTACGCACCCGCGATCGATGCGCTTTACGCCGGCGACGGCAGGGGCGCCTGGCGCGAGACGGCGGCCGGGCGGTCACCGATCCGGGTCCGCCCCCGACCGACGGAGGGTCTCACGGCGCTGTGCAGCCGCTCGCATCCCGATGCGCGCTGCGACGCGTTTCTCGCAGGGCTTCCGATCGCCAGCCGCGTCGAGGCGGGATCGTCACTGAAGTTCTGCCGCATCGCCGAGGGCGCGGCCGACGTCTATCCGCGCTTCGGCGCGACGATGGAATGGGACATTGCGGCGGGACATGCGGTGCTTGCCGCCGCCGGCGGGCGTGTCCTGCGTCCAGATGACGGCGCGATCGCCTATGGCAAGACCGATCAGGCCTATCGCAACGGTCCCTTCGTCGCCTGGGGTACCGCGGCCGGTTGATCACCGAGCCTCGCCTGCCTCAGTGGATGAGGGTCTTCTCCAGCGCCGGCCAGGCCTTGGTGGCCGCCTCCGCCTGGTCGGGCGCCGCGGTGAAAGCCGCGCGGCTTTCCGCGTCGCGGAACAGAAAGACCCTGCCCTCTTTCACGAGCGAGATCGTCGGATCGCCCGGCGCGGGCACGCCACGGGCCACCGAACCCGGATCATAGCCGCCGAACTGGGGTGAATAGACGGTCGGGTCAGCGATGAAGGCCGCCATGTTGCCTTCATTGGCGAAGCGCCACGCCGCACCGTTCCAGATGTACTCGAAGTCCGGCTTGCCGATGCGCGGCGTCTCGTCGATGAAGTAGCTCACCGGATCATAGCCATAGAGCGCGACGCCCGAGGTCCGGTCGAGCACGACCCGCTCGGTCAGCCCCACCTCGACGATCGACGGCGGCCCGGCGAATGCCGGAACAGGCAGCAGACCGGCGAGAAGCGTGAGCGCGAGGACACCGCACGCCGCGCGCCGTGCTGGAGCACACCGCCCATTTCGCCGAAGGAACGTCACAGTTTCGAACAATTCGGGCTCTATCCGGTCGTGACAATCGCGCGCGAGACGGTGGGCACCACCGCTTGCCGCGTACTCGGCGCCTTCATTAACCCGGATCTGGGAAAACAACGGTTAGAAGAATCGTTCGATTTTGACACAATCCATCCCTGAGCGGCGCGGGCTCCGTCGCGCCTGCCTCCAGACAAGGACATGACATGAGACTTGGCCTTCTGTCCCGCCTGCGCAGCGCCCTGTTCGGCCTTGCCGTCGCGAGCGCCGCGATCATCGCCCAACCCGCCGCGAGCCAGGAGAGCGCCGCATCGCCCAAGTTCTCGTCACAGGAACTTGTGGACAACGGCCACCGCTTCTTCGGCACGGTGTCGCGCGGTCTGGCGCTCACCATCGAACAGGCCGTGTCGCGCTGGGGTGAACCGAACGGCTACATTCTGGGCGAGGAAGGCTCCGCCGCCGTGGTCGGAGGCCTGCGCTATGGCGAGGGCACGCTGTTCACGCGCAATGCCGGCGACCGCAAGGTGTTCTGGCAGGGCCCGTCCGTCGGCTGGGACTTCGGCGGCGATGGCGCGCGCATGATGATGCTCGTCTACGACATGCCGAGCGTCGATGCGATCTTCAACCGCTTCGCCGGTGTTGCCGGTTCGGCCTACATCGTCGGCGGCTTCGGCATGACGGCCCTGACCGGTCCGAACGGCATGGTGGTCGTGCCGATCAAGGCGGGCGTCGGGGCCCGCCTCGGCATCAATCTCGGCTATCTGAAGTTCACGCCCGAGGCGACCTGGAACCCGTTCTGAGGCACCGACGCGTCGCCGACCTGTCCCGGCAGCGGATCATGAGAACGGCGACAAGTGTTGCTTTACCGCGCCATCGGAGGATGAAACGGGATCGGCGCGGGAATCGTGATAGGCGATGATGCCGCCCCATGGCATGATCGAATCGGAACTGGTCGTCGACGGTGCTGGAAACACTCCTCTTCTTCGCGCTCGGATTTGCGGTTGCCGGCCTGATCGCGCTGGCGGCCCTTCCAGCCGTCTGGGCGCGGGCGCTGCGGCTGACGCGGCGCCGCATCGAGGTCGACGTCCCTCTGTCCATGGCGGAGGTTCGGGCCGGCCGCGATGAGGAGCGCGCGGTCGCGGCGATCGCGGTCCGTCGCATCGAGCGTGCCTTCGAGGCGGAACGCGAGAACCGCCATCTCCTGATGGCGGAGGTCGGTCGCCAGCAGATGCTCAATCGCCGCCTTGTCGCACAGGCCGGCGAGATGGACCGTCTCCTGTCGGAAAAGGACGCCGAGATCGACCGGATCCGCCAGTCCAAGCCTGCCGGATCGGTCGAGATCATCCCGGCCGACCGGTGGAACCAGATCGTGGCGCCCGCACGGGAGGTGACGGCTGCCGCTGCGCCGCCGCCCGCCCACGCCGCCCCGGCGAACGACGAGGCCATGTCCGAGTTGCGCCGCCTCGCCGAGGCCGCCCGCAGCGAAGCGGACGACCTGCGCATGCAGCTCGACGCACTTCGGACGGAGGCGGTCGCGGCGCGCATGAAGGCCGACACGCTCGATGAACAGATCGCCTCCAACGCTCGCGAGACCGAGAAGCTGACGGCCTCCGTCGTCGAGCGCGACAGCCAGATCACCGTGCAGAAGATCGAACTCAGCCACCGTGAAACCGCGATCGCCCTGCTCGAATCGCGCCTGACCACCGCAAACCAGAAGGCGGTCGAGCTGACGCAGCAACTCGCCGAGAAAAAATCTGAAATCGCCTCGCTGGAGGTCGGCCAGCAGGAACTCGAACGCCGCCTGATGGCGATGACGGCGCAGATGATGAAGGCCGATTCCGCCCTCGCCGAGAAAACGGCGAAACTTGCCATCGCGACCGCTCGCGAGGGCGAGCTGATGGCCGAGGTAAAGCGGCTGCGCAGCGACGCGCAGAGAACCGCCGTCGATCTCGCTCAGGGGATCGACGCCATGCGGGGCGATCAGTCGCACATGGCGGCCCAGCTCGAGGCTGCACGCGCCGACCGCGCCCTGCTGGTGAAGGAGATCAGCATCCTCAAAAAGGAAGCGGCAGAAGGCTGGAAGACGATCGAGAGCGAGAACCAGACCCTGCGTTTCGAACTCGCCCGCATCGCGGCGCAGATCGCCGAGGATGCCGCGGCGCGGCGCGGCGTCATCGTGCCGCCGCCGAGTGAACTCGCCGTCGCAAACGACGACCTCGGCCGCCGCGCCCGTCGCAAGAAGAACGACGAGCGCGCCGACACGCCGCAGGGCTGATCAGGACGCGAGCGCCCGGGCGATGCGTGCCGCCACCCGGGCATTGTTCTCGACGAGCGCGATGTTCGCCGTGAGGCTGCGCCCTTGCGTGATCGCCAGAATGCGGGAGAGGAGATAGGGCGTCAGTGCCTTTCCGCCGATCCCCTCCGCCTCTGCCGCGGCGACGGCCGCCTCGATCGCCGGATTGATGTCGGCAGCCGGGATCTCGGCATCTGCCGGGATCGGGTTGGCGACGAGTACGCCGCCGGAAAGGCCGAGCCGTGCCCGCATCCGGATCATTCGTGCGACATCCGCCGGTTCATCGACGCGCAGCGGTGCACGCAGACCGCTCGACCGGCTCCAGAAGGCCGGCAACTCGTCGACCCCGTAGCCCACCACCGGCACGCCGAGCGTCTCCAGCACCTCGAGCGTCTTCGGCAGATCGAGGATCGCCTTGGCGCCCGCGCAGACGACGCAGACCGGCGTGCGGGCGAGTTCCTGCAGATCGGCCGAAATGTCGAAACTGGTCTCCGCTCCGCGATGCACGCCGCCGATCCCGCCCGTGGCGAAAACCTCGATGCCGGCGAGCGCCGCGCCGATCATCGTCGCCGCGACCGTCGTCGAGCCGTTGCGCTTCATCGCCACCGCATAGCCGAGATCGGCACGGCTGAGCTTCAGAAAACCCTGCGATCGCCCGACCTCGTCGAGCATGGCGTCGTCGAGGCCGACATGGATCTCGCCGTCGATCACCACGATGGTGGCAGGCTCCGCCCCCTCGGCACGGACGGCCGCCTCGACCCGGCGCGCCGTCGCGACATTGTCGGGATAGGGCATGCCATGGGTGATGATCGTCGATTCGAGCGCCACGATCGGCCGACCGGCCGCACGCGCCGCAGCGACGGCGGCACCATATCGCAGGGGCAGATCGGTCATGGCCTCAAACTCCTCAGGCGTTCGTCCAGAAGCGTCGGCGACAGGTCCGGACGCACGGTATGGCTGCTCTCGACGGTCAGCGCGGCGGCGGCGAGGCCGCGGCCGGTCGCGCCCGTTGCGTCGAGACCGGCGAAGAGCCCCGATAGCACGCCGGCCGCCGCCGCGTCGCCCGCGCCATTGACGTTGACGATCGCGGCTTGCGGCGCCGGCAGGCGCTCGATCGACCCATCGCAGAAAAGGATCATCCCGTCGCGATCAGCCGTCAGCACGCCGGCACGGGCACCCGCCCGGATCAGGCCCTCGACGAGTGGGTCGAGGTCGTCGGCCGGAAGCCCGGTCAGCACTGCCGCCTCGAAGCGGTTGAGAAACAGCCAGTCGATCGCGGAGAGAAGGGGCGCGAGCCGAACCGCCTTTTGCTGCGAGACGGGACCGGCGGCGAGCAGGGCCGGCCTCCCGTCCACGATGGCGGCGAGCGTCTCGGGTTCTAGATTGGCGTCGACGAAGACGAGCGCCTCCGGACCCGCCGTCTTCATGGCGGCCCGCGCGGCATCGGGCGTCAGCGTCGCGTGAACCGCCATGTCGGCGAGCCCGATCACGAGGCCGCCGGTGGCGTCGAACAGCGCGGTGTAGGAGGCCGTCCGGGCGCCCTCGACGGCTTCGATCAGGCTCGTGTCGACACCCACGGCCCGCAGATGGGCGAGCGCGCGCGCGCCGTCGTCATCCGTCCCGATCCGGGTGGCCAGCATCACCGGAACGCCGAGCCGCGCGAGGTTCTCCGCGACATTGCGCCCTGCGCCACCGAAACCGGTGCTCATGCGGCCGATGTTCGAGGTATGCAGCCGCGCGGGCGCCTCGACCGTCTGACCGAGCCGGTCGACGACGCAACCACCGAGACACAGGACACGCGAAAAGCGCATGGATCGGCCGCTGACAAATGAAACCCGCGCCTCTATCGTCTGCCGCCGCGATGCGGGCAAGCCTGGTGATGAGGAGCAGTGTGTTGGTGCGGGATAATGGTTTCTCGATCGAGCTTTACCGGCGCATGCGCCGGATCCGCACGTTTGAGGAGCGGGTCGGTGAGTTGTTCGTGCGGCAGCAATCGGCGGGATCCATGCTGCATCTGTCGATCGGCGAGGAAGCGGCGGCCGTGGGCGTCGCGGCGGCAATGCGGGCGGGCGACACCTTCACGACCCACCATCGCGGCCATGGCGTCTTTCTGGCACGGGGGGCCGATCCCCAGCGCATGATGGCCGAGATCGCCGGCAAGGATACCGGCTACTGCCGCGGCAAGGGCGGCTCCATGCACATCGCCGACATGAGCCTCGGTCATCTCGGCGCGAATGCGATCGTCGGGGGCGGCATTCCCGCCGTCGTCGGCGCCGGCCTGGCCCACCGTCGCGAGGGCAAGGGCTCGGTGTCGGTCGCCTTCTATGGCGACGGCGCCATGCAGCAGGGCGTGCTCTACGAGGCGATGAACATGGCGGCGCTTTGGCGGCTGCCGGTCGTCTTCTGCTGCATCAACAATCAATGGGGCATGGGCACGCGCGTCGATCGCGCGGCCGCCTCGACCCGCTTCGACGAGCGCGCGCGTGCGTTCGGTCTTTCGGCGGCGATCGCCGACGGCGCCGACATTCACGACACGGTGGAAAAGGCCGAGATCATCGTCTCCGGCGCCCGTGACGGCCGTCCGGGCTTTCTCTCCGTCGAGTGCTATCGCTTCTTCGGCCATGCCCGGATGGACAAGAGCCCCTATCGCAGCGAGGCCGAGGAAGCCGAGGGGCGCCTGCGCGACCCGCTCGCGCGGCTTCGCGCCGGCCTGCCCGAGGCCGCCAAGGACCTCGACCGGATCGACGCCGATGCCGCGGCGGAGATGAACGCCGCAATCGATTTCGCGGTCGCGAGCCCCGCGCCCGACGCCGCCCTCACCTTCCGCGACGTCTATGCCGACGACGAGCCGGCCCCGACGCCGATGCGCGCGCGGCTCGCCGCCATCCTGGCCGACGAAACCGCCGCCTGATCCGATCCCACCCGCCTTCGAGACACAGCCATGAAGATTGACGGCAAGCCCTTTCGCACCATCTGGCCCGGAGATGACGGCCACTCGGTCGAGATCATCGACCAGACGCGTTTTCCCCATCGCTTCGAGATCGTGACGCTCCTGTCGATGCATGACGCAGCGCATGCCATCAAGGCCATGCTGGTGCGTGGCGCGCCGCTGATCGGCGCGACCGCCGCCTACGGCATGGCGCTCGCGATGCAGGAGGATCCAAGCGATGCCGGCGTCGGCAAGGCCTATGAGACGCTCGTCAGGACACGCCCGACGGCGATCAACCTGAAATGGGCGCTCGATCGCGTATCGGCGGTGCTCCTGCCGCTTCCCCCGACCGACCGCCGCGCCGCCGCATGGGCGCTCGCCGCCGAGATCGCCGACGAGGACGTCGCCATCAACGAGGCGATCGGCAACAACGGGCTGCCGCTCCTCGAGGCGATCGCGGCGCGCAAGGGCCGGATCAACGTCCTGACTCATTGCAATGCCGGCTGGCTCGCGACGGTCGACTGGGGCACCGCGACCGCGCCGATCTACAAGGCCTTCGACAGGGGGCTCGACATCCATGTCTGGGTCGACGAGACGCGTCCGCGCAATCAGGGCGCCTCGCTCACGGCCTGGGAACTCGGCAAGCACGGCGTGCCGCACACGGTCATTCCCGACAATTCCGGCGGCCATCTGATGCAGCATGGCGAGGTCGACATCGTCATCGTCGGCACCGACCGGACGACGGCGCGCGGCGACGTCTGCAACAAGATCGGCACCTATCTGAAGGCCTTGGCCGCCCACGACAATGGCGTCCCCTTCTACGTCGCCCTGCCCTCGCCGACGATCGACTTCACGGTCGACGACGGCGTCAAGGAGATCCCGATCGAGGAACGCGGCGCGGAAGAGGTCGCGACCATGACCGGCCTCACCGCCGACGGCCGGATCGAGACGGTGCGCGTTGTCCCGGCCGGCTCGAAGGTCGCCAACCACGCCTTCGACGTGACGCCGGCCCGCTACGTCACGGGCCTGATCACCGAGCGCGGCGTCTGCGCCGCGACGCGGCCGGCCCTTGCCGCCATGTTCCCCGAACGGGCGAAGGCCGCCGCATGATCGAGACGACCTATCGCGACGCGCTTCGCCTCGCGCTGGAGCATGCCATGGTCGAGGATCCCTCGATCATCGTGGCCGGCGAGGAAGTGGGCGTCTATGGCGGCGCCTATGGCGTCACCAAGGGCCTGATCGATCGCTTCGGCGCCGATCGCGTGCTCGACACGCCGATCTCGGAGGCCGGTCTCGTCGGCGCGGGCGTGGGTGCCGCGATGGCGGGGCTGCGGCCGGTGGTCGAACTGATGTATGTCGACTTCGCCGGCATCGCCATGGACCAGATCGCCAACCAGGCGGCCAAGATCCGCGCCATGTTCGGCGGGCAGATCGGCGTGCCGATGGTGCTCAGAACCCAGGGCGGCACCGGTCGCTCGGCGGCGGCGCAGCATTCGCAGTCGCTCGAGGCCTGGTTCATGCACACGCCGGGCCTGCGCGTCGTCATGCCGGGCACGGTGTCAGACGCCTATCACCTGCTGCGCATGGCGCTGCGCAAGCCCGACCCGGTGATCTTCATCGAGCACAAGGCGCTCTACACGATGAAGGGCGCGCTCGACGTCGAGAGACCGGACGGCGGATGGGGCGAAAGCGTCGTGCGTCGGGCGGGCCGCGACGCGGTGATCGTCACCTACTCCCGGATGCTGCATGTCTGCCTCGCCGCCGCCGATCGCCTCGCCGCCGAGGGCATCGAGTTGGCGGTCGTCGATCTACGCACGCTGAACCCGCTCGACATCGAGCCGACCGCCGCGCTCGTACGCGGCTGCGGCCGTGCCGCCGTCGTCACCGAGGCCTGCCTGACCGCCGGCCCGGCAGCCGAGATCGGCATGCGGCTCGTCGAAACCTGCTTCGACTGGCTGGAGGAACCGGTGATCCGCATCGCCGGCGAGGACGTGCCGATCCCGGTCGCGCCGGCGCTCGAAGCGGCCTCGATCCCGACCGCTGACCTGATCGTCGACACGATGCGCCGGCTGGTGCGCCGCCGATGAGCCGCTCGCTCACCCTGCCCCGCCTCGGGGAGACGATGGAGGAAGGCCGGATCGTCCGCTGGCTCAAGCAGGCGGGCGAGAGCTATCGGCGCGGCGACGTGCTGCTCGAGGTCGAGACCGACAAGACGACGGTCGAGGTTCCGGCGCTCGAGGATGGCGCGCTGATCACAATTCTCGCGGCGGAAGGGGCGACCGTTCCCGTCGATACCGCGATCGCGACCATCGCCGGAGACGCGTCCTCGTCGCAGACCGCCAGCCAGTCGGCGGCGGCCGTGCCGGCCGAAGCCGCATCGAAGACCACAGCGCCGGCCGCGCAGGCCACCGCGATTGCCTTCCGTGCCGACCATGGTCCGCGTGCCTCGCCCGCCGCAAGGCGCCTCGCGCGGGCAGCCGGCATCGATCTGTCGACCGTTGCCGGCACTGGTCGGCAGGGCCGCGTGCAGGGCTGGGACATTCCCGACCGACGCACCGCCGCAGAGCCGGGAAAGGGTCTTGCCCTCCGCCGCTGGCCCGTGGCGAGCCCGGCCGGCACGATAATCGCCCTCATCCACGGTTTCGGCGGCGACGCGCTCGGATTCGACCGGCTGGCGCGGGCGCTGACGGCGCTCGGGCGCTCCGTTGTGGCGGTCGACCTGCCGGCCCATGGCGACAGCCCGGCGGAAACCCTTTCGATCGAGGCGATTGCCGATCGCGTGGTGGCAGCGCTCGCGACGGAGGGGCCGATCCATCTCGTCGGCCATTCCCTCGGCGGTGCCATCGCGACCCTCGCCGCCACGCGTCTGAAACCAACGGCCGTGACGCTTCTGGCGCCGGTCGGCTTCTCGCCGGCGATCGCCCAGGGGTTCCTTGATGGTCTCGCCCATGCCGAAACTGCGGAAGCCGTCGGCGCACTGCTGGCGCTCACGACACGAGACGCGCTGCGCTACACGCCCAAGGTTCTGACGGCTGTCGCGGCAAAGCTCGCCGACCCTGCGGTGCGCTCGGCCCGCGTCGATCTCGTGCGTCAACTTGCGGAAAAGGGACGCCAGATCCGCGACCTGCGCGCCGACCTCGCGGCACTCACCTGCCCGACGACGCTGATCCTCGGCCGGCACGACGCGATCATCCCGGTCGGCGGACTGATCGAGGGATTGCCGCTGACGGCGCAGCACCTGCTCGACACCGGTCACATGCCGCACCTCGAGGCGACGCGGGCGGTTGCGTCGATCCTCACCCGGTCCTGACGGCGGCGCCGGTCAGTCCGAACGGCGCTGGAGGTCCTTGTAGAGCGCACGAAGGCGCCGCGTCACGGGTCCGGATGCGTCGTCCGGCAGGCGCTGCGTCGCATCGCCGATCACGCGCCCGTCGACGACGGTCACCGGAGTAAGCCCGGCGAAAGTCCCGGTGACGAAGGCCTCGTCGGCCGAATAGACGTCGAAGAGCGAGAAATCGCGCTCGAAGGCCGGAATGCCGCCCGACCGCGCCGCTTCGAGCACGGCGCCACGGGTGATGCCGCCGAGGCAGAAGCCACCGCCCGACGTCCACACCGCGCCGTCGCGGATGATGAAGAAATGCGTCGAGTTGCAGGTGGCGACGAAGCCACGATCATCGAGCATCAGCCCTTCATCGGCGCCCGCCTCCGTCGCCTGCATGCAGGCGAGGATGCAGTTGAGCTTGGAATGGGAGTTCAGTTTCTGGTCCTGCGTGTCGGGGCCGGTGCGCCGCACATGCACGGTGAAAAGCTTCAGGCCGCGCGCCAGGACCTCGGGCTTCGGCGTCTTCCATTCGGCGATGATGACGATCGTCGCCGGACCGATCGTCACGCGTGGATCCTGGTAGGGGGTCTTCTTCTTGCCGCGCGTCACCATCAGCCGGATGTGGACGCCGTCATTCATGCCGTTGGCGCGGACGACGTCGAAGACCCGCTGCGCGAGTTCGGCCTTGGTCAGCCCGATCGCGATCCGAAGCATGTGCGCGCCGTCGAAAAGCCGGTCGAGATGGCGCGACAGGAACGGGATCCGCCCGTCGATCAGCCGGAGCCCTTCCCAGACGCCGTCACCCAGCACGAAGCCGGAATCGAAGACGGAGACAACCGCCTGATCGCGCGGCACGAGCGTACCGTTGACGGAGATCAGGATCGTGTCGTTGCGCGGATCATCCGCCGCGTGCTGGGTTCCGGTGGCTGCGGCTTCGATCATCGCGAACGATCCCTGGATGCGGCGGTTTCACGCGCTGTCGCATTCCATCGCGGTGCTGGCAAGCGCGGGTCGACGCGGATTACTGCGAATCGGCCCAGGAGATCTGCTTGGGACGGGCAACCGGCAGGTTGATGCCGCGCGCGCTCGCCATGGTGGCGAAGCTCGCCGGCCCGATCGTCGTCGCCTCGATGCCGGCCGGATTGTCGAGCCCGTAGACGTCGTCGCGGAACTGCACCGTACCGTCGCCGGCGCCCCAGCCGGTGAGATAGACCCAGGCGACCGGAACCGGCTTTTGCAGCTTCACGTCCTTGCGCTGTCCACTGTCGATCTGCGCCTTGATCGCCTCGCGCGTCCAGGGCGTGTCGTCGAGCAGCCACGCCGCGAGGTCCGGCGCGTCCGAAATGCGCGCGCAGCCGGACGAATGGAAACGCACGTCCGAGCGGAACAGTTCCTTCTTCGGCGTGTCGTGGATGAAGACCGCATATTTGTTCGGCATGTCGAAGCGCACGACGCCGAGCGCATTGGTGAGGCCTGGATCCTGCCGGATCGAGAAATTCACGGCGCTTCGATTGCTCCAGTCGATGAGCGACGGGTCGATCTCCACGCCACCCGCGCCGATCACCCGCATGTTCGAGCGCGCGAGAAAGCCCGGATCTGCCGCGACCTTCGGCATGATGTCCTTCTTCACGATCGACAGTGGCGCCGTCCAGGTCGGCAACAGGTTGACGGCGGTGATGGCGGTCGCGAGCGTCGGCGACTGGCGGTCCTTGCGACCGACGACGGCCGTGTGGCGGCGCGCCACCCGATAACCGTCGACGGCTTCGAGCGTCGCGCCGGGGATGTTGACGACAACATACCGGCCCGAAAAGACGAAACCGTCGCCCGCAAGCCGCGCCAGGGTCGCGTCGATCTGCGCGATGCGCCGTTCGACGGGAACGTTCAGCGACTTGAAGGTCAGATTGCCGACCGCGCCGGTCAGCGACAGACCATGCCGGGCCTGAAAGCGCTTGAGCCCTTCCTCGGTCGCGGCGTCGAAGACGTCACTGGATGCGGCCAGCGGGTCGAGATCATCGGAGGCGGCGAGCCGGCGTTTCAGGGCGAGGACGGCCGGGCCGGTCGAGCCGAGCTTGAGGCCGGCGGCCTCGGCCGGCACCTGCGGCCAGCCGCCGGAAGCCGCGATGTCGCGATAGATTTCCGCCGCGCGCAGCGTGAGATCGTAGGTGTAGGGCGAATAGGCCGGCAGGTCCGCGTCCGCCAGCGCCGCCCTGGCGCCGGACGTGATCATCAGCATGGCGAGCACCAGACGGATCATCGCGCGCATCACTGGGTCTCCTCGTCCTTTTCGTCATCTGTAAGGCAGGCGTCATGAACCGTCGATTAACCATGGCGCGCATCGGCGGATCGGAACACCGTACCAATGGCGGCTTCGCACGCTTCACGCGTATGTGAACGGACCCGTCGAGGATTTCACGCTTGCGGAGCGGACAAAAAGACGCTCGTATCCGGATGCCATTTGGGAGAGGCAGGACCATGAAGAAGATTATCGTTGCCGTCGCGCTGCTGGCGCTGGGTACATCGGGTGCATTCGCCGACGCGATCAAGGAACGCCAGGATCTGATGAAGGCTACGGGTGCCGCCACGAAGGCACTGGTCCCCTTCGCGAAGGGCGAAGCGGCATTTGATGCAGCCGCGGTCAAGACCCAGCTCGGCCACTATGTCGAGGCTGCGACGAAGTATCCGTCCCTGTTCCCGGATGACTCGAAGAGCGGCGGCGATACGACGGCGGCTCCGAAGATCTGGGAAGACAAGGCCGGCTTCCAGGCCGCGATCGACAAGTTTCTGGCTGACACCAACGAAGCGATGAAGGCAACCGACACGGCGAGCTTCGGCGCGGCCTTTGGCAAAGTCACGGCAAACTGCAAGTCGTGCCACGAGACCTTCCGTGTGAAGAAATCCTGATCCCACGGATCGCTCTATCCTTCCAACCGGCGGCGTGCCAGTCTTGACCGACAGGCGCGCCGTCAGTTTCTTTAGACGAAGCTGACATCGATTGGGGGATCGACGATGCGTTGGGGTCGAGTGTTTCTGGGGCTGACCGCGCTCGGCGCGGCGGGATTAGCAGCCTTCTGGGTCCTCACGGCACCCTCGACGCTCAGCGCGTCGGTCCTTGTTCCGGACTACAAGCCGAATCTCGCGAATGGCGAGACGTTGTTCAACGTCGGCGGTTGCGTCTCCTGTCACAAGAGCGAGGGGCAGGACGACCGCACGATCCTCGGCGGCGGTCACAAGCTTCCTTCGCCGTTCGGGGCCTTTCACGCGCCGAACATTTCACAGCATCCGACCGCTGGTATCGGGAGCTGGAGCGAACTGGAATTCTTGAACGCGATGCTGCGCGGCGTCGGCCGCGACGGCGAGCACCTCTACCCCTCGCTGCCGTACACCTCCTATCAGCGCATGAGCGTCACCGACATGCGCGACCTCTATGCCTATCTGAAGACCTTGCCGGCGGTCGACACGCCGTCGAAGGAGCACGAACTCGGCTTCCCCTTCAACATTCGGCGAACGCTCGGCGGCTGGAAGCTGCTCTTCGTCGACCAGAAGCCCTTCGTGCCGGATCCGGCGAAGAACGAGCAGTGGAACCGCGGAGCCTATCTGGTCGAGGGGCCGGGCCACTGCGTCGAGTGTCACAGCCCGCGCAACGCTTTGGGCGGCATCGACAGTGCGCGCCGATTTGCCGGCGGGCCGAACCCCGAAGGCAGCGGCTGGGTCCCAAACATCACGCCCCACGCCGACGGCATCGGCAGCTGGGACGAGGCGGCCATCGCGGAACTGCTGAAAACCGGTTTCACGCCCGATTTCGACTCGGTCGGCTCGACCATGACAGCGGTCGTCCGCAACACCTCCCTTCTGACCGACGAGGACCGTTTGGCCATGGCGGCTTACCTTAAGTCACTTCCGCCACTGCCGGACGGGCCGAAACCCAAGGCTCCGTGACGGGTGGTCGCGCGCTGTGCCGGGGGGAACAGCACATGACGGCGGGGGATGCTTGATGGAACCGTGCAACAGGTCGCCGGTCCCGACCCGTGCGCCGAAGTCCAGCCGGCGAGACCTCGTCCGGCGGGCGTCGACCATGCGAGACGGACCGCAAGGGGAGGTTCGGGCGTGAGAAAAACAGCCGTGCAGGCTTTCGGGTTCGCCGCCGTGCCGCTGGGCCTCGCCGTCACACTGGCGGGATGGTCGTCGCCGGCCCTTGCCGCGAAGTATGGGCTGGTCGTCGGCATCAATGCTTATCAAGCGCCGGTTCCAGCCCTAGCCGGCGCGGTCAACGACGCCAATGACATAGCCGACGCGTTGACGCGATCGGGCGCGCGCCAGGTCATCAAGCTCACCGACGAGCAGGCGACCCGTGCCGCCGTGACGGCCGGATGGGAAACCCTTCTGGGCAAGGCAAAGAAGGGCGACACGATTGTCTTCACCTATGCAGGTCACGGTTCGCAGGAACCGGCCGGCCCCGGCGATACGGACGAAGTGGACGGCTTCAACGAGAATTTCCTTCTGGCCCGCTACGCACCGACCGGCGAGGGCGTCGCCGAACGTCTGATCGACAACGACATCGCCGGTTGGCTCGCCGACGCGAAGGCCAAGGGCGTGCGGGTCGTTTTCGTCGCCGATGCCTGCCATTCCGGCACCATGTTCCGAAACGTGTCGCTCGCAGTGCGCTATCGTGCGGCACCCAAGATGAAGATCGACAAGGCCTCCCTCGCGAAGTTCGCGCCGCCGGCGCCGAAGGTCGCCGAAAACATCGGCGCGGAGGATCCGATCACCTTCCTCGCGGCCGTGCCGGAGGATCGCCTCGCGCCCGAACTCGAGATCGACGGCATGCCGCGCGGCGGACTGTCCTGGGCCTTCGCGCGATCGCTCGAGGGCTCGGCCGACACCAACCGCGACGGCCGCGTCACCGAGCAGGAACTGACGACCTACATCCGCACCGCCGTCCAGCAGCGCTCGGATAGCCAGCAGATCACCCAGTCCTTCCCGCCGCGCAGCCGTTCCATCGAGGTTCTCGCCGCCAATGCCGATACGGCTGAACAGGGCGCGGTTTCGCAAGACCAGATCGAAGCGGCCGCCCTCGCCGCCGTCGAGGTCGCGGTGAAGACCGCTGCCGCCGAGCCGATCAAGCTCGCCTACAAGGGCGGCGACGGCGGACCGGTGGCCGGCGCTGAGATCGTCACCGACCTGTCGACCGCCGATCTCGTCTACGACGCCTCCGCCCGGACGGTCGAAAAGGCCGTCGCCGGGATCGTTGCGGAGGATGTCGACCCGGAAGCCTTGCCGGGCATCGTCGCGAAATGGCGGGCGATCGCCTATCTCAAGGCGACTGCGGGCAAGGGCGTCGTCCCCTTCACCGTTGACGGTGACCCTCGCACCTATGCACGGGGCGAAAAGCTCAACGTATCGCTCACCGGCACGCAGAAGCCGTTCATGACCCTGTTCAACCTGCCGCCCAACGGCCGCGTGGAGTTTCTCTATCCGGTCGACGACAAGGAGCGCGCGCAGGACTGGCGCGACCAGACGTTCTCGCTGCCTCTCGTCGTGCGTGACCCGCCCTTCGGCAGTGAGCATCTGATCGCGATCATGTCGGAGGAACCGCTCGACGCGCTGCACACGGATCTGCGCAGTCTCAAGGGCGACGGGGCGGCGACACTGCTGCCGGACGTGTTGTCCCGTGCACTCGAAGGCCATCGCATCACCGTCGGCCTCGCCGACGTTTACACAAGCGCGGGGAACTGACCATGCGCCGCCTAGCCATCGCCGCCCTTTTCGGTGCCCTCCTCGCGACCCCGGCGCACGCCGATCGCGCCCTGATCGTCGGTATCGACGTGTATCAGGAATCGAGCCTCAGCTTTCAGCTGCCCAATGCCTCGTTCAATGACAGCGAGCGCATGCGCAAACTGCTCACCGGAGTCCTCGGCTACAAGGACAGCGAGATCCGCATCCTGCGCAACGAACAGGCGACGCATGACGCGATCATGGACGGGCTGAAGACCTGGCTCGGCGAAACGAAGCCCGGTGAACGCGCCTTTTTCTATTTTGTCGGACACGGCCATTACCAGCCGGATGACGACGGCGACGAGGAAGACAAGCTCGACGAGACGCTGGTCCCCTATGATGCCGTCATCCGGCGTACGGAGAGCAGCGTCAGCCTCGAGAACATGGTCGTCGACGACGAGATCGGCGCGGCACTCGACGAATTGAAGGGTCGGCATGTCACAGCGGTGCTCGATTCCTGCCATTCCGGCACGGTGACGCGCGCGATCGGAACCGGCCCCAACATAGCGTCACGCACCCCCCAGCTTCGACAACTCACGCGATCGATCACCGCGGACGTCTCTGCACAGCGGCAGAAACAATCCGGACGCTCTGCCGACCCGGTGTCGGATGACGTCGGCCTCGTGACCTGGACTGCGGTATCGCCATCGCAGCTTGCCCTGATCGACGAGGATGCAGCGCCCAACTATCGCGGGCTGTTCACGGCATCCTTCGCCGACGGCATCGAAAAGGGGCTCGCCGACAAGAACGCCAATGGCGTGATCTCGAACCAGGAGCTTCTGGATTTCGTCCGATCCCGCGCCGAGGACTATTGCAAGCGTCGGCCGGAGCGCTGCGAGATGGGTGTCACGCCGATGATGGAAGGGCTCGGCGCCGCCACGCGCGCCGCAGCTCCCAATCCCGTCCTCGTCGCCAGCGCGGCAGTGGGCAAGGCCGCCGGCGAACCGGCGAAGGAGAAGGTAGCCGAGGCCGTCGCGGATCCTGAGGCCGCTCAGGACAAGATCGATCCGGCCTTGCTCAAGGTCGCTCTCGACGCGGCGAACGAGGCTCCCAAGGCCGAGGGTGTCAATGCCGAGGCGATCGCCACCGCCGTTGCCGGGTCCGACACCAGCGGCGATGCCGCCGCGATCGAGGTTGCGGTCAAGACGGCGCTCGCGGACGCCACGCAGACGGCCGAAGCGAGCGTCCCGAAGGACGGTGCCCTGAACAAGGGCAAGGTGACGCCAGAGAAGATCATGGACGTGCTTGGCGCCTCGCTCGTCGACGACGTCAAGATCGAGCAGATCCCGCCCTCACCCATCAAGGTCGGCACCAAGAACATCCGTTTCCGCGTCACGAGCCCGAAGGATGGTTTCCTGATCCTTCTGTCCGTGTCGGACGAGGGTGAAGTCGTCCAGCTGTTCCCGACGGAACACTCGAGCAAAAACAACAAGGACGGCAAGATCCTCGCAAACAGCCCCGTGACTGTTCCTGACAAGAGCTACGGAATTCGCTTCGATGCGACCTCCGTGACTTCCGGCACAGTCATGGCGCTCGTTGCAGTCGATCCTCTGAAGCTGTCGCGTGAGTTCGTATCCCGCAAGATCGAGGTGATCCCGCAGGATACCGTCAACGACAAGGTGCTTCCCGAACTGGCCGAAAGTCTCGCGACGCCGGCTGCCAAGGAAACACCGACCGAGAACACGAAGCCGGTGGGCCGTGGCGTCGCCACTGTCCGCTACGAGATCACCGAGTGAACACGTCAGCCGCCAGGAGTGCGCGATGAAGCTCAAGCCCGAAACTCTCACACTGCGCTTGCGGGCGGCCGGCTTGGCCGTTGCGGCGTCTACCCTGCTCGCCACGACGGCCCTGACCTTTGCCCAGGACGCCGGACCGACGCCCACCGGTGCCGGGAAGGCGATCGTCAACCTGCTCTTGTCCCCCTTCCCGAAGAGTAGCGCCGCGACCCCGGCCGCTGCGACCGGTGAGGCGGCGAAGGCGACCGAACCGGCACCCGCCGCCGAGGAGACTCCCGAAGTCGCCACCGAGACGCCGAAGGCTGAGGAACCCTCGACCGACGTCGCGGCCAAGATCGAGGAGACGCCGGCGAAGGCCGACGAACCCGCGAAGACGGAGGAGCCCGCCAAGGCTGAAGAACCCGCCAAGGCCGAAGAACCCGTCAAGGCCGAAGAACCCGCCAAGGCGGAAGAACCTGCCAAGGCGGAAGAGGTCGAGACGGCCGAGGAACCGGCAAAGGCTGAGGAGCCCGCGACCGCCGAGGCGCCGGCCAAGGTCGAGGAAGCCCCTCAGACCGCGATGGCCATGCCGAAAGACGTGATGATCCCGACCGACGCGGTCGAGAAGGCGGCGTTCGACGTCCTCGACAAACACTGCGCGCGCTGCCACCAGGACGGCCTTCTGAAGGGCCGCGAAAAGCCGGCCAAAAACTTCGGCAACGTCCTCAAGCTCGCCGATCTCGTCGCCAACCCGCATCTGATCCAGGCCGGCAACCCGGATGGCTCGAAGATCGTGCAGCAGCTCGTCAACAAGGAGATGCCCTACGATCTCTATTACGAGTTCAGCACCGACGTGCCGGAAGTGACCGAGAACGACATCAACGCCCTGCGCGCCTGGATCGCCCAGACGGGTGACCAGGAGGCCGCGGCCTGCGCGAACCGCAAGTTCGTCAAGCCGGAGGATGTCGTTTCCGCGATCGCGTCCGACCTGCGCAGCCAGCGCGATCACCGCATCAAGGGCATGCGTTACCTGACGCTGACGAACATCTACAATTCCTGCGCCAGCGATGAGGCGATGGAAGTGTATCGGCAGGGCGTCGTGAAGCTCCTGAACTCCTTCTCCCGCACATCGGACGTCGTGAAGCTTACGACGATCGACGATGCAAAGACGATCGTGTCGTTCAATCTCGACGACCTCGGGTGGAAGGAAGGCGACTGGAACAACGTCCTGTCGGTGTACCCCTACGGCACGGAGCCCGACACCAACGAGTTCGGCTTCCTGACGCAGCAGACAGGCACCGTGCTCCCTTACGTTCGCGCCGACTGGTTCACCTTCACGGCATCGCAGCCGCCGCTCTATGACGTCTTGCTGGAATTGCCGGACACGTTCGATGCCCTGCAGGCCAAGCTCGACCTCAACGTCAACGAGAACATCAAGAACTTCATCGCCAAGCGCGCCGGCTTCCAGAAGTCGGGTGTGTCCCAGAACAACCGCCTGATCGAGCGCCATCCGATCGCGACCGGCTATTTCTGGACCTCCTACGACATGGCCGGCAACAAGGGTGAGCAGAGCCTCTTCCTCAATCCGCTCGGCCCGAAGGGCATTGGCTTCGAGAATGAATTCCACCATGACGGTGGCGAAACGATCTACTCGCTGCCGAACGGCTTCCAGGCCTATTACCTGAACACGGCCGATGGAAAGCGGCTCGACAAGGGCCCGGTCCAGATCGTCCGTGACCAGACCCGGCGCGACCTGTCGGTCACCAACGGCATCTCCTGCATGGGTTGCCATGACCAGGGCATCCGCAAGGCTCGTGACGAGATCCGCAAGAACTCGGTCAAGGAACGGGCCTTCTCGAAGACCGCTCGCGAGAACATCGAGGCGCTCTATCCGGAAGTGGCCGAGATGGATGCGATCCTTGAAGACGACTTCACCCGCTTCAACACCGCGATGAAGCGCGCCGGTCTCAACCCGACGCTGAAGCTCAATGGCATCGAGATGATCAACGCGCTGTTCAAGCGCTATGAGGACGACCTCAGCCTTCGCCGTGCGGCTGCCGAGTACGGCTACACGCCGGAGGAGTTCCAGACCGCCTTCATCTCGGCCGGTCCGGATGCCGTCGCCCTGATGCGCCGCCTCGAGCAGGGCATCGTGCCGCGTGACCAGTTCGAAGGGCTTTTCGCCCAGTTCCTGTCGGGCTCGACCGACGAGAAGATGATCGACCTGTCGAACCTGGCGACCGGCGTCGCTGCGGCCAAGCCACGGGCCGGCGGCGGTGGCGGCACCTTCGATCTGCGCCTGACGGCCGACAAGACCGTCTACGCCCAGAACGACGCCGCGGTCTTCACGATCCGCGCCGCCCGTGACTGCAACCTCTTCGTGGTGAACGTCTCGGCGGATGGAACCGGCACGGTGATCTTCCCGAACAAGTTCCAGAAGGACAATCAGGTGAAGGCCAACGAGGATGTCGTCCTCGGCGGTTCCTCCTCGCCCTTCAAGTTCCGCCTCGCCGACAAGGGCAAGGAACGCGTGGTCGCTGTCTGCCGGGTGGGCGGAAGCAACCGTGAAGCGTTCGGGCAGAAGATCGACGTGAGCCAGCAGGCCTTCGTCCAGGTCAAGGACTTCGACAAGGCGCTCGCCCGCCAGATCATCGTCGAGGAACAGAATGTCCGGGCCGAAGCCGCGAAGCTCGACGACGAAGGCAAGAAGAAGGCCCAGCTCGCCAAGATCGCGACCCTGAAGGATGAGAAGGCCAAGGCCGACGCGCCCGAGAGCGCCAAGCAGACCGTCGCGTCCACGGCCATCGTCGTGAAGGTGCAGTGATGCGCCAGCTGTCGCTGATCACACTCATCGCTGTGGCGGGGCTCAGCCTCGCCACGGCTCCGGCCCTGGCGAACTGCGAGGCGCTGGATGCGAAGATCCGGTCCGCGATGGACAGCGGTGCGGTCAGCGAGCTGCCGGCCCTCGCCAAAGCGATCGCTGCCGAACCCTCCTGTGACGGGGCTTATGTCGACAGCGCGCAACGCTCCATGGCGCTCGCCCTGCTCGCCTCGGGCCAGAGCGCCAACGGCTCCTTCGATCCGGCGACGGTCGAGGCCGCGGCGGCGATCGCCCGGCCCTGGCAGGTGAATGCCGCCCTCGGCGATCTCGCCTACAGCCGCGGTGACTACGCGACCGCGGTCGGGGCTTATGAGGGCGCGATCAACGAGATCCGCAACGTCAATCTGGTTCCCGAGCCGCCGTCACAAGAGATGGAGCTCTATCTCGCCAAACGCGCCTATCAGGCGAAGTCACTCGCGCCGACATACATCGCCTCGCGCGGTTTTCGCGGCGAGCCCGCCGGCGTGATCGTGCCTAAGTTCCGCAATTTCTCGGCCGTCACGGTGCCGGTGCCGGTGCGCTTCCTCGTCAACGAGGCGACGCTGACGCCCGACGGTGTCAGCGCGGTCGATGATCTCTTCAACTTCCTGTCGAGCCAGAACGTCCGCAAGCTCAAGCTGATCGGCCACACCGACGAAACCGGCACGGCCCAGTACAATCGCGGTCTGTCCCAGGCGCGCGCAGAGAGTGTCGCCGCCGCATTGCGGGCCAAAGGCTATTCGGCCGACATCGAAATCGTCGGTGTCGGCGAGACGCAGCCTTTCGAGGCGGACGACCGCTCGAAGTACAGCCAGGAAGATCTCTACGCCTTCGACCGGCGCGTCGAGTTCGAGGTCGTCGAGTAAGCGGCGTCGCCGGCGGCCGAGACCGCCGGCCCGTCACGCCGCACCGCTCGCCATGGCGCGGATCACGACACGCAGGATCCGCGACAGCCTTTGCTCATGAGTGGCGCGCGCGATCGTGCGGTCGGCATAGAGCGCATGCGGATCGAGAAAGCGGTAGAGCGCATCGAGCATGAAGGTGATGAGCCGCTCATTGGAGCGGCCGCGGAAATGCTCGGTCGATCGCCCCTCCTCGACGACCCGGTCGATCAGGGCCCGCACCCGCTTCTCATGCCGGAGCACGGCGTCGCGCCGTTCGTCGACCGCGACAAGAAAGGCCCGGAACAGGTTCGGCTCCGTGTCGAGGCGCTCGCGATAGAGGCGCGCGAGCTGAAGCATCATCCGCTCCAGCTTGTCGTCGGCCGGATCGGGCGAATCGGCGACACCCGCCATCGCCGTCTCGACGCTTCTCAGCCAGCCCGCGCTGACCGCCTCGATCAACGCGTCCTTGCTCGCGAAATAGCGATAGGCCGCCGCATGGCTCACCCCGGCATCACGGGCGACGAGGGTCAGCGTGGTGCGCTCGATGCCATGCCGCCGCACATGGTCCGTGGCGAGTTCGAGAAGGCGCGCGCCCGTCGCCTCGAGAGGGACCGTCGACCGCCTCATGTCTCGACGATCGCCGAACCGGCGACGCCACGGCCATGACGGCGTGCGAGATAGTCGACCGAGCGCATTTCGGTCAGGCGCGAGACCGTGCGCTGGAACTCGAAGGCGACGGATCCGTCCGTGCCGCGATAGAGCCCGCCGGGCTCCGCCGCCGCCTCGACCAGCAGCTTGACGCCGCGATCATAGAGCGTGTCGACCAAGGTGATGAACCGCTTAGCCTCGTTGCGTTCCGCCTCGTCCATGACGGGGACGCCGGCGATCAGCACCGTATGGAAGCGCTCGGCAATGGCAAGATAGTCCGATGCCCCCAGCGGCTTGCGGCACAGATCATCGAAATGAAACCAAGCAACGCCCATGGCGGCAGCCGGGACGGCGACGGTGCGCCCCTTGACGGGCAGGGCGATCGGCGTGCCGGCGACACCCCCGGTCAGGCGCTCGAACAGGGCGCCGAGCCCGCTCGCATCATCCGGGTCGCGCACCACATAGGTCTCGACGCCGGACAGCTTGGTCAGCCGGTAGTCGGTGGGCGAAGCCAGCGACAGCACGTCCATATGCTCGTGCAGGAGCGCGATGAACGGCAGGAACAGCGCCCGGTTCAGCCCGCCGGCATAAAGAGAGTCCGGTTCCACGTTTGACGTCGCCACCACGACGACACCACGCGCGAAAAGCTGGGTGAAGAGCCGCCCGAGCAGCATGGCATCGGCGATGTCGGTGACCGAGAACTCGTCGAAGCACAGAAGCGACGCTTCCTCGGCGATCGCGGCAGCGACCGGCGGGATGGGATCCTCACCCCGGACGCGCCCGGCCTTCAGATCGGTGCGGTAGCGGAAGATGCGGTCATGCGTGTCCGCCATGAAGCCATGGAAATGCACCCTCTGCTTGCGGATCGTCGCCGGCGCATGGTCGAAGAACAGGTCCATCAGCATGGTCTTGCCGCGACCGACCGGGCCATGAATGTACAGACCGCGCGGGGACGGCTTCGGCGTGCCACCGCCGAAAAGCCAGCCGAGCGCGCTGCCCTTGCGCGCCAGCGACCGCTCCTTCAGGGCGTCGAGAAGGGTCTGGAGCCTGTCCACGACCGCGAGCTGCGCCGGATCGCGCTGCATGCCGGGCGCGCCGATCAGCGCCAGATAGGCTTCACGCAGCGCCACGGTTCATCCAAAAGCACGGTCGCGCAAAGGATGCGGGCATGGGCTGGCGAGGTTCGCCATCGATCCGGTCCGGCCTCGACCGGTCCCGCGCGATGGATAGAGGTCAGTCCGCCAGATGACCGAACGATCGGCACTTCGATACCCAAAGCCACCACCCCATCTCCCGGCGGATGCTTAGAGGGCGGCGCGGTCGATGCCAAGTCCGAGTTCCCGGTTGAGCCGTTGGTGGCAGGGTCCTGCGCCTGTCCTCACTCATAGGGCGAGAGCAGGGGACCCTTCGCCTTCACATAGGCTCGCACCGCATCGCGGACAGGTGGGTCAAAGAACCCATCGGTCTCGCCGGCGTAAAGACCCTCAGCCTTCAGGCGCTTCTCGATCGCAACACGGATCTCGTCGGTCTGCGCCTTGGCGAGCGGAACCAGCCGCTCGTCATCGAGGCCGGCGGGCGCATAGCGCAGACCGTCGAGAAGGACGTCGGCGATCTGGTCGACATCCGCCCCCATCATTCGACCGCCCGAGAACACGCCCGCAAGCTTCGCCGAGGAGGGGAGCAAGCTGCTGCTGTCGAAGCGAAACCCCTCGCCATTGCTGTAGAGTCCGATTGTCTCGATCAGGGTCTCGCGCAGTGGAATGCTCCCGCCGAAGATCGCGCCCGACGCGATCGCCTCGCGCGCGGGAAGGTAGCGCTGCCGCGCAGCCGCACGCCACGCCGCAGCCGCCGCCTTCTGGTCGCGCTTGACGCCAAGCCCCTCGTCATAGGCCTTTCCGAGCAGCGTCAGCGCCTCCGGATCGTTGCTTTTGGCCGCCTCGATCAGTGCCTTGGTCGCGGCGCGGTCATCCTGAGGGACCAGATCCCCTTCCCGCAGCATCAGGGCGCGGATCACGAGGGCTGCGGGTTTGCCGGCCTTGATGCCTTCCTCGATCACCGCCGGGATCGAGCCGGCGTCATAGGGCGATGACGGATCGAGGAAAAGCTTGAACGAGCTCGATCCGAGATTGCGCATGGTAACCCGCACGAGCAGAAGCCGCGCGTCGAGATCGTCCTTGGCGAAGGGGGCGAGAACGGTGATGATGTCGCGGCTGGTCGCGAAAGGGTGGATGCCGGCAGCCGCAAGCCGCCCCAGTGCCATCGCCAGCTCCCGGCCGTCACTACCCTTGGCGGCGGCCACCAGACGCTCCAGGAGGTCGTTGGCTTTCGGCGTCGAGAACCGCGAAGCCTCGAGAAGCCGGGCCATCAGGAGCAGCGTTGCGGGGTCGTAGAGATTTTTTTCGAGCAAGGCCATCGCTTTGCGCGGTTCCCGGGCAACCTGCGCGCCGTCCATCAGCAGCCCGGCAAGGATCGTCGACAACTCGGTCGCGTTCAGCGGCTTCTCGGCGAGGGCTTTCTCAAGACGGGCGCGGGCCTGCACGGGATCCGCCGGTCCCCCGCGCCCCTCGATCATCATGCGCGCAAGGCTGGCGAGGGCGGTGTACGCCACAAATCGCGTCGGCCCTTCATTCGGCTGGGCCGCGAGTTCGGTGAAGATCGCCCTTGCCTGGACGGGATCGGCCGCGGTTGATCGGCCCTTCTCGAGCGATGTCGCAAAGGATAGCTTCGCTTCATTGTCGCCGCCTTCCGCAAGGCGCTTGAACGTCTCGAAAGCGGAGAGCTTGTCCGCCTCTGAAAAGGCCGGATTGTTGGTCACGAGCCGCGCGCGCAACAGCACCGCCTCAAACCGCTTGCTGGCGACATAGTCGCTTATGTTAGGTCTTTTGTCCGGTGCGCCGGTTCCGAGCAGTGCGAGAATGCGGGCTGCCTCGATCGGATCATGCGCCTCGGCAAGGGTGCTCTTCGGGATGGCGATGGCGCCTGCATAAAGAAGCATCGCATCGACATGGCCAGCGAGCGCGGCTGACCTCAGCCCTATGCGGATCGCGCTCAACTGCGCCGGCGTGAGGCCCATGCGCTTGGGGCCTCGAAACACTACGGTCTTCGCCAGCATGGCTTGCGCGTCCGGCCAGCCCTTGTCGGCGAAGGTCCGGATCGCGGCATAGGCGGCTAGACTACTAACATCCTTGCTGAAAAGGCCGTCGAGGTAGTACAAGCGCGCAAGCTGGTAGGTGAAGCGCGGATGGGCGTTCTTCGCGGTAGAGGCCATCGTGCACGCCTTGATCAACGGATCGAAAAAGGCCGCGTTCCGTCCCATCAAATCGAATCTTGTGCGCAGATCGTCGAAATAGATCTCCGGCACGCCGGGCACACCCGACAGCGGCGTGCCGACCTCCTTGTCGCACAGCGCCATCGCGGCGGCGATCGCCGGATCCGGCGGCGGATCCTCCGCCCATGCCGGCAGGGCGAGCGCCATGCCGAGACCGACGGCCAGGATCGCTCGCCCAACAAGTCCAACGCACGTGACGCGGGCCATCGCGGCCTCCCTCACATCAGGCCTTCCGTAACGGTAGACCGCCCGTATCCATCTGTCGATCAGCGATCGCCGACGCGAGGGCCAAGCCGGGCGCGGGACCGCACGCGACCACACGCAGACCTTTGAACGTCCGGCCGTTCAGGGTAAGCGGAAGCGATGGACGAGACCGCCCCCTTCCGCGTCGCCATCATCGGCGGCGGCCCCACAGGCCTGATCGCGGCGGAGACGCTCGCTGCCGCTGGCCTCACCGTCGATCTTTACGACCGGATGCCGACCGTCGGACGCAAGTTCCTGCTCGCCGGTCGCGGTGGCCTGAACCTGACGCATACGGAGGATCTCGACCGTTTTCTCGCCCGATACGGGAACCGGCGACCGGCGCTCGAGGCGGCGATCCGTGCCTTCCCGCCGGACCGCCTGCGCGAGTGGGCGGCGGGCCTCGGCGAGCCGACCTTCGCCGGGTCGAGCGGACGCGTGTTCCCGAACTCCTTCAAGGCCTCACCGCTCCTGCGCGCCTGGCTGCGGCGCCTGCAGACGCTCGGCGTCAAGATCCACCCGCGCCATCACTGGATCGGCTGGAGCGATGACGGCTGGCGACTGGCGACCCCGGACGGCGCCGTCACGCTCAAGGCGGACGCCGTTCTCCTGGCCCTCGGCGGCGCCTCCTGGCCGAGACTGGGCGCCGATGGGAGCTGGGTGCCGGAATTGAGCGCGCGCGGCATCCCCGTCACACCGCTGAAGCCCGCCAATGCCGGGATCGCCATCACCTGGACGGATCTCTTCCGCGAGCGCTTCGCCGGATCGCCGCTGAAGCGCATCGCCCTCGCGACACCCGGTGGTCCGACGCGCGGCGAGGCGATGGTCACGCAGGAAGGCCTCGAAGGCGGCGCGGTCTATGCCGCCCTGCCCGCGCTCCGCGATGAGGCTCGGATCGCGATCGATCTGCGCCCCGACGAGACGGTTTCCGCGCTCACCCAACGCCTGTCGCGGTCGCACGGCAAGGACACGGTGGCCAACATGCTGCGCAAGGCGCTCGCCTTGCCGCCTGTCGCGGTCGGCCTGATGCGCGAGGCGACCGGCAATCGCCTGCCCGATCGGGCGGAAGATCTGGCACGGCTCGTCAAGGCGACAACGCTGCCCATTGCCGGCATCAGGCCGCTCGATCGTGCGATCTCGACGGCCGGCGGCCTCGCCTTCGACGCCCTCGACGACCATTTCATGCTGCGCGACCATCCGGGCGTCTTCGTCGCCGGCGAGATGCTGGACTGGGAGGCACCGACGGGGGGCTATCTGCTGCAGGCCTGTTTCGCGACCGGCGTCGCCGCCGCCAACGGCATTCTGGCCTGGCGGGACGCGACGCACGGCTAGCGGGCGCGGCTTGCGAATCCGGCAAGGGCTACCCATGTTGGAGCCAAGTGCGCGGCCATTTCGGCGCGTGTCTGCGGCTGCCTGTGGAGGGGCCGGTCAGTGAGGTTGTTCGATGCGCGACCCTTATCAGGTTCTGGGAGTCCAGAAGAGCGCGAGCGCGGACGAGATCAAGAAGGCCTTTCGCAAGCTCGCGAAGATCTACCATCCGGATCAGAACAAGGATCCGAAAGCCTCCGCGCGTTTTGCGGAGATCAATCAGGCCTATGAGATCATCGGCGACGACAAGAAGCGCGGTCAGTTCGACCGGGGCGAGATCGATGCCGAGGGCAAGCCCCGCTTTCAGGGGTTCGAGGGATTTGGCGGCGCCGGCGGACCCGGCGGCCCGTTCGCGCGGGATGGCGGGCGCGGCTTCGACTTCGGCTTCGGCAAGCCCCGACGCGGCCCCGGCGCGGCCGCCGGCTTCGAGGACATTCTGTCGGAAATGTTCGGTGGCCGGGCGCAGCCGGGCGGTGACCGGGGTCCGCCGCGCGGGCAGGACATCGAGGCGACCGCACGCGTTCCCTTCACGATCTGGGCGCTGGGCGAGAAGATGCGCGTCGAACTGCCGAACGGCCGCAATGTCGATGTGACGATCCCCGCCGGCATCGCCGACGGCAAGACGATCCGCCTGCGCGGTCAGGGCGAGCCTAGCGGTTTTGGCGGCGAACCGGGCGACGTTCTGCTGACCATCGCAGTTGAACCGCATCCCCAGTTTCGTGCCGACGGCAGGAATGTCCGCGTCGACGTCCCCGTGACGCTGCATGACGCCGTGCTCGGTGCCAAGGTGCGTGTGCCGACCCTCGACGGATCCGTCGATCTGACGATCCCGCCGGGAACGACCGGCGCGCGCGCCCTGCGGCTCAAGGGCAAGGGGGTGCAGGCGAAGGACGCCCCCGGCGATCTGTTCGTGACGCCGCGCATCGTCCTGCCCGACCGCAAGGATCCCGAACTCGAGGCGCTGATGCGGCAATGGCGCGACGAGCGCTCCTACGAGGTCGGCCGGTCCTGAACACGGACTGGGGAGCGGCGATTGGCAAACGCTTAACGATGGCGACGGATTGCGGGCGCATGCGCGATCAATGCGCCGGTTTTTCTAAGGATTGCCGTCCCATCCTGCGCGCATGAGCATGGCGGCGCTCGCCGGCGGGAGCCGCGCGGCCTGCCTGCGCGGGAGTGCGCTGCGTGAGGACCCATCTCCCTGTTCTGGCCGGACTGCTGTTCGGGCTCGCTGTGTCGGGCACGTCCGAGGCCTCAGCCGCCGACCGCCCGATCGTGGTGCGGCAGGACGGCTTCACCATCACGATCGACATCCGCAAGGACGGTGAGGCGGCCGACACGACCGTCCGCAAGACGCGCAAGAAAACCGTGAGCAAGCGCACGGGTAAGCCGGCGGCGGTCAAACATGCGCGACGTCCGGCGAAGGACAAGACCGTCACCGCGTCGCGGCGCGGCAAACGTGGCGCCGACCGGCCGGTCGTCATCGCCGCCGATTCGTCACTCGTGCCGCCCTTTGCCGGCTACCAAACGGGGTTCCGCTCCACCAACCCCTATGCGATCCCTCCAGCCTGGCGGCCGACATCACCCGACTGGAAGCTTCTATGGTGAGGCGGGAGCCCAGCGCCGAGCCCCACGGCGACAGGATGCCGACGACCCGCATCAAACAGGTGTCGGAGGTCCGCATTCTCCGCTAAGGTCGCATGGTGCGGTGCAGCATGACGCGCTACCATCCGCACGATACGGGCGGAGAGACCCCATCATGCGACGCACCAAGATCGCCATCGCCTGCCAGGGCGGCGGCAGCCAGACCGCCTTCACGGCGGGCGCGCTCAAGGCCCTGTGCGAGAGCGACATCCGCAACGAGTTCGAGCTGGTCGGGATCAGCGGCACCTCGGGCGGCGCGATCTGCGCCTCGCTCGTCTGGTTTGCCTTCGAGAATGGCGACAAGATCCTCTGGCAGCGGCTGATCGACTTCTGGCACGACAACGCCGCCCAGAGCCTGACCGAGCAATGGCTCAACGAAATGACGACGGGCATGATCCGCATGACCCATGGCGGCCTCCTGCCGGCGCTGCATGTCAGCCCGGCCTCGCCCATGGTCGAGGCGGCCATGTCGATGGCGACGTTCGGCCAGCGCGAGAACTTCCGCAACTTCCGCGCGCTTCTCGAAACCCACATCGATTTCGACCGGATCGCCGCCTGGGGGCCGCGCAAGGAGGCGCCTGTCCTGATCATCGGCGCCGTAAACGTCCTGACCGGCAAGCTGGCGAAATTCGTCTCGTCGCGGGAGCCGATCAAGGCGGAGCACATCCTGGCCTCCTGTGCGATCCCCAATCTCTTCGCCGCCGTACCGATTGGCGAGGACGCCTATTGGGACGGTCTTTTCTCCGACAACCCGCCGATCAAGGAACTGATCCGGCCGGAGAGCGTCGGCGACGCCAACCTTCCGGACGAGATCTGGCTCATCAAGATCAACCCCACCGCGCGTGCCGAGGCACCCCGGTCCGCCGCCGACATCCTCGATCGCCGCAACCAGCTCGAGGGCAACATCTCCCTGTTCCAGCAGTTGCGGCATCTCGAAATGCTGAACGACATGCTGCTGCGCGATGCCTTCAAGCCGGAGTTTCTCGCCCAGTTCGACATCAAGAAGCCGGTGCGACTGCCAAAATCCTTCCGCACCGATCCGGATCGGCCGTATCACATCCCCTGCATCGAGATGGCGCCGGACCTGCAGGAGACGCTCGACTATGCGAGCAAGATCGATCGCTCCCGCGCCCATATCGACCGGCTGATGGCGGAAGGCGAACGCGCGGCCCGCGCCTTCCTCGCCGAACGCGCCGCGCTCGCCGCGGCGTGATCGGGCGGTCGGGCGGACCATGACCGGGTCGCTCGCCGCGCTCGTGCCGAGCCTCGCCTATGCGGGCCTCGCCGTGTTTCTCGGCGGGATGCTGCGGGGCTACACCGGCTTCGGTTTCGCCATCGCCGCAACGCCGCTTTTGTCGCTTGTCCTGCCGCCGACGGAGGCGGTCGCCATCGTCGCCTTGCTGCAGGTTGCGATCGGTCTCACGGATCTGCGCGGGGCGCTGCCACGGACGGACTGGCGCGGCATCACCCCGGTCATGCTCGGCATGGCGCTGGCGACGCCCTTCGGCTTCGCGCTCCTGCTCGTCATGACGGGTGCGCAGGCGCGTCTCGCGATCGCACTGACGCTTGCCGCGGCAACCGCGATCCTCGCTGCCGGCTGGCGCTTTCGCCGCCGCCCCTCGCCCTTCATCGCCGGGGCCGTCGGTCTGGTCTCGGGTCTGTTCAACGGCCTTGCCGCCATGCCCGGACCGCCGGTCGTTGCCTATTGCCTTGGTTTGTCACTCCCCGCGGCGCAGACGCGGGCGACGCTGATCGTCTATTTCATGCTGACGTCGCTTCTGGCCCTCGGCGCCGTCCTGGCGCACGGGCTGATTGGCCTCAGCGAACTCGCCGCGGCGACGATCGCCTTCCCGCTTCTCTTTGCCGGCGGCCATGTCGGCGCGCGGCTGTTCCGGCGGCATGGCGCGTCGGCCTATCGCCGCCACGCCATGCTCGCGCTCGCCGGTCTCACGCTGATCGTCGCGATCCGCGCCGCAGCCGATCTCACATGGTCTTGAGAACGCCGCGGAAGGTGCCGACCATTTCGTCGATGTGATCCGTCGTCATCACGAAGGGTGGCGCGACGATCGCGGCGTCACCCGTCGTCTTGATGTGGACGCCCGCATCGAAGAGCTTGGCCTGAAGCTGGTGGCCGCGCTTGCCCGGCCCGCCCATCGGCGCGACGTCGAAGGCGCCCATCATCCCGTAGCCGCGAATGTCGGTGACGATCGGCAGATCCTTGAGCGAGAAGAGCTGCTCGAGGAAATAGGCCGACATCTGGTTGGCGCGCTCGAACAGACCCTCGCGCTCATAGATGTCGAGCGTGGCGAGCGAGGCGGCGCAGGCGGCGGGATGGGCCGACCACGTATAACCGTGGAAGAACTCGACCGCGCCCTCCGGCGCCTGGTTGATCACCGTGTCGTGGATCTCGCGCTTCACCGCGATCGCGGACATTGGCTGCGTGCCGTTGGTGATCGCCTTCGCCATGGTGATCATGTCCGGGGTGACGCCGAAGGACTGCGCCGCGAACGGCTTGCCGGTGCGCCCAAAGCCCGTGATGACCTCGTCGAAGACCAGAAGGATGCCGAGCTGATCGCAGGTCTCGCGCAGCCGCTTCAGGTAGTTTTTGGGTGGCACCAGCGTGCCGGTCGAGCCCGCGATCGGCTCGACGAAGACGGCGGCGATGTTTTCCGCGCCAACCATCGCGGCAATACGCGTGAGATCATCCGCAAGGTCGGCGCCATGCTCGCCTTCGCCCATCTGGAAGCGGTTTTCGGGGATGTGGGTGTGACGCATATGGACGGCGTTCGGTAGACCGGTGCCGAAGGTCCGACGGTTGTTGACCATGCCGGAGAGCGCGACGCCGCCGAAATTGACGCCGTGATAGGCCCGCTCGCGCGACACGAAGATCTGGCGGTTCCCCTGCCCGCGCGCCCGGTGATAGGCGAGCGCCATCTTCATCGCGCCGTCGACCGCCTCCGAACCGGAATTTGAAAAGAAGATCTTGTCGAGACCCGGCGGCGTCAGCCTGGCGATGCGGGTTGCGAGTTCATAGGCCTTGGGGTGGCCGCGCAGGAAGCTCGGTGTGAAGTCGAGCTCGAGCATCTGCTTGTAGACCGCCTCGGCGATCTCCTTGCGGCCATGCCCGGCGGGGGTCGTGAACAGGCCGGACGAACCGTCGAGGATCTTGTTCCCGGCCGTGTCGTAGTAATGGACGCCCTCGGCGCGCGCGAACACCTTGGGGTCGCGATGAAACTCGCGATTGGGGGTGAACGGCATCCAGTGGTTGTCCATGGTCGCCAGCGACCCGTCCCGCGCCCTGATTTCCACCGACCCGTCCATCGCCTTGGTCTCCTGTCGCTTCGTCAGACTGGACCATGGAGCCAGGAAGGCCTAGACGCATAGGTCCAGGCACTGGCAGCCGATGGAGGCACGTGGTCGCGGCGATGATGTGGTCGCGGTTCATCCAGCTCGATCCGGGCAGCACGCTGTCGCTGCAGTTCCAGATCCGTCGCGCCATCGTCGCGGCGATCCGCGAAGGCTTTCTGCCGGTCGAGACCCGCCTGCCGTCGAGCCGGGATCTCGCGATCGAGCTCAAGGTGGCGCGCAACACGGTCGTGCTCGCCTATCAGCAGCTCGTCGACGAGGGCATTCTGGTCAGTCATGAGCGCAGCGGCCATTTCGTCGCCGAGCGCGCGGAGGCAGCCGAGGCACCCGGCTCCGTGCCGACCGGCGTCAGCGTCGACTGGCAGCAGCGCCTGCGCTACCGCCCCTCCGCCGTCCGCAACATCGCCAAGCCACGCGAATGGCAGAAGCTGCCCTACCCCTTCATCCACGGTCAGCCTGACCCGGCCCTGTTTCCGATCAACGACTGGCGAGAATGCGTGCGCGGCGCGCTGTCGACGCTCGAGATCCGCGACTGGTCGCGCGACCTCATCGATGGCGACGACCCCATCCTCGTCGCCGAGATCCGCAAGCATGTGCTGCCGATGCGCGGTGTCTTTGCCGGCGCTGACGAGGTGATGATCACGCTCGGCACGCAGCAGGCGCTCTATCTGCTCGCGGCGCTCCTGATGGAACGGGGAACCGTGGTCGGCATGGAGGAGCCGGGTTATCCGGACGCACGCAACATCTTCGCCGCGCGCGAGGCGACGCTACGCCTGTTGCCGGTCGACACCGCGGGTCTGCCTGTCGACGATCGGCTCGCCGGCACCTCGTATGTGTACGTGACGCCGAGCCACCAGTGTCCGACCACCGCGACCCTGCCGATGCAGCGGCGCGAGGCGCTGATGGCGGCGGCACGGAAGCAGGACTTCGTGATCATCGAGGACGACTACGAGGTCGAGACCCCGATCGGCCGGGTGCCGCTGCCGGCCCTGAAGAGCCTCGATCGGGACGGGAGGGTGCTTTATGTCGGCAGCCTGTCCAAGACGCTCGCGCCTGGCCTGCGCCTCGGCTACCTCGTCGCCCCGGCGCCGGTCATTGCGGAACTGCGTGCGCTGAGGCGTCTGATGCTGCGCCACCCGCCGGCCAACAACCAGCGCGCCGCCGCCCTCTTCATCTCGCTCGGCCATTATGAGGCGAACCTCAAGCGGATCGCCCGCGCAATGCGCGAGCGTGAGAGTGTCATCGACGCGGCGCTCGCGACGCATCTGCCGCAGGCGACCTGCGTCCGCGACGTTGGCGCAACGAGTGTCTGGGTCCATCTCGAGGGCGTCGACACGCGTCGCCTCGCCGATCACGCCTTTGAGCGCGGCGTCGTCATCGAACCCGGCGATGTCTTTTTCGGCGCCGATGATCCACCGAAGGGGTTCATGCGGCTGGGGTTCTCGACGATCCCTGCGGGCAAGATCGAGCGCGGCATCGCAGAACTCGCGCAGGCCATCAGAGAAACCTGACCTTTGGGACGACAGCAAAAAGGGGTCGGAGCCAGGCTCCAACCCCTCTTGATGTCGGCGAAATGGTCGGAGTGGCAGGATTTGAACCTGCGACCCCTACGTCCCGAACGTAGTGCTCTACCAGGCTGAGCCACACTCCGTTTCGTCGGCGGCTGGTCTATAGCGACCCGCGACGGATCCCGCAAGCCACAAAGACGATCACGACGGCGGCTTTCCGCCCCGGCGCGCGAGGCGGCGCAAGGCACGCTCGATCGCGCCTGGACTCCCCCAAGGATAGCGTTCGTCGAGCATGATCCGAAAACACCCCCAGCTGATGATCAATGTGAACAGCGCCGCAAAAATCAGATCGGACAGGAAATGACCGCCGAAGGCGAGCCGTAGACCCGAGACGCCGATAGCAAAGATCGAGGCCCCTATCACAGCCGGAGCCTTGATCGGGGATGGCATTGCCGCCGCAGCGGCAATCACCGCCGTCGCCGCCGCTCCCTCTCCAGACACAAAGGAGCAGTTCCTCAGGCACTCACCGGTCGGGTCGTACCAGCGCTTGAACTGCCACGGTCCGCCGAACTCGGTGACCTGCACCGGGCGGGGTCTGTCCCAGTACTCCTTCAGGAGGACGTTCGTGACGAGTCCCGGCCCAAGAAGAAATGTCAGGATCACGGCGACGATCTTGCGCGCATCCGTAAAGGGGCGGACGCTCGGGAAGACGAGAGGCACAAGGAGGCCAGCGAAAAAGACGCCGAGCACGAAGCGCGGCAGCAGCATCCCGACCTCGCGCAGACCGACGAGATCTCGATTTGACCGCAGCGCGAACTGGCCCTGATCATCGACGAACAGGCTCGATGCCCAGAGATCGAGACCAGGAAAGACGGTGAAAACCAGTGCCGTGAGGACCGTCAGGACACACAGGACAAACAACGTTCCGCGACGATTCATGAGCGACCCTTGGCAGCACGAGCCTGTGTAAAGGAGTTTTCTGCGGAGCGAAATCGCCATCGCCGAGCACAGCACAGCACGTCGGGGTTTGGATGAGGCAGCGGCAGCCTTCAACGGCCTCGCGTAACGCAAAAGAAGGTATAATTGTACCCCTCTGATGAGTCTCGGGGGTGCATCGGTACAATCAACGTCCCCCCATAACAAAAACGCCCTGCCTAACGGTAAGTTGGTGCCTTTTTTAGGCTGCCTTTAACGATATCGAGGTAATACTACGCACACATAGTGGAGAAATGACCGATGATCCCGAGCCTTTCCTTGCGCGGCCACCTTGTCGGCCTCGCCGCTCTTGCCGCCGCCGGCTTCGTGGTGATGGGGGGCCTGGGCATCTACGCATCGTCCAACGTCCACGAGGCGACCAGCGTGGGCGAAGTTACGCGCGAAAAGCTGGCGACGGTCGCCGACATGAAGGTCGCCAACATTATCGCCGTGCTCGCCGCGATGGATGCGATCGTCGATCGCGATGAAGGCAAGATCGCCCCGGAACGGGTGGAAATCATCGCCGACAGTCTTGCCACCCTGAAGCAGGGCCGGTCGGTTGCCGAGGACCTCGCCAAGATGGTCGGCAAGGGTGACCTTCTCGCCACCTACGACAAGGACCTCAGCGAAGTCGGCACCGCGATGACCGACGACCTCAAGCGTCTGATCGAGGCGCGCGCGCCTCTCGAAGACTTTGCCGCCCTCGACGACGCCATTGATGGCGGCGGCGAACGGCTCACCGAGCTGTTCACGGTCCTCAAGGATGCCGGCAACGCCCATCTTGCGACCCAACTCGCCAACGCAAGCGATGCCGCGAGCAAGGCGATGTGGCTGCAGATTGGGTGCGGGGTCGCCGCCTTGCTGCTGATCGTGCCCCTGATGCTGCTGGTGACCCGCGGAATCGCAAATGTGCTTGGGCGCCTCCAGTCCACCATGGTGCGGCTCGCGGAAGGCGATCTGTCGGTCGTCGTCGCTGACACCAATCGCAAGGACGAACTTGGGGCGATGTCCCGCTCGGTGGAGGTGTTCCTCGCCAATGCCAAGGCGCGTCGCGATCTGGAAGCCGCAAGCAGCCAGCAGTCCGAGGCCCGCCTCGCGCGCCAGACGATGATCGACCGCGAGGTCTCCCGCTTCCGCGAAGGGATCGCCGCAGCCCTCGCCGAAATCGATGCAAACGCCACGACACTCGACGCGACGGCAGCGGACTTGAAAAGGATCATCGCCAGCGCGGATCAAGAAACCCGGCTAGCACAAACGAGTTCTGCCGAGACCGCGGACAGCGTCAAGGATGTCGCGAACGCGACCGACGGCCTCGCCCAATCGGTCAACGAGGTCAGTTCGCAGGCCGGACGGTCGGCCACGATCGTCGCCGAGGCCTCGCGGCTGGCGTCACAGACTGACGAAGATGTCACGGCCCTTGCAGGCGCCGCCCAGAAGATCGGGCAGGTCGTGGCACTCATCCAGGGCATCGCCGAACAGACCAATCTCCTCGCTTTGAACGCAACGATCGAAGCGGCACGCGCCGGCGAGGCCGGCAAGGGCTTTGCGATCGTGGCCCAGGAGGTCAAGACACTCGCCACCCAGACGGCAAAGGCGACCGAGGACATCTCGGCACAGATCGCCGGGATCCAGACCTCGACGAAGACCGCTGCGGGATCGATCCGCCGGATCGCCCAGACGGTGACGGAAGTGAATTCCTTCGTCTCGTCGATCGCCGCAGCCGTCACGGAACAAGGCGGCGCCACCGCCGAGATCAGCCGCAACACACGCGCGGCCTCCGCCGGAACGAGCAACGTTGCAGTCAGTGTCGAGCGCATCGGCACGGCGGTCACGGAGACCAGCCAGTCCGCCGACAGCGTCCTTCACGCGTCGCGCGCGATGATCGAGCGCTCCTCCGTCATCCGTCAGCAGATTGACCACTTCCTCAAGTCCGTCGCCGCCGCATAACCGGATAACTCGATCGACTTACTCTGCGATCGATTTTTCCGATTCCTCACTTCTCCCGTTTGTTGTGGCGCCATCGACGTTTCCCGCGCATCCTCACCCCAAGCGGCGAGCACGGGCCCCCGGGCCCGTTTGTCTCGTTGCAGGGAGGGAACAGGGAGGTTCCGACATGCGCACAACACGAGTGATGCTGGCTGCGGCCGCCGGCGCCGCGATCTTCGCGGCCCCGGCCTTCGGTCAGATGACGGCCATCGGCGCCGGCGAAGGTCAGGTCGATATCGTCGCCTGGCCTGGCTATATCGAACGTGGCGATACCGACAAGAATTTCGACTGGGTCACCGATTTCGAGAAGAAGACCGGCTGCAAGGTCAATGTAAAGACCGCCGGCACCTCCGACGAAATGGTCGCGCTGATGAACGAGGGCGGCTTCGACCTCGTCACGGCCTCGGGCGACGCATCGTTGCGCCTGATCGCCGGCAAGCGTGTCCAGGAGATCAACACCAGCCTCATTCCGAGCTGGAACACGGTCGACCCGCGTCTCCAGTCTGCGCCGTGGCATACGGTCAACGGAAAGCATTATGGCGTCCCCTATCAGTGGGGCGCGAACGTGCTGATGTACAACACCGAGGTGTTCAAGGAGGCGCCGAAGTCCTGGAACGTCGTGTTCGAGGAGCAGACCTTCCCCGACGGCAAGTCGAACAAGGGACGGGTGCAGGCCTTTGACGGCCCGATCCACATCGCCGACGCCGCGCTCTACCTGATGACCCATAAGCCCGAACTCGGCATCAAGGATCCCTACGAGCTCAACGAGACGCAGTACAAGGCGGCGCTCGACCTGCTCCGTCAGCAGCGCGGCATCGTTCAGCGCTACTGGCATGATGCCATGAAGCAGATCGACGACTTCACCAATGAAGGCGTCGTCGCCTCGGGTTCCTGGCCGTTCCAGGTCAACTTGCTGCAGAGCCAGAAGCAGCCGATCGCCTCCACGATTCCGGCGGAGGGCGCCACCGGCTGGGCCGACACCACCATGATGCACGCCGAAGCGCCGCATCCCAACTGCGCCTATATGTGGCTCGAGCACTCGATCAACCCGAAGCTGCAGGGTGACCTCGCCGCCTGGTTCGGTTCGGTTCCCGCCGTCACGGCTGCCTGCAAGGGCAATCCGCTCCTCACCGATCAGGGCTGCGAGACGAACGGCATCGGGTCCTTCGAGAAGATCCACTTCTGGCGCACGCCTGTCTCGAAGTGCTCGACGCAGGCCGAGGGCTGCGTGCCCTATCACCGCTGGGTGACGGACTACATCGCGATGCTCGGCGGCCGCTGAGGCCAGCCTCGCCCTGCGCCTTCGGGCGCAGGGCTCATCCGCCGCATGGCGGATCCCTTCTCCCGCCGCCGCGCGATCTCCACCCGGCGACGGCATCAGTGCAGGCACGGCTGTCGCGGCCGCTGACGGCTCGCCGCTCCGCCGCACGGCCATCGACGCGCCCCGACCGCTGCCACGCTTCACGCGATCCACGCACCGCCCGGGGCACCGCATGCCCGCGTTCCGACAACCGGACGACCCGAATGACCGAGACAAACCAGACCCCGGCCGTGATCTTCCGGTCCGTGGAGCGCCATTTCGGAACGGTCAAAGCCGTTGACGGCGTCGATCTCGCCATCGCACCCGGCGAATTCTTCGCCATGCTCGGCCCCTCCGGATCCGGCAAGACCACCTGCCTTCGGCTGATCGCCGGTTTCGAGCAGCCGACCGGCGGCCATATCGAGATTTTTGGCGAGACCATGGAGGGCGTGCCGGCCTATCGCCGCCCCGTGAACACGGTCTTTCAGGACTATGCCCTGTTTCCGCACATGAACGTGCTGGAAAACGTGTGTTACGGCCTGATGATCCGCAAGATCGCCCGAGGCGAGCGCGAGGCTGCCGGGCGCGAGGCGCTCGCCATGGTTCGCCTCGCCGGTCTCGAAGGGCGCAAGCCTGGCGAATTGTCCGGCGGCCAGCGCCAGCGCGTCGCTCTCGCGCGCGCTCTGGTGCTGAGGCCGAAGGTCCTGCTCCTCGACGAGCCGCTGGGTGCTCTCGACCTGAAGCTGCGCGAGGAGATGCAGGGTGAGCTGAAGGACCTGCAGCGCACACTGGGCCTTACCTTCGTCTTCGTGACGCATGATCAGGGCGAGGCCCTGTCGATGGCCGACCGCGTCGCCGTCTTCAACAATGGCCGCATTCAGCAGGTCGGCACGCCGGAAGACATTTACGAGCGCCCCGCGACGCGCTTTGTCGCGGATTTCGTCGGCGGATCGAATATTCTGGAACCCTCGGCGCTCTCGGCGCTCGGCCTGCCGGCGCGGCTCGCGAGCCTGCGGCCCGAAAAGATCGCGATCGGCGCAGACGCGGCTGCCGCCGGAGCCGCGCGCCTCGAGGGTCAGGTGACCCATGCGCTCTACCAGGGCGCGATCCGCCGCGTCGAGGTGGCGACGGCCGCAGGCCGGCTCGTCGCCTCCGTTCCCGCGACCGCGCCAGTGCCGCCGGCAGGCGCGCCGGTGACGCTCACCTTCGATGCGGCCTCGCTCCATCCGATGGAGGAGGGCCGATGAGCCTTGCCGCCATCCCGGCCCCGCGCGACGGCCTGCTCCGGTCGATTTCCGACGTGCTCGTGGCACGACGCTGGCTGTTCCTGCTGCTCCTCCTGATCCCGCCGCTACTGTGGCTGGGGATCGTCTATCTCGGTGCGCTGTTCGCGCTGCTGGCGCAGAGCTTCTTCTCGATCGACGAGTTTTCCGGAACCATCGTTCACGAGCCGACGCTCGCGACCTATGCGCAACTTCTCCATCCGGCGAACCTCGACATCATCCTGCGCACGCTCGCGATCGCGACGCTGGTGACGCTGCTCGCTGCCGTGATCGCCTTTCCGATCGCCTATTACGCCGCGCGCTATGCACGGGGGCGCACCAAGGCTTTCTTCTACCTCGCGATCATGATGCCGCTCTGGTCGAGCTATCTCGTCAAGGTCTATGCCTGGAAGCTGCTGCTCGCCAAGGAGGGCGCCATCGGCTGGGGCATGGAGGCGATCGGCGCGACACCGCTCCTCGATGCGATCCTCGCCATTCCGATCATCGGCGGCCCCTCGCTCTCAGTCTCCTATATCGGCACCGTGCTGGTCTTCCTCTATTTGTGGATCCCCTTCATGGTCCTGCCGATCCAGGCGGCGCTGGAGCGGGTGCCGTCCTCCCTCATCGAGGCGGCCGGCGATCTCGGGGCCAATCCCGGCGAGACATTCCGCACCGTGATCCTGCCGCTCGCGATGCCGGGCGTGGTCGCGGGCTCGATCTTCACCTTCTCGCTGACGCTGGGCGACTACATCGTCCCGCAGATCGTGGGTCCGTCGCCGCTGATCCTCGGACAGGTCGTCTACACGCAGCAGGGCACGGCCGGGAACATCCCGCTCGCCGCTGCCTTCTCGGTTGTGCCGATCGTGATCATGGGCGTCTTCCTGTGGGTCGCCAAGCGGAAGGGAGCCTTCGATGCGCTCTGACCGCGCCCGCGCCTCGCTTGGGCTGAAGGTTGCCGCCGGTGCTGGCCTTCTGTTCATCCACCTGCCGCTTGCCTTCATCGTGCTCTACGCCTTCACGACGGAGGAGAAGAGCTATGCCTTCCCGCCTCCCGGACTGACGACCAAATGGTTCGCGGTCGCCTGGGAGCGGCAGGACATTTGGGATGCGCTGTTCCTGTCGCTGAAGGTCGCGACGCTCGCGACCGCCATGGCGCTGGTGCTCGGCACGCTCGCGGCCGCGGCGCTCGCCCGCACGAAATTCTTCGGCCGGGAGGCGGTGTCGCTGCTCCTCATCCTGCCGATCGCGCTGCCGGGCATCATCACCGGCATCTCGCTGCGCTCGGCCTTCAACCTGATGGACATCCCCTTCTCGTTCTGGACGATCGTGCTCGGGCATGCGACCTTCTGCATCGTCGTCGTCTACAACAATGCGGTGGCCCGCTTCCGCCGTCTGTCACCCTCCCTGTTCGAGGCCTCGATGGATCTCGGGGCGGACGGCTTCCAGACCTTCCGCTACATCATCCTGCCGAACATCGGCACGGCCCTGCTCGCCGGCGGCATGCTGGCCTTTGCCCTGTCCTTCGACGAGGTCATCGTCACGACCTTCACGGCCGGGCAGCAATCGACCCTCCCGATCTGGATGCTGTCCGAGCTTGTGCGCCCGCGCCAGCGCCCGGTCACCAACGTCGTCGCGGTTTTCGTGATCGTGGTGACGCTAGTGCCGATCCTGATTGCCTACTACCTCACGCGCGACGGCGAGCAAATCGCCGGCGGCGGCAAATGACGGGCCGGGAAAGGGCCCCGCAAGACCGGAAACCAAGGAGACAGCCATGCTGGAAACGGAAATGCTCATCGGCTCCCGCTTCGTCGCGGGCACGGAGACGGCCGAAAACGTCCTGAACCCGAAGACCGAGGCGACGATCGTCGAGCTGCCGGAGGCCTCGGTCGATCAGGTCGGCGCCGCGGTCAATGCCGCCGAGGCGGCCTTCACCTCCTGGTCGCGCACGACGCCGGCGGAGCGCTCGAACCTCCTGCTCAAGCTCGCCGACGCCATCGAGCGCGAGGCGGAGAGTTTTGCGACGCTCGAAGCCCTGAACTGCGGCAAGCCGCGCCTGCGCGTTCTCCAGGACGAGATGCCGGCGATCGTCGACTGCTACCGCTACTTCGCCGGCGCCGTCCGCAACATGCACGGCGCCGTCGCGGGCGAGTACATCCCGGGCTTCACCTCGATGATCCGCCGCGATCCGGTCGGCGTCGTCGCCTCGATCGCGCCCTGGAACTACCCGCTGATGATGGCCGCGTGGAAGCTCGCGCCCGCGCTTGCCGGCGGCAACACCATCGTCATCAAGCCGTCCGAGCAGACGCCGCTGACGACGCTGAAGCTTGCGCGCCTCATCGCCGACATCTTCCCCGAGGGGGTCGTCAACGTCGTGGTCGGCCGCGGCGAGAGCGTCGGCAACGCGCTGATCAATCATCCAAAGGTGTCGATGGTGTCGCTCACTGGCGACGTCGCGACCGGCAAGAAGGTGCTGCAGGCCGCCTCGAAGACGGTGAAGCGCACCCATCTCGAACTCGGCGGCAAAGCACCCGTGATCGTGTTCGACGATGCCGACATCGACGCGGTCGTCGAGGGCATCAAGATCTTCGGCTACTACAATGCCGGGCAGGACTGCACCGCCGCCTGCCGCATCTATGCCGGCGCCAAGGTCTACGACAATCTCGTCGCCGATCTGGCGAGCGCCGTGAAGGGCCTGCGTTTCAACCAGCCGAACGATGACGACAACGACATCGGTCCGCTGATTTCGGCCCGCCAGCGCGCCCGCGTCGCCTCTTTCGTAGAGCGGGCGAGCGAGATGAAGCATGTCTCGATCGCGACCGGTGGCCGCCAGCCCGACGGCAAGGGCTTCTTCTATGAGCCGACCGTCGTCGCGGGCGCCGAGCAGAATGACGAGATCGTCCGCCGGGAGGTGTTCGGACCGGTCGTGTCGGTGACGCGTTTCACCGACGTCGATCAGGCCGTCGCCTGGGCGAACGACAGCGATTACGGCCTCGCCTCCTCGGTCTGGTCGCGTGACGTCACCCGCGCCATGGGCACCGCCGCGCGGTTGCAGTACGGCTGCTCATGGGTGAACTGCCATTTCATGCTGACGAACGAGATGCCACACGGCGGCGTCAAGTCGTCGGGCTATGGCAAGGACATGTCGATGTATGCGCTCGAGGACTACACCGTCGTCCGCCATGTGATGGTGAAGATCAGCTGATCCGACCTTGGGCGCTCGCGCCAGCAAACAGCACCCACGCCGGCGCCTCGCGGATTGTCCGCTTGCGCCGGCGCCCGCCTGATCCCATGATATTCATCTTGCGACCGCTGAAGGCCCAAGGGCATGCGGGCGATCTGGCCGCGGTCATCACAGCAGGCTTGACTTGCGGCGGCACCTGAGATTTAATCCGCGCCAATAAATTAATAATGCGGTCGAATTAATCGATCGCACTGAGGAAACGCGGTCAGGATGGCAACCCAACCCAGCACTGGGCACGGGCTGACGTCTGCGCAGATCAGGCGGTATCACCACCGGATCGTGCTGCAGCGCCTTCGGCAGCTTGGCGAAGCATCCAAGGCCGATCTCGCGCGTGCCGCCGCGCTGACCAACACCGCCGTCGGCGAGATCGTCTCCGAGCTCATGGCGCTGGGTCTGATCCATGTTGTCGGCAAGCGCTATGAAGGCCAGCGCGGACAGCCGGCGACGATCCTGCGCCTGCAGTCGAACGGCGCCTACGGCATCGGCGTGCGCCTCGACCGCAACCGTATCGAAACGGCTCTCGTCGATCTCGGCGGACGGATCGTCGCGATCAAGGACCGTGAGGGTCCCCTGCCCGTCCCTGAAAAAGCGCTCGATATTGTTCAGACCGACATCGAGGCGCTGGTCGCGGTCGCCGATGGGGAGACCCCCGGACGTGTTGCCGGCGTCGGCATCGGTCGGCCCTTCAACCTCGGCGCCTGGCTCGGCAAGCTCGATCTGAAGAACTCCAATCTGCGCGCATGGGACACGTTCGATTTCGCCGGCGCGCTCGCCGATCGCGTCAATCTCGACGTTCACGAGGAGAATGACGGGACGGCCGCCGCGATCGGCGAGCTCTTTCACGGTCACGGCCGTGACGGGATCGACTTCGTCTATTTCTTCATCGGTCCCGCGATCGGCGGCGGCATGGTGCTCGACGGTGACTACCGGCGTGGCCCCCGCGCCAATGCGGGCGACGTCGCGATGATCCCGGTCGAACCCTCGAGGCTTGCTTCCGCTCTTCCGGTCGATAGCCGTCGCGACATTCTGCTGTCGCGCGCCTCCGTGTCCTCGCTGCTGCGCCATCTGCGCCACCACGGCGCCAAGGCCGACGGGCTTGACGATCTGCAGGCGGCAATGGCACGCCACCCCCAAGCGGTGGACGAGTGGCTGGCCGACTGCGTGGATGCGCTCGTCGATCCGATCATGACGGCATCGGCTTTCCTCGACGTTCCCTCCGTCGTCATCGACGGCGATCTCGGGCCCGACCTCCTGTCGCGGCTGGTTGAAAGCCTGCGGGGTAGCCTCGAGCGCGCAGCGCCTGAAGCGCGCGAGCCCCCGGCCCTGCGCATCGGGTCCTTCGGTTCCGTCGCCGGTGCCGTCGGGGCGGCGAGCCTGCCCCTCTTCATCCATTTCGCGCCGCGCCCTCAGGTGCTCACGCGGCCGGACTCCCTTTCCCCCATTCGAGGAGCAGAGAATGCTCGCGCTCCTTGAAGGCCCAATCCGCTGCGTTCACCGCGCACGGAAATGCCCGGATGAGCCGGGACACGCTGGTGGTGGTCTGGTCGACCGCCGGCGAGATCAATCAAGACCAGCGAGGAAACTGCCATGTTGAAGAAGCTGCTCCTGGCGAGCACTTTCGCCGTGTTCGCCGCCGGGTCCGCCAATGCAGCGGGCATCGGCGCCTGCCTGATCACCAAGACCGACACCAACCCCTTCTTCGTGAAGATGAAGGAAGGCGCGACGGCCAAGGCCGCCGAGCTCGGCGTCGATCTCAAGGCCTATGCCGGCAAGGACGACGGTGACAACGAAGGCCAGGTCGCCGCGATCGAAACCTGCATCGCCGATGGCGTGAAGGGCATTCTGATCACGCCGTCCGACACGAAGGCGATCGTTCCGACCATCCAGAAGGCGCGCGACGCGGGCATCCTCGTGATCGCCCTCGACACCCCCCTCGATCCGATTGAAGCCGCCGACGTCACGATGGCGACCGACAACTTCCAGGCCGGCTTCCTGATCGGTTCCTATGCCAAGGCCAAGCTCGGCGATGCCGCCAAGGACGCCAAGATCGGCTTCCTGAACATCAACGCCAAGCAGGTTACCGTCGACGTCCTGCGCAACCAGGGCTTCATGGCCGGCTTCGGCATCGATCTCGTCGATCCGAACGTGATCGGTGACGAGAAGGATCCGCGCATCGTGGGTCACGACTACACCAACGGCAATCCGGAAGGCGGCCGCAAGGCCATGGAGAACCTTCTCCAGATCAATCCGGACATCAACGTGATCCACACGATCAACGAGCCGGCAGCGGCTGGCGCCTATGAGGCGCTCAAGGCGGTCGGCAAGGAGAAGCAGGTCCTGATCATGTCGGTCGACGGCGGCTGCCCGGGCGTGAAGAACGTCGCGGAAGGCGTCATCGGCGGCACCTCGCAGCAGTACCCGCTGCTGATGGCGTCGATGGGCGTCGAGGCGATCAAGAAGTTCGCCGACACCGGTGAGAAGCCGAAGGTCACCGAAGGCAAGAAGTTCTTCGACACCGGCGTCGCGCTGATCACCGACAACCCGGTCGACGGCGTCCCCTCGATCACCACCAAGGAAGGTCTGGATAAGTGCTGGGGTTGATCCCCCGGTTCAGCTGATGGACCATCACTGACAAAAAACAGGGAGGGTGATCCACCGGGTCCCCCTCCCCAACAGACGAGATGACCGTGACGAGCGGCCAGGGGCGGAGAACAGGGATGGCGGCAAAACAGGAATTCGAGAAAGTTCTCGACAAGAGCGATACATCGGTTGCGAGTTTCGAGACCCAGCGCAGTCCGATCGAAAAGCTGCGTCACTTCCTGCACGCCAACAATGCCGCCGCACCGCTGATCATTCTGGTGCTCTCGCTCATGACCTTCGGCATTCTCGTCGATCTCATCCCGATCGCGATGGGATTGCGGGCGAATGCGAAGTTCTTCAACACCTTCACGCTGACGCTCATTCTTCAGCAGGTCGCGATCGTCGGCATTGTCGGCGCGGCCCAGACCCTCGTGATCCTGACGAAGGGCATCGACCTGTCGGTCGGCGCCATCATGGTCCTGTCCGCCGTCGTGATGGGGCAGTTCACCTTCCGCTACGGGCTCCCGGTCGAGCTGTCGATCATCTGCGGTCTGCTCTGCGGCGCCCTGTGCGGCTTCATCAACGGCGTGCTCGTAGCGTACTTCAAGTTGCCGCCCTTCATCGTGACGCTGGGCACCTGGCAGATCTACAACGCCATCAAATACATCTACTCCGCCAACGAGACGATCCGCGGTCAGGACATCGAGGCGCAGGCCCCGCTGCTTCAGCTTTTCGGCCTGCAGATCAAGCTCGGCGGCGCGGTCTTCACGCTGGGCGTCATCTTCATGGTCGTCCTCGTGGCCTTCCTCTGGTACGTCCTGAACTATACCGCCTGGGGCCGAAGGCTTTATGCCGTCGGCGATGACCCTGATGCGGCGGAACTCGCCGGCGTGCCGGTCACCAAGATGCTGGTCGCCGTCTACACCATCTCCGGCCTGATCTGCGGCATCGCCGGCTGGGTGCTGATCGGGCGCATCGGGTCCGTTTCCCCGACATCCGGCGAGTTCGCCAACATCGAGTCGATCACCGCCGTGGTGATCGGAGGCATTTCGCTCTTCGGCGGTCGCGGCTCGATCCTCGGCATGATCTTCGGCGGCATCATCGTCGGGATCTTCTCCCTCGGCCTGCGGCTGCTTGGAACCGATCCGCAGTGGACCTACCTGCTCATCGGCATGCTCATCATCATCGCGGTATCGATCGATCAGTGGATCAGAAAGGTGTCTAGCTGATGTCGCGCCAACCCATCCTCACCGCCCGCGGCCTCGTGAAGCGCTATGGCCGCGTCACCGCCCTCGATCACGCCGATTTCGACCTGTATAACGGCGAGGTCCTCGCCGTCATCGGCGACAATGGCGCCGGCAAGTCGACCCTCATCAAGGCGATCTGCGGCGCCGTGCAGCCGGACGAGGGCGAGATCAAGCTCGACGGCAAGGTGCTGCACTTCAAGTCGCCGATGGAGGCGCGCGAAGCCGGCATCGAGACCGTCTACCAGAACCTCGCCCTGTCGCCGGCCCTCTCGATCACCGACAACATGTTTCTCGGCCGCGAGATCCGCAAACCGGGAGCGCTGGGCAGCCTGTTCCGGATGCTCGACCGAGGCGCGATGGAAAAGCGCGCCCGCGAAAAGCTCACTGAGCTCGGCTTGATGACGATCCAAAACATCAGCCAGGCAGTCGAGACCCTGTCGGGCGGTCAGCGCCAGGGTGTGGCGGTTGCGCGCGCGGCGGCGTTCGGCTCCAAGGTCGTCATCATGGACGAACCGACCGCGGCGCTGGGCGTGAAGGAATCGCGGCGCGTGCTCGAACTGATCCAGGACGTGAAGCGTCGCGGCCTGCCGATCGTGCTGATCTCGCACAACATGCCCCATGTCTTCGAGGTCGCGGATCGGATCCACATCCACCGCCTCGGTCGACGGCTATGCACGATCAATCCGAAGGACTACACGATGTCCGACGCGGTGGCGTTCATGACCGGTGCCAAGGAGCCGCCACCCGACATGGTGGCAGCCGCCTGACGCGGCCCGGTCTCGCCTGAGCCGTCGACGGCGCGGTCCATCCGGCGCCGTCGCCGTGCCGGGAAAATCGAAGGGAACAGGGTCCGTCCGCTGGATCGGCGGGCCAATGAAGGGTGTCGACATGCTGCGATTGGAAGAGAAGCTCGCGCGGATCAGGGCCGGCGAGTACCGCCGGAAGGATTTCATCATCGCGGATGCCAAGGACCCTGATATGGGCCCTGGCCTGCATGCGCATGGCCCGATCCGCCTGCCGGACGGCTCGACGCCGCGCTTGCGGACGCGCCCTGAATTCCTCGACTCGATCGAGGCGATCGTCCGCCAGGACATCGTCGACATCATGCTGACCTCCGCGTCGAACCTCGAGCAGCTGCACAAGCGTGGCCTCGTCGGGCGCTCGAACATCAAGTTCGCGATCCGCGCGAATGACACGACCGATGTCTGGCGGCATCGCGGGGCGACCTATCACCACAAGCCCTCGCGCGCCTTCCGCTCGGCGTCGCTGCTGCGCACGGCCGCCCATCTGACCGACCTCGGTCTCTATTCGATCACCTTCAACAACGATCTCGACAGCGATCTGGAATCGATGGAGGCGTTCGCCGATTTCCGCGCCGAGGCCGAGACCTATCGCTTCAACTACTTCCTCGAGGTGTTCAATCCGAATGCCTGCGACATCTCGGCGGAAGACATGCCGCGCTATGTCAACGACGCGATCATCCGCTGCCTCGCCGGCCTGACGGAAGCCGAGCGGCCCAAATTCCTGAAGATCGTGTTCAACGGACCGCGCGCGCTCGACGAACTCGCGAGCTTTGATCCGAGCCTCGTGGTCGGCGTTCTCGGCGGCGGCGCCGGGACGACGCGCGACTGCTTCGAGCTGATCTTCCAGGCCGAGAAGTATGGCGCGCGTGTCGCTCTGTTCGGCCGCAAGATCAACCTCGCGGAATCGCCGCTCGACATGGTCCGCCACATGCGCGCCGTCGCGGATGGCGACATGACGCCGTCCGATGCCGTCGCCTCCTACCACGATGCCCTGCGCAAGGCCGGCATCACCCCCGCGCGGTCGATCGCGGACGACAACCTCATCACCGAAGACGTCCTGAAGGCCGGCTGAGAACGACGATGGCGGAACGGCGCGGCATCCTGACGGCCGGCTCCTGGGTCATGGACAACAACAAGTCCCTGCTCCGCTGGCCGGCCGAAGACACGATGAACTACATCACCGAGCTCGACCGCCAGGGTGGTGGATCCGGCTGCAACATGGCGATGGATATCAAGCGTCTCGACCCGACCTTTCCGGTCGAGACCATGGGTATTCTCGGTGATGACGATGACGGCCGTTTCCTCATCGCCGAATGCGACCGGATGGGCATCGATCGCACGCATCTGCGGCTTGTTCCCGGTGAGACGACGCCGTTCAGCGACTGCTTCAATGCGCTCGAAAGTGGCAAGCGCACCCATCTCTATTTTCCGGGCATCGCCGAGAAGCTGTGCCCGGATGATTTCGACTTCTCGACGTCGACCGCGCGGATCCTGCATCTGGGCCTGCCCGGCGCGCACAAGCGGATGGACAGCCCCTGGGGCGCGGACTCGACCGGCTGGGCGACGGTCCTCAAGGCCGCGCGCTCCGCAGGCCTCACGACCAATCTCGAGATGGTCTCGACATCCGCCGACCGGATCCGCGCCTTCGGGCGCTCCTGCCTCCCCCATCTCGATCTCCTCATCGTCAACGACTACGAGATCGGCGCCGTTGCCGACATCGCGACGCGAGACGGCACCCGCACGCTCTACCCGCGGGTTGCGGAGGCTTTGCGGGCAGCGCTCGGCCTCGGCGCGGCGAGCGTCGCGGTCGCCCATTTTCCGGAGGGCGCGGTCGCGGCGACGCGGGACGGGCAGATCTTCAGTGTGGGGTCGGTCGCCATGCCGGCTGACAAGATCGCCGGCGTCAACGGGGCGGGCGACGCCTTCGCCGCCGGCTTCCTCTATGACTGGCACGAGGGACGATCGATCGAGGACGCGCTCAGGCTCGGCCACGCCTGCGCCGCCGCATCCATGCGCGAGATTTCGACTTCGGCCGGCGTCGTCGACGTCGCCCAATGCCGGGCGCTCGCTACGGGCTGGGGTTTCCGGCCCGCGCCGATCATCAAGGACTAGACCGCCGAAGCGCCAGGGACGCGCGACGGGTCGGGACAACCGGGAGGGGCGACATGGCGCGGAATTTCCTGAGCGAGATCACGGGCTCCTTCGCGATGCCAGCCGCCGAGAACCCGACGGTCGCCATGGTCGAGGCCGCCTATCGCCACCACAATCTCGATTGGCGCTACCTCAATTGCGAGGTTGCGCCAGCGGATCTCGGCCATGCGGTGCTCGGTGCCCGCGCCATGAAATGGGCCGGCTTCAACTGCTCGCTCCCGCACAAGGTCGCGGTCATCCAGCACCTTGACGGCCTGGGCGGCTCTGCCTCCGTCATCGGCGCCGTGAACTGCGTGGTCCGCCACGACGGCCGCTACATCGGCGAGAACACAGACGGCAAGGGCTTCCTGCAATCCCTGAGCGCGGTCGTCGATCCGAGGGGCGGCGCGGCTGTGATGTTCGGCGCCGGTGGCGCGGCGCGCGCCTGCGCGGTCGAGATGGCGCTGGCAGGTCTCGCCCGCATCACCATCGTCAACCGCGATCCGGTTCGCGGACAGGGCCTCGTCGATCTCCTGAACGCGCGGACACCCGCAAGGGCCGAACTCGTCGTCTGGGACAGCGTCTATTCGCTGCCGCCCGACACCGCGATCGTCGTCAACGCGACCTCGATCGGGCTCTTTCCCGATGTCGAGGCGGCGCTCCGGCTCGATCCGGACAGTCTGCGGTCGACCATGGTCGTTGCCGACATCATCCCGAACCCGCCGCGGACACGGCTCGTGCGCGACGCCGAGGCGCGCGGATGCCGCGTCATCGACGGGCTGGGCATGCTCGTCAACCAGGGCGTGATCGGAATCAAGTACTGGACGGGCGTCGACGTCGACGCCGCCGTCATGCGGCGGACAGTCGAGGATATCTTCGCCGTCTAGCGCGGAAAACCGGTTGAGCGGTGGCATCGTCGCGCTGTCGGATGTAGGCTTCGCCACCCAGTTTTACCGGTTCACCTCATGCCATTGCGCGCCATTCTCTTTGACAAGGACGGAACCCTCGTCGACTTCGACAAGACCTGGGGCGCGGCCATCTTCCATGCAATGCAGGCGCTCGCCCGCGACGAGGCACAGATGGCGCGGCTCGCCGAGGCCATCGATTACGACCTGCCGCGTCGCCGCATCAGGCCGCACTCCCCGCTCGTCGCCGGCTCGACCGGCGACTATGCCGGCCTTTGGGCAAAGCCGCTGGAGCGGATCCCGGATGACGCCTTCGTCGCGGAACTCGATCAGCTCTGCATCACCTACAGCCTCCGCGACGTCGCGCCGATCGGCGACCCGCGCGCCGTGCTCGTCGGGCTGAAGCAGGCGGGCTTTCGAGTTGGCGTGCTGACGAACGACTCGGAACGTGGCGCCCGCGGCCAGTGCGAGAAGCTGGGCCTCGCCGAGATGCTCGACGTGATCGTCGGTTATGATTCCGGTCATGGCCGCAAGCCTGCCCCCGATCCGCTCCATGCCATCGCCGACATGCTCGGCATCGATCCGACCGACATGGCGCTGGTGGGCGATTCGCTGCACGACCTGCACGCGGCACGTGCCGCCGGCTCGATCGGCATCGGCGTTCTGTCCGGCCATGCCGATGCGGCGATGCTCGCGCCCCATGCCGACCATGTGATCGACGACATCATGTCCCTGCCACCCCTGATCGAGCGGATCGGCTGAGCGATGCGGCGCCTCGTCACCGAACAGCCGATCTGGTCCGCCCGCGCAGCCCGGACGATCGCCTCCTTCGCGCTCATGGCGACGCTGATCTCGGTCGCCCTGCTCCGGCTCAAATGGGTCGAGACCGTCTACGGACTGGCCGCACTCGGCGCCTCGCTCGCCGTCGCTCTTCTTGCGATCGTCATGGCGCTGATCGCCTTCGTTCAGATCTGGCGCAAGGGGCATCCCGGAGCAGGCCGGGCGCTCAGCGGCCTGTTGATCGCACTCTTGATCGCCGCGCCGCCGACGGCCTTCACGCTTCTGGGCATCGGCACGCCTCTGATCAACGACATCACCACCGACCTCACCGATCCGCCGACCTTCGCCGTCGCCGGCAGCGAGCGAGGGCTTGGCACCAACGCGATCGATTATGATCCGTCCTTCGCGGCGATCCAGAAGGCCGGCTATCCGGAAATCCAGCCGCTTCTGCTCGAACTGCCGCCGGACGAGACCTTCACGCTCATCCTGCGCCTCGCCGATGAGCGCAACTGGCGGATCGTGGTCCAGCGGCCGATGCCGCAGGGCCCGGAGGAAGGCACGGGGCGCACAGGCCCTGAGCCGGTAGCCCGCATCGAGGCGGTGGCGCAGTCGCTCGTGCTCGGCTTCGAGGACGACGTCTCGATCCGGCTGCGGGAGGTCGACGGCCGCACCCGCGTCGACATGCGCTCGGCGTCGCGCTACGGCAAGGGCGATCAGGGCGTGAACGCCGCCCGGGTGAAGGAGTTTCTCGAGGCCGTTCGCGTCAACGCCCTCATTCGCTGACTCCCGCTCGTTCTACAGGCGACGAAAGCGGTCGCGCAGACCAAGATCGCCCTCGCTTGCGACCAGCCTCCGCGCACACAGATCCTCGAGATGCGCCAGCGTGTTGAGCGACGCGGCGCTGACGAGACGGGGATCGAGCCCGGCATAGACCTGCGCGACGATGTCGGGGATGCGCTCGGCGCCGCGCACGAGACTGTCGAGGATCGACTGCTCGCGCATCCGCCGATGATGGGCGAGCGCGCGGATGTAGCGCTGCGGCTCGCGGACCGGCCCGCCATGGCCGGGCCACAGAATGTCAGGCGACAGCGCTGCGATCCGGTCGAGCGAGGCCATGTAGGCCGAGACCGAGCCATCGGGTGGCGCCACGATCGAGGTCGACCAGGCCATGACATGGTCACCGGAGAAGACCCCGCCCGCATCGAGCGCGAAGGCGAGATGGTTGGCGCAATGTCCCGGCGTCTCGATCGCCGTCAGCGTCAGACCATCGACCGCCACGCGGTCGCCATCGCGCAGGACATGGTCGGGCGCAAACCCCTGGTCGGCGCTGGCGTCGATGCCGGCGGTCTCGTCGGCGCGCGGCGGTCGGGCGAACCGGTGCGGTCCGGCCCCGAATATGGGCGCGCCGGTGACGGCCGCGAGCGGCCGGGCGCCGGGCGAATGATCGCGATGGGTGTGGGTGACGAGGATGGCACTGACGGGTCGACCGCCGATCGCGGCGATCAGTGCCGAGCGGTGGGCGGGATCGTCCGGGCCCGGATCGATCACGGCGAGGCTCTCCGCGCCGAGAATGTAGCTGCAGGTGCCGGTGAAGGTGTAGGGGCTCGGATTCGGCGCGATGAGGCGGCGCACGCCCGGCGCCAGTTCCACCGTCACGCCGCTCGCGGGCGGCTCTCGATCATGCTGGATAGCGTCTGACACTGCGTCGCTGACCTTGTTTCGCCGCCTCGTGCCGCCTATACCACGAAGTGTCGCCCGCTTGGCGGGCCCGCAATTCCGGAGTTGACCATGAGCTCGCCGCGCTCCCTGTCGCTGGCCAATGCCCTGTTCCCCGCAGCCACGCCGACGGCGATCCGCGCCGTCGTGTTGATCGGCGTCGCCGTGGCGCTGATGACCCTGTCGGCCAAGGTCCAGGTTCCGTTCTGGCCCGTGCCGGTCACGCTGCAGACCCTGGTGGTGCCGCTGATCGCCGCCGCCTATGGCTCGCGCATGGGCTTTGCCGCGATGGTCGCGTATCTTGCGGCCGGTGTCGCCGGCGCCCCCGTCTTCGCCGGCACGCCGCCGGCGGCCGCCGGCCCGCTCTACTTCGTCGGTCCGACGGGCGGCTATCTCGTCGCCTATCCGATCGCTGCCTTCGTCATCGGCTGGCTCGCCGAGCGCGGTGCCGACCGCAATCCGGTGACGCTGTTCGGCGCGATGGTCGCCGGCAGCGTCATTGTCTTCGGCCTCGGCTTTGCCTGGCTCGCCTTTGCCGCGCAGCTCTCGTCGGGTGCGACCGGCCTCGGTGCGGCTCTCGCCTGGGAAAAGGGCGTTATGCCCTTCATCCTCGCTGACCTCGTGAAGGCCGGCCTCGCAGCCGCCCTCGTCAGCGTCGGCGCCCGCTTCGTCGGACAGCTGCGCGGCTGATCGCGCCGCGCATCCGTCTTCGTTCGATGACTGCGGGCCCGTCGATCAGGCCCGCAGCAGACCCTGAAGGTCGAGCCGCTCGGTTACCATGCGCAGATGGCCCTGCCCGTCACGCGGCCATTCCGCCTCCGGGCGGTCCCAGTACAGCTCCAGGCCATTGCCGTCGGGATCAGTGAGGTACAGCGCCTCGCTGACGCCGTGATCGCTGGCGCCATCGAGCTGGATCCCGGCCGCCGCCAGCCGGCGCAACGCATCCGCGAGCGCCGCACGCGTCGGGTAGAGCAAGGCGACGTGGTAGAGCCCCGTGGTGCCGCGCGGCGGCGGGCTGCCCCCCCGGCTCTCCCAGGTGTTGAGGCCGATATGGTGATGATAGCCACCGGCCGAGACGAAGGCCGCCTGCGCCCCGTAGCGCTGGATCAGATCAAAGCCCAGCACGCCGCAATAGAAGGCAAGCGACCGGTCGAGATCGGCAACCTTGAGATGGACGTGGCCGATCCGCACCCCGGGGTCGACAGGCGCGGGTGTGAGAGTTTTTTCGATCGGCTGGACGGCGGACATCGGGCTCGCTCCTCATGTGTCAGACCGGTCCTTTGCACCGGCTTTCATCGACGGCGAACATGGCCCCGTTGGTGCGACAGAACAATCTCCGCACCGTTGCGGGCGCGAAAACTCCCGTTCCTGTGCCTGCAAGACCGAGCGCGACCCTCGCCTTTTCGCTGTCCCGCATTAACCCTTCGGCAAGATCTCCGCTGCCGGCGAGCCGATCATCCCCTGCCGCTTTTGTGGTCAACCAAGCACAAAACGGTAACATAATGCTATATTCGCACGGGAGTTCAGCCTCCAGCCCGCGTAGATAGTCCGGAGGACGGTATTTCCGGCGCTTTGCCGAGGGACGCGCAGCGGTTGTGTCCGATCGAAGCGATGCTACAGTCCTGCGCATGGCCCGGTGACGGAATGGCGACGTGGGAGCCCGCAAGGCTTCAAATCCAGGTTCAAATCCTGGCTGGGCCTCCAACCCTTCCGGCGAATTTCACAGTATCTGTGGACAATTTGAAAACACGGTATCATTCGACCGCTGTCAGTTTAAACTGACACGTGCTCATTCGGGCCGAACAGGCGGCTAAGGTCCCGAAATGGCCAGGTGCAGTTCCTCCCGGCTGCCCTGGCCCTTTTTTTGACCCGAGTGTCGGGGTGTCGGCAGACTGGCGCGGGGCGTGGGAATCGGGGCTGATGTCCGCTGGTCCCCATCAATGAGACGCGCATGCTCACCTCTCCCGCCGTCGCACCGATCCTGCTTCTGATCGCCTCCAACCTGTTCATGACGCTCGCCTGGTATGGGCATCTGAAGTTCACGTCCTATCCGCTCTGGATCGCGATCCTCGCGAGCTGGGGCATTGCCTTGATCGAGTACTGCCTCGCGGTTCCCGCGAACCGGATCGGGCATCAGGTCTATTCGGCGGCCGAACTGAAGACGATGCAGGAGGTCATCACCCTCGTCGTCTTCATGATCTTCTCGGTCGTCTATCTGAAGGAAGCGATCACCATCAACCACCTGATCGGCTTCGGCTTCATCGCGCTTGGCGCCTTCTTCATCTTCAAGGGGCCGTTCGGCTGAACCTCACGAGCGGTAGTCGCCATTGATCGCGACATACTCCTTGGTGAGGTCGCAGGTATAGACCCGGTCCTTGCCGCGGCCGAGGCCGAGATCGACCCGCACATGGATCTCCTGCGCGCGCATCGCAGCGCTCGTCGTCGCCTCGTCATAGGCCGGATCGCGCGCGCCCTCGGTGGCCACCCGCACGCCCCCGAACCAGATCGACAGACGGTCGCGCTCGGCGGGCTCACCCGCCTTGCCGACCGCCATGACGACACGACCCCAGTTGGCATCCTCGCCGGCGATCGCCGTCTTCACGAGCGGCGAGTTCGCGATCGACATGGCGACACGCCGCGCCGACCGCTTCGAGACCGCGCCGGTCACCTCGACCGTGACGAATTTCCGCGCGCCCTCCCCGTCGCGGGCGACCTGCTGGGCGAGATCGAGCAGCACGCGGCCAAGCGCCCTCGCGACCGCCCGTGCGCGCGGATCGGCGGCATCCGTGATCGGCGCAACGCCGCGTCGCGCCGCGGCCCCGGTCGCAAACATCATCAGCGTGTCCGAGGTCGAGGTGTCGGAATCGACCGTGACGGCATTGAACGTGTCGACGACACCGCGCGAGAGCATCGTCTGCAGCACGGGCGCCGCGACCGGCGCATCGGTGAAGACGAAGGAGAGCATCGTCGCCATGTCGGGCGCGATCATGCCGGCACCCTTGGCGATGCCGCCGATCGTCACCGGCGCACCGTCTATGGTGACGGTCGCGACCGCGCCCTTGGGAAAGGTGTCGGTGGTCATGATCGCCCGCGCCGCCGCCTCGAAAGCGTCGCCACCGACCCGACCCGCAAGCGTCTCGAGAACGCCCTCGAACTTCGTGGCATCGAGCGGCTCGCCGATGACGCCCGTCGAGGCGAGAAACACCTCGTCCGGTCCGCAGCCGACGGCCTTTGCGGCGATCGCGGCCGTGAGCGACACGGCTTCGCGGCCCTTCAGACCGGTGAAGGCATTGGCATTGCCGGAATTGACGACGAGCGCGCGTGCCCTGCCGCCGGCAAGCTTGTCCCGGCACCATTCGACCGGGGCTGACGGGCAGCGCGAACGGGTGAACACCCCCGCGACGGTCGTGCCCGGATCGAGGATCGCGAGCAGAACGTCGGTCCGGTTCTTGTAGCGGATGCCCGCTTCCGCCGTCGCGAAACGCACGCCGTCAATCGCCGGCATGGCGGGAAAATGGGCGGGGGCGAGGGGAGAAACCGGTCCGGCTTTGGCCATGGCGTGATCCGTGGGGCTGCGTCAGCGCGCCCTACGGATCACATTTGCCGACGTGGAGCAAGGCGGCGCGGCGGTCTCAGAGACCCTTCTTGCGGCGCCGATTGCCGAGCGTGCGCAGGCGCAGCGCGTTGAGCTTGATGAAGCCCGCCGCGTCGCGGTGATCATAGGCCACCGCGCCCTCCTCGAAGGTGACGAGGTCCTGATCATAGAGCGAATAGGGGCTCTCGCGCCCGATCACCCAGGCCGAACCCTTGTAGAGCTTCAGCCGGACGCGGCCGGTGACCGCCTGCTGGCTCTTGTCGATCAGCGCCTGCAACATCTCGCGCTCGGGCGAGAACCAGAAGCCGTTATAGATGAGCTCGGCATATTTCGGCATCAGCTCATCCTTGAGATGCGCCGCGCCGCGATCGAGCGTGATCGACTCGATGCCGCGATGCGCCTGCAGCAGGATCGTGCCGCCCGGCGTCTCGTACATGCCGCGCGACTTCATGCCGACGAAACGGTTCTCGACGAGGTCGAGGCGGCCGATGCCATTGATGCGGCCGAGCTCATTGAGCTTGGTGAGCAGCGTCGCAGGCGACATCGCGACGCCGTCGATTGCGACAGGATCACCCTTCTCGAAGTCGATCGAGATCACCGTCGGCGTGTCGGGCGCCTTTTCCGGATCGACGGTGCGCGAATAGACATAATCCGGCACCTCAACCGCGGGGTCCTCCAGCACCTTGCCCTCTGACGAGCAGTGCAACAGGTTCGCATCGATCGAGAACGGGCTTTCGCCGCGCTTGTCCTTGGCGATCGGGATCTGGTGATCCTCGGCGAAGCGGATCAGCGCCTCGCGGGAGCGCAGGTCCCATTCGCGCCATGGCGCGATGATGGTGATGTCGGGCTTGAGTGCGTAATAGCCGAGCTCGAAACGGACCTGATCATTGCCCTTGCCGGTCGCGCCATGCGAGACCGCGTCGGCACCGACCTTTTCCGCGATCTCGATCTGCTTCTTGGCGATCAGCGGCCGCGCGATCGAGGTGCCGAGGAGGTAGAGCCCCTCATACTGGGCATTGGCGCGGAACATCGGGAAGACGTAGTCGCGGACGAATTCCTCGCGCAGGTCCTCGATGAAGATGTTTTCTTCCTTGATCCCCAGCAGCAGCGCCTTCTTGCGCGCCGGCTCGAGTTCCTCACCCTGGCCGAGATCGGCGGTGAACGTCACGACCTCGCACTTATAGGTCGTCTGCAGCCACTTGAGGATGATCGAGGTATCGAGGCCGCCCGAATAGGCGAGCACGACTTTCTTCACGGTCTTGGACATGGAGCACTCCGGGATATCGCCGGGCTCTTAGCGCAAAGCACGGCGCGGGGAAACGGTGATCGACGCGTCATGCATCGATCACCATTGCCCGCGCCGTCGACCGTGGCGCGGCGTCGCTCAGACCGGGTTCGTCTCGACGTTCCAGATCTCGTCCGCATAGTCGCGGATGGTGCGATCGGAGGAGAACCAGCCGACCCGGGCGGTGTTGAGGATCGTCTTCTCCCGCCACTGGGCGGTCGACTTCCACATCGCGTCGACCTGACGCTGCGCCTTCGAATAGGAGGCGAAGTCGGCCGTCAGCAGGAACCAGTCCGAATTGGTCAAGGCCTCGACCGTGCCGCTGTGGCGATGCGGATCCGTCGGCGAGAACACGCCGGAGCCGACCGCCTCGAGCACCTCGCGCAAAGCCGGCGTCCCGGCGATGATCGCACGCGGATCATGACCGTTGCGGCGCCGCGCCTCGACCTCTTCCGCCGTGAGCCCGAAGATGAAGATGTTCTCCGGCCCGACATGATCGCGGATCTCGACATTGGCGCCGTCGAGCGTGCCGATCGTCATCGCACCGTTCAGCGCGAACTTCATGTTGCCGGTGCCCGACGCCTCCATGCCGGCCGTCGAGATCTGTTCGGACAGATCCGCCGCCGGGATGATCGTTTCGGCGAGCGAGACGTTGTAGTTCGGCAGGAACACGACCTTGAGAAGGCCACGCACCGCCGGATCGCCGTTCACGACACGCGCGACGTCGTTGATCAGCTTGATGATGTACTTCGCCGCCGTGTAGCTCGCCGCCGATTTGCCGGCAAAGATTTTCACGCGCGGCGTGAAGTCCTTGGTCGGGCTTGCACGGATCTCGTCATAGAGCGCGATCGTCTCGAGGATGTTGAGAAGCTGGCGCTTGTACTCGTGGATGCGCTTGATCTGGACGTCGAACATCGCCGTCGGATCGACGCGAACGCCGGTGCGCTCATGGATCAGGCGGGCGAGACGCACCTTGTTGGCGCGCTTCACCTGCGCAAAGCGTTCCTGGAAGGCTGCGTCGATCGCGAAGGGTTCGAGCCCCGACAACTTGCCGGCGTCGTCGAGAAAGCCGTCGCCGATCGCCTCCCGCACGAGAGCGGCGAGACCCGGATTGGCGCCGTTCAGCCAGCGCCGCGGCGTGATGCCGTTCGTCTTGTTGGTGATCCGGCCCGGATAGACGCGGGCGAGGTCACGGAACACGGTCTCTTCCATCAGGCCCGAATGCAGCGCCGAGACACCGTTGATCTTGTGCGACCCGACAAAGGCGAGGTGGCCCATGCGGACCCGCCGCCCGTGATGTTCGTCGATCAGCGACACAGAGGCCATCAGCCCGTCATCCGATCCCTCGACCTGGCGGGCATCCGCGAGGACGCGGGCGTTGATCGCATAAATGATCTGCATGTGCCGCGGCAGCATCCGCTCCATCAGCGGCACGGGCCAGGACTCGAGCGCCTCGGGCAGAAGCGTGTGGTTGGTGTAGCCGATCGTCTCGCGCGTCATTGTCCAGGCTTCCGCCCAGGGAATGCTGTGGACGTCGACGAGGAGGCGCATCAGTTCCGCGACCGCGATCGAAGGATGCGTGTCGTTGAGCTGGATCGCGACCTTCTGCGGCAGGGTGCGGATGTCGCGATGCTGCTGCAGATGGCGGCGCACGAGGTCCTGCAGGGAGGCCGAGGTGAAGAAGTACTCCTGCCGCAAGCGCAGTTCCTGACCGGCGGGCGTCGAGTCCGCCGGGTAGAGCACGCGCGAGATCGATTCCGCCCGCATGCGCTCGTTCTGCGCGCCGACATGGTCGCCCCGGTTGAACGCGTCGAGGCTGATCGCCTCCATCGAGCGCGCCGACCACAGGCGCAGCGTGTTGACCCGGTTGCCCTTCCAGCCGACGATCGGCGTGTCATAGGCGACCGCGAGCACCTTCTCGGCCGGCTGCCAGACATGCTTGGGCGTGCCGTCCCAGCCGTCGACCGTCTCGACGCTGCCGCCGAAGCCGATCTCATAGGCGACTTCGCGCCGCGGAAACTCCCACGGATTGCCGAAGTCGAGCCAGGTCTCGGGCTGCTCGTTCTGCCAGCCGTCATTGATGATCTGCTTGAACAGACCATGCTCGTAGCGGATGCCATAGCCATAGGCCGGGATGCCGACCGTCGCCATGCTCTCCATGAAGCAGGCCGCGAGGCGCCCGAGGCCGCCATTGCCGAGCGCCGCATCGGCCTCGAGCTCGGCAATTTCGTCGAGGTCGACGCCGACCGAGGCGAGCGCTTCGCGCGCCGTGTCGAGAATGCTGAGATTGCCGAGACCGTCGCGCAGCAGGCGCCCGATCAGGAACTCGAGCGACAGGTAATAGACCCGCTTGCCGCCCGTCCGATAGGTCGTGCGCGTCGTCGCCATCCAGCGATCCACGATCCGGTCACGCAGCGCGAGCGACAAGGCCCGCAGCCAGTCGTAATGGCTGGCGACGATCGGATCCTTGCCGACGGCATAGGTGAGCTTGGCGAGGATCACGTCGCGCATGGCGCGCGCATCGGCACCCGGCTCCGAGAGCTTCTTGGCGTTGGTCGCCAGCGCGGTGTCCTTGGCAAACACACGCGGGTCGGTCTTGGAGCTGGTCATTTCCGTCTCCGGCTTGTGAATTCACGCTCTGCATAGCGCGTACCACGTCCGGCGGCGAGATCAAATCACGGGCAACTGTCTGTGGATGCCTCAATCCATCTTGCCGTTAACGGCGATCCAGTCCCGCGCCGCCCGGCGATGGCGATCGGTGATCGCCCCGGAGACGGCCCTGACCGCCGCAAACAGCACGGCCGCGTCATCCGCGAAGCCGAGCCCGACGATGAGGTCAGGGACCACGTCGAAGGGCGAGATGAAATAGATCAGCGTACCGATCAGGGTCAGCCGCACGCTCGTCGGCGTGTGCCGGTCGAGCACGGCGTAATAGGCCGCAAGCAGGTCCTCCGCGAACGGCACCTGCGCGAGCACCCGGCGCAGCTTCGGCAGGAATTCGCGCTCGATGCGTTGCTGATCGGCAGATTGGTCCACGGTCTCATCCTCCTTCCGCACATGTTGGGAAGCCATTGCGGCCGGACAAGGGCATGTGTCGGGGGATCGACCCCGTCCCGCGACGACCCACCCGGCGCGACGACTTGCGGTCGCAGGGCGCTTCCGGCAAGGCTGTGGCACGAGGCAGGGAAACGCCCATGTTCATCGGCATCGACATTGGTACATCCGCGATCAAGAGCGTTCTCGTCGACGAGACGCAGACGATCCTCGCGACCGCGTCGCGCTCGATTGCCGTATCGCGCCCGGCGCCGGGCTTTTCCGAACAGGATCCCGAGGCCTGGACGACGGCCGTGTTCGAGACGATCGACGCCCTGAAAACCGAGAATCCCGCGGGCGTCGCCGCCGTCACGGGCATTGGCCTGTCGGGGCAGATGCACGGAGCAACGCTGCTCGGTGCCGATCACAGGCCGCTGCGCCCCTGCATCCTGTGGAACGACGGTCGTTCAGCCGCCGAATGCCGGCTGTTGGAAGAGCGTTGGCCACAGCTGCGCGCCGTCACTGGCAACAAGGCGATGCCGGGTTTCACGGCCCCAAAGCTTTTGTGGGTGGCGACCCATGAGCCCGACATTTTTGCGCGGACGGCGCTCGTGCTTTTGCCGAAGGCGTATGTCCGGCTTGCTCTCACCGGCGAGGCGATCGAGGACATGTCGGACGCCTCGGGCACACTCTGGCTCGACACCGGGCGCCGCGAATGGTCGGACGCCGCGCTCGACGCCACCGGTCTGAAGCGGGGGCAGATGCCGGCACTCGCCGAGGGTTCGTCCCCGGCAGGCCGCCTGCGGTCGGACCTCGCGGCCCGCTGGGGCATGAGCGGCCGACCCATTGTCGCCGGTGGTGCCGGCGACAACGCCGCCGGCGCGGTCGGTCTGGGCGCAATCCGTCCGGGCGATGCCTTCGTCTCGCTCGGAACCTCCGGCGTCCTGTGGGCGACAACCGACCGGTTCTCGCCGAACCCCGAGCGCACTGTCCATGCCTTCTGCCATGCGGTGCCGGGTGTATGGCACCAGATGGGCGTGATCCTGTCGGCCGCGTCGAGCCTCTCCTGGGCGTCGGGAGTGCTCGGCGCAAGCGAGGCGGACCTGCTTGGCGCTTTGGGCGACCGGCCATTGGCGCCCTCCCCCGCCCGTTTCCTGCCCTATCTGTCCGGCGAGCGGACGCCCCACGACAATGCGACGGTGCGCGGCGCCTTTATGTGCCTCGGGCACGAGACGAGCCGCGACATGCTGGTTCAGGCCGTTCTCGAGGGCGTGGCCTTTGCCTTCGCCGATTGCCGTGACGCGCTGAAGGCGGCCGGCACCACCATCGAGACGGCGGATGTGATCGGCGGTGGCTCCCGCTCACGCCTCTGGACGCAGATCCTCGCGACCGTCCTCGGCTTTCCGCTGACACGGCTCGCCGAGGGCGAAACCGGCGGCGCTTTCGGAGCCGCGCGGCTCGGACGGCTCGCGGCGACCGGCGAGGCGCCGGAGGCGGTCTGTACGCCGCCGCGTCGCATCGAAACCATCGAACCGGACACGAACCTCGCCGATGCCTATGCCGACGCGCTCGCCCATTGGCGCTCGCTCTATCCAAGGGTAGCCTGAACCCGTGCTCTGCCTCGCTTTTGCCGCAAGCCGGCGCCTATGACCGCTGTATCAACCGCCTGAATCGAGGATCGAACCCGCATGATGCGACGATGGCTCCTGACCGTCGGCCTCCTCCTCGTCACAGCACTCCCGGTGCAGGCGCATCCCCATGTCTGGGTCACGGCGCGCAGCGAGATCCAATACGACGCCTCCGGGGCCGTCGTGGCGATCCGCCAGATCTGGACCTTTGACGACATGTTCTCATCCATGGCGACGACCGGCCTCGACAAGGACGGTGACAAGTTTTTCTCCCGCGAGGAGCTGGCGCCGCTCGCCAAGATCAACGTCGAGTCCCTGCAGGAGTACGACTACTTCACGGTCGCCAAACTCGGCGACGAACGCGAGGTGCTCCTGCCGCCCACGGATTACTGGCTCGACTTCAAGGACAATCTGCTCACCCTGACCTTCAGCCTGCCACTCCAGAAACCGCTGAAGATCGGCACCCGGCAACTGACCATTTCGATCTACGATCCGTCCTATTTCGTCGATTTCAGCATGGCGCCGGACAATCCGGTCGTCATGACTGCCGCGCCCGCGGGCTGTGCGCTGTCCGTGCACAGTGCCGGCGATCCCGATCCATCCCTCGCCGAAAAGCTCCAGATCGACGACTTCGCGATGGCGCAGCCCGGGATCGGTGCGCAGTTCGCGAACCGGATCATGGTGAACTGCCCGTGATACGGCGGCGGGTGGTCTCGATCGCGGTCATCACCGCCGCGATCGCCATTGTCCTGATGGCCATCCCTGCATTCGCACAGTCGGGTTCGCCCTTTGGCGTCGCGGCGCCGGACGGCGCGGGCGGGGTCCCCGCGACGGGTCTTGGCGCCACGATCCTTGCCTGGCAGAGCGGCTTTTACCGGAGCCTCTCGGCGGCGATCCGCGCCGCGAAGACGGACGGCACCGCAGCGTTCACCCTGATCGGCCTTTCCATCGCCTATGGCGTGCTGCACGCGGCCGGGCCTGGTCATGGCAAGGCGGTGATCTCCTCCTATCTCCTCGCCTCGCGCGAAACGCTGCGCAAAGGCATCGGCCTCTCCTTCGCGGCGGCGGCGGTTCAGGCCCTCGTCGCCATCGCACTCGTCGGTCTGCTGGCGATGCTGCTCGGCGCGACCGCGCCCGACATCGATCGTGCGGCGCGGCAACTCGAACTCGCCTCCTACCTCTGCATCATCGCGGTCGGTGCATGGCTGTGCTGGCGCAAGGGCGCGAAGCTCTGGGCCGTTCTGGCGCGCCGTTTCGGCTGGCCGGGCACGGCGCTCGGCCATAGCCACGGCCCGGGCTGCGATCATGCGATCGCGCCCGACCCGCAGCGCCTCGCTGGACAGACAGGGCTTGGTTCGGCGGTCGGCGTCGTGGCGTCGATCGGCATCAGGCCCTGTACCGGTGCGATCATCGTGCTCGCCTTCGCGCTGGCGCAGGGGCTGTTCTATCTCGGCATCGTCGCGGCTTTCGCAATGGCCCTCGGCACGGCGGCGACGGTCGCCATCATCGCGACGATCGCGGTGGGTGCGAAGGGTCTCGCCGTGCGCCTCGCCGCGCCCGGCAGCGTGGTGGCGGGCGCGCTGCTCGCAGCCCTCGAGGCCGCCGCGGCGCTCGCCGTCCTGCTTCTCGGGGTAAGCCTTTTCTTCGGCCTGCTGGCACAGGGTCCGGGATAGCGGTCAGCGACCGGATCCGGCCGCCTCGATCGATCCGTCCAGGGTGAGAATGCCGCGATAGAGGTCCGTGCGCCGATCCCGGAACACGCCCCAGTCGATGCGGGCACGACGCGTTTCCTCGAGATCGAAGTGGTGCACGAGAACGCTTTCCGTCCGATCATCCGCCTCCGCCACCATCGCCCCGGTATGGTCGGCGATGAAGGAAGAGCCATAAAAGCTCACCGGCACGGTCTCGACGGTCTCGTCACCGATGCGGTTCGAGGCGATAACGGGCACGAGGTTTGCCGCCGCATGGCCCTGCATGCAGCGCTGCCAGTGGCGACGCGAATCGAGCGCGGGCTTTGCCGGCTCCGAGCCGATCGCGGTCGGATAGAACAAGAGCTCGGCCCCCTTGAGCGCCATGATCCGCGCGGCCTCCGGAAACCATTGATCCCAGCATATGCCGATGCCGATGCGCCCCACCGCCGTGTCGAAGACGCGGAATCCGGTGTCTCCGGGGCTGAAATAATACTTCTCCTCATAGCCCGGGAACTGCGGGATGTGGGACTTGCGGTAATGCCCGACCTGCCGGCCATCGGCGTCGAACAGGGCGACGGCGTTGAACATCGCCGTGTTCTCGCGCTCGTAAAAGCTCACCGGCAGGACGACGCCGAGTTCGCGCGCGAGCGACTGGAACCGAGCGAGCATCGCGTTGCCGGCGGTCGGTGCCGCAAGATCGTAGTACTGGGCGTTCTCGACCGCACAGAAATAGGGCGTCGCGAACAGCTCCTGCAACAGGACGATGCCGGCCCCCTGCGCCGCTGCCTTGCGCACCAGCGCCTCGGCCCGGTCGAGATTGGCCGGCAGATCCCACGAGCAGGCGAACTGGGTTGCGGCGACAGCGACGGGACGGGCTGCGGGCATGGGATAAATGTCCGAGGTGCTTGATGCGGGGGCCACCCCTTCTATACTCCCGGCTCTTTCATTCAAGGGGAGCCGTCCATGATCGGGACGCCGCCGGTCGCGATCATCATGGGCAGTCAGTCGGACTGGGCGACGATGCGCCATGCCGCGCAGACCCTCGAGACCCTCGACGTCGGCTATGAGGCCCGGATCGTCTCCGCCCACCGCACACCCGAGCGGCTGTTCGACTTTGCCCGCGGCGCCAAGGCGAAGGGGTTCAAGATCATCATCGCGGGCGCGGGCGGCGCGGCCCACTTGCCGGGCATGGCGGCCGCGCTCACGCCGCTCCCGGTCTTCGGCGTTCCGGTCGAGAGCAAGGCGCTGTCGGGCGTCGACAGTCTCCATTCGATCGTGCAGATGCCCGCCGGCATTCCGGTCGGCACGCTCGCGATCGGGCGACCGGGGGCGGTGAACGCGGCGCTTCTCGCCAGCGCCGTGCTCGCCCTCACCGATCCGGCGCTCGCCGCACGGCTCGAGGCCTGGCGGCGGCACCAGACCGATACCGTCGCCGAGTTTCCGACCGAGACCACCGCGTAGAGGGGGCGAGATGAGCGTTCTGGTACCCCCCGGCGGCGTGCTGGGCATTCTCGGCGGTGGCCAGCTCGGCCGGATGCTCGCCCTCGCCGCCGCCAGGCTCGGCGTCGAATGCCATGTCTACTGTCCCGACCCCGGCAGTCCGGCCTTCCAGGTCGCGCGCCGCGTGACGTGCGCGCCCTACGAGGACGAGGCCGCCCTCGCCGCCTTCGCCGAGGATGTCGACGCCGTCACCTACGAATTCGAGAACATCCCACCGCTCACGGCAGCCGTGCTCTCCGCCCGCCGTCCGGTCTGGCCGCCCGTGTCGGCGCTCGAAACGACACAGGACCGGCTGAGCGAGAAGACCTTCGTGCGGTCCCTGTCGATCGGCACGGCCGATTTCGCCAATGTCGAGACGCGGGCCGACCTCAATTTCGCGGTCGCGCGCATCGGTCGCCCCTCGATCCTGAAGACGCGCCGCTTCGGCTATGACGGCAAGGGACAGACCCTGATCCGTCCCGGCGCCAATCTCGACGCGGCCTGGGCGAAGGTCGGCGGACAGCCGAGCATCCTCGAGGCTTTCGTCCCCTTCGTGCGCGAGGTGTCGGTGATCGCCGCCCGCGACATGGATGGCGAGATCGTCACCTATGACCTCGTCGAGAACGAGCATCGCGACCATATCCTGCACCGTTCCGTCTTTCCGGCGCGGGTGTCGGACGCGGTGGCGACGAAGGCACGCGCAATCGCGACCGAGATCGCGGCCGCTCTCGACTATGTGGGTGTTCTCGGCGTCGAAATGTTCGTGACCGAGGATGGGACCGTGCTAGTCAATGAAATAGCACCGCGGGTGCACAATTCAGGCCACGCGACCATGGATGCCTGCGTCGTCGGCCAGTTCGAGAACCATGTGCGGGCCGTTTGCGGCTGGCCGCTCGGCGCGCCGGCGCGCCATTCCGACGCGGTGATGATGAACCTCATCGGTGAGGAGGTTCACGAATGGCGGTTCGCTGCCGCCGAACCTGGTCTCGCCGTTCACATCTACGGCAAGTCGGAAGCGCGGGCCGGCCGGAAAATGGGTCACGTGACGCGGATCACCCCGATCGGCGCGGCGGTTGACACGGAGAACTCGGGCGAAAGTGACTGATCCGGGTTGACGCACAGGCGTGTGACCGCCATGTGTGGCGCGCCGGCCACAGGGGTATCCCTCTGCGGTCTGACACCTGCGCCCGGTCCCATTCATGCCGCATTCGGCACGGAGGGAACGAGAACGAGAAGGGCAATGTCATGAACGCATCGATCCGTCACACCCGAGGGCGCGCCTCACCGATCCGGCCGATCGCCGCGATGGTCGCGGTGCTGTTCCTCGCCGGTTGCGAAACGGTTTCGACGGTCGGCGGCCCGCAGGTCGAGACGGCCGACTACGCCGTGTCCGCGACCGACATCACGTCGTTGACGCAGGTCGTGGAGGCCAATCCGAACGATCCCGAGGCCTGGAACATGCGCGGCTCTGCCTATGCGCGCGCCGCGAACTACGATCTCGCGGTGAAGGACTTCAATCAGGCCCTGCAGCTCGACCCGAACTTCGCGCAGGCCCTCGCCAACCGCGCGCTCGTCTATCGCCGCATGAACCGCAACGATCTCGCGCTCGCCGACTACAACCGCGCGATCACGGTCAATCCGGGATATGCCGCCGCCTATGTCGGGCGCGGCAACATCTATCGCCAGCAGGGGCAGGTCGACCTCGCGCTCGCGGACTATCAGCGCGCCATCGAAATCCGCCCTGAAACCGCCGAGGCCTATCACAATCGCGGCCTCATCCGGCAGGCGCGCGGCGAGCATGACGTCGCGATCGACGATTTCACCTCCGCCCTCTCGAACGAACCGCGCGCGACGGAGCCCTATGTCGGCCGTGGCCAGAGCTATCTCGCCGTCGGCAAGAACGAGGAGGCGTTGAGCGACTTCAACGCCGCGCTCGGCATCGACAACAAGATCGCGATCGCCTGGGTCGGTCGGGGCATCGCGCAGGAGCGTCTCGGCGAGACCAAGAAGGCGCGCGAGAGTTTCCAGCGCGCCCTCATCGTCGATCCCAATTCAAAACCCGCCAAGGACGGCGTCGCGCGCACCGGCCAGGTCGCCGGCGCCGGCTGACCCCTGCGACGGGCGATCACTTGTGACAGGCTCCTGACGCCCCATATAGTGGATCCGGACAGTCGGATGAGCGCTCATGAAGCCGGTCACGATCTACAGCAAAAGCACCTGCCCCTATTGCCACGCCGCCAAGGCGTTGCTCTCGAGCAAGGGCGTGGCGTTCGAGGAGATTGACGTCACGGGTGATCCGGCTGGCCAGGACGCCATGGCGGTGCGCGCCGGTGGGCGGCGCACCGTGCCGCAGATCTTCATCGGCGGCGTCCATGTCGGCGGGTGCGACGACATCCACGCGCTCGATGCCGCCGGCAAACTCGACCCCCTTCTGGCGAACTGAGCCATGACCTTCCGCGCCGCCCTCCTCCAGATGCGGTCGGGCCGCAGCGTCGGACCGAACCTCGATGCCGTCGCCGCGGCCGCCCGTCAGGCCAAGGCCGCGGGCGCCGTCTATCTCCAGACGCCCGAGATGACGACGATCATCGAGCGCGACCGCGACACGCTGCTGGCGTCGATCGGGGACGACCGCGTCAATCCGGAACTCGACACGCTGAGGTCCATCGCGCGCGACAACGCGATCGTGCTGCATGTCGGCTCGATGGCGGTGCGTGTCGGCGCGAAGGCCGCGAACCGGGCCTTCGTCATCGGGGCGGACGGGGAGATCGTCACCCGGTACGACAAGATCCACCTGTTCGACGTCGATCTCGCGGGTGGCGAGAGCTGGCGTGAATCGAACAGCTATCAGGGTGGCGGCGAGGCGGTGATTGCCGCCCTGCCCTTCGCCCGCATGGGTCTCGCCATCTGCTATGACGTGCGCTTTCCCCAGCTCTTCCGCGCCTATGGCGATGCCGGCGCGGAGGTTCTGACCATCCCCGCTGCCTTCACCCGCCAGACCGGCGAAGCGCACTGGCACGTCCTCCAGCGCGCCCGCGCGATCGAGAACGGTGCCTTCGTCCTCTCCGCAGCCCAGGCGGGACGCCACGAGGACGGTCGCGAGACCTATGGCCACACGATCGCCGTGGATCCCTGGGGCCGTGTTCTGGTCGATTGCGGCCAGGAGCCGGGCCTGTCCTATGTCGACATCGACACGACGCAGGTACAGGCCGCCCGCGCCAAGATCCCCAACCTCAAGAACGCCCGGTCCTTCACCCTGCGCGAGGCCGGCATGTCCATGCCAAGGGCCGCAGAGTGATCCGCTACACCCTTCAGTGCGAGCAGGACCACACGTTCGACAGCTGGTTCAAAAGCTCGGAAGCCTATGACCGCCAGGAGAAGCGCGGCCTGATCGAGTGCCCGACCTGCGGCTCGACGAACGTGTCGAAGGCGATCATGGCGCCGCAGGTGGCGCGCACCGACCGCGAACCGGTCCGCGTGCCGGAACCGCCGGCGACCGATAAGGCCGTCGCGGTCGTCGACCCGCAGACCGCGATGCTGTGCGAGAAGATCCGCGAACTGCGTACCCTCATGCTGCAGAACTCGAGTTATGTCGGCGACCAGTTCGCCGAGGAGGCCCGCAGGATCCATTTCGGGGAGACCGAGAAGCGGTCGATCCATGGGGAGGCCACGAACGAGGATGTGCGCGCCCTTCTCGATGAGGGCATCGAGGTCCACGCGATCCCGCTCCTGCCCGACGACCGCAACTGATCGTTCCACCCGCGCAACCGACCGACCTCCGGCACCGTAGAAGCTGCATGGCTGATCGTTCGCAGCCGGTTGACGGAAGGTTTGGGACGGATGGCGATTTCTCTTTGGTGCGTTCTCGTGGCGGCGCTGCTGCCGGTTCTGACAACCGGCCTCGCGAAGGTCGGCGCGGCCTATGACAATGCCCGGCCGCGCGAGTCGTCGGCAAACCTCTCCGGCTGGCGCGCCCGCGCCCATGCCGCCCATCTCAACGCCTTCGAGGCCTTCCCCCTCTTCGCCGCCGCCGTGCTGATCGCCGTGACGCAGGGCGCACCGCAGGCCACGGTCGACACGCTCGCGATCGGCTGGGTCATCGCCCGGCTCGCCTATCTCGGATGCTATCTCGCCGATCAGGCGACGCTGCGCTCGGCGGTCTGGACCGTCGCGTTCTTCCTCGCGATCGCAATCATGACGGCGCCCGCCTGGGCCTGACCGCACCTCGTGATCAGCGCGTCATCGTCACCGCAGCACCAGAGGTCGTCGCAGCGCCCTCGAAGGTGCCGTCGCCCTTGGGAAAGAGGCGCACCGCCGTTCGACCGCCGGGCTCGATGAGCACGATCTCCTGACCGCGCTGCTGCCAGGCATTGACCTTGGCGAGCGAGCTCGCCTGACAGCCCTGCGGTCTGGCGCGATAAAGATCGAGCAGGCTCGACTGCGTCAGCATGATCGAGCAGCTGGTGCCACGGCCGGCATCCGAGATTTTCCAGTTGCCCGCGACGCTGCGCGGGGCAGCGACTGCGGGCTTCGGCGTCTCGACCGCCGCGACCTGGGGCGCCTGTGTCGCGGCTGCCGTCGCGGCCGCGTCCGGAACCGGCGCGAGCGTCGGGTCGGAACCGGTCGGGTCGATCACCGAAGGGTCTTGCCCGGGGCTCGGACCGGCGGCGCCGGCGATCACGGTCGGCCCGGTTCCGGGCGCGACGGGCGCAAGCGGCTCCGACGCGACAGGGCCTGTCGGGGCCGGCAGCGCCGGGGCGGGCTGCGCCACGGCACGCGGCTGACTGGTGCCCAGGACATTGTCGAACCGTGCGCTCGACGCACAGCCGCCCAGGGCGAGCATGGCAGGCAGGAGACACAGGAGACGCAGGTTCATCGGCTTTTCCATCGCGACCACATCCCCAGAAAGGCACCGAATGTGGCCAGCATGCGGCGCGCTGCCTGTCCTATCCAAGTTGTGGCCTCGCTGCAACACTGTGACGTCGCGGTTGCCGCATGTCGGATTTCGGTCTAACGCACCCGGCTGTGGTTCGCCGCCGAGCCGGTCGTCAGGAAGTCCCATGTCGCGCCCTTTCCGTCTCCGTTCCCTCCTCGCAGGTGGCTTCGCCGTCGCCCTTCTCCATACGGGCGCTTTTGCGGCGGATGGCGCGGCGCCTGCCGCCCCGACGGCGAAACCGAAGATCGCCTCGGTTCTCGGCTCGGTCGAGGTCACCGTCTTCGACCTGCCGATCGAGGACAATTCCCCCAGCGGCCCGATGGAAGTCCTGGGCAATGACCGCTTCCTCTTCGTGACCGCCTGTGGCGACGGCCTGTTCATGAAGCGATCGGGCGACACGCTTGCGACGGAAGCGACCTTCTCCCTCAACACCGTCGCCAAGGAGGCCAAGCGCGAGCCAGTGTTCTGCGAGGGCAACGGCTCGGGCGTGAAGGACAGCGTCATCATCGACGGCAAGCTCTATCTCGCCCACCACGTCTTCGATTTCAGCGACAACAAGGCCTACATGGTCGTCCGCGAGTTTGTGATCGGGGAGAAGGGGCTGACCTTCTCGCGCGAGATCCTGCGCGTGACCCCCGGCGTGAACGAGCCCTATATGGGCCTGCAGAGCGGCGGTCGCATGGCCTATGATGGACGATCACTCCTCATTGCGCTCGGCGATTTCGGCAAGCCGCGCCTGACGCGCGAGGACGGGAGCCTCCTCGGCAAGCTCGTCCGCGTGAACCTCAAGACGCTCAAGCACGAGGTCGTCAGCGCCGGCCTGCGCTCGCCGACCGGCGGCCTGTTCCACGACGCGGAAACCGGTCTCACCTGGGAGACCGAGCACGGTCCGCGCGGCGGCGACGAGATCAATCTCATCAAGCCCGGCAAGCATTATGGTTGGCCGGAGGTGAGCTACGGCACCAATTACGAGCGCGAGGGCTACGGCGACTATTACGGCAACAATTTCAACACGCACGAAAACTACGAGAAGCCGCGCTACGTCTTCGTGCCCTCGATCGGGATCGGCACGCTGGCGAAATATCCCAAGACCGGTCCTATCGAGTACTGGCACGGCGACTACTTCATGGCGGGCATGGCGACCAACACCCTGTACCGCGTCCGGATCGAGGGCGACCGCGTCGTCTATGTCGAGCCGGTCATGGAAGGGTTCCGCATCCGCGACATCGCCATCGGCAAGGACGGTGTGATCTACATGAAGACGGATGACGCGCGGCTCGTGATCTCGGATTCGAAGAAGCCCGCGACGCCATGACGGGCGCCTGCGTCGCCGCGGCGACACGCTGCGTCGCACCGGGGGCGTCAAGAGTCCTTTGATGCGTATCAATGCCTAAGGGAGGTATTCGGTAGATGCTGTCGCCATCATGAAGGCCAGCGCAGCCGCGCAAAGCCTTGGCATCTGGACACATGCATGACCCGCGCCTTACGCCTTGTCGAGATTGAAGGTCCTGACGAACCGGAGGTTTGCGCCTCGCTGGGTCCGGGGCCGTGCATTTACGTGATCATCGGCTTTCGCCGCCGCAACGAGAAGCTCGAGGCCGCTGAGGTCACGGTGACGCATCAACGTGCACTCGCGGAGACCTTCTTTCATGATGACGCGGGCCATGTCGACGTCGCGGCCCTGTTCTGCACCAAGTCGACCGAGCCGAACGGCCGTCTGGCGCTCGTGAAGGCGTCGAGCCCTCTGCCCTGGGCGTGGATGGAACTCACCGTCGGCTCAATCGACGAGCTGCGCGGAGACTGAGCCGCCACGACGCGCCCGCGGGCAGACGACATGCCGACCGTCAAAGGCCGGCCGTTCCGCGTCTGGTCTGAGCCGATCACAGGGTGTCGACACGCGGATCGCGCGCGATCGCCTGCCTCGCTTCGCCGGTCGGGACCGACGATCCCCAAGGCCGCAACGCCGCATCGATCCGGTGCGGCGTCTCTTCAGTCGACGTCAGATCACACGGCCCATCGAGAAGCCGGTCGCCAGATGTTTGCGCACGAAGATGATCAGGATCAGCCCCGGAAGGAGGCCGAGAACGCTGGCGGCTGACAGCAGGGCGATGTCGCCCGTCATCACGCCAGCCGCCCGCGTCATGATGCCGGCGATTGGCTTTGCCTCGACCGTGGTCAGGGCGTTGGCCAGCATGAACTCGATCCACGAGAACATGAAGCAGAAGAAGGCCGCCACGGCGATCCCGGGGGCGATCTGCGGGATGAGGATGCGCCCCATGAACGATAGGAGGCTGTGGCCGTCGATGCGGGCGCTCTCGTCCATCTCCTTCGGAATGGCGGAGATAAAGCCCTCGAGGATCCAGATCGCCAGTGGCACGTTGAAGAAGCAATGCGCGATCGCCACTGCAATATGCGTGTCGATGAGACCGAGGTCCGAGAAGATCTGAACGAAGGGTGCGAGCAGGATGGCGGGCGCCATCATGCGGAACATCAAGAGGCCGAAGAACAGCCCGCGATGTCCGAAGAAATCGTACCGTGAAAAGGCATAGGCCGCCGGCAGCGCCACACTGACCGAGATCACCACGTTGATCAGCACATAGATGACGGCGTTGACATAGCCCATGTACCAGTCGGGATCGGTGAAGATCAGCGCGTAGTTCGCGAGGCTCACCGTGTGCGGGTAGAGCGTGAGGCCACCGCCGATCTCGGCATTGGTCTTCAGGCTCATCACCACCAGCCAGTAGACCGGCGTCATCAGCAGCGCCACATAGACGAGGGGCGCGAGCGGCACGCGGTGTCTCATGCGGCGCGCTCCCGCCTCGGCACGATGAGCGTGAAAAAGACCCAGGAAATGGCCATCACGATCAGGAGATAGAGGATCGACATGGCGCCGCCCTCACCGAGGTCGAACTGGATCGTCGCCGTCTGGATCAGCTCATGCGACAGGAAGGTGGTGGAGACGCCGGGTCCGCCCCGCGTCACCACATAGGCCTCCGTGTAGATCATGAAGCTGTCCATCAGCCGCAGCAGGATCGCGATCAGGAGCACGAGCCTAAGGCGCGGCAACTGAACGTGGCGGAAGACCGCCCAACGCCCGGCGCCATCGATGCGCGCGGCCTGGTAATACGGCTCGGGGATCGCCCGCAGGCCGGCATAGCACAGCAGCACGACGAGGCTCGTCCAGTGCCAGGCGTCCATCAGCAGCAGAGTTGCCCAGACCACCACCGGATTATTCATGTCATAGCCGAGGCCGACAGCGTCGAACACGGCGTGGAGCAGGCCGATGCGGGGGCTCGACAGCACCTTGAACAGATAGCCGACGACGATCTGCGGGGCGAGCAAGGGTATGGCGAGAAGCACGATCAGGACCGTCGCGAGGCGGCCCGAGGCCGGCATGCGCAGCGCGATATAGATGCCCAGCGGCACCTCGATCAGCAGCACGAGCGCCGAGAAGCCGAGACTGCGTGCCAGCGCCCACCAGAACTCGGAGGACGACAGCACGCTGAAATACCATTGCGGTCCGACCCAGACGAAGCTGTTGCCGGCAAAGGTGTCGTGCAGCGAATAGAAGACGACGAAACCCGCGGGAACCACCCCGCTCACGACCATCACGAGCAACGCCGGTGACAGCAGTGCGAGCAGGGTGAACCGTTCTGACATCGCCCTAGATTTCCGCCCGCCCGGACGTCGCGTCAAGAGACGGTCGGTGATCTCACGGCGGTGTCAGGTGTAGGCCCCGTGGCAGTGCTTGTATTTCTTGCCGGAGCCGCAGGGACAGGCCTCGTTGCGTCCGACCTTGCCCCAGGTGGCGGGGTTCTGCGGATCGCGCTCCGGCACCGTCAGTTCCTCGATGCCCATGGCGCCGCCAACGGTCGCGGTCGCGCTCGCCATGTTGCCGAAGGTCGCTGGCGGCCGACTGTCGTCGAACTCGTTGAGTCCGGTGACCGGATCGGCATGGACCGCTTCCATTTCCGGCAGCGTCGGCTCCGGTGGCGGCTGCATCATGATCTCGACGCGCATGAGCTGCGCCGTGACCGCCTCGCGCAGGCGGCGGATCATGCCGTTGAAGAGCTCGAAACCCTCGGACTTGTATTCGTTCAACGGATCGCGCTGCGCATAGCCGCGCAGGCCGACGACCTGGCGCAGATGCTCGAGCGTGACGATGTGCTCGCGCCACAGATGATCGAGCGTCTGCAGGAGCAGGGCCTTTTCGACCTGGCGCATGATCGGTGCGCCGAAACGCTCGGTGCGCTCGGCCGCCTTGTCGTCCACCGCCTTGATGATGCGCGCCTTCAATTCCTCGTCGGCGATACCCTCTTCCTTCGCCCAGTCCTGAATCGGCAGGTCGAGATTGAACGCCTCCGCCACGGCCTGCTTCAGGCCGGCGACGTCCCACTGTTCGGGATAGGCATTGGCCGGCACGTGCTTGGCGACATGCTCGTCCACGACCTGGTGGCGCATGTCGGTGACCATCTCCTCGACGTTCTCCATGCGCATCAGCTCGATGCGCTGGTCGAAAATGACCTTGCGCTGATCGTTCAGCACGTTGTCGAACTTGAGGATGTTCTTGCGGATGTCGAAGTTGCGCGCCTCGACCTTCTGCTGCGCCTTTTCCAGCGCCTTGTTGATCCAGGAGTGGACGATCGCCTCGCCTTCCTTGAGACCGAGCTTCTGCAGCATGCCGTCCATGCGGTCGGAGCCGAAGATGCGCATCAGATCATCCTGCAGCGACAGGAAGAAGCGCGAATGGCCGGGGTCGCCCTGACGGCCGGAGCGACCGCGCAGCTGGTTGTCGATGCGCCGGCTCTCGTGACGCTCGGTGCCGATGATGTAGAGGCCGCCCGCCGCAAGGGCCTTTTCCTTCAGGCTCGCGACCTGCTTGCGGATCGCGGCCTCGGCCTCGGCCCGCGCCTCGCCCTCGAGCGTCGCGGGCACTTCCTGGCGGATGCGCATGTCGGCATTGCCGCCAAGCTGGATGTCGGTGCCGCGGCCGGCCATGTTGGTCGCGATCGTGATCGCGCCTGGCACGCCGGCCTGGCTGACGATGAAGGCTTCCTGCTCGTGATAGCGGGCGTTGAGGACCGCGAAGACCTTCTCGTCCTTGGTGCCCTGATCACCGTCATAGAGGGAGGCGAAAGCGTTCGGATCGGAGAAGTCGCGCTGCTTGTAGCCGTGCGCCTTCAGCATCTCCGCGAGCTGCTCGGACTTTTCGATCGAGGTCGTGCCGACGAGCACCGGCTGGCCGCGCTTGCGACACTCCTCAATGAGCGCGATGATCGCCGTGCTCTTTTCGGCGACCGTCCGATAGACCTCGTCGTCATCGTCGATACGCTGGATCGGCCGGTTGGTCGGGATCTCGACGACTTCGAGATTGTAGATGTCGAGGAACTCGTTCGCCTCGGTCGCAGCCGTACCGGTCATGCCGGCGAGCTTTTCATAGAGGCGGAAGTAGTTCTGGAAGGTGACCGAGGCGAGGGTCTGGTTCTCGGGCTGGATCTGGACGTGTTCCTTGGCCTCGAGCGCCTGATGCAGGCCCTCCGAGAAGCGGCGACCGGGCATCATGCGCCCGGTGAACTCGTCGATGATGACAACCTCGCCGTTCTTGACGATGTAGTCCTTGTCGCGGGTGAACAGCTTGTGCGCGCGCAGCGCCTGGTTGACGTGGTGCACGACGGTGACGTTCGACGGATCATAAAGACCGCCTTCCTTCAGCAAGCCCGCCTCGCCGAGAAGGCGCTCGATCGTCTCGTTGCCCTGTTCGGTGAACGTCGTCGCGCGCTGCTTCTCGTCGACCTCATAATCCTCGGGCTTGAGCAGCGGCATGAACTTATCGATCGCGACATAAAGGTCGGAACGGTCGTCGAGCGGGCCGGAGATGATCAGCGGCGTGCGCGCTTCGTCGATCAGGATCGAGTCCACCTCGTCGACGATGGCGAAGGCATGGCCGCGCTGCGACATGGCGCGCACGTCATACTTCATGTTGTCGCGCAGATAGTCGAAGCCGTATTCGTTGTTGGTGCCGTAGGTGATGTCGCAGGCATAGGCCGCGCGGCGCTGCTCGTCGTCGAGACCATGGACGATCACGCCGGTGGTCATGCCGAGGAAGCCGTAGACGCGGCCCATCCACTCGGCGTCACGGCGGGCGAGATAGTCGTTCACGGTGACGACGTGGACGCCCTTGCCAGCGAGCGCGTTGAGATAGACGGGCGCGGTGGCGACGAGGGTCTTGCCTTCGCCGGTCTTCATCTCGGCGATCGCGCCTTCGTGAAGCACAATGCCGCCGATGAGCTGGACGTCGAAGTGCCGCTGGCCGAGCACGCGCTTGGCGGCCTCCCGCACCGTGGCGAAGGCCGGCACCAGAAGATCGTCGAGGTCCTTGCCGGCAGCGAGCTCCTCGCGGAACTTTGCCGTCTGGCCGCGCAGCTCCTCGTCGCTCATCGCGGCGATCTGAGGCTCCAGCGCGTTGATCTCCGCAACGCGCGGCTTGTAGGTCTTCAGCCGACGCTCGTTAGACGAGCCGAAAATCATCTTGGCGATCGAACCGAACATCGGAAGCCTTCAACATGGGCGCGCACCGGGGCGCGAGTGGGTTTGGCGCATAACGGCGGCACGCGATCGGCCGCGAGGCAGACCGCCGTGTCGACGTGAGCCGGGGCGCAGAATGTCGGCAGACCTCGCGGCCTTCTGACGAGCCCGAGCTTCGCCACGGTCGCAGATAAGTATTCGCCTAAGGGGTTGTCAATCGAAGCGCCATGCTGTCAATGTCCCGCCCGCCCGCGGAGTGCCATCGCGCACGTTCTCGGTATGCAGTTCCCATCGGTAAAAGGATGTAGTCCATGACATTTCCGCGACGCCGGCTCCTTGCGTCCCTGCGCCTGTCCGGATCGACGCTCGCCGTCATGCTGCTTTTGGCTCAACCGGTCTTTGCTCAGACAGCGGCACCGGCCGCACCGGCCGCAGACCCGAAGGCGACGGCCGCGACGGTCAACGGCACGGCCATCACCAATGCCGAAATCGCGATCATCGCCGAGGACATCGCCGCGACGCTGCCGCAGATGACGCCGGAGCAGCGCGAGGAATACCTCACCTCGTTCGCCATCGACATGAAGCTCGTCGCGGAAGAGGCGGCACGGCAGAACTTCACCGGCCCGGCCGATATGGAGCAGCGCCTCGCCTATTTCCGCAGCAAGGTCGTGATGGAGCAGTTCCTCACCAAGCTTGCCCGCGAGGCGGTGACGGACGAGGCGATGCGCAAGCTCTATGACGACAGCGTCAAGTCGATGCCGGTCGAGGAGGAAGTGCGTGCGCGCCACATCTTGCTGCCGACGGAAGAGGAAGCCAAGAAGGCCTTCGACCGCGTCAAGGGCGGTGAGGATTTCGCCAAGGTGGCCAAGGAATTGTCGAAGGATCCCGGATCCTCGGACGGCGGCGACCTCGGTTACTTCACCAAGGAGCGCATGGTGCCCGAATTCGCGACTGCCGCCTTCGCGCTGAAGGTCGGCGAGATTTCGCAGCCGGTGAAGTCACAGTTCGGCTGGCACGTCATCAAGGTCGAGGATCGGCGCAAGAAGGAGCCGCCGGCCTTCGAACAGGTGAAGGACCAGATCGCCGAATATCTCGTGCGCAAGGCGCAGCAGGATCTCATCCTCAAGCTGCGCGCCGAGGCGAAGATCGAGCGGACAACGCCGAAGCCTGCCGACCCTGCCGCCGCCCCGCAACCCGAGGCGCCGAAGCAGTAATCGATCAGTCGCGCGGTCACGGGCCGCCGACAGCGATCACAACGATGCAGGGACAGTGCACCGCCATCCAGAAAGGATGGCGGCTCATCCTCTGATCGCCAGACGCTGCCGGATGGTCAGTGGACCGTGGCGGCTTTCTTGATGCGGTTGATCTCGTCCTTGAGTTGAAGTTTGCGTCGCTTCAGTTCCACGATCTTCAGATCGTCGACGGACGGGTGGGCGAGGGCATCGTTCAGTTCGGCTTCAAGCGTGCGGTGCTTGCGTTCGAGCTCGTTCAGATGCGATTCGATCGACATTTGGAGAATCTCCCAGATCAGACGATCCCACGTCGTCATCCTGTCATGATGGCCCGGGCTTGTCGACATAAATTACGCAGTTTTGAACGTGGATTAGACGCGTCGTTGATAGGGATTCCATACGACCTTCAAAAGTTTACGGAAATTATCAATTCGCGGTGAAGACGTGATCGCCGCGACTTCTTGAAGTCGCCGGAACGCGCGGCCATACTCGCGATAACGGTGCTGGGGGAATGGCAGTGGCGCAGCGGTTGAGTGAGGCGGATGAAGCTGCGATGCGCGTCGAGTTGTCGCGACTGAAGCAGGATCACCGGGATCTCGACGCCGCGATCGCCGCGCTCGAAACCGTCGGCGCACCCGACAGACTGCAGATCCAGCGGTTGAAAAAACGCAAGCTGCAGCTGAAGGACAGGATCAGCGTCATCGAGGACATGCTGACGCCCGACATCATCGCCTGAGCGCGGCCGCGGGCAACCTTACCAGCGAATCGCAAAACGGCAGGCGGTGTCCCCGCTCGCCACACAGGCCGTCTCGACGACGACGGCACGGGCGCTGACGAGGCGCTGGAACAGCCGCTCGAAAGTCGCCGCAAAGTAGTCGCAGGCCGGCTCGTGGGTCGCGACACCCTTCGACAGAGGTCCACCGCTGATGACAAAGGTCAGGGGTGGGCCGTCCTCAACCGCAAAACTGCCGGAACCGGCGAAGGTCCAGGCATGACGGGTGATCGCCTTGACGAGCAGCCTGGCCGCCGGCGCCGCCGGCAGGCAGGCGAGGAGCAGACGGACAAGGCTCGGGATCCGGTTGGCGATGATGTAGTCGCCGGTGCGTCGCCCGGCCTCGCGCGCAACCCGTCGGGCAGCCGCCTCGCCGAGCACGGCATGTAGGCTCGCATGAAGCGCCGCGACCTCGTTTTCGTCGACCATCGCGGTCGGCGGCTCGGCGACATGGCGGATGAGATCGGCAGCAAGGAAAACCCGGTCGCGCACTGCGGCGCCGCATTGGTCGACCAGCGTGTCGGACACCCGCGTGATCGCGTTCGGCCCCACGCGCCCTGCCCGCTCGTCACCCACGCCGACATGCGCGGTCGCGCGATGCCCGAGCCGCGCCGGCGCGCCCGGCCTCGCGGAGGCGCCGAGATCATCCCCAAGAACCGTCATTGCCGTTCCACCCCGTCCGGTCGCCGCCCGGCCCCGATCAGCCGGAGGCCGTCGGTGCCCTGTCGGGGGTCACGGTCCTTGGCGGGAGAGCATCCTCGTCATACTCGCCGTCACCACCGCCGCAGGCCATGATCTTGGCCTGATCCTCACCCTTGATCTTGCGGTTGTGCGTGGTCTTCCACTCGACCTTGTCGTCGGCAATGCGCGTGCGCGTTGTGTCGAAGTGGAAATCGACCTTCTTCTTCGACTGCGGTCCCCAGTAATTGACCTTGCCGAGATCATAGAACTTGCGCTCGAAGCCGGACTTGAGGAACGCCTTGAGACATCCGAGCAGATAGCGCCGCCGCTCGCCCGTCCCGGCCCAGGGGTAGGAGAAGAGCGCCTTGTTCATGTAGAAACGCCGGTAATTGTGCATGACGCGGTCGAGGAGCTCGGCCCGGTCCATCGCGTCCGGCTTCATGATCGGCGTGACGAAGTTGTATTTCTCGTAGTCGAAGATCTCGACCTTGTCGCCGAGTTCCTTGAAGAGGTCCGAGAACGGCCAGGGGGTGTACATGGCCCAGTTGGCGAGGTCGGGTTTCCAGTCCCGCGCCATCTGGTAGGTCTCCTCCAGCGTCTCGCGCGTCTCGTTCTCCAGCCCGACGATGAACTGCGCCTCGACGACGATCCCGGCCTGTCGCAGCAGCGCGATCGCCTTCTTGTTCTGCGCGACGGTCGTCTCCTTGTTGAAGCGGTCGAGCTTGAGCTGCGCGGCAGCCTCCGTCCCGAGCGAGACGTGAATGAGGCCGGCCTTGCGGTAGAGCGGCAGCAGCGCCTCGTCGCGCAGGATGTCCGTCACGCGCGTGTTGATGCCCCACAGGATCTTCAGATCGCGCCGGATGAGTTCCTCGCAGAAGGCAACGAACTTCTTGCGGTTGATCGTCGGTTCCTCGTCGGCGAGGATGAAGAAACCGACATCATGGTCGCGCACCAGCGTCTCGATCTCGTCGACGACCTTTTTCGGATCCCGGATGCGGTAATCGCGCCAGAACTTCCACTGCGAGCAGAAGGAACAGGTGAACGGGCAGCCGCGCGCCATGTTGGGGATCGCGACCCGCTTGTTCATCGGGATGTAGATGTATTTGCTCCACTCGAGGATGCTCCAGTCGGCGACGATGCCGTCGAGATCCTTGACCGTCGGAGCCGCAGGCGTCGCGACGACCTTCTCGCCCTCGCGATAGGCAATGCCCTTGATCCTGGCCCGGTCGGCCGGCCAGCGTCCCTCGTCCACGGCGCGGACGAGATCGACGATGATCTCCTCGCCCTCCCCGCGCACGATCGCATCGATCCACGGCGCTTCGCTCAGAACCTGCTGGTACATGAAGGTGGCGTGGATGCCGCCGAGCACCGTGACGGCGTCGGGATGCATCTCCTTGGCGATCTCGAGAAGGCGCTCGGCCTTGTAGATCGAGGGCGTGATCGCGGTGGCGCCGATCACGTCGGGCTTCTCCTCGGCGAGCAAGGCGCGGACCTGATCCTCGGACAGATCATTCGTCATTGCGTCGATGAAGCGGATGTCGGTGAAGCCTGCCTTCTTCAGGGCTCCCGAGAGATAGGCGACCCAGGCGGGCGGCCAGTTGCCCGCGATCTTGGCGCCGCCGGAGTGGTAATTGGGGTGGATGAAGACGATCCGCATGACGCCATCTCCGGCAGGTGTGTAAAGCGGATCAGACCAGATTTGGTGTTAGTTTCGATTGACACAAGTCAAAACCCGCATCGTTCAACGGTCGCCGCGGGACCGGATGGCGGGGCTCGGCCAACGTGTGGGCGTGACCTGTGTACCTTCAATGTTTCTAAACCCGGAAAGGTGAAAATACGAAAAGAACTCGTCCAACCGAGCGCCCGAAGCAGCGCGCACCGATCCAAAGAGCCCTCTGCCGATGAAGATTTCCCGGAAGCTCCCCACGCTCGTCCTCGGCGTCGCCCTCATCGCCGGCGCCGCGATCGGTCTTCTCGCCTACCGTTCCTCGCAGTCCGCCCTGACCACCGAGATCCAGTCGCGGCTTGACGCGGTCGTCGCCTCGAAACGCGAGGCGGTGATGGACTATCTGCAGTCGCTGCGCGTCGACCTCGAGCTTCTGTCCGGCAACCCGACCGTCACGACGGCCGTGATCGACCTGTCGAAGGCGTTCTGGCTCGACAGCGCTCGGCCCGAGAAATGGGCGCAGGGCCTCTACATCGACAAGAACCCGAATGCCGCCGGCGAGAAGCACAAGCTCGACGACGCGGGCGACGGCTCGGTCTATTCCAACATGCACGCCGCCTTCCATCGCTGGGTCCGGCAGGTCGTCGGCGCACAGGGTTTCTATGACCTGTTCCTCGTCGACGCCGAGGGCAACGTCGTCTACTCCTATGCCAAGGAGCGCGACTTCGCGAGCAATCTGCTCTCCGGCAAGTTCAAGGACAGCGCGCTGGCGCGCGTCGCCGGTCAGGCGCTGGGTGCCAAGGAGGGCACGTTCTTCGCGCCACTCGCAGCCTATGCGCCATCGGGCGGACAGCCCGCGTCCTTCCTTGCCACCCCGGTGCGCGATGCCAGCGGCAAGACGATCGGCGCCATCGCCATCCAGATGCCGACAGCGCGGCTCAACGCCATGGTCAACACCCGCACGGGGCTCGGCACCGTCGGCGAGATGCTGATCGTCGACGGCAATGGCGTGCTGCAGACGAACAGCGACCAGACGGGCGAGGACGACACGCTCAATGCGAAGATCGAGGCGCCCCTGATCGCGCAAGCGATCGGCAAGGGCACCGCCTCGGGGCGAATCGAGGGCTATCGCGGGCTCACCTTCCTCGCGGCCGCCGAAGGCTTCGACTTCCTCGGCGCACCGATGGCGGTCGTGGCCGTGATCGGCGAGGAGGAAGCGCTCGCGCCGCTCGTCTCTCTGCGCAATGCCATCCTCGCGACGTCCGGCCTCCTTCTCGCCATCGCAGGGCTCGTCGCCCTGTTCTCCGCGCGCAGCCTGACGCGACCGATCAGCCAGCTCGTCGGCGAGATGACGGATCTGTCGCAGGGTCGGCTCGATGTCGATCTCAAGGGTGCGGTGCGAAAGGACGAGATCGGCGACATGACCCGTGCCGTCGTGGTGTTTCGCGACGGCATGGCCGCCCGCGCGACGCTGGAGGCCGAGCAGCGCGCCGCAACGGAAGCGAACGCGGCCCGCCAGGCCGAGATCGAGCGATTGGTCGCGGGCTTCGAAAACACGGTCAGCACCGTCCTCGACAGCGTCGGTGATGCGATCACGCGCATGTCGGCGACGGCGGAGGAACTCTCGAACGTCGCAAACCGTGCCGATCATCAGGCGGGCGACGCGGCAGGGGCGTCGTCCCAGACCATGGCCAACGTCCAGACCGTCGCCTCGGCGGTCGAGGAACTCGCAGGGTCGGTGCGTGACGTCGGGCGTCAGGTAGCGGGTGCGAACGACGTCGTCGGTCGCGCCGCCGGTGTCACCGGCGCCGCCGATCAGGAGATCAACGGTCTCGCGGAAAAGGCCCAGAAGATCGGCGAAGTCGTGACCCTCATCCAGGCGATCGCCGAACAGACCAACCTCCTCGCCCTCAACGCGACGATCGAATCGGCGCGCGCCGGCGAGGCGGGCAAAGGGTTTGCTGTCGTGGCGCAGGAGGTGAAGCAACTCGCCGGCCAGACGGCCAAGGCGACGGAGGAGATCCGCAACCAGATCGCCGGCATGCAGACCTCGACGGTCGCCGCGGTCGAGTCGATCAACGCCATCGTCGCCGCCATGCGCGAGGTAAAAAGCTATACCGATGCCATTGCCACGACCGTCGAACAGCAGGGTGCCGCTGCAGGCGACATCGCGCGGTCGATCCAGGAAGCCGCTCACGGCTCCGAGCGCCTCGCGCAGGGCGTGACCGGGGTGACGGGTGCGATCGGCGAAACCAGCCAGTCCGCCATGATGGTCCTCGAGGCGACACGCACGCTGTCGCGGGAGAGCCAGACCCTGCGCCGCGAGGTCTCGACCTTCCTGTCCCGCGTCTCGGCGGCCTGACGGAACGCGTGCGAAGGAGCGGCCTGCGGCTGTTAACGAGGGGGCAACCTTAACCCCCCTTTCACCCGTGCCGACTAAGGTCTGCGCATTGCGAACCACGTCCTGTTGCGGCGTGCCCCTCTCGAGGCGACGACGATGCGTACCACGCGGCGGAGCTATTCACCGGTCGAGGCCCTGCCTGACGACATGAAGGCGATGCTGGCTCGCCGACTGACCGAGCTCGGCGGCCTGTGCCTCCTTGCGGTCGCGGGGCTTGCGGCGACGGCGCTTGCGAGCTGGAACGTTCAGGACCCGAGCTTCAACCACGCCACCGAGGGTCCGGTGACGAATGTGCTCGGCCTCGGCGGCGCCGCTGTCGCCGACACGCTCATGCAGCTGTTCGGCATCGGATCGATCGCCGTGATCGTGCCGATCGCGCTGTGGGGCTGGCGTCTCGTCGCCCACAAGGGCATCGATTCGGAGCGGCTGCGGATCGTGACCTGGCTGCTCGGCGCGGCGCTTGCCGCGGGTTTTGCGTCCTGCCTGCCCCCGACGGCGAAATGGCCGTTGCCGAGCGGTCTCGGCGGGGTCGTCGGCGACTGGGTGTTTGGCGTGCCCGCCATCCTCTTCTTCGCGCGTGATGCGGGTATCGCGCACAGCCTGTTGACGCTGACCCTCGGGGTTGCGGCGGCGGCAGCGCTGATCGTCGCATCCGGCTTCTTCTACCACGCGCCTGACGAGCCGCTGCCCAAGCCCGAACTGCCGATGCGCCTGCGCGGCGAACCGCCGCTCAACAGCCGCGACGACGGTCCGGACGGCGATGACGACCGCGCCGTATCGCTTGGCGCGATCCTGCACGGCTTCCTGAGCCTCAAGGCGGCCCTGACGCGGAGACGCGCGCGCCATATCGGCGATCGGGAACCGCAGCGCTTCTCGTGGCGCAGCCTCCTTCGCCGCGCTGACGAGGACGAAACCTTTGACGACGAGGAGGCCCTGATCGCCCCGGCGCGCACCGACCAGCGCCGCGAGCCCGGTTTCGATCGGCCGCGCACGGCGCCGCGCGCCGACGCGCGACGTCCAATGGAGCCGATCGCGCTCGACGAGGAGGACGATCCGCCCTTCGACGTGGCCGACGACGAGGATGAGCTGCCGCCGCCCGTTCGCAAGCCGCGCCTGATGAGCGCGAGCGAGGCGGCCGAGCGTGTCGAGCCGATCGCCCCCGCGCCACGCGTGGCCGCGCCCGCCGCCGCTCTGAAACCGGGGCGCCGCGCGACGCGCGAAGCACAGCCCGATTTCCCCTTCGAACCGCGCTGGGAGTTTCCACCGATCTCGCTCCTCGCCGAGCCGAAGAAGACCGTCGGCACCACGATCTCGCAGGAAGCCCTCGAGCAGAATGCCCGCCTCCTCGAAGGCGTGCTCGAGGATTTCGGCGTGCGCGGCGAGATCATCCATGTGCGGCCGGGCCCGGTCGTGACGCTGTACGAACTCGCGCCGGCGCCCGGCATCAAATCCTCGCGGGTCATCGGCCTCGCTGACGACATCGCACGCTCGATGTCGGCCATTTCCGCCCGCGTGGCGGTCGTTCCGGGCCGCAACGTCATCGGCATCGAACTGCCGAACCAGAAGCGCGAAACGGTCTATTTCCGCGAGCTCATCGCCTCGGAAGACTTCGAGAAGTCGAAATTCAAGCTGGCGCTGTGCCTCGGCAAGACGATCGGCGGCGAACCCGTCATCGCCGAACTCGCCAAGATGCCGCATCTCCTCGTCGCGGGCACCACCGGCTCGGGCAAGTCGGTTGCGATCAACACCATGATCCTGTCGCTCCTCTACCGGCTGAAGCCGGAAGAGTGCCGTCTGATCATGGTCGATCCGAAAATGCTCGAACTCTCCGTCTATGACGGCATCCCCCACCTCCTCGCCCCGGTCGTCACCGACCCGAAAAAGGCGGTCATCGCGCTGAAATGGGCCGTGCGCGAGATGGAGGAGCGCTACAAGAAGATGTCGAAGCTCGGTGTGCGCAACATCGACGGTTACAACCAGCGCGCGGCGCAGGCCAAGAGCACCGGCGAGATCGTCATGCGCACGGTCCAGACCGGCTTCGACAAGGAGACCGGCGAGCCGATCTACGAGCAGGAGGAGATGGACCTCTCGCCGATGCCCTACATCGTCGTGATCGTCGACGAGATGGCTGACTTGATGATGGTCGCGGGCAAGGACATCGAGGGGGCGATCCAGCGCCTCGCGCAGATGGCGCGTGCCGCCGGCATCCATCTCATCATGGCGACGCAGCGCCCCTCGGTCGACGTCATCACCGGCACGATCAAGGCGAACTTCCCGACCCGCATCTCCTTCCAGGTGACGTCGAAGATCGACAGCCGGACGATTCTCGGCGAGATGGGCGCGGAACAGCTCCTCGGCCAGGGCGACATGCTGCACATGGCCGGCGGCGGCCGGATCTCGCGCGTCCACGGTCCTTTCGTGTCGGATGACGAGGTCGAGAAGATCGTCGCCCACCTCAAGGCCCAGGGCCGGCCGGATTATCTCGAGGCCGTCACCACGGACGCCGACGGTGAAGAAGCGGAAGCGGAGGGGGATGGCGGCGCGGTCTTCGACAAGGGCGCCTTCGGCTCCGAGGAAGGCGGCGACCTCTATGATCAGGCGGTCAAGGTCGTGCTCCGCGACAAGAAGTGCTCCACCTCCTATATCCAGCGCCGCCTTCAGATCGGCTACAATCGAGCGGCGTCGCTCGTCGAGCGCATGGAGAAGGAAGGGCTCGTCGGGCCGGCCAACCATGCCGGCAAGCGAGAGATCCTCGTGCAGTCGCGCGGTGGCGTGCAGGACGAGTATGAGGACGAGGATGCCTAGTGGAGCTGCGGTCAGAACCGGGTTTCGACTGTCACGGCGTCTTGGCACTTCGAACAGGCCGCCCGAACCGAGCTGGCAGCAGCTTTCCCGCAAGGTCCTGAGCAATCAGTCCTATTCGGCATCGTGTCGATCCGGTCGAAACCGGCCGGAGGTTTGTCTGATCAATCGACTTGACACGGCGTGCGTTTCGTTTGTGTTGGCTGTAGAATAGCGCATGGGGCGGGTCGACCGAGAGAGCGAATCGAATGTCAGACGCTCCCGTCGCCGCCGTCATGGAATTCAAATGGCGGGGTGACATCGCAAGGCCGGTGACACTTGCCTTCGTGTACGACGTCGACGTCGCGCGCGATCTCGTTCGCGCCCCTCTCGAGGAAGTGGACGGACGCGCGGCCTGGCTGATATCGGAAGTGCGCGACCAGACGGCGAGGCTCAGTGCCATCGCCACGCAGGGCGTCGTGCCGGCCGCATGGCTCGAGCCCACGACCGACATGATTCTTCTATTCCAGCCGGAGTGATTTGCGGCTGCGGCGGGTGCGCGCGATGATCGCGGCGATCTGCCGGTAGAAGAGCCGCGTCGGCGCCCCGAGAACCACGACGGCCGTCGCCCCCCTGTTGCCGACCCGGCGCACATCCTCGAAGCGCAGTCCGCGAACGGCGACGATGATGACGACGAGGGCCTCGGGATCATGGGCCCGGATTCCGGCGAGAATGCTCTCGACGCTGGAACTGAGCGCGCCGCACAGGATGATGACCGCGTCGGCGGTCATATAGGTCGACGGCGTGTACTGTGCGTCGGCCGCAGCCATCAAGGCGACATTGTCGAGGCCCGCCTCAGCGAGGATGGTGCGGTACTGATCGGCTTCGGGAATGTCCTCATGAATGATGACCAGCGACGCGGAGTCCAGTCGACCAAGTCCTTGGCTCATCGAATGGGGTCCCACCTGATCGCGCGCTGCGTGTGGCTCGAAGCTTAGCGACAGCTAGTTGCGTCTTCAACGATGTCCGCAGAATTTGGCTGGTGATGACAGACAAAACCGCGGTCGGCACGGAGATCGGCGACGAAGGACATGCTTGGCACGATCGCGCAACAGGTACTTTGATATAGCGCAAGAGGCCCCAACTCACGCGCTCTCATCGTGATCGGGACGCGGGAGATCGGAACACACGGCCGCCGAACCGTCGTTTTCACAGTCGGACCCGGACGACAAGCATCTGATTTCACTCCCATTTATCAGGCCGCTCGACGCCGATGAACAACAGTATCTCAATCCCTTCAAAGTCCTCACGTCCAATTATTTTTTGAACTCGCATTGAAATACCGAAAAAAAACGCGTACACGACCCACGTCGATAGACGGCCAAGCGCCTTGGATTTGCATTTTTACTAATAGCAAACTGAGAAAACTTTTGCCTGAAAACGCGAATTCGACGGCTGGCTTGAATGCCCGCAAGCATAGACAGAAGTAGACAAGGAGGTTCCGATGGCAACGGGAACCGTGAAGTGGTTTAACGCCCAAAAGGGTTTCGGATTCATCGCACCGGATAATGGCGGCAGCGACGCATTCGTTCATATCAGCGCGGTCGAGCGTTCAGGCCTCGGCGATCTGCGCGAAGGTCAGAAGCTCAGCTTCGAACTGGTCGCGGATCGCCGCACCGGCAAGATGGCGGCCGACCGCCTCAAGGAAATCGAGTGAGGTCACAGGGGCGGTGGCGCGGACCAAGGTCCGGCCCTTCCCCGAGGATCGAGCACCGGCGCACGGCCTCAGGGCGCAGCGCCGGACAAGGGCTCCGATACGATCTCCCGCATCCATGACGGAAACCCGCGCCTGACGAAGGCGCGGGTTTCTTGCGTTCTGGGGGATCATTCACCTTGTGCCGGTGCGGCGCGGTCGCGCCGCGTCTCACGCGGCGGGCATCAGAATGCTGAAAACCTTGCGCAGACGCGTTTCGTTGCGCCAGTCGCAGGGCGCGCCGTACGGCACGAAGACGCAGTCGCCACGGCCGAAGGTTTCCGCCCGGCCGCCGCCGTCGGTCAGCGTCACCGACCCGCCGAGAAAGTACATCAGTTCATCGCGCGGAAACGGGATCTGCCGTCGGTGATAGGGCGTCGTCTCCCACACGCCGACCGTCAGCCGGCCGTCCACGGCCTCGTACAGATCCTTCGTTGCCTGTGTCGGTTGCGGCGACAGGAGCAGCGCGGGGTCCGGCGGGTTCGATGGTTCGAGCGACGTCCGCGGATCGATCCGGATCACTCGGTCGGCCGGTTTACCGTCACCGGGCACGGGGCGATCGACGATCATGAAGATTTTTCGGACCGGCGCCTCATGGCGCCAGCGGCAGAAAAGACCCTTGGGCAGAACAAAGCTCTCGCCGGTTGCGATCCTCGTCTCGCCCTCCGCTGTGTCGATGATGATCTCGCCCTCGACCACGACCATGAACTCGTCGACGGGCTGCGGAAACCAGGTGCACTCGACCGGATCGGCGGCCCACACGCCGACGGACAGGCCGTTCGCCGGATCCTGATGCAGCATCGTTCCCCATTGCCGGCCGCTGCCCCGCGCCACCTCGTGTGCCGGCATGTCGGGCCACGGCATGAGCGGCGCGGCCGGATCGACACGGATCAAGGATGGCGCTGACATGGCGATCTCCGCAGACCGGCGCGAGAAACCGGCGCGGTCACCTTGGCCCGGCGAGGGATGCACCGCAAGCCGCACCGTTTTTGTGACACCGGCGCGGTTGCATCCGGACAGGGCGGAACTAGTCTCGACCCCGTTTCACAGGATCCGTCGTCCATGCCCGACCCCGTGCTGCACTCGCCGAACGGCCGCCGCCGCGCCCGCGCCCTCGGTCTGCCCTTGCCGGGGCGCACCGGCCCGCTGAACGCGATCACCGACGTGGCGGGCGTCAGCGTCGGCATGACGACGCTGATCGACGATGCCCGGTTCATCCGCACCGGCGTCACGGCGGTGCTGCCACGCCCGCGCGACAAGCTTCTCAATCCCGTCTGGGCCGGCCTGTTCTCGATGAACGGCAATGGCGAGATGACCGGCTCGCACTGGATCAAGGAGGCCGGGCTCCTCACCGCACCGATCACGATCACCAACACGCTGTCGCTGGGCCGCGCGCACCACGGCACGATCCGATGGATGATCGAGAAGTATCGCTCGGTCGGGCCCGACCTCTGGCTCCTCCCGGTGGCGGCCGAGACCTATGACGGGTGGCTGAACGACATCGCCGGGCTGCATGTCACCGAAGAGCACGCCATGGCCGCGATCGAGGCGGCGAAAGGCGGGCCGGTCGCGGAAGGCAATGTCGGCGGCGGCACCGGGATGATCGCCTACGAGTTCAAGGGCGGCACCGGCACGGCCTCACGCCTCGTGACGATCGACGGCAAGACCTACACGGTCGGCACGCTGGTGCAGGCCAATCATGGCCGGCGGCCCTGGCTGACGGTCTGCGGCGTGCCGGTCGGCGCCGCCATGCCGGAAGGCGCCTGGCGCAAGACCGAGACGGGCTCGATCATCACCATCACCGCGACCGACGCGCCGCTGATGCCCAATCAGCTCGAGCGCCTCGCAAAGCGAGCGGCGATCGGCATCGGGCGCATGGGCACGCCCTCCTCGAACAGCTCCGGCGACATTTTCCTCGCCTTCTCGACGGCGAATGATCCGGGCCCGTTGCCCGAGCCCCCGGTGCACACGATCTCGGCGCTCAGTTCCGATGCGCTCGACGGCCTCTTCATGGCCGTCGTCGAGACGGTCGACGAGGCGATCCTCAATTCCATGCTGGCCGCGACCACCATGACCGGCCCGCACGGCCGCATCGTCCACGCCATCGACCCGGATGCGCTCACGGCGACCGTCAACGCCGCCCGGCGGTCATGACCGCACCCGTGATCCGCCCCGTCGCGCCCGGCGATCTCGCGGCGATCACGGCGATCTATGGCGAGGCGGTGTTTTTCGGATCGGCCTCTTTCGAGATCGAGCCGCCGCCGGCGGAGGAGATGGCGCGCCGCTGCGAGACGATCACGGCGGCGGGCTTTCCCTATCTCGTTGCCGAGATCGAGGGGCGCGTCATCGGCTATGCCTATGCCGGCCCCTACCGGCCGCGCCCGGCCTATCGCTTCACGGTCGAGGATTCGATCTATCTCGATCAAGCGGCGCGCGGGCTTGGCATCGGCCGTCTGCTTCTCACCGCCCTCATCGAGCGCACGACGGCCATGGGCATGCGCCAGATGATCGCCGTGATCGGTGACAGCGCCAACCTGCCCTCCATCCGCCTGCACGAAGCGCTCGGCTTCGAGCGCGCCGGCCTGCTGCGGTCAGTCGGCTGGAAACACGGACGCTGGATCGATTCGGTGCTGATGCAGCGAAGCCTCGGTCCAGGCGACGGCCTGTCGCCAGCAGCCTGAGCATGATCCGTCGCCGCGGCGATGCAGTCGTGCTTTGGAAGGCGGTGGACACCGCCAGGCCCAAAACGATCCCGGATCTGCCACGCGGCACTGCGCGCCGCATGGCGTCGGGGATGACGACATGTGTCGGCACATGGCGTCGGGATGACCATGACGCGGACGCGGACTGCACCCCCCCGGTCATCCCGGGCGCGGCGCAGCGCACAGCGATGCGGCGCAGACCCGGGATCGCTCTCAGGATCAGGCGCCCACAGGCTTGCCGTCCGCCCGGGTCACCGCGACGACGGCCGGGCGCGGGGCCTGTCCCTCGCGAAAGTCGGGCCAGAGCGTCGTCAGCTTGTCGAGGCCGCTGCTGTTCTCGGCCGGATGCTGCACCGAGATGAACATCGTGGTTCCATCCGGCGTGAAGGCGGGACCGGTCGCCTCGGCGCCATCCGGGCAGGTGAAGAGCAGTTTGGGCAGTCCCCGCGCCGGTCCCTCGGTGTCGACCCCGTAAATGCCGTCCGGCAGGTCGAAATCATTGGCGCCGTCCGTTGCGACCCAGAGCCGTCCGTTCGGATCGAAGCCGATATTGTCGGGATTGACGAACCAGCCATCGGCCGAGGTGTCGGGGTGAAACTTCGCCCCGTGCTTGGGATCGTTCGGGTTGCCGGCGAGAACGAAGATGTCCCACATGAAGGTGTCGGCGGCGTGATCGGCTTCCGCGCCAGCACCCCCCGGCGGAATGAGCTCGATGATGTGGCCGTAGTGATTCTCGGGCCGGCTGTTCGCGGGGTTGAGTTTTTCTGCCGTGATCTTCTTGTTCTTGGTCATGACGGCATAGACGCGACCGGTGACCGGGTTCGCCTCGACATCCTCAGGGCGGTCCATCGGCGTCGCCTTGAGCGCATCGGCGGCAAGGCGGGTCTTGAGCAGCACGTCGGCCTGATCGGCAAAGCCGTTCGCGGCCGTCAGCGGGCCCTGACCATGGACCAGCGGCATCCAGGTCACGGTGCCGTCCGCGTCGAACCGAGCGACGGAGAGGACGCCATCGTCGAGCAGGCCCTCCGCCGTCTCGGGCTTCGCGGGGTCGAAGGCGCCCGTCGACACGTAGCGGTAGCAGTATTCGAAGTAATCGTCATCGCCCATATAGACCACGATCCGGCCATCCTTGTTGCGGACGACGGTCGCCGCCTCATGGCTCATGCGGCCGAGCGCGGTGCGCTTCACGGGCAGGGCCTGCGGATCATAGGGATCGATCTCGACGACCCAGTCGAAGCGGTTCGCCTCGTTCGGCTCCTTGTCGAAATTGAAGCGGTCGTCGAACCGGGCGCGGCCATAATAGTCCGAGCCGTCGAACCCATAGCGCTCCAGCACCGCGGCCGCCGCGACCTTGGTCGGGTCGCCGCCGAACGTGTCCGACGCCCCTTCCTCGCAGGTGAGAACGGTTCCCCAGGGCGTGACGCCGCCGCCACAGTTGTAGATCGTACCGCGCACGCGCGTGCCTGTCGGATCAGCCGCCGTCTTCATCCAGGCATGGCCGGCAACCGGGCCTTCGATCGCCATCTCGGTGTCCATCGTGATGCGGCGATTGAGCGGGCTGTCGGCAACGACGGCCCACTTGCCGTTCTCGCGCTTCACCTCGACGATCGAGTGACCGACCGCCATGTTGCAGATCGCCACCTGCTCGGCGGTCATCTGCTTGCCGGCGTCATCCTCGGAGACACCTGGGAACATCACATGCGGCGAGACATATTCGTGGTTGACGCAAAGCAGACCGTGATCGGAGGACGACGAACCCTTTGGCAGCGGCATGAAAGCGACATAGTCGCAGTTGTAGCCGAAGCGCTTGGCCTGGTTGGCCGCGTCGAGCGCGACGCTGTCAAAGCCGGTCATGCCGCCCGCGAGCGCATCGCCCCAGGCCGCCACGACCTGCGCGTCATAGCCGGGAGCCACCGCATGGTTTTCGCTAAGGGTACGCTTCAACTCGCTGAAACCGAGCGTCGAGGCGGCAGCCGCCGCATGCGCCTCGCCAGCGAACATCGAGCCAACGAAGCCCTGGGTCGCATAGGCGGCGAAGGCGGCGACGCCGCCCTGCAAAAGACTGCGGCGCGAGACGCGTTCGGCGATCACATGACGAATGGCGTGGGAAAGGTCGCGGTCATTGCGCATCGGAGCCTCCATGGAATGGGAGCACAGGTGCTACAGTGACAGCATGACAGGGCGACAACGCCACGGTGACGCGGTGACTACGGCTGCGCCGCCACCGCGCGCATCATGTCACCGCCACGGCCCGGATCGCTTGGACAACAGGTCCTAAGGCCGCCATGCCTCCGGCGCCGGAATGGTCGCGGTGGTGCGTTCCGTCTCGCGAGCCTCGTCGATCACCGCCATGAGGGCACGCAGCGCGTCCTGCACGCCCTGACCAGAGGCCGCCGAGAGGATGATCGGCGCGCGCTTCGCGGCCCGTTTCAGCCGCGCGACCTGTTCCTTGAGGATTTCGGGCGCCAGCGCGTCGACCTTCGACAGCGCGACGACCTCCGGCTTTTCGGCAAGCCCGTGGCCATAGGCCTCGAGTTCCGCGCGGATGATCTTGTAGGCCTTGCCGGCATGCTCGCTGGTGCCGTCGACGAGATGCAGAAGCACCCGGCAGCGCTCGACATGGCCGAGGAACCGGTCGCCCAGCCCATGGCCCTCATGGGCGCCCTCGATAAGCCCTGGAATGTCGGCGAGGACGAATTCGCGGCCGTCGCTGCGCACGACGCCAAGCCCCGGATGCAGGGTGGTGAACGGATAGTCGGCGATCTTGGGCTTGGCCGCCGTGACGGTTGCCAGAAAAGTCGACTTGCCTGCATTGGGCAGGCCGACGAGACCGGCATCGGCGATGAGCTTCAGCCGCAGCACGAGCGTCCGCTCCTCACCCGGAAGCCCCGGATTGGCCCGGCGCGGCGCCTGGTTGGTCGACGTCTTGAAATAGGCGTTGCCAAAGCCGCCATTGCCGCCCTTGGCGACGATGATGCGCTGGCCGACCTCGGTCATGTCGGCGATCAGCGTCTCGCCGTCCTCCTCGAGGATCTGCGTGCCGACCGGGACCTTGAGGATCACCGCCGGAGAATTCGCGCCGGCGCGATCGCGGCCCATGCCGTGCATCCCGACGCGCGCCTTGAAATGCTGCTGGTAGCGAAAATCGATCAGCGTGTTCAGACCGTCGGCGCATTCGACGACGACATCGCCGCCCCGGCCGCCATCGCCGCCATCCGGACCACCGAACTCGATGAACTTCTCGCGCCGGAAGGAGACGCAGCCGGCGCCGCCGTCGCCCGCCTTCACATGGATGCGTGCTTGATCAAGGAACTTCATCGCTGCGCTTTAGCGCATCTTCGATCCAAGCGAAACCATCCAGCGCGCCACCCGGCCGACCTTGCCCGGCGCGCGGCGGAGCAACCTTTGCCGCGGCGAAACCGGCGCCGTCGCGTGTCGGTAGCGGCATCCGGCATCGGCAATTTCTCTGATGCTGCGAAACCTTAACGTGGCTTCTTCGGCGAATGGCTTTGATTTTGACCGTCTGATGTGATAGAGTTTCTTATGCTTGAAGCGTCCCTCCTCGATTTGATTGCTCTCGCAGAGAGCAGCCTGTTTTCGATCCGACACAAGGAACAAACCGGCTAGCGTCCTCAAGAGGCGCTGTTGCCTGGGGGTTCGCTTCTCGACCACTCAGCAAGATGATGCGCAGATCCCCGACCCGTGCAGGGATGTGCCGTATCATGGACTTTTGTATCCTGACGGAATCGTTTTTTCAGGTTCCGCCGTCTCTCGTGACCGCCGTGTCACCACGAAAAGGAGCATTCGCGCATCATGACAAACGCGAAGAAGACGTCGACGAAGCAGGGATTCAAGACGGGCGAGTTCATCGTGTACCCGTCGCACGGCGTGGGTCAGATCACCTCGATCGATGAACAGGAAGTGGCCGGCTTCAAGCTGGAACTGTTCGTGATCAGCTTTGCCAAGGACAAGATGACGCTGCGCGTGCCGACCACCAAGGTCGCGCAGGTGGGCATGCGCAAGCTCGCCTCCCCCGAGCAGATGGCGAAGGCGCTGGAGACCCTCAAGGGTCGCGCGCGCATCAAGCGCACCATGTGGTCGCGCCGGGCGCAGGAATATGAGGCGAAGATCAATTCGGGCGACCTGATCGCGATCGCCGAAGTCGTGCGCGACCTCTACCGCTCCGACGCGCAGCCCGAGCAGTCCTATTCCGAGCGGCAGCTCTATGAGCAGGCGCTCGACCGCATGGCGCGCGAGCTCGCGGCGGTGCAGGACCTCATCGACAGCGAGTCGGTGAAGATGATCGAGAGCTACCTCGCCAAGGGTCCGAAGCGCGGCGCGCCGAAGTCCGACGAGGCCGGCGATGGCGATCAGGACGGCGAAGGCGATTCGGACTTCGAAGCGGGCGTCGAGGAAGAAGCGGCCTGAGGCCGCCGTCCCGCGACCATCCATCAAGGCCCGGAGCGATCCGGGCCTTTTTTGCGCCCTGACGCCATCCCGCCTTCGGCACCCGGTGGAGGCTGCAGCGCCAGCCACGATCTCAATCTCGTCGCAACGACCCGGTATCGCGAGCCCATGACGCACGCAGCACCGCACGCAGCACCGCCCCCTCCCATGGAACCCGCGCCCGGCGTGGCCCCCCGCCGCAACCTGCACCGCCGTCTCGGCTGGGCCGCGTTCGGCGTCGCCCTCGCCATGTCGGGCGCGCTGCTCGCCGTCAATGCCATCGCGAAACCTAAGGCACTCGAACCGGGTCTCCACCCGATCAGTGTCGAGGCCTCGCCGATCACCGATTTCTGCGGAAAGGCGGGGGCGGGCACCCGGTTGACCTTCCTCGGCGGCCTTGTCCTGTCGAGTGAGGAGGAGACCTTCGGCGGCATCTCCGGCCTGTCGATCACGGCGGATGGAACCACGATCCTGGGCGTGACCGATGCGGGAAGCTGGGTCAGCGCCAAGCTGATCACCGAAGAGGAACGGCCGGTCGGGATCACCGACGTGACCATGGCGCCGGTCCTTCGCTCCGACGGCCGTCCGCTTCGGCCCTCGCAGCGCGACACGGAAGCAATCGCGATCGACAAGGGCAACGCCTATGTGCCGACGGAGGGCGCCAACGTCATTCTGCGCCTGCCGATCGGCAAGGACGGCCTGATGGCGCGGGCGGGCGCCATCCCGAGTCCACCGGCGATGAAGACGCTGCCGAAATCGAAGGGCATCGAAGCCGCGGGCTTCGCGCCGCCCGTATCACCGGTCGCGGGCGCCCTGCTGCTGGTCGCCGAGCGCTATGGCGAGAAGGACGACACCACTGTCGGCTTTCTGGTCGGCGGACCAGACCCGGGGATCCTGCGCATCCGCCGCCATGACGGCTTCGAGGCGACGGATCTGCGCTTCCTCCCGAACGGCGATCTTCTGCTGCTGGAGCGCTACTACTCGGGTCTTCTGGATCTGAAGATGCGTCTGCGGCTCATTCCCGGCGCCAGCGTGCGGGCCGGCGCCGTGCTCGACGGCGAGATCCTGCTCACCGCCGGCCTCGAATGTCCGATCGACAACATGGAAGGGCTGGCGGTCCATGAAGGCAAAGACGGCCGGCTGATCTTGACACTGGTCTCAGATGACAATTTCTCGAGCCTTCAGCGCACGATCCTGCTGCGCTTCGAACTCAATCCCGCTGGCTAGGCTGGCGGATGGGTCGCGTGCCAATGGCGCGCTATGGCCTCACGCGTCGCCACATACACGCCGTCATGGCGCTGGATGTGATCGATGAACCGCTCCAGCGCCGCCGAACGGCCGGGCCGCCCGACGAGACGGCAATGCAGCCCCACCGACATCATCTTCGGCGCGCCCTCCAGCCCCTCGCGATAGAGAACGTCGAAACTGTCCTTCAGATAGCTGAAGAACTGATCGCCGGCGTTGAAACCCTGCGCGGTGGCAAAGCGCATGTCGTTGGCGTCGAGCGTATAGGGAATGACGAGGTGGGGACCCTTCGGTCCGGCGACCCAATAGGGCAGGTCATCGGCATAGCTGTCCGATGAATAGAGGAACCCACCCTCCTCCATGACGAGATCGCGCGTGTTCATGGAGCAGCGGCCGAGATAGTACCCGACCGGCCGCGAACCGGTTGCGAGAGTGTGCAGCCGGATCGACTCGGTCAGATGGGCGCGCTCGACCTCGATCGGCGTGTCCTTGTATTCGACCCATTTGAGGCCGTGGGAGGCGATTTCCCAACCGGCCTCCTTCATCGCCGCGACCGGCTCCGGCGAGCGCATCAGCGCCGTCGCGACCCCATAGACCGTGACGGGCACCCGGCGTCCGACGAAGAGCCGCCACAGCCGCCAGAAACCGGCGCGCGAGCCGTATTCGTAGATCGACTCCATGTTCCAGTGCCGCTGGCCCGGCCAGTTGCTGGCACCGACGATCTCCGACAGGAAGGCTTCCGAATGCGGATCGCCATGGAGAATGTTGTTCTCGCCGCCTTCCTCGTAGTTCAGCACGAACTGGACGCACACCCGAGCGCCGCCCGGCCATTTCGGATCCGGCGGGGTGCGGCCATAGCCGCGCATGTCACGCGGATAATCGGAAAACCCGTTCCCCGTCATGACGGCGACACCTTCAGTCGCGGATCGGTTCGATCCTGACCGCCTGGCGGATCAGCGAGTAGAGGATCGCGAGCGCGACGACGGCGAAGACACCCTGGAAGGTGAGGGCCACGGTCTCGCCAAGCTGGAAAAGGCTGGCAATCGCCCAGCCGGACGCCCAGGCGATACCGACGAGCTCGGTTCCAACCAGAATGGCGAGGGAGGTGATCGTCGTCGCCCTCGTCCAGTTGATCGCGCCATTCGCCATGGTTTGTCTCCGTTCTTACCGAAAACCCCTTAGCACAGCTTCGCGCCAACAGGCGAGCCTGCGATCGCGGGCCATCGATGGGCTTTCGATCAACGCAGACCCCTGATATCGCCGGCTCACGCGCCCTAGATGATCGATGACACGGGAGGTCCCCATGGACACGCCAACCTTCGGAACGGCCGCCGTCGCCGCGCCCCATGATCTCGCCACGCGCACCGGCGTCGCGATCCTCGCGCAGGGTGGCAATGCGATCGAGGCGATGGTGGCCATGGCAGCGACCATCGCGGTCGTCTATCCGCACATGAACGCCATTGGCGGCGACGGGTTCTGGCTCGTCGCCGATCCGAAGCGTCGGGTGCACTACATCGATGCAGCCGGCACGGCCGGCAGCGGCGCGACGATCCGCGCCTATCGCGACCGTGGTCACGAGACCATCCCGCCGCGCGGGGCCGAGGCGGTGATCACCGTTCCCGGAACGGTCGATGGCTGGCGGCAAGCCCTCGACATGGCAAAAGCCTTCGGTGGCCGCCTGCCGCTCGACATTCTGCTCGCCGACGCAATCCGCCATGCGCGTGACGGCGCATCGGTCGCACCGTCCATGGCAAGAGCCGATCTCCTCGCGGAGGAGGACCTCATGGCGGCTCCCGGCTTCCGGCAGACCTTCACGACAGAGGGCCGCCTGCTCAAGGCCGGGGAGACCCTGCGTCAGCCGGCGCTGGCTGCGACGCTTGAACAGCTCGCCCATGCCGGCCTGCGCGACTTCTACGCCGGCGATGTCGGTCGCGAGATGGGCAAGGATCTGGAGGCCATCGGCGCGCCGGTGACCCGCGCTGACCTGTCGGGCTATGAGGCGCGTTTCGGGACGGCGCTTCGGCTCACGCTCGATGGATGCGCGGTGCATCTGACGCCGCCACCGACCCAAGGCGTCGCGACGGGCATCACCATCGGTCTGTTCGAACGCCTCGGGGTCAGGACACCCGAGAGCTTCGAGCACATCCATGGCCTGATCGAGAGCATCAAGAAGGCGACACTCGTCCGCGAACGGATCGTCACTGACCCCGCCCGTATGGTCGAGGACCCGGCCCGCTATCTGACCGATCGGTTCCTCGGCGCGAACGCTGCCGCGATCTCGCTGCGCGAGGCGGCGGCGACGCCCACGCTGACCGCGGATGGCGGCACGATCTGGATGGGCGCGATCGACGCGAGCGGGCTTGCCGTGAGCATGATCCAGTCGGTGTTCTGGGACTACGGCTCGGGCGTCGTGCTGCCGGCGACCGGCGTGCTGATGCACAATCGTGGCCGTGGCTTCTCGCTCGACCCCGCCTCACTCAACGCGATGGAGCCGGGACGAAAGCCTTTCCACACCCTCAACCCGGCCATGGCCCTGTTCGACGATGGCCGCGTCATGCCCTTCGGCACCATGGGCGGTGACGCGCAGGCCCAGATCCTCGGCCAGTTCTTCTCCCGCTACCGCCTTGGGCATAGCCTGGCGAGTGCCATCGACGCGCCCCGTTTCAGGCTCGCGCGACCCTGGAACGGCGGCGCCATGCGTCTTGATGTCGAGAACCGCTTCGACGACACCGTTCTGCGGCGTCTCGAGCGGGTCGGTCATCCGGTTGTCATGATCGGAGAAGCCTATTCGGACGAGTTGGGACACACGGGAGCGTTGGTGCGGCACCCCGCGAATGGCCGCGTCGAAGCGATGCACGACCCGCGCTCGGACGGCGGTGCCCTTGGCCTGTGACGCAATCCGCACCCGACCGATGTCTTCGCCGAATGGATGCTGAATGAGCCACCGCTACGCCATCTATTTCGCGCCCGCGCCGGACAGCCCGCTCTGGCGCTTCGGCAGCGCCGTGCTCGGCTATGACGCCTTGCGTGCCAAGGCGTGCGAGCCCATCGTTCCGACAGGCTGGACAGCCGCCGACTGGTTCGAGGCGACGAAGGATCCGCGTCGCTACGGGTTCCACGCGACCGTGAAGGCGCCCTTCGCGCTCGCGCCGGGCCGGAGCGAGATCGAGCTGATCGCCGCGCTGACCGCCTTCTGCGACGGCAGGCGCCCCGTGGCGCTCGGTGAGAGTGACGTCCGCGTTGTGGGCGACCGGTTCGTCGCCATCACGCCGGACACGCCGCCCCAGGCGCTCGCCGCTCTGGAAGCCGCGGTAGTAGACGCGTTCGAGCCGTTCCGTGCGCCGCTGAGCGAGGCGGACCGGCAGAGACGGCGACCCGAATCGCTGTCGCCCCGCCAGCGCGCCTATCTCGACCGGTACGGCTACCCCTATGTCCGGGAGGAGTTTCGCTTCCATATGACCTTATCGGGGTCCCTCGCCGAGCCAACCCCCGTCGCGGAGGCGCTGCGCGCGGCCTGGCATGCGGCCCGGGAGCGTTCCGACATCACGGTCGACAGCCTGTCGCTGTTTCGGGAGCCGGCCGGCGGGCGCTTCGAAATCATCGCCACGGCACCCTTCCGCCACGACGAGTGATGGCACGACCCGTCCGGCGATGGCACAGTGTGCCGTCGGCTGGAAACTGGGCCCATGACTGCCGTCCGTCCACTCCGCTTCCCCGTTCTGGCACGCGGTCTGCGGCACGCCGGCGCGCGGCTTGTCGACTGGTTCCTGCCACCGGCCTGTCTCGGCTGCCAGGCACCGACACAGACGCCACACGGCCTGTGCCCCGCCTGCTGGTCGCAACTGCCCCTGATCGAACGACCATTCTGCGAAAGGCTCGGCACACCCTTCTCGTTCGATCCCGGCGATGGCCTTCTGAGCCCGGACGCAATCGCCCACCCGCCAGCCTATCATCGGGCCCGCGCCGCCACCCGCTATGCCGGCCTCGCCGTCGAACTGGTCCACCGACTGAAGTACTCCGACCGGGACGATGTCGCGCCGCTGCTGGGCAGCCTGATGGCGCGCGCCGGCAGCGATCTGCTTTCGGATGCCGACGCCCTGATCCCGATCCCGCTGCATCGCTGGCGATTGCTGCGGCGGAGGTTCAACCAGTCCGCCCTCCTGTGCGACGAGATCGCCCGACTGACGGGCGTGCCGCACGACCCCTTCACGCTGCAGCGCGTGCGTCGGTCGACGCCACAGGTCGGCCTGTCGCGGGCCGAGCGCCTGCGCAATGTCCAGGGGGCCTTCACCGTGCCGGAGGAAAGGCGCGTCGCGATCGCCGGCCGTCGCCTCGTTCTCGTCGACGACGTCGTCACCTCGGGCGCGACGGCCGAGGCCGCGACCCGGACCCTTCTGCGTGCCGGCGCGGCACGCGTCGATCTTCTGTCCTTTGCCCGTGTGATCGTCGGTGGCGACTGATCACGAGGCGCGCACGCTCTGTCACCGAGAGTTGATCCTCGTGTGAGTGATCCAGCACGGATCGTTGATTTTACAGTGATCGGATGGGAGATCAGTCTTTCCTCGTCAACGCGCCGCATCAAGCGGACGCACAACGAACCAGACAGACGGGGACGACATCCATGACCAGCATGATCAAGACTTCCGCCGGGCTCGCGCTCGCTGGCGCATTCGCCACCGCCCTGACGCTCGTCTCGGCGCCGCAGCCGGCGGCCGCGGCCGACATGGAGAAGTGCTACGGCGTCGCCCTCAAGGGCCAGAACGACTGCGCCGCCGGATCCCATTCCTGCTCGGGCCACTCGACGGTCGATTATGACGGCGCGTCGTGGAAGCTCGTGAAGAAGGGCACCTGCACGACGATGAAGACGCCGAACGGCATGGGCTCTCTCGAGCCGATCAAGAGCTGATCCCGCCGGAGAGACGGTGAAAAGCGCGCCTGCGGGCGGCGATCGCGCGATCCACCGTCTCTCCGACGTTCAGCCTGCCGGCAAGGCCAGGTTCCGCCTTGGCCGTCGGCGTCGGCGTGAAGGGCGGGCAGGCATGCCTGCCGTCCGGAGCAGCCGTGCAGCCGGTGAAGCTGCACACCCTTTCTAACCGCGCACCATCGCCAGCGCTGTTCCCGCCGGAACGCGTCAACCCTGGGATCCCGTCATGATCGACCAACGGCCAGCCACCCTGCCCGCCAGCGCCGGCGTCGGTCTGAAGCCCGAGCATGTCGGCACGATCCTGACGACCACGCCTGCCCTCGGTTTCTTCGAGGTTCATGCCGAAAACTACATGGGTGCCGGCGGCCCGCCGCATGCCCAGCTGCGCGCCATCCGCGAGCGCTACGCCCTGTCGCTGCACGGCGTCGGCCTGTCGATCGGCGCAGACCGGGCGCTCGACGCAGACCACCTCGCCCGCCTGCGCGATCTCGACCGGCGCTATCAGCCGGAGAGTTTTTCAGAGCACCTCGCCTGGTCGACCCATGACGATGTCTTCTTCAACGATCTCCTGCCGGTCCCCTACACGGAGCGTACCCTGGCTCGGGTGATCGAGCACATTGACGAGACGCAGACCTTTCTCGGCCGCCGGATGCTGCTGGAGAACCCCTCGACCTATCTTCTCTTCCGCGAAAGCACGATCGCCGAGACCGATTTCCTCGACGAGATCGCACGGCGCACCGGCTGCGGCCTTCTCCTCGATGTCAACAACGTCTTCGTCTCGGCGACGAACCACCGGACCTCGCCCGAGGCCTATCTCGATGCCTTTCCGCTCGAACATGTCGGCGAGATCCATCTCGCCGGTCACGCACCGATCACCGACGAGACCGGCGCGCCGCTTCTGATCGATTCACACGACCGCCCGGTCAGCGATCCGGTCTGGCTCCTCTATGCCCGCGTCATCGATCGGATCGGCCCGGTCCCGACCCTGATCGAGTGGGACAATGACGTGCCGCCCTTCGCCGACCTGCTCGCCGAGGCCGCGCGCGCCGATGCCGTGATGGCGCGGCATGCCGCGCGCCGGGCGGCCTGAGTGGGATGCGTACATGCTGAACAGCATCGAGCATCGTTTCGCGCACGCCATCCGCACGCCGGGCGCGCCACCGCCGCCGGACGTGATCGCCGTCACCGCGGAGGTGCCGCGCCGGCGGTTCGACGTCTATCGCGACAATGTCGCCATCGGCCTGTCGCGGGCGCTCGCGAGCCGCTTTCCGGCGTCGGTCGCAATCGTCGGCGACGCGTTCTTCACCGGCATGGCGCGCGCCTATGTGGCGGCCGAACCGCCGCGCTCGCCCGTTCTCCTGACCTATGGCGACACGTTTCCCGATTTCGTCGCCAGCTTTGAACCCGCCGCGGACGTGCCGTATCTGCCCGATGTGCTGCGTCTCGAAGTGTGTCGCGCGACGGCCTATCACGCGGCCGATGCGAAGGCGGCGGATGCCGAGTTCTTCGGTGCGCTCGATCCGCAGACGCTCGCGTCGCTGCGCGTGCGGTTCCACCCGGCGACAGGCCTTGTGCGCTCGGCCTTCCCGATCATCACCATCTGGTCGATGAACGCGGGCATCCTGCCGGTTGCGCCGATCGAGGACTGGCGGGGCGAGGACGCGCTGGTGACCCGGCCGGCCCTCGACGTCGGCGTTCACCGGCTCGCGCCCGGCCATTTCACCTTTCTGTCTGTGCTGCACGAGGGCGGCACGCTGAGTGCGGCCGTCGACGCCGCCATGGCAGAGACGAAGGATTTCGACGCCGGCGCAGCCTTGGCCGGTCTCGTCAACACGGGGGCGATCACCGCCTTCCATCCATAAACGGGGGAACCACCATGACCATGACTACGTCGGGAGCCGCCGCTCCCGCGAGCCCGCTCGCACGCCTTGTCGAGACGCTGAACCGCGTCCTCAGCCTCGCGCCGCTCGATCTGACCCTGATCCTCGCCCGGATCGGGCTTGCCGCGACCTTCTTTCTGTCGGGGCGCACCAAGGTGGCTGAGGGCACCTGGCTCACCCTGTCCGACAGCGCGGTCTTCCTCTTCGCGGAGGAATACAAGCTGCCGCTGCTTCCGCCCGAGATCGCCGGTCACCTCGCGCTCTATGCGGAACACCTCCTTCCGATCCTGCTGATCCTCGGCCTCGGCACGCGCTATGCCGCGCTCGGCCTGCTTTTCATGACGGCGGTGATCCAGATCTTCGTCTATCCCAACGCCTACCCCACCCATGCGACCTGGGCGGCGTGCTGCCTGATCCTGATCGCCCATGGCGGCGGGCTCCTCTCGCTCGACCGGTTGCTGGGTCGGGGAAACCGGGGCTGATCAACCGGCTGTCACAAAGAGTTTGATTGCAACCATCGTCTCACCTGCGAATTTCCCGCTCCCCTTATGATCAACGGAGCAGGACGATGAGCGACAAGAGCCCAGTCACGCAGTAGATGATCAAGCTCTATGACGAGTACACCCATCTGACGCTCGATCGTCGCGGCTTCATGGACAGCCTCACCCGGCTGACCGGCAGCGCTGCGGCGGCCGCCGCGATCGTGCCTCTGATCGCGGCAAACAGCGCGCAGGCGGCAATCGTCGCGCCGGACGATGCGCGGATCGTCACGGAGGCGGTGACCTTCGCCGGCTCGACCGGCCAGCTCACCGGCTACCTCGCCCGCCCGGCTGCCGCCACCGGCAAGCTGCCCGCCGTGCTGGTCATTCATGAAAATCGCGGCCTCAACCCGCACATCCAGGACGTGACGCGCCGGTTCGCTGTCGAGGGCTTCCTGTCGCTCGGCGTCGACTTCCTGTCGCCGCTCGGCGGCACGCCGGCCGACGAGGACATGGCGCGCGACATGATCAGCAAGATCGACCGCAAGGCGGTGGTGGCGGATGGCGTCGCATCGCTCGCATTCCTGCGCACCCATCCGGCCGGCAACGGCAAGGTCGGCGCGGTTGGCTTCTGCTTCGGCGGCGCGATTTCGAGTCAGCTCGCCGTCGCGGATGCGACGCTCAATGCGGCCGTGGTTTATTACGGCTCCTCGCCCGCGCCGGAGCAGGTGCCGGCGATCAAGGCGCCGTTGCTGCTGCACTATGCCGGCCTTGATGAGCGCATCAACGCCGACGTTCCGGCCTATGAGGCGGCGCTGAAGGCCAACGGCAAGGCGTATACGTTGCACATGTATGACAACGTCAACCACGCCTTCAACAACGACACGGCCGCGGCGCGCTACAACAAGGAGGCGGCCGATCTCGCCTTCTCGCGCACGATCGCCTTCTTCAAGGAGACGCTCGCCGCCGATTGAGCGCGGGCCCTTCCCCTCGCCGGCGAAGAATGCGACACGGCTTCGGACCAACCGGAGCCGTGTCGATGAAGCCCGAAGAACTCGAGACCCGCCTGCAGGTCGCCTGCTCGATCGCGCGCGAAGCGGGCGCCCTGCAGCGGCGCCGCTTCCTCAACCGCACCGTAAACGCCTACAAGTTCAAGGGGCCGCAGGACTATCTCACCGCGACCGACGGCGAGGTCGAAGCGCTCGTTAAGCAGCGTTTCGCGCAGGCCTTCCCCCATGACACCTTTCTCGGCGAGGAGGATGGCGGCATCATCAGCGACCGGACCTGGGTCGTCGACCCGATTGACGGAACCGCCAATTTCGCCCGCGGCATACCGACGTTCTGCATCTCGATCGGCTTCGTCTGCGACGGACATGCCGACATTGGCGTGATCTACGCACCGATGGTCGACGAGCTCTTCGCCGCCGCCACCGGGCGGGGCGCGACGCTCAACGGCGAACCGATGCGGGTCTCCACGATCGACAGCATGGACCGCGCCCTGATTGAACTCGGACGGTCGCAGCGCCATCCGCAGGAGCTTTTCCTCGACAACGTCAGCCGCGTGATGTCGCTCGGCGCGGCCGTCCGCAATGGCGGCTCAGGCTCGCTCGCCGTCGCCAACGTCGCGGCCGGCCGATCCGAGGCAATCTACGAGATCCACATGAATTCCTGGGACGTGCTCGGCGGCCTTGTGCTCGTGCGCGAGGCGGGCGGGCGGATCAACGACTACCTCGCCAATGACGGTGTCCGCGACGGCAATGTCGTGCTTGCCGCCGCGCCGGGCGTCGCCGAGGTCCTGAGCGATCTCTATGGCGTGCCGTTGCTTTGACGGACGCGCTTGGCCGTCACGCGATGGCGACGGCCTTGCCTTCCTTGGAGCTGCGCAGCGCCGCTTCCGCGATCTTCAGCGCGACGAGCCCGTCATGGCCAGACGGCGCCATGGCGGCACCGGACTTGATCGCGGCAACGAAGGCGGCGATCTCGTTGCGATAGGCCTGCGTGTAGCGGGTCATGAAGAAGTTCTGCAAAGGATCACGCGTGTAGCCCGCGACAGTCGCGACCTCGACCGTCGTCTCGCGGATGTTCTCGGCGCTGACCATGCCCTTCGAGCCGTGCACCTCGATGCGCTGGTCATAGCCATAGGTCGCGCGGCGTGAATTGTTGATCTGCGCGATCTTGCCCGTCGCGGTCGTCAGGATGATCGCGGCGCTGTCGATGTCGCCGAGCCTGCCGATCGCCGGATCGACGAGGTTCGAGCCCACCGCGAAGGCCGAGACCGGCTCCTCGCCGAGCAGGAAGCGGGCCATGTCGAAATCATGGATCGTCATGTCGCGGAACATGCCGCCCGACCGCTTGATGTAGTCGCCCGGCGGCGGACCCGGATCGCGCGAGGTGATGGCGACGATCTCGACCGTGCCGATGTCGCCCTGGTCGATGCGCCGGCGCGCCTCCATGAAATTCGGATCGAACCGGCGGTTGAAGCCGACCATCAGCGCCGCCTTTTCCTTCGCGACGACCGCGAGGCAGGCCTCGACCCGCGCCACGTCGAGATCGATCGGCTTTTCGCAGAAGATCGCCTTTCCGGCCTTGGCCGACTGCTCGATCATGGTGGCATGCAGATCGGTCGGCGTGGTGATCAGCACCGCGTCGATGTCCTTGGCGTTGATGATCGCATCGGCGGCGCGCACCTCCGCGCCCGTCGATGCCGCGAGAGACGCCGCCGCCTCCGGCATCGCGTCGGCCACGGCGACCAGCCGGGCGTCCGGGATCGCGGCGATGGCGCCCGCATGCACCTTGCCGATGCGCCCGGCACCGAGCAGTCCCATCCGAATGGCCATGGTCGCCTCTCCCGCTGATGTCCGGCGGTCGCGAAGGGACCGCCTCCTTGCCTTTGATCTGGAACGTTTATTCTGTATTCTGCGTGTCGTCAACGCGATCACGGAAGATCCGTTCCATCTTGACGCCGAAAAATGGAACGTGTATTCCATTTTTACCCCATCGACCCTCAGGCCGGAGCGCCGCCGTGACCAGCCAGCCCGCCGATGCCCTCGACGTCATCACCATCGGCCGCTCCTCGGTCGATCTCTACGGCCAGCAGATCGGCAGCCGGCTTGAGGATGTGACGAGCTTTGCCAAGTCGGTCGGCGGCTGCCCCGCCAACATCGCCATCGGCACCGCCCGCCTCGGCCTGCGCTCGGCCATCATCACGCGGGTCGGCGACGAGCAGATGGGCCGCTACATCCGCGAGCAGATGCAGCGCGAGGGCGTCGCGGTCGAGGGCATCCGCACCGACCCCCAGCGCATGACCGCGCTCGTTCTCCTCTCGGTCGAGAACGACAAGTCCTTCCCGCTGATCTTCGTTCGCACCGACTGTGCCGACATGGCGATCGATGAAAGCGACATCGACGAGGCCTTCATCGGCCGGGCCAAGGCGATCGTCGTCACCGGCACACATTTCTCCCGGCCCAACACCGACGCGGCCCAGCGCAAGGCGATGCGGCTCGCCCGCGCCAACGGCGCCAGGGTCGTCTTCGACATCGATTATCGCCCGAACCTCTGGGGCCTCGCCGGCCATGCGGCGGGCGACGAGCGCTACATCAAGTCCGACCGCGTCTCGGCGCATCTGAGAACCGTGCTGGCGGAGTGCGACCTCATCGTCGGCACGGAAGAGGAGGTGCTGATCGCCGCCGGCGCCGACACGCTGATCGAGGCGCTGCGCATCATCCGTGGGCTGTCGAATGCCACCATCGTGCTGAAGCGCGGCCCCATGGGCTGCATCGTCTATGAGGGCGCGATCCCGGACGATCTCGAACGCGGCATCGTCGGCAAGGGCTTTCCGATCGAGGTCTACAACGTGCTCGGCGCGGGCGACGCCTTCATGTCCGGCTTTTTGCGCGGCTGGCTGCGGGGCGAACCGATCACCACCTGCGCGACCTGGGCAAACGCCTGCGGTGCCTTCGCCGTGTCGCGCCTTCTCTGCTCGCCGGAGATCCCGACCTTTCCCGAGCTGACCCATTTCCTCGCGAAGGGCGCCTCGACACCGGCGCTGCGCAAGGACGCCGATCTCAACCACATCCACTGGGCGACGACACGCCGTTCGCAGCCCGATACGCTTATGGCGTTTGCCATTGACCACCGTGCGCAGCTCGAGGCCGTTGCCGATCGGCTGGGCGTTGCGCGCACGCGCATCGCCGACTTCAAGCTGCTGGCGGTCGATGCCGCCGCCCGCGTTGCGAAGGGGCGGGCCGGTTTCGGGATGCTGATCGATACGACCTATGGCCAGAAGGCGTTCTATCGCGCCGCGCCGCACGGGTTCTGGATCGGCCGGCCGGTCGAAAAGCCGGGCTCGCGCCCCCTCGACTTCGACCAATTGCCCGATCTCGGCAGCCATCTCGTCGAATGGCCGGTGACGCATACCATCAAGTGCCTGTGCTTCTACCACCCGGACGATCCGGCCGAGCTGAAGGAACGTCAGGAGCGTGAGCTGCTGCGCCTGCACGACGCCGCCCGCACGGTCGGTCGGGAACTGCTGGTCGAGATCATCGCCGGCAAGCACGGACCCGTCGGCACCGACACGGTCGCCCGGGTCGTTTCCCGCCTCTACGACCTCGGCATCCGCCCCGACTGGTGGAAGCTGGAGCCGCAGACCGAGGCGCAGGCCTGGGACGCGATCGCCGGCGTCATCGCCGAACGCGACCCCCTCTGCCGGGGCATCGTGATGCTGGGCCTCGAAGCGCCGGAGGCTGATCTCGTCCGTGCCTTCGAGACCGCGGCCGCCTGCCCGATGGTGAAGGGCTTCGCTGTCGGTCGCACGCTCTTCGCAGCAGCGGCAGAGGGCTGGCTCGGCGGTACCCTGTCGGATCAAGACGCTGTTCTCGACATGGCGACGCGCTATGAAAGACTGGTCGATGCTTGGACCGCGGCCACCCGCGGCCAGGGCGATCGTTGAGGGGCGGACGCGCAGGAACCGCCATCCACCAGAAGCGAGGCCATCATGTCACACCTCCTCGTCCGACCGCAGGGCAGCAAGGGGCGCGTCATCCACATCACGCCCGAGAGCGCCGGCTGGACCTATGTGGGGTTTGACGTCCAGAAGCTCGTGCCGGGCGACACGATCGGCGAAAAGACGGGCGAGCGCGAGGTGTGCCTGGTTCTGATCAGCGGCAAGGCGCGGGTGACGGCCAGCGGTCGGGATTTCGGCGAGATCGGCGAGCGCATGTCGCCCTTCGAGGGTCTGCCACACTCCGTCTACGTGCCGGGCGGCTCCGAATGGCATGTGACGGCGACGACGCCCGTGACGCTCGCCGTCTGTTCCGCCCCTTCGACCGGCGGCGGCCTGCCGGCGCGCTATATCGGGCCCGGCGAGATCATGCGCGAGACGCGCGGCAAGGGCACGAACACGCGCCACGTCTTCAACATCCTGCCCGAGATGACGCCGGCCGACGCGCTGCTCGTCGTCGAGGTGATCACGCCGGGCGGCAACACCTCGAGCTATCCGCCGCACAAGCACGACCGCGACGCGCTGCCGGAGGAATCCTTCCTCGAGGAGACCTATTATCACCGTCTCAACCCGCCGCAGGGTTTTGCGTTTCAGCGCGTCTACACCGATGACCGCTCCCTCGACGAGGCCATGGCGGTCGAGGATGGCGACGTGACGCTGGTGCCGAAGGGCTATCACCCCTGCTCAGCGATCCACGGCTATGATCTCTACTACCTCAACGTCATGGCCGGGCCGAAGCGGACCTGGAAGTTCTACAACGCGCCGGAACATGCCTGGATGCTGAAGGGCTGACGACGTCAGTCCTCGTCACCGGAACCGTGGGCGTAAAAGGCCTCGACCGCGAGCTTCTTCATCGCATCCGCCTCGATCGCCTGACGCTCGCGCGCCCGCAGCTTCTGGCTCTCGCTCTTGAGCTGACCGCAGGCCGCGAGAATGTCGCGACCGCGCGGCGTGCGGATCGGCGATGCATAGCCGGCTCTAAAGATGATTTCCGAGAAGGCCTCGATCTGGCCCCAGCTTGAACAGGCGTATTTCGTGCCCGGCCATGGATTGAACGGGATCAGGTTGATCTTGGCCGGAATCCCTTTGAGCAACCGCACCAGATCGCGCGCCTCGGCGAGGCTGTCGTTCACGCCGTCGAGCATCACATACTCAAAGGTGATGCGCCGCGCATTCGAGACGCCGGGATAGGTCCGGCAGGCCTCGAGCAGTTCCGCGATCGGGTACTTCTTGTTGAGCGGCACGAGTTCGTCGCGCAGCGGGTCGTTGGTCGCGTGCAGCGAGATGGCGAGCGCCGGCGAGAGCGCCTCGCCGAGCGGCGCGATCATCGGGACGACACCGGAGGTCGAGACGGTGATGCGCCGACGCGACAGGCACAGGCCCTCCTGCTCGGTCATCACGCCGAGGGCGGCGATCAGATTGTCGAAATTGTAGAGCGGCTCGCCCATGCCCATCATGACGATGTTGGAGACGTAGCGCCCGCCATCGCGCGGCACGATCGCTCCTTCCGGCGCCGTCTGCGACGGCCAGTCGCCGAGACGGTCGCGGGCGACGAGGATCTGGCCGATGATCTCGGCCGTCGTCAGGTTGCGCACGAGCTTTTGCGTGCCCGTATGGCAGAAGGAGCAGGTGAGCGTGCAGCCGACCTGGCTCGACACGCACAGCGTGCCGCGCGTTTCGTCCGGAATGTAGACCGTCTCGATCTCGACGCCTCGGTCATGCGGACCGGTCGAGGGCATGCGCATCAGCCATTTGCGGGTGCCGTCGGCAGAAATCTGCTCGGCGATGATCTCGGGCCGCGCGAGCGTGTAGGCCTCGGCCAGCGCCGACCGCACCGGTTTCGACACGTTGGTCATGGCCATGAAGTCGGTGACGCCGTAGCCGTAGAGCCATTGCACGAGCTGACTGACCCGCATCCGCAGTTCACGCTGCGGCACGCCGATCGCCTCGAGGGCTGCGGCAAGACCCGAGCGATCAAGCCCCGCCAGCGATTTCTTCGGGGTCGTGACGGGGCCGGCGAGATCGGCCGGCCGGGTGAGCAGCGGAGCGGACATGCGAGCATCGTTCCAGGGGTGGCGGGCCTGCCGGCCCGGAAAGCGCGCCTTCTAGCAGAAACCGCCACCGACCGCACCGCTTTCGTGCAGACCGCTCCAGCGCATCCCGATTGACGCCGCCCCACCCGCGACTATAGTCCGCCCGGCGTTGCCCCTATGGCGGAACTGGTAGACGCGACCGACTCAAAATCGGTTTCCGCAAGGAGTGCTGGTTCGATTCCGGCTAGGGGCACCACATTTCAGCGCATCCAAGCCGCTACCGCCGACGCCGGATCTCGCTCGCCACAAAACTCCCCGACCGCTTCCCCGGTTGCGCAGCATCTCGAACGACGGGTCCAATCGCACCTTTGCTGCCATGCCCTCGAGCACGCAAGAGCCGCGATTGCGAGGCCGGCAACCACAAAGAGCCACGCAAGATGTGCCAAAGTCTCGCCACTGTGGTCCTCGCAAGAAATGTCCGTCGGCGGCCGCCGATCAGTTACATGCGTGGCGGAGTGGGGTTGCGCAGCAGGCGGGCAATGCTGTCGACAACGAGATGGCGAAGGCCCGAGCGCCGTCGAGTGGGCGATTGATCCTTCCCGTCGCGCCCCGCTGGGGTCACCGGCTCATATGGCCGCCGGGCATAGATCGCGAGATTCTGCCCGGTAAAGAAGGGGAAGTTGTTGAGAGATCCACGACTGGGATCGCCTTTACCCTCCAGCGAGACAAGGGTTTCGCGCGCATCCTCCACCGCATGCGCGACGCCATAGCGCTCCCGTGCCAGTTCCTCATCAGTCACGGTAAAAAAGCGCTCAACCTCAAGCCCGAACTGACGCATCAACGTCAGCATGGAAAGCGGTGAGAAGAAGTGAAGATGGGTAGGCCAGACCGCATCATGCGGCGGGGCGGGACTTTCGGCGAATCGCAGCACCGGAATACAGGGCTGCGTGACATATAGAACCCCGCCCGGTGCAAGTTTCGGCAAGTGTTGAGCGAGCACGCCGACAGGATCGATCAGGTGTTCAAGGGTGTGCGAATAGCGCAGAACATCAACCGATCGATCCGGCACACGGACCTCAACTTCATCTGGCCGGATGACATCAACGCCATGGCGCAAACCATAGTCCCGTGCTTCCGGCGACCAATCAACGCCCAGCACACCACGGACGCCAGCCTCGGCTGCCTGCGCGAGGAAGACGGGATACGAACAGCCGACATCGACGAACGTAAGGTCCTTCGTGGGACGACTGACCAAACCTGCTAACTCAGCCACATGCGCTCGGTAATAGGCTGTGTTTTGTTCTTGTTGGGTGATCTGGTCGTGTTCGGCCGTGTAGGAGCCAGCATAGAAGACGCGTAGTTCGTCATCGCCCGGCATCTCGCGCCAAAACACATGGCGGCAGGCCTCGCAGATGAGCAGGTCACGTCCACTGACCACGTGCAAAACGGCCAAATGCGCATGTCGGCATATCGGACAGTTGTGCATCCTGCTAGACAAAGAACCGCCCCTTTGATTCAACATCCACGGCCGACCAGTCTCGATGCCGAGTTTAGCAGAGACTCGGGGGATTCGACCGACTGTTTCGTTGCCACAAGAAGTGCGGACATACCTTCGCTCAGCGTCCGCGATCATTCCCGCCAGATCGCCGCGCAGGCGGCGTGGTGCACGCCAGCGATGATGCGGGGCCGCCGACGAAACGGCTCGACCGTCTGTTCCACCGTGAGCCCCGGTTCGTCCATGGAATCCGCTCGAAGCGCAAAAAGCTCCGCCTGCCGCAGGCCAAAGGCGATGAGATCGATCCGGGCCCACCAGGCGGCGGTGGCGCACATCGCGCAGGGCTCGACATTGGAGACGAGCGTATGCCCGCTGAGATCGGGGCCGACACGGGCGATCGCAGCCCGCACCGCCTCGATCTCGCCGTGCCGGGTCGGATCCGTGCAGCGAAACACAGCGTCCCGCGTCTGCGCGACGATCGACCCCTCCTGGTCGATGACGACGGCGCCATAGGGCAAATCGCCTTCAAGGCGCGCGGCGCGGGCCTGAGCCAGCGCGATCACCATCGCGGCCTCGAGCATCGACGTCGACCACGCCATGGCCAAACCCTCACTGCCGTCGTGACGGGGATCGTCATCGACCCGTTCACACGCGGCTCACTATCGGATCGTGCGAAAGGTCTTGCCAATAGTTGGCACGTGTGTAATCAATACCTTACTCGCTATCAGTGTACCACGATACGGGCTTCCAAAACCTTGAGGGGCGCTCTGACCACGACATGCCGGTGCCGGGCACGATCTTTCAGATATTGATCGCGGACCGGCCACTGGCTGAGATCACTCGGTCCGGAGACTTCGAACGCAATGCCGGGTCGCTCAAGGCGACATATCCGAACGCGACCTATACGCTCTACGGCCATGACGACCTATTGGCGTTCATCGCGGGCAATTTCCCCGCCGAGGTGCTCGATGCCTTCACGGCCCTGAGGCCCTTCGCGTTCAAGGCGGATCTCGCGCGCTGTTGTCTGCTCTACAAGCTTGGCGGTCTCTACTCCGACCTTTCCTATCTCCATCTGCGCCCGATCACGGTCGAGGCCGACACCGATCTGGTGGTGTTTCGTGATGCCCCGATCCACCCGTCCTGGGCGACCAGCAACGCCATCATCTATGCGCGGCCCCAATGCGAGGTTCTGGAGCGAGCGATTGCGCGGATCGTGTCCCACCACAAGGCCGGCTTTCTTGGCATCTCACCATTGGAACCAACCGGCCCGTACATGTTCGGCCGCGTGCTCGCTGAGACGACGGACTGGCGACGGATCGTTTTCGGTGACTCGCCTCTGGTGAACGTCGACAGGAAAGGGCGTCACAACATTCTGAAGGTGATGCCGGGCGGCGAGATCGTCGCCATCCGCAACAAGATCGCCAATTCATCGATCAAGGACCTCGTCGGCGCCGGCGGCAACGACTACAGCCGGCTCTGGGAAAAGGGTGAGGTCTGGGGCGACGGCAAGCCCATGGGGACAATCGGGCGTCTGATGGCAAAGATCACGGGTGGTGCGACATGATCTCGATGAACGAGGCGACGGCCGACGACGCGCAGGACATGTCGATGAGCGTCACGGAGCTTCATGACCGGGGCTATGCGGTGCTGCGTGCGGTCTTTCCGCCGGACGAGATCGCCGCGTTCCGCGAGGTTGTCCTCGCCAATCTTGCGGCCATGGCGAAGACACGGCGGATCGACCACGCATACCATCTCGCGGGTTTTCATCGGCACGCGTCGTTCCGCCCGCTCCACGAGCGGATCGCCAATGAGCCCGCGATCAACCGCTTTCTGGCGCAGTACTATACCGGCACCTATCGGACGATCGGCCTCACCGACATCACCATCAACCGCTCGCAGCATTGGCACACGGACCTTCTGCGCGGTGCCTATGGCGGGTTCTTGGCGGATGGCAGTCCCTGGCGCGACAGCGCAAACGCCTGCCTGAAGGCGCTCGTCTATCTGCAGCCCGGCCGGCGCCTCCACATCGTGTCCGGATCCCACCGCACGCCTTCGCCGCTCGACGACGATGCGCTGGAAGCCCTCGCGAACAAGGCCGATCCGATCTCGGTGCAGGTCGAGGCCGGCGATGTCGTCATGATGGACATTCGCGCCCTGCACCGCGGGGCGACCGACGCCGAAATGAGCGATCCGGCGCTGGTCAGTACGCCCAAGATCCTCGTCTCCACCGTGTTCGGGCTGGACGGATCGCGCTTTGCCGAGGCGATGGAAGCAGGCAATGCAAAACGCCTCGCGGATTGGGACATGCGCTATTTCGGCAAGGCGCTGGCGACGGCCGGCTAGCCCGTCTGGCCGCTTGATCATACCACCGCGTTCTGTACATCCGAGGGCGGACCCGCCATGGTGCGGATCGCTGTCACGGATCTCGCGTCATGTCGCATGCCGAAGCCGGAGCGCCGCTGGCGCGCCCGGACGTCGATTCCCCCTATGCCTGGATGCGGCTCGGGCTGTCGCTCATCGTCGGCACGCTCGCGAGCGTCGGCACGTGGTCGGTGGTGGTCGCTTTGCCGACCATCCAGATCGAGTTCGGCACGCTGCGGGCCGGCGCCTCGCTGCCCTACACCCTCACCATGGTCGGCTTTGCCGTCGGCAGCATCGTCATGGGCCGGCTCGCGGATCGCTTCGGCATCATCACACCGATCCTGCTCGGCGCGGTTCTTCTCGCGAGCGGCTATGGTCTCGCGAGCCAGGCGTCCAATCTCTGGCTCTTCGCCCTTGCCCATGGCTGTCTGATCGGTCCGGGCGCGGCCGCGGGCTTTGCTCCGCTCATCGCCGACGTCTCGCACTGGTTCCGCAAGCGGCGCGGCTTCGCTGTCGCGGTCGGAGCGTCCGGCAGCTACCTCGCCGGCGCGATCTGGCCGCTCGTCATCCAGCATTTCATTGCGACGCAGGGCTGGCGCTGGACCCATGTCGCGATCGGCGTGTTCGTCGGCCTCGCCATGGTCGCCCTCTCACCGTTCTTCACCCGGCGCCCGGGCCACCAGAGCATGGCCGCGGCCGAGACGGAAACACAGACCGCGCGTGATGCGCTCGGCCTCTCGCCCGGCGCGCTTCAGGCGCTTCTCGTGGTGGCGGGTTTCGCCTGCTGTGTCGCGATGTCGATGCCGCAGGTCCACCTCGTCGCCTATTGCGGCGATCTCGGCTACGGCGTTGCCGTCGGCGCGCAGATGCTATCGCTGATGCTTGGTCTCGGCATCGTCAGCCGAATCGGGTCGGGCTTTCTCGCCGACAGGGTCGGCGGCGGCACCATGCTGATCATCGGCTCGGCGATGCAGGGCACCGCGCTGCTGCTATACCTTCTGTTCGACGGCAAGACCGCGCTTTACGCGATCTCGGCGCTGTTCGGCCTGTTTCAGGGCGGCATCGTGCCGATGTATGCCGTGCTGACGCGGCAATTGCTGCCTCCGCGCCAGGCCGGTGCGCGCATCGGCCTCGTGATGATGGCGACCGTCCTCGGCATGGCCTTCGGCGGCTTCGTGTCGGGCTTCATCTTCGACGTCACCCGCTCCTATCACATGGCCTTTGCCAACGGGCTCGCCTGGAACCTCGTCAACCTCTCGGTGGTGAGCTTCATTCTGCTGCGCCCGCGCCTGCGCAAACGGCTGCCAGGCGCGACTGCCTGAGGTCAGGTGACGAGACCCCGCGCCTCGACGCGCAGATAGCCGAGAACGTCCTCGCCCCGAACGGCCAGCACCCGATCATAGAGATTGGTCACCGGGCAGACATGGTTCGGCACGATCCGCACAAGGTCCCCGACGGCAGGCTGGCGCCCGACGCGCGTCGTGTCGAGATAGCCGTGCTCCTCGTTGACGTCGTACACCACCGCCTCGTTCATCGCCGGGACGACGCCATAGCCGGTGAGGCCGAGAAGGTCAGAGGTCAGTGCCTTCGATCCCGCGTCGACGATGCAGCGCCGTGGGGTTGGAACGCTGACGATGGTCGAGAGCACGGTCAGCGCACAGTCGCCATAGCCGCACACACCACGCGCGACGAGGGAACGATCGAAGTAGATGTTGGTTCCGGCCCGGTATTCGGTCGCCACCGAGAGCCCCTCGCGGCTCCTCATGTCCGGCGAGCCGCCGATGCTGACGATGGCCGTGTGAAGCCCGGCATCTCCGACAAGGCGCCGTGCTTGCGTGAGAAAGGCTACCGCCTGCGCCCGCATCCCCGGCCGGCCATAGGTCATCAGGCCGCCATAGCAAAGCGAGGGAAAGGAGGCGATCTGCACGGCGAGATCGGCGGCCGCCTGTGGCGTCTGAACGCCGTTGCGCCCCGCCCCGGTGTCGCACTCGACGAGCACAGTGATCGGTCGACCGGCCTCCGTGCCGGCCATCGCGAGGCCCTCGACGACGGCGACGCTGTCGGCGACGACGGAAATCGCCGTTCGCCGTGCCAGTGCCGCAAGACGGCGCAGTTTCGACGCGCCGACGACGTTGAACGTCAGCAGCATGTCCGAGACGCCGGCATCCGCCATCACCTCGGCCTCGCCGAGCTTTTGCACTGTGATCCCCCGCGCACCGAGCGCGAGCTGGTAGCGCGCGAGCGCAACGAGCTTGTGCGTCTTGATGTGGGGGCGGTTGGCGATGCCCACCTCGTCGCAGAAGGCCTGCCAGAGCGTCGCATTGCGCTCGACAATGTCGAGATCGATCACCGGCACCGGCGTCTCGACATCGACAAGGGATGCCGGCGCCGGCTCGAAGGCGCAGAAGCGTTCGATGCTGTCGGTCACGGTCGATCTCCCGGTTTCGGCACGGACAGGGCGGTTCGGCGACACCCTGCCTGCGATGGTGGCATGGCGCCGATCACGCCGCGATCAGGGCGAGAAGACGTTCGCCGTAACGCTCGAGCTTGCTCGCGCCGACGCCCTTGACCTGCCGGAGACGGGCGAGATCGGCGGGCTTCGTCATGGCGACCTCGCGCAACACGCTGTCTGGAAAGATGACGTAGGCGGGCACCGCCTGCGCCCTTGCCTCAGCCGCGCGCCAGGCGCGCAGCGTCTCGAACAGCCGCTCCGCCGGCGATCCCGGCGCCAGTGCGCCCGAGGCGTCACGGCTGCCGGTCGCCACCGAGCGGCCGCGTTTTCTCGGCTGCTCCTCGCGCACGATCACCTGACATTGCCCGCGCAGGATCGGAACGGCCTCCTCTTCGACGAGGAACAGGCCGCCATGCCCGGCCGTGTCGATGTCGAGAGCGCGCCGAGCGATCAGCTGGCGAATGAGGGCACGCCAGGCGGTGACGGCCTGATCAGCGCCGACACCGAAGGTCGGCAGCCGGTCATGGCCGTGCCGCAGCACCGCCTCTGTCCGCTCGCCGCGCAGGACGTCGATCACGTGCTGCGCGCCGAACATCTGGTTCGTCCGATAGACCGCCGACAGCACTTTCTGCGCATCGACCGTGGCATCGCGGGTCCTGGGCGGTGCGAGACAATTGTCGCAGTGCCCGCAGGCCGCCTCGAAGCGTTCGCCGAAACACTGGAGCAGCGACCGCGTCCGGCAGGCGGGCGTCTCGGTCAGCGCGATCATCTCCTCCAGCTTGGCGCGCATCACCCTGATCTGGTCATCCGGCGCGGTGGCGCGCGCGAGCCAGTGCCGGGCGCGGGCGATGTCGGTCGCGCCATGCAGGAGCAGCGCCTCCGAGGTCTCGCCATCGCGTCCCGCGCGGCCGATCTGCTGGTAATAGGCCTCGGGGCTGTCCGGCATGTCGAGATGGACGACGAAACGCACATCCGGTCGGTCGATCCCCATGCCGAAGGCAATGGTCGCCACGACGATCATCGCCTCGCCCGATCGGAAGCGGGCGAGATGCTGGCGCTTTTCGGCCGGATCGAGCCCGGCATGGAAGGCGACGGCCGCATACCCCTTGTCGGCGAGGCGCGCCGCGACACGCTCCGTCTTCGCGCGGCTGCCGCAATAAATGATCCCGCATTGGCCGCGACGGGAGGCGAGAAACTGCAGCACCTGCTCGCTCTCGCTCGCCTTCGGCTCGGCGGAAAGATGCAGATTGGCGCGGTGGAAGCTCGACGCGAAGACCGTCGCCTCGTTCATCCTCAGAACGTCGAGAATGTCTCGGCGGGTGCGCTCGTCGGCGGTCGCGGTCAGCGCCATGCGCGGGACGCCACGGAAACAGTCGGACAGGCGCGCCAGGGTTCGGAATTCGGGCCGGAACTCATGGCCCCATTGCGAGACGCAGTGCGCCTCGTCGATCGCGATCAGCGACAGCCTAATCCTTTGGAGGCGCTCGACCATCCCTTCGCCGAGAAGCCGTTCCGGCGAGACGTAGAGAAGGTCGATCTCGCCAAGTGCCAACGACCAGGACACGCGCCGCGCGTCCTCCGGATCAAGCTCGGAATGGAGCGCCGCGGCCTGGACGCCGACCTGCCGCAGCGCGGCGACCTGATCGTCCATCAGCGCGATGAGCGGGGAGACGATGATCGCGGTGCCGGGCCGGCACAGCGCCGGGATCTGGTAGCACAGGCTCTTTCCGCCGCCGGTCGGCATCAGCACCAGCGCGTCGCCACCCCCGACCACGTGCCGTACGATCGCCTCCTGCTGCCCCCGGAACGCGTGAAAGCCGAACACGCGCTCCAGAACCACGGACGGGTCTTCGGTGATCGGCAGGTCCTGTGACAGCAACTCGGATGTCGGCACGTCGGCTTTCCGCACTGGAGGACGGCGACGCTCGATCCGATCGAATCGCCGCGTGACCGGCGCAGTCTAGCGGAAGATCAAGCGGCCGGCGGCGACGCAGCCTCGATCTCCGGCCAGTCGGAGGCGGGGATGACGCGCGCGGAGGTGGCGACGTCGCGCGTCCAGCCATAGAGGCACAGGAGCGGCACATGGCCGACCTTGGTCGCATGCGGCTGCCATGACGGGTTCCAGACCGGCCGGTGGGCGGGCCACCAGTCGAGCGCGTCGCCGGGCCGAAACCGCCATCCATGCGGACCGGTGAGCGGCATGTAGAGCTCCGGTGCCGCATGATGGTGGTCGCGGTAGAAAAGCCCGGGCGCGACGATGAAGAGACCAAAATCGAAATCATCCGCCGGCACGGGCGCCCCTTCGCCGATGAGCAAGGCGTAGGTGTGGCCCTTCGCAAAAGCCGGCCCGATCTCGTCTTCCGGGTAGCGGTCATAGGGCACCCAGGACAGATGCGGCGCCACCGCCTCGATCGCATCGGCGAGCGTTACGCGCCCCGTCTGCCGCAGATCGGACAGGGCGGCCGGCAGATGGGCAAGGCATGGATGCGAGCGCGGCGCGACCGGCGCGGACGGCTGGCGACGCCAGTGCCGAACGCCGGCCAGGACCTCGCCGACGCCCTCGCCGTCGAGACTGAGGAGATAGGTCTCGACCTTGTCGAGAAAGTCATCGACCACGTTCATGCCGTCCAAATCCGTTTGCCCTTGCATTGCTGCGATCGTCGTCAGCGGTTGCCCGTGATCGCCATCTGGATGTCGCGCTCACGCCGCGTTTCGGCGCGATGCATGATGATGCCCGCTGTCGCCACGCCGATGCCCACGATCACGACGATGATCGTGCCCAGCGCATTGATGTCGGGCGTCACGCCGAGCTTCACCTTGCTCCAGATCAGGATCGGCAGCGTCGTCGCGCCTGGCCCAGAGGTGAAGCTCGTGATGACGACATCGTCGAGCGAGATCGTGAAGGCCAGAAGCCAGCCCGAGACGATCGCCGGTGAGATCACCGGCAGCGTGACGTCGAAGAGCACCTGCCACGGCCGCGATCCGAGATCCATCGCCGCCTCCTCGATCGACAGATCCATCGACGACAGGCGCGCCTGCACGATGGTCGTTACATAGGTCATCGAGAAGGTGATGTGGGCGATGGTGATGGTGGTGAAGCCGCGGCTGCCCGGCCAGCCGATCGCTTCCGCCATCAGGATGAACAGCATCAGAAGCGAAATGCCGGTGATCACCTCCGGCATGATCAGGGGCGCCGTGACGAGCCCGGAGAACAGCGTCCGGCCGCGAAAGCGCCGGAACCGCGCGAGCGCGATGCCCGCCATGGTGCCGAGGATCGTCGCGATCGTCGCGCTGACGAGGGCGATCTGCAGGGACAGGATCGCCGCGTTGATGACCTGATCGTTCTGGAAGAGCTTGCCGTACCATTGCGTCGAGAACCCACCCCACACCGTCGACAGCCGCGACTTGTTGAAGGAGAAGACGATCATCGACAGGATCGGGATGTAGAAGAAGGCAAAGCCGAAGCACAGGCAGGTGATCAGGAAGATCGGACGCTGTCTCATCCCCGTCCCTCCTGCGCGGCCTTCGCCTTGGCGTCGAAATGGTTGAAGGCCATCATCGGGAGCACGAGGAGAAAGAGCAGCGCGACCGCCACCGCCGACGCCATCGGCCAGTCGCGCGCCGAGGCGAATTCATCGCTGATGACGCGCCCGATCATCGGCGCGGAGGCGTTGCCGACGAGGCTGGGAATGATCAGCTCGCCGGACGCCGGAATGAACGTCAGAAGGCCGCCGGCGATGATGCCCGGCACGGACAGGGGCAGCGTGACGTCGAGAAACACCTGCCAGCGCCGCGAGCCGAGATCCATGGCGGCTTCGTTCAGCGTCATGTCGAGCCGCTCGAGATTGGCATAGAGCGGCAGCACCATGAAGGGCAGGTAGGAATAGACCATGACGAGAACGACCGCGAAATTGGTGTTCATCATCGGGATCGATCGCAGCGCCCATTCGGTGGGCACGACGACATTGTAGAGCTGGGTCAGAAGCTGGTTGAACCAGCTGTTGCTGCCCATCAGGCCGATCCAGGCATAGACGCGCAGCAGAAACGAGGTCCAAAACGGCAGGATGACGAGCATCAGCAGGATGTTACGCCAGGTCCGCCCGACGCGGGTGAGCGCGAGCGCCATCGGATAGCCGAGCAACAGGCACAGCAGCGTGGCGATCAGCGCATTGTAAATCGAGATGCCGAAGGACTCGATGTAGATGCTGTCGCTGAAGAGCCGCGCATAATTGGTCCAGCGGATATAGGGCCATTCGGGCAGAAAGCCGAAGGGTGGCGAGGTCGGCGCCGTCATCGCAAACGCCATCGCGATCACGATCAGGAAGGGCAGGAGGAAGAAGACGACGAGCCACACATAGGGTGTGGCGATGATCAGATCGCGCCAGCCACGGCGGTCGAACCAGCTGCGCCAGGACGTCGTGTCGGAGGAAGCGCCCTGCATGGCTCACTCCGTCAGCAGGATTGGCGAGGTCGGATCGAAGGAGAGCCAGACCGGGTCCTCCCATTGGGCGACCCGCTGGTTCTCGCGCCCGCGTCGGGCATTGACGACATTGACCGACATGACCGTGCCGGTCGGAAGCCGCACGCGATAGAGCGAATCCTTGCCGAAATAGCCGAGATCCGTGACGACGGCCGGCAGGACATTGGCAATGGCTGACGGCCTTTCGCGGGTGATCAGGATCTTTTCCGGGCGCAGCGCCACCGTCACCGTGCTGCCGACGGCCTGCGGCCGCTCGCTTGCGACCTCGATCGGTCCACCCAATGCCGGCACCATGACGGTCGCGATGCCGTCGGCCATCCCCGTCACCTCGGCCTCCATCAGGTTGATCGACCCGATGAAGCCGGCGACGAAACGGCTATTGGGGTATTCGTAGATCTCGGTCGGCGTCCCGATCTGCCGGATCACGCCACGGTCCATGACCGCAATCCGGCTCGCGAGCGTCATCGCCTCTTCCTGATCATGGGTGACGACCACGAAGGTGATGCCGGTCTTGTACTGGATGTTCATGATCTCGAACTGGGTGTGCTCGCGCAGCTGCTTGTCGAGGGCGCCGAGCGGCTCGTCGAGGAGCAGGAGCTTGGGCTGTTTGGCGAGCGCACGCGCAAGGGCGACACGCTGGCGCTGGCCGCCCGACAGTTGATGCGGCTTGCGACCGGCGAGTTCGCTCAGTTGCACGAGGTCGAGCATCTCCCGCACCCGGTCGCGCCGCGCGGCGGGCGTCATCGCCTCATGCTTGAGGCCGTACCCGACATTCTTCTCGACCGTCATATGCGGAAACAGCGCATAGGACTGGAACATCATGTTCACCGGCCGCTCATAGGGCGGCACGTTGGTCATGTCCTGACCGTCGATGAAGATCCGCCCCTCGCTCGGCGCCTCAAAGCCCGCGAGCATGCGCAGGAGCGTCGTCTTTCCGCAGCCCGAACCACCGAGCAGGGCGAAAAGCTCGCCCTTGTCGATGTCGAGCGACAGATCCTTCACGGCCGTGAAGGCGCCGAACCGCTTGGTGACCTTTTCGACACGGATGAAGGGAGCGGCACCGCCCGGGGCTGTGGTCATCTCGCTCATGCGCCGCCCTTCTCCCGGTGCCGCCACAAGCCGCCGATCAGAGCGTCTTGATCTCGCGCCAGATGCGGGTCATCTCGCGATCCTGCTCCTCGCTCAAGGCCTTCGGGGCCCACAGTCGCTTCATCACCGTTGCGTCGGGATAGACGGCGGGATTGGCGAGGACAGCCGGATCGACGAACTTCTTCGAGGCGAGATTGCCGTTGGCGTAGTTCGTGAAGTTCGTGCACTTGGCGATGACTTCCGGCTGCAGCATGTATTCAAGGAACTTGTGCGCGTTCTCCTTGTTCTTGGAATCCGCGGTAACACACAGGACGTCGATCCACGCCGGCGCCCCGGTTTCAGGGACGTGATAGGACAGGTTGAGGTTGATGCCCGCTTCGGCCGCCCGGTTCTTGGCCGTCGAATAATCGCCGGACCAAGAGTTGATGACACAGAGCTCCTGGTTGGGAATGGCGTTGAGGTAGTTCGCATTGTCGAACGTCCGGATATACTTGCGGATCGGCTTGAACAGCTCCAGAACCGCCTCGTAGTCCTTGACATTGGTCGTGTCGCCGTCCTTGCCCAGATAGCGCAGCGCGAGCATGATCACGTCGGTCGGCGTGTCGAGTACGGAAATCCCGCAATCGGCGAGCTTCTCGGCGTTCTCCGGCTTGAACAGGATGTCGAGCGAGTCGAGTTTCGCCCCAGGCAGCCGCTCCTTGACCATGTCGTCGTTGAAGCTGACACCGACCGTGCCCCACATATAGGGAAGGCTGTAAAGGGCGCCCGGATCCCATCCGTCGAGAATCCGCAAGACTTCCGGATCGAGGTTGCCGAGGCTTGGCAGTTTCGAGCGGTCGAGCTTGTCGTAGACGCCGGCCGTGATGAAGCGGGGCATGTCGACACCGGCCATGTTGACCACGTCATAGCCCGAACTTCCGGCGAGCATCTTGGCCTGCATTTCCTCAACCGACGAATAGACGTCGTAGGTGACCGAAATGCCGGTCGCAGACTGAAAATCCTCGATCGTTGTCTCGCCGATATAGTCGACCCAGTTGTAGACATTGAGGGTACCGGCATCGGCCTGCGCCCGCCGCGACAGATATGGAGTGGCGAGCGCCGCCCCGCCGAGTGCAAGGGCGGCCCGCCGCGTCAGCTTGGTCATCATCAACTCCCCCGTTTCACGCGTCATGTTGGCCCCCCGGCCATCTGGTGTCGCACCCATTGCTGGAAGCGATGAACGTCGAATTCCTGCGGCATCAAGGTGCCGTGACGGTATCGGCTCGAGGCGAGGCCCCGCTGGTTCATCTCGCAGGCGGCGGCATCCTGCATCAGAACCGTCGTCGCGAAAGCCGTGACATTGTCGAGATCGAAATCGGGCGCGGCCAGAGTTTCCGGCATGAAGAGCCACTCGGCGCGCAGTTCCGTCTGGTCGGGACCGATCGGCCGCAGCGAGACGGCACGCACATAGTCGACATGGGCGACGATGAAGAGGCTCGGGAGCAGCGTCACGAACCGGTACCCTTCATCGCGATGCGTCGGCGTCAGCGTCGGAAAGACGGGACCGCAGGGCTTGCCGTCGACGGTCCAGCTCTCCACCCCTTCCCGCAGGGTGCGTGACGGAGCCGGAGACTGCGGATCCCAATCCGGCGCCTCATTCGGCGCCATGTAGCCCCTCGCGTAGACCGGCACCGTGGCGCACAGCTCAGGATGGATCCCCGGGCAGTGCAGGCACTCGTTGTAGTTCTCCCAAAAGATCTTCCAGTTGCAGGCGATGGTCTTGGTCAGGACATGACCCGTGACGAGGTCGCTCATCGGCCAGGCATCGAGCGCGCCGATGCCAAGATCGGGCGCCCTGTCGAAGGGCGGCGGATCCTCCGCGAGGCAGAGAAAGACGAACCCGTTCCACACGGTGACCGCGACGGGAAACAGCGCATGATCCTCGGGCTTGAAGTCGCCCGTCATCGAGACATAGGGCGTGCGCACGAGCCGCCCCGACAGATCATAGGACCAGCGATGATAGGGACAGACGAGAAGGCGCGAGGCGAGGCGGCTTTCGGTGGCGGCGCAGAGTTCCGCGCCGCGATGGCGACAGACATTGTGGAAGGCGCGGAGCTGTCCCTCCCCATCCCTGACGAGGATCAGCGGCTCGCCGGCGATCGCGACCCGCTTCACCGTCATCACGCCGATCTCGGCGTCGCGGCAGGCATAGATCCAGTTCCGCGCCCAGATCTCCTTCTGCTCACGCCGAAAGATGGCTGGATCAAGATACCACTCAGAGGAAAGCGTCGGCGGGCAGTGATCGAGCAAGGGCGAGGCGGGATGAACCGTCAGGCTCTGATCCATTCCCAAAATCCCTCCGACACAACGTCGCCAGCGAGCCTGCGCCGTTCCGCATCGGCCTTCAAGACCAGAGCGTAGAAGACCCGCAACCCGATCGTCGTCGCTCACGCGCCGGTGAACATGCCTCGATGCGGCATGCGCTGTCGTCGAACGGTCATGGATCGGCCAAACTGGACCTGTCGGGATGCCGGTTTCTCAGAAGCGCTCGACCCAGGGCCTGAGCTCGATCTCCCAGGTCCAGGCGCTGCGATCCTGCTGGAGAAGGCCCAGATAGGCGCGCGCGATGGCGTCGGGATCAAGCTGGGTGTCGCCCGGATCCGCCACGCCGCTGCGGGCCTCGCTGCGGATGGCGCCATCGATCACGACATGGCCGACATGGATGCCGCGCGGCGCGAGTTCACGGGCAAGGCTCTGGGCGAGGCCGCGGAGCGCGAACTTGCCCATGGCGAACGGTACCGACTGGGCATAGCCCTTCACACTTGCCGAGGCGCCGGTGAAGAGGATCGCGCCACGCCCGACATCGAGCATCCGTTTCGCGGCGGCCTGGGCGACCAGAAATCCGCCATAGGCCGATACGGCAAGCGTCTGCGCGACGGCCTCCCGGTCGAGATCGACGAAGGGACCGCGGACACGCGCGCTGGCGTTGTAGACGACGACATCCGGCGGGCCACCGAGCGCGGCGTCCATGGTCTCGAAGAGGGCATCGACATCGGCAGGCCGCGACGCATCACATGCAGCCACGGCCGCGCCCGTCTGCGAAACCAACGTCGCCAGTTTGCCGACATTGCGGGCCGCGAGGCCGATGCGCATGCCGGCCTCGCCGTGCAGCAGGCGCGCCAGAGAGGCGCTGAGGCCATCGCCGGCGCCGACGATCAGGGCGCGTTCGTACCGATCTCGCATCGTGGATCCATCCGGTTCACAGTCGCTGTCGGGAGCTTAGCGGCGATGCGCGGCGTCGTCATGCCCGTCGCGCGGAGCCGGAGCACGCCGATGACGGCCTCGTCGATCGCCCAGAGAGGTCGGCGCGACGAATCCATGGTCCTTTGACCGGACCAACACTTCTTGATACACTGCCTCTCCATTGCATTACACTACCTGAATACAGTTTTCATCTTTCAAATACTGATCCATTTTTTTGAGATGTGCGCCATGTTCGTTTCCGGAACGACCGCGCTGCGGCAGCCGGCACTCCTGTACGTCCCGCTTCGTCTTCTGATCGTCGGCAGCGCCTTGTTCGACCTGCTGCTCGTCACGGGCGCCTTTTTGCTGGCGGAGACGGTCAGCGGCGGGTTTCTCGCTGAGCCATTGACCCCGACAGCACGTCTCCTCGTCGGCGCGGGCCTCGGAATTGCGTTCATCGCCGTGATGGCCTTCCAGGAGGCCTATGCCCAGCGCACCTTCCGCGCGATCCACGGTCAGGCCTTCGCGGCGGCAGTCTCCTGGCTCGTCACTTTCTTTCTCGCCGGTTGGGCCGCCTACGTGGTGGCGATGCCGCGTGAGGGCGCGCTGTCGGCGATCGTCACCCTGTATTTCACCGGGTTCGCGGTCACGGTGATCGGCCGTGGACTCTTCGGCGCGGTACTGCGCCACGCCATCTCCAGCGGGTGGATCGCCGTCGAGCGGGCCTATGTCGTCTCAAGCCTCGACAATGACGCCCGATCTGTCTTCCTCGACCATCTGCGCAACGCGGGCATCACGGTCGTCGGCATGACGACGATCGACGTCGCCACCCTGCGCACCGAAGCCGGCGCGGCCAGCACGGCTGCGCTCGTCGACCTGCTCAGCACACCGGATCTGAACATCGAGGCGGTGCACGTCCTCGTCCCATGGCAGGAAACGGATGCCATCTCACGGCTGCGCGAAGCCATGCGACACGTGCCCCACGCCGTCTATCTGACGAGCGATCGCCAGCTCGAGGCCATGGCGATGCGGACCGTGCACCGGGCGGGTCAGCGGACCGGTTTTGAGGTCGGCGGCTCCGCGGAGCCGCATTAGCGTCCAAGGATCCGCGGCCCGTCGGCGTCGATCCTGAGGCAGGTGAGCCGGTTCGTCGCATAGGCCCGCGTGTCGATGCCGATGCGGTTTCGCCGGAAGGCCGGCGTCAGCTGCGGCGTGTGACCGTGCACCACGATGTAGCCGTGATCGGCGCGCGAGCGCAAAAACTCGTCACGGATCCAGATCAGGTCGGCCTCGACCTGGTCGGCCAGGGGGCGGCCCGGCCGTACGCCGGCATGGACGAACAGATAGCTCCCCACCGTGTGGTAGAGCGGCAGCGCCTCGAGAAACCGCAGATGCGAGGGCGGCACGGCCGCCCGCGCGGCCTCGCGGATCTCGTCGGGCCGGTCCGTCTGGCGCAGCAGCGCGAGCGGCACGTCGTAGGAGCGCAGCGTCGCCTCGGCGCCATACTCGCTGACGGTGTCGTAGTGCAGATCGCCTGCGAGAAAGCGCAGGAACGCCACCTCGTGATTGCCGCGCAGGCAGATGGCGCGACCTGATGCGACGCGCGCCATGACATTGTCGATCACCTGCGCGGATTCCGCGCCGCGATCGATGAGGTCCCCGAGATAGATCTCGAGCCGACCGCGCCCGGTGTCGTCGCCGCAATCCGCCTCGATGAGGGACTGCACCCGTTTCAGCAGGTCGAGCCGCCCGTGAATGTCGCCGATGGCGTAGATCACCTGATCCGGCAGACCGGGCGGATAGCTCGCGAGCTCGCCGCGGCGCCAGAATTTCCACCATTGGTTCACGCGATCATCCCTCCGGACGGCGGCGACGCGGGCCTGTCGATCGACCGCATCCGACCGGGGAGACCATCACAGGCACAAAAGTCACGCGGCGCACCTCCTGTCTCGGCGACAAACACGGCAACAAGATGGGCGACCCGCCCCTAGCGAAACCGCTCCGCCGGCGGAGCGCCCGGTGCCGGGGCGAGCGCGAGGACCGCGCCGTCTCCGAGCCCCTCGACCGGCAGGTCGGCGATCACCATGCCGATGCGGGGCCCGTCGAGCCGCAGGTCACGCGCCAGGCGCTGCGGCTCACCGCTGTCGACCCGGTAGAGGTCAAAGCTACCCGACGGTGTCTGACGGTTGGCTGACAGGCGCAGGCGGCCGTCGACGATCTCCGCTGTCACGGGGCCGAAGGGGCGCGCCAGCGGCTCGCCGACGAAAAGCCCCTCGGTCACCATGCCGACGCTCTTCCAATAGGCCTCGACCAGCGTGTCGCCGCGCAGATAGGGCTCGAGGATGAAGGGCGTGTAGGGGAACTTGAGCGTGTAGTTGCACGGCTCCTCCACCGCCCCATAACTCGCGGTCGCGCCGGCCTTCATGAACTCGGTGATCCGCGTCTGTTTGCCATCGCCGTAGAGCCGCCCCCCGAACGAGGTCAGATTGTCGACGAAGGCTCCGACGACGAAAGGCAGCGCATCGAGCGGCCGCACCTTGGCGTTACCGGTCTGGTAGCCGATGATGTCGTTGCGCCGCACCAGCCGGCCGGGCTGCACGACATCGAACTTGATGCGCGAGCGAAAGCGCTTCATCGCCTCGAGATAGCCGCCTTCGCGCGGGCCGCTGCGCAGCTTGTCATTGGTATAGGCAAGCACCACGGCCGCATCCCAGTCACGGGCGTCGCCATCGCCGGCCTTCTGGACGAGAGCGAGCGCATCGGCGGGCTCGCGGCCACCCACCAGCATCATCGAGACCGGGAACGGCAGGTCGATGCCGGCCGAGGCGGCAAAGATCGGATTGTGATCGCTCGGCCGGCAGCCGCCGCCCTTCTTGCTCGTCTCCGGGCCGAGGCTGAGCGCATAGGTGATGGACCGGTTCTCGACGCGATAGGGCTTCTGCCAGGCGACGACGATCCCGCGCAGCCCGCGTTCCCTGACCGCCCGGTCGACCGCCTCCTTCACCGGCAGGTAGCGCTTCATCTGGATGCCGTCGGCAATGGGCACCTCGACCGTGATGATGTTTTCGAGGGGAATCCCGCGCTTTTTCGCATAGGCATCGCCGAGCGCGATCGAATCCGGATCGGCCTTGTTGACGAGAATGCCGAGCGTGCGCGGCACCAGCGGCCGCACCGACCCGTCGGCGATGGTCATGACCGGCAGCCGTTTCGGCGTTTGCGCGGCCGAAGCGATGCTACCGGCCAGGGCGACCAGGAACAGACTGAGAAAGAGACGCCTCATCACCCGCGACACCTCCGATCGACCCGCCCCCGGCCGACGCGCACCAGTATTCTCGAACCGCTTAGCACTGTCACGGGCGATGCGCGACATGCTTGGCGCTCGACAGGGCGGTCGCCATCCGGTCAATGTCGCGGCATGGCGAAGACGCGATTCCGCACCTCCGACACGGTCGACACCGGCGCGGCGCCGCCCGACGAGCGCACGCTGTCCGGCGTCATCGACCGCGTGACCTATCACGACGCCGATACGGGCTTCGCGGTGCTGCGCGTCAAGGTGAAGGGGCGCAAGGGCCTGTCGACCATCGTCGGCCGCCTCGCTTCCGTCGCGCCCGGCGAAAAGGTCGATGCCTCGGGCGAATGGGTGGTCGATCCGCAGCGCGGCCTGCAGTTTCGCGCCGAGACGCTCGCGACGACGCAGCCCGCCTCCGCCGGCGGCATCGAGAAATACCTCGCCTCGGGCTATGTGCGCGGCATCGGCGCCGAGACGGCGAAGCGCCTCGTGGCGCAGTTCGGGCGGGACACGCTCAAGATTCTCGACAGCGACCCCGACCGGCTGAGCGAGGTCGCGGGGCTCACCGCCGACCGCATCCGCCGCATCAAGGAGGGCTGGTCGCAGCAGCAGGGCCTGCGCGACGTCATCGTCTTCCTTACCGAGCACGGCCTCGGCCCGACCCGCGCATCAAAGGTGCAGAAGCGGTTTGGGCCCAAGGCGATCGACCTGATCAAGGCGGATCCCTATCGCCTGTCGCGCGAGGTGGAGGGCATCGACTTCCGCACCGCCGACGGGTTTGCCCAGAGCCTCGGCGGCACGTTCGACGATCCCAACCGCCTCGCGGCCGGCGTGATCGCCGTGCTGCAGGAGGCCGCGCGCAACGGCCATTGCGGCCTGCCGCGCGGCGAGATGCTCGAGCGCGCCGCAAAACTCCTCGCGATCGAGGATGATCGGCTCGATCAAGCGATCCGCATGCTGTTGGACAAGAAGGCGGTCGTCGCCGACACGCTCAACGGCGACCCGGCCTATTTCCTGCCGCCGCTCTGGCAGGCGGAGCGCGACATTGCCGAGCGCCTCACCGAGATCGCGCTCGGCCTGCCGCCCTGGCGGCGCGAGGGGCTCGCGGATGCGGTGCTCTCCGCCGAGGCGCGGGCGGGCAAGCGGCTGGCGCCGGCGCAGGCGCTCGCGGTCGAAAGCGCGCTCGGCTCGAAGCTACTCGTCATCACCGGCGGGCCGGGCGTCGGCAAGACGACCATCATCGACGTGATCGTGCGCGCGCTCGACAGCCGCGAGATCACCATCGCGCTCTGCGCGCCGACGGGCCGCGCCGCCAAGCGCATGGCCGAGAGCACCGGGCGCGAGGCGCGCACCATCCACCGCCTGCTCGAGATCGACCCCGCCACCGGCGCCTTCCGCCGCCAAAAAGCCTATCCGATCGAGGCGGATCTCGTCATCGCCGACGAGGCGAGCATGATCGACGTCGATTTGATGCGCTCGCTCCTCGAGGCCCTGCCGTCGCATGCCGCGCTGATCCTCGTCGGCGATGTCGACCAGTTGCCCTCCGTCGGTCCGGGGCAGGTGCTGAGCGACATCATCACCTCGGACAGGGTGCCGGTAGTGCGCCTCACCGAGGTTTTCCGGCAGGCGGGCGAGAGCCGCATCATCGCCGCCGCCCATGCGGTGAACCGGGGCGAGATGCCGGTCGGCGCCAAAACGCCCGAGGAAGGCGACTTCTTCATCGTCGAGATGGCGACGCCTGCCGACGGAACCCAGAAGGTCGTCGACATCGTCACGAACCGCATTCCCCGCCGCTTCGGGCTCGATCCGGTGCGCGACGTGCATGTGCTGACGCCGATGAACCGCGGCCCGCTCGGCTCGCAGACGCTGACGCAGACGCTGCGCGAGGTTTTGAACCCGGCGCGCGAGGGCGCGATCACCGGCGCCTTCGGCGCTTTCGCGCGCGGCGACAAGGTGATGCAGGTCGAGAACGATTATGAGAAGGAGGTGTTCAACGGCGACATCGGCTTCGTCGTCTCGACCGATCCCCGCGCGGGGCTCCTGACGGTCGGCTACGAGAAGGGGCCGGTCACCTACGCCGCCGACGAACTCGAAAGCCTCGTGCCGGCCTATGCAACGACGATCCACAAGGCGCAGGGGTCGGAATATCCGGCGGTGGTGGTGGTCCTGTCCAACGCGCATTACCCGATGCTCGCCCGCAACCTCCTCTACACGGCCCTGACGCGCGGCAAACAGCTCGTCGTGCTGGTCTGCGACCGCCGCGCGCTGCGCATGGCGGCGGACGACGCGATGGGGCGGAAGCGGTGGACGAAGTTGAGGGAGCGGTTGGTGGGGTGAACCGGGTGCAGACCTTACTTACCGTCAGGTATAGATGGTCTGGAATTCACATGTCTTTTGATAATTTTTTGACGATCGCCCGTTGACGCAAACACAATACAGTATAAAATAGTATTCCCATTGATAAAAATTGCGACCGATGAGGCGTGGAGGAAAAATGCAGCGAAGGGCCGAGTTTAGACCGTTCAGTTGGATCTTCGATCTTTGGAAGCGAGAGCAGCTTGATTTGTCACCACCATATCAACGGAGAAGTGTGTGGCCGGACCGATTTCGATATGAATTTGTGACAACTGTTCTTCAGGATTATCCGTGTCCCGCAATTTTTTTGTTCGAAGAAATAAGACCAGATGGAAGTTTTATATATAAAGTTGTTGACGGAAAACAGCGGATATCGACGCTTATTTCATTTGTCGAGAATAGAATTGAAATCGATGACGCGTATCCAGTCCCTGAGCTGCGTGGCCGCTATTTCGATAGTCTTGACAATGAAAACAAATTGAAGGTATGGCGTTATTCATTCTCGGTTGAATTCATTCAACAAGAAAATGAAACTCTGATAAACGAAATATTTAACAGAATTAACAAGAATGTTGCGAAACTATCTTCACAAGAACTTCGCCATGCAAAATTTAGCGGAGTGTTTATAACACAACTTGAATCTATTTCAGAAGAAACGTTTAGAACTCTTTCTTCAAATTTTCCGAATTTTGCTGCACAATCGAAGAGGCAAATGAAAGATATCGAGCATGTAGCAAATCTTCTTCTATTCATTGAACACGGTGAAAAATCTCTGTCTCAAGGCGATCTTGACCAAGCATTCGCTGATCGTGACGAAGAATGGGCAAAAGGATCAGAGGTTATTGAGCAATTTCGCAGATCGCTCCAGTTTGTATCAGAAATCTTGAAAACAGAGTACTCGAGTACAATTTCCAACAGTCGTCTTAGAAATCAAGCCGATTTCTATTCATTCTTTGCTGCTATAGTTGAGTTAAAAAGGGAAAAAAATTGCCCCGAGGCCCACGACGTAGGTCACAGATTGAGTATGTGGTTGACGCAATTGCGAGAAGTCGAGCGGCTCTTAACTTCCACTGAGCAGGACAATGAGATCTCCAAGTATCTTCAGGCCGCGCGTGCGGCGTCCAATGATGCCGGACCAAGACGAATCCGCATCAATGCAATCAAAAAAGTAATGCTTGGGCATTAAGATGAAGACGCTTCAGCAGGCTTTCCGTGAAAGAAAGAGCAGGATTGACTTTATTGAAAGAGAAGCTCGCCAAGTATTAAGTCAATTCTGCGAACGCAATGGTTTTCTTATTGTTGGCAGAAAGAAGGAAATTGAATCACTGCAGGATAAAATCGAGTCCGGCAGATACAAAAAGTTCAGCGATGTTGATGACATTATAGCGTTCTCAATAATTATTGACACATCAGATCAGGAAAGAGATGTATTAAGTTTTGTAAAGCGCAGTTTTAATGTCATATCAATCAAAAAGGGAAAAACACTTGCAGATGAAAGAGTTTTTGATTTTGATTGCACAAGATTGTATTGTAAATTACGAGACAATTTACAAACAGGAATCAATGAAATTACTTTCGAATTACAGATACGGACGCTATTGCAGCACGCTTGGTCGAAGATTACCCATTCACTTGTATACAAGCCAGCGCTCTACGATGTTCGTGCGGGACGGCTAGCAGCCGAGTTAATGGCGCAGATGGAGGCGGCTGACAGAACTTTTGCGCGCTTTCGTTACGTCGCACGAACAGTAAAAAAAGTCAGTACTGTGGAAAAAGACTCTATAAATAAAATTGTAACAATGATTGATTCTTTAGTATCAGACGGAACAATACCTTCATCGCAACGACCGAGTAACGGTAATTCTTTGGGTAAAAATATTTATTACTCAATTCAAAGGGAAAAAAGAAAGGATATTTCGAAGGTTCTAGATGTAATAAGAAGTTTTTTCATCAACCAAACAGGCGGTTTTCCTATGTCTTTAAGTGTATATCAACTTGCAGTTATCGCGCTAAAAAATTCCGGATACTTGAACGAAAAAGAAAAACATGGATCTCGCCCTTAACTTGTAACAGATGAAATGCGATCTCTTTTCCCCATATCGCAAAAAATCAAGACTACCGTAGAAATTGATTGACCGAACTGACAGATCAATATTCCAATTAGTTGGCAAGATTAAGGGATAAATTGCCTATACTGAGAACCTTGTCGGCGGTCAAAAATGTTGATTTTTCGCAGGCATCAATTTTTTGGCTTTTTCCCTCACACCATCTCCCGCATCGACGCGATCCGCGTCAGGTGCGCGCGCAGGTGGGCGGGCTTGATGGGTTTGGCGAGGATTGGCACCGACACCGCCTGGGCGGCCGCGCGCACGGCCGGGGAGCGGTCGGCGGTGATCAGGACGGCGGGGAGGTCGGCGCCGAGGCGGGCGCGCAAAGCCTCGATCACGGCGAGGCCGTCCGTTTCGTCGAGGTGGTAGTCGGCGAGCACCACGTCCGGCCGGCTCGCCTCGGCGGCGGCGAGCGCCTGGGCGCCATCGGCGGCGCGCATCACGCTCGCGCCCCAGCCTTCGAGCAGCGCCGCCATGCCGTCGAGGATGCGCGGCTCATTGTCGATGGCGAGAATGCGCAGGCCATCGAGCGGCATGGTCGCGGCGGGCTCGACCGGATGCGGCACGGTCGGCGGCGCGGCGGGCGCGATCGGCACCTCGATCGAAAACATCGTGCCGCGTCCGGGTTCCGACGCGAGGTCGAGCCGGTGGCCGAGAAGGCGCGCCAGCCGCTCGACGATCGACAGGCCGAGGCCGAGCCCGCGCGCGATCTTCGCGCCCTGGTCGAGCCGCTGGAACTCGCGGAAAACCGTCTTCTGCTTGGATTTCGGAATGCCGAGCCCGGTGTCGAACACGCCGATGACGAGATGCGCCCCGCGCCGCCGCACGCCGATCAGCACGCGACCCTTGAGCGTGTACTTGATCGCGTTCGACACGAGGTTCTGCAGCAGGCGCCGCAACAGCCGCCGGTCCGACCGCACGGTGAGCGATGACGGCACGAAGCGCAGGTCGAGCCCCTTTTCGCGCGCCAGCGGCCCGAACTCGACATGGAGCTGCGACAGGATGTCGTCGATGCGGAAGGCCGAGAGTTCGGGCTTCAGCGCGCCCGCATCAATCCGCGAGATGTCCAGCAGCGTCGAGAGAATGTCCTCGACCGCATCGAGCGACATGTCGACATGGCCGGCGAGCATCGACAATTCGCCGCCATCGGTCTTTTCGCGCAGCGTGGTGGCGTAGAGCCGCGCGGCGTTGAGGGGCTGGAGGATGTCGTGGCTCGCGGCCGCGAGAAAGCGCGTCTTCGACAGGTTCGCCTCATCCGCCGCCGCCTTGGCGGCGCCGAGCGCCTCATTGAGCTTGACGAGTTCCTCCGTCCGCTCGCGCACGCGCTGTTCGAGCCGCTCATTCGCCTGTTCGAGCGCCTCCGCCGCCTCGACGCGGTCGGTGATGTCGGTGTGGGTCGTCACGATGCCGCCATCGGGCAGCAGGTTGGTGCGCGTCTCGACCACGATGCCGGAGGGGTAGACGCGCGTTTGAAAAATCTCGTCCTTGGCGACATAGCGGCGCAACCGCTCGGCCGCGAGTTCGGTGTTGTCGCCGGGGCCATAAAAGCCGCGCTCGGCGTTGAAGCGCACGATCTCCTCGAGCCCTACGCCGACGCGGGCGAGGTCCGGCGGCAGGTCCCAGATGTCGCGGAAGGCGCGGTTCCAGGCCTGCAGGCGCAGGCTCGAGTCAAAAACGCTCACGCCCTGGCGGGCATTGTCGAGCGCGGTCTGGAGAATGGTGCGCGAATACTGGATCGCGGCGGAGGCATCGTCGAGGAGCTGCAGCGCGGCCTTCGACGAGACGTTGCGCTTGCGCATCATCAGCGACAGCGCGAGCCGCGACGACGCCGCCCCGATCGCGGAAGCGAGCAGCCGCTCGGCAAACCGCATCAGATGGATGTCCGCCTCGGCCTTGGGATCATGCGGTATGCCGCGTTCCCGCGCGAAATCCTCAAAAGCGCGCGCCGTGCGCTCCTCGCCGAGATAGCGCAGCAGCGCCTGATAGACGTCGCCCGCCGTCACGGCGCTGCGCCACAGGCTGAAACCGCCGACGGGCGCCCCGCCATCCGGCGTGACGAAGACATTCGCCTGCACCCGCTCGATCGGGCGCGGCTCGAAGGCAAGGCTGACGAGCACGAAGCCGAGGACGTTCAGGCCGAGGCTCCACACGACGCCGTGCACGAGGCGCGACAGGTCGAGCCCGAACAGCGCCGTCGGCCGCAGGGCCTCGATGCCGAAGGGGCCGGACTGGATGATGGCATGGCCGATCACGCCGCTGTCGACGAGATTGGGCAGCATCAGCGTGTAGGCCCAGCCGCCGAGGCCGAGAAGCAGGCCGGCGACGGCGCCGCGCGCGGTCGCGCGCTTCCACAACAGCCCGCCGAAAAAGGCCGGCGCGAACTGGGCGATGGCCGCGAAGGCGAGAAGGCCGATCGAGGCGAGCGCCGCATCCCCCGCCGCGCGGTAATAGATATAGGCGAGCAGCAGGATGACGAAGATCGACAGGCGGCGGACCAGCAGCACCTGCGAGCCGAGATTGGCCCCCGTTGCCCCCTGCCGCCGCAGCAGGATCGGCGCGGCGATGTCGTTCGAGATCATGATGGCGATGGCGACGCATTCGACGATGACCATCGCGGTCGCAGCCGACAGCCCGCCGATGAAGGCGATCAGCGCGATCATGTGCGCGCCCTCGGCGAGCGGCAGGGCGAGCACCACCATGTCGGCATCGACCGACCCCGCCGGCAGCGCGACGAGGCCGGCCATGGCGATCGGCACGACGAAGAGGTTGATCAGGACGAGGTAGAGCGGAAACAGCCAGGCGGCGCGGGCGAGTTCCGTCCGCGAGGTGTTCTCGACCACCGTGACGTGGAACTGGCGCGGCAGCAGGATGGCGCAGACGAAGGACAGCGCGATCATGGTGACCCAGCTGCCGGCGTCACCCGTCCGCTCGATCAGGCTCGACCCGGTGAGTGCCTGCGTCCGCGCCGCGAGATCGCCGACGCCGTCGAACATCACATAGGTCACATAGATGCCGACCGTGATGAAGGCGGCGAGCTTGACGACGGACTCCATCGCGATCGCCAGCATCAGGCCTTCCTGATGCTCCGTCGCATCGATGTGGCGCGTGCCGAAGGCGATGGCGAAGACCGCGAGGAACAGCGCGACCAGAAAGGCGAGATCGCCGAACACGGGCACCGTGTCGCCGAGGCCGGGCGCGAGCGTCATGGCGACGAGAATGGTCTTGAGCGAGGCCGCGACCGCCTTGAGCTGCAGCGCGATGTAGGGGATCGCGCCGATCACCGCCGCGAGCGTCACGATGGCGGCGACCGACTGGCTCTTGCCGTAGCGCGCCGCCACGAAGTCGGCGATCGAGGTGATGTTCTGTTCCTTGGCGATCCGCACCACCTTGAGGATCAGCGGATAGCACACGATCATCATCAGGATCGGGCCGATATAGATCGTCAGGAAGTCGAGGCCCGAGCGCGAGGCGAGGCCGACCGACCCGAAGAAGGTCCAGGAGGTGCAGTAGACGCCGAGCGACAGGGCATAGATGTAGGGCCGCCCGGCCCCCCGCACCCAGCCGAGCCGCATCCGGTCGCCATAGCTCGCCACCGCAAACAGCGCGGCGAGATAGAGAAGCGCGGCGACGATGACGACCCAGCCCTGCACGCGCGGTGTCCTTCCTGACCCAGCGCCGCATCATCACCCTTGCGCCGTGCTTGTCCATGCGCAAACCCGCGAATGTCCCCGGCCGCGACGCCGCTCGCCGGGGATGACAAGGCGGCGCTCTCTCCTGTAGAGGCTCCGGGTTCCGTGGCGTGGAGCCCCGACATGCTGAAAGCCCGTGTGATCCCCTGCCTCGACGTCAAGGACGGCCGCGTCGTCAAGGGCGTGCAGTTCGTCGACCTCATCGACGCGGGCGATCCGGTGGAAAGTGCCAAGGCCTATGACGCCGCTGGCGCCGACGAACTCACCTTCCTCGACATCACCGCGAGCCACGAGAACCGCGGCATCCTGTTCGACGTCGTCAGCCGGACGGCCGAGGCCTGCTTCATGCCGCTGACCGTCGGTGGCGGCGTGCGCACGATCGAGGGCATCCGCGGATTGCTGCGCGCCGGCGCCGACAAGGTCTCGATCAACACGGCGGCGGTGGCGCGCCCGGCCTTCGTGGCCGAGGCGGCGGAAAAGTTCGGCCAGCAATGCATCGTCGTCGCGATCGACGCGAAGGCGGTCGCACCGGATCGCTGGGAGATCTTCACCCATGGCGGCCGCAAGCCGACGGGGATCGATGCGATTGCCTTCGCGCGCGAGGTCGTGAATCTCGGTGCCGGCGAGATCCTGCTCACCTCGATGGACCGCGACGGAGCCAAGACCGGCTACGACATCGCGCTGACCCGCGCCGTCGCCGACGCCGTGCCGGTTCCCGTGATCGCCTCGGGCGGGGTGGGCACGCTCGATCATCTCGTCGAGGGCATCCGCGACGGTCATGCGACGGCCGTGCTCGCCGCCTCGATCTTCCATTTCGGCACCTACACCATCGGTGAGGCCAAGGCGCACATGGCGGCCGCGGGCCTGCCCATGCGGCTCGACGGGAGGGCGTCATGACCTATTCGCTCGACATGCTGGCCGCCCGCGTCGCCGAGCGCGCCGCCGCATCGCCGGAGGAAAGCTGGACGGCGCGGCTCCTCGCCCAGGGCCCGGCCCGCACCGCCAAGAAATTCGGCGAGGAGGCGGTCGAATTCGTCATCGCGATGACCGAAGGCAAGGCGGACGAGATCACGGCCGAAGCCGCCGACGTGCTCTACCACCTCATCGTCGCGCTCGAGGCGCGCGGCGTGCCACTCGACGCTGTGATGGCGGAACTCGAGCGTCGGACCGCGCAGTCCGGCCTCGCCGAAAAGGCTGCGCGTCCGAAGGTCTGAGCGCTAACGGCGCTCGAAGCAGAAGTCGTTGTCGGGATTGAACTTTTCGACCATCTCCGGATCAAGACCCAGGCCCTTCACCGTCGGAAAGGCCTCACGCAGCCCCGCCTGACACGCCGACAGGGCATCGCTCAGCTCGGCGCGTTTCCTGTCGTAAAGCTGCTCGCTCAGGTTCAGCGTGCCCGACGACAGGAAGGCGCCGGTGCATTCCGCCGCATATTGATTGCGCTTGCAGGCATCCTCCCGGATCGATCGCCGCTCGTCCTTGATGCTCTCGACGAGATTGTCGAGATCCGCTTCGAGCGCCTTCACGCGATCGCGCTTGTCGCGCAGCGATGTGCCGAGCCGATAGGTTTTCAGGAACGCCTCCTCGCCCGCGCCAGCGCAGACGCCCGCATAGGCGCCACCGCGCGCCCCGTTCAGAAAACCTCCGGCCGGCGTGCAGTAGCTCAGGAGCCCTTCCGCCCGGCCGGACTCGTAAGCGGCCATGTCCGGCTTGACGCCACCCGCCGCGCAGGCCTTCGCATGGTCGGCGATCCGCGACGCCGGCTCGCCCTTGCGACCATCGGCAAGCCCGATCCCGCGCCAGTCACCCTCCTCGCATTCGCTCGGCGTGAGCGTGGTGCATTGAGGAAGTCCGAGAAGCAGCAACAGAACCAGGGGAAATGCTGACCGCCGCGCGGCCACGAAACACAAGGGACCGAACATAGGAAATCCTAAAGAACAAACGAAAAATCAAAGACTTGATCAAAAAGACCGCAGGTCATGATAGCAAAAGCGGCAGGGCCCCGAAAGGGTCCTGCCGGAACGACGGGTGGCGCGACGGATGGCGGTCGGCGACGGCGGGTTATCCACCCAGCGCCGCCAGCGCGTCGCTGCGCAGCTTGGCGACGGCGTCCTTGGCGTCGACCGCGGCCTTCGCGGCCTGCCGCCACTCGCCGCCGAGGGTGCGGATCGTCTCCGGCATCGTGTCGAACGCCGCGATCGCCTCGGCGACATCGCCGCGCTGCAAGGCTTCGCGCGTCTTTTTCACCGGCGCGGCCGCATCGGAGGTTTCGTCACCCACTTTGCGGATGATCACGACCTGCGAGGCAGAATCCAGCAGTTGCGCGAAAAGGTCGGAGCTTTGCGTCGCGCCGGTCGCCTCGGTGTTGATCGCTTCCAGAAGCTTCGGCGCCACCGCGTCGAAATCGCGGGCGAGCGTCGCAGCCGATGGCGCGCCCCGATCGGCAAAGCCCGCCAGCGCCGCGAGTTTGTCGTCGTCCTGCACGATCGCCGAGGCCGCCCGCAATTCCGGCACGAAGGGGCGCCCGCTTTCGATGGCGGCGGCAAGCGTCGTCAGGCTGACGGCGACGGCGGCGCTACGGTCCGTTCCGCTCGCGACCGGACGGGCCTCGAGCGTCGCGATGCGCTGCTCGGCGGCGGCGAGCGCCGACTGCGTCGCGGCGGCGGCCGCGAGCGATTCGATTGCGCCGATCCGGGTCTCGATCGGGCCGAGATCGACGGGCGCGGACGTGCCGCCGGCTTCCGGGATCGGACGCGCAAGCGCCTGATCGGCGACCGACCGCGCCTCGGCGGCGACGTTTGCGGCGGCTTCCGCCGTCGTGCTCGTCGTCTTGATGGCGGTCTCGACCGCGGCGATCCGGTTCACGCCCTTGTCGAGAGCGTCCTTCGAGGACGTGACGACCTGTTCGAGGCCGGCGATACGCGCCTCGATCGCGGCGGTGTCGGCACCCGATCCGCCGATGCCGCCACCGACCAGCGTCGCGGCGATCGCGCCGACAATGCCACCAACGAGACCGGCGCCGAGCATCGGGACCAGACGGGAGGGGGGCGGGGGCGGCGGGGTGTTCATAGACTGCCAAGGCGGCGGCTCGCTCGGGCGGGCGGCCTCGAAAGATCGCTCAGCCGGTTTCGCGGCGACATCGACCGCCTTTGGCGCACCGGCATCGGCAGCCTCTGCGCTGACCGGTGCCGTCTGTACGGCCGCCGGCTCGATCGCGCCGTCGACGACCGGCTCTGTCATCGGCGTCACCACCGGGTCGGGCTCCGGCGAGGCGGGCTCCAGAGGCGCGCTCTGCGCTGTGGCCGGGGCACCGTCTGCGGCGGGCTGGGGGGAAGAGGCCGCGCCCTCGGCCGTGGCATCCGCCGTCGCAGCCGGAGGAACGTCGGTCTCGGCGGCGGCGATGGTGGGGACGGCGCCCTTTTTCTTGCGGTTGCCGGATTTGGCCTTGCTCTCGTCACTCGGCTTGGACGGGTCGGTGGAGATGGGTTCGTCGGCCATGGGAAGTCTCCGAATTGCCGCGCGTCAGGGCGCGATGAGATCCAGCAGCGCCGCCTCGTCGCGTCGCGCCGCGACGGCCACGACCGTCGCACCCGCTGCGCGCAGGGGCTGCGCAACCCGTTCCGATAGGCAGAGATGGCGCAGCCGCGCTGTTTCCAGCGAAACAACACCCTTTGCGCAGGCAACGAACGCCTCGGCCGTCCGCGCCGAGAAATGCGTCACCGCGTCGATCGCGCCCTCGCGCAGCATGCGCTCCGCCTCCGGTCCGAATCGATCCGCCTTGACCGCGTCATAGACGGTGGCGATGGCGACTTCGTGGCCTTGATCGGCGATGAGCGCACCGAGATCGGCGACACGGTCCTCGCCGGCAAGATGCAGGAAGCGCAACGGCTTTCGGGCCCACTCCCGGATCACGCCAGCGAGTGCCGTGACGTCGCCGTCGGCGCCGGTCACCTCGCCGAACCCCGCCCGCCGCGCGGCGGCGGCCGTGCGCTGACCGACAGAAAGGAGCGGCAGCCGCAGAAGCGCCGCCTTTTCCGGACGGTCTTCGATCGCCGCAAGCGCGTTGGCGCTGGTGACGATCACCGCTTCGACCCCCTCGACCGGGATCGGCGTCGCGCGGTGGCGGATCACCAGCATGGGCGCGATCACGGCCTCATGACCACGCGCGGAAATCGCCTGCGCGGTCGTCTCGGCTTCCTGAAGTGGCCGGGTCACGAGGACCCGCATCACAGGCCCGCGAAGAAATCGGGTCCGCCCCGCCCGCGCAATTCCTCGCCGGCGTCGCGACCCATCCGGAACGCGTCGCCAATGGCGCCGTAGCGCGTCGTCTCGTGCGATTCCGAGCCGTCAGGCCGCAGGATCATGCCACGGAACCGGATGGCGCCGCCCGACAGCGTCGCATGTCCGGCAATCGGCGTGCGGCAGGATCCGTCGAGAACCGCGAGGAAGGCCCGCTCCATGGTCAGCGCGATCGCGGTCTCGGGATCATCGATCGCATCGAGAAGTCCGCGGGTCCGCTCGTCATCCTCGCGCGTCTCGATGCAGATCGCCCCCTGCCCGACGGCGGGGAGAAACTCCTCGACCGAGAAGATCGCGGTTGCGTGCTGCTCGAGCCCGAGCCGCCTCAGGCCGGCGAGCGCGAGGAGCGTCGCGGACGCCTCGCCCTCGGTGATCTTGCGCAGACGCGTCTGGACATTGCCGCGGATGATCCGGACCTCGAGATCGGGCCGTACCCGGCGGACCATGGCCTGACGACGCAGCGAGGCCGTGCCGACGATCGAGCCCGGTGGCAGGGCATTGAGCGACCGCGCCGCCGGCGCGATCAGGGCGTCGCGAACATCCTCGCGCGGCAGATAGGCGGAGATGATCAATCCCTCGGGCAGCACCGTCGGCATGTCCTTCGAGGAATGCACGGCGAGGTCGATCGTGCCTTCGAGCAGCGCGACCTCGAGCTCCTTCGTGAAGAGCCCCTTGCCGCCAACCTCGGACAGGGGCCGGTCGAGAATGGCGTCGCCGGTCGTCTTGAAGATCTCGATCGCGATCGAGGCCGGATCCATCCCGTGCGCCGCGCACAGCCTGTCGCGCGTCTCGTGGGCCTGGGCGAGGGCGAGCGGGCTGCCCCGCGTGCCGATCCGCAGAAGGGGCGTCGTCATGGGTCCAGCAACCCCGCGCCCGTCAAGAACCCTCCCGCCATGCGCACCCTCCCCCGAAAACGCCATGGACGCGCTTGCTCTGCGCCCAGAGCCGCTTATAGGGTCTCGCCAAGTCCTTCGAAAGCGCTCCATGTTGGTTCTAGGTATTGAAACGACCTGTGACGAGACCGCAGCCGGAATCGTCCGGCGTGGTCCCGACGGCGAAGCCGAGATCTTGTCGAACGTCGTGCTCTCGCAGGTCCTGCAGCATGCCGCCTATGGCGGTGTCGTGCCCGAAATCGCCGCGCGCGCCCATATCGACGTGCTCGACCACGTCATCGCCTCGGCGCTGGATGAGGCCAACGTCTCGCTCGCCGATGTCGACGCCGTGGCGGCCGCGGCCGGGCCGGGCCTTATCGGTGGGGTCATCGTCGGCCTGACGGCGGCGAAAGCGCTCGCCCTCGTCGCGGGAAAACCCTTCATCGCGGTGAACCACCTCGAGGCGCATGCGCTGACCGCCCGTCTCACCGACAATGTCGCCTTTCCGTACCTGCTCCTGCTTGCCTCCGGCGGACACACGCAGCTCGTCGCCGTGCGCGGCCTCGGCGACTATGTCCGGCTCGGCACGACGATCGACGACGCGATCGGAGAAGCCTTCGACAAGACCGCCAAGCTGCTCGGGCTCGGCTATCCCGGCGGCCCGAAAGTCGAGGCGGCGGCAGCGTCCGGTGATCCCGCCCGCTTTACCCTGCCCCGTCCGATGCTGGGGCGCGCGGAACCGAACTTTTCCCTCTCGGGCCTGAAGACCGCGTTGCGGATCGAGGCGGAACGTGTCGCGCCGCTGAGCGACCAGGACGTCGCCGATCTCTGCGCCTCGTTCCAGGCGGCAGTCGTCGACATGATCGTCGATCGTACCCGCGCAGGCCTGCGGCTTTTCCGCGACGTGGCGGGTCAGCCGAGCTGTCTCGTCATCGCGGGCGGTGTCGCCGCCAACCAGTCGATCCGCCGGGCGCTGACGCGGCTCGGCTTCGAGGCCGGCATGAACGTCGTCACGCCCGCCCCGATCCTGTGCACCGACAATGGGGCGATGATCGCCTGGGCCGGAGCCGAGCGGCTCGCCGCGGGTCTCGTCGACGGGCTCGATGCGAGCCCGCGGGCGCGCTGGGCGCTCGATCCCGTCTCGGCAGCCGCCGGTGCAAAGGCCTGATCCGCCGGCCGACGGAGACGGTTTGCCTAATCACAAACCTCGACTTCCTTCCGCCGCTTTCGGTGGTGTAAGCATAGCGGCATGATCCGACTTCTCATCTCCCTCGCCGTCCTTGCAGCCATCGCCTATGGTCTCGCCTGGCTCGCGGACAGGCCCGGCGACATCACGCTCGTCTGGCAGGGATATGAGATCCAGACCTCGCTGATGGCCTTCGCGATCGCGGTTCTGGGTGTCGTCGTCGCCCTGATCATCGCCTGGAACATCATCCGCGTCATTCTGCACTCGCCCCAGGGCGTGACGACCTTCTTCCGCACCCGCAGGCGCTCGAAGGGGTTCAACGCGGTGACGCAGGGCATGATCGCCGTCGGTTCGGGCGATGTCCGACGGGCGCAAAAGACCGCGGCCGACGCCGCGCGCATCCTCGGCGACGAGCCCCTCGCCCTGCTGCTGCGCGCTCAGGCGGCCCAGCTCGCGGGCGACCGCACGGCGGCCGAGAGCACCTTCCGCGCCATGCTCGAGAATGCCGAGACGAAGCCGTTGGCCCTGCGCGGCCTTTTCGTCGAGGCCCGCCGGCGCGGCGATGACGTCGCCGCCCGCGCCTTCGCGGCGGAAGCCGTGCGCAGCGCACCGCAGCTCCCATGGGCAGGCTCGGCACTGATCGAGTTCCAGTCCTTGTCGAAGGACTGGGATGCGGCGCTCCAGACGCTGGTGCGCAACGCCGAGAACAAGATCATCGACAAGGAAACCGCCCGCCGGCATCGCGCGGTGCTTCTTACCGCGCGGGCGCTGGCGGAAGCCGAGCGCGACCGGGCGCGTGCCAAGGCGAGTGTCCTCGAAGCGGTCAAGCTCGCGCCGGGCCTCGTGCCGGCGGCGGTGCTCGCGGCGAAGCTTTATGCCGAGGCGGGTGATTATCGTCGCGCCTCCCGCATTCTCGAGGCCGCATGGAAACTCGATCCGCACCCAGACCTCGCCGAGGCCTACAAGAATGTCCGCCTCGGCGATTCCGCCCGTGACCGCTTCGACCGGATCCGTACCCTGGCGGCCATCAAGCCGGGGCACCGGGAAAGCGACGTGGCGCTGGCACGGGCCGCGATCGGCGCGCGCGAATACAAGGTCGCGCGCCAGGCGCTCGCCGCTCAGGTGACCGAGGGGCCGACCGAGCGGGTCTGCCTCCTCATGGCCGAAATCGAGGAGAGCGAGAACGGCGCGACGGGCAAGGTGCGCGAATGGCTCGCCCGCGCGATCCGCGCCCCGCGCGATGCGGTCTGGGTCGCCGACGGGATGGTGTCAGACACCTGGCTGCCGGCCTCGCCGACGACCGGACGGCTCGACGCCTTCGAGTGGCGCGCCCCGGTCGAGCGCCTCGGCGGGCCTGTCGTCGTCCCGGCGGATCACGTCCTCGCCGATGTCGACGAACCAGCACAGATCACGCCACCCGCGGCGCCCGCCGTCGCCGCGCCGACCGAGCCGGTCCGCGTGCAGCAGGCCGACGTCATCCCGGCGCCGGTCGCCCCGTCGAAGCCCGCAGCGCCCGAACCCGCGAAACCGGCGGCGGTGATCGAGGCGGAACCCATTCTCGGCACGCACCCGACCCCGGACGATCCCGGCCCTGATCCCGAGAGTGCGACACCGAAGCGGCGCGCCTCCCTGTTCGGCTGAGCGCGGTCGGCGGACGATGATCGCGCCCGACCTCATCCGTCGCTTCGCAGCCCTCGTCGGCGAGGCGAATGCCATCACCGATCCGGATCGCATCGCTCCCTATCTGCGCGAATGGCGCGACCGCTACACGGGCCTCTCCCCGCTGGTGCTGCGGCCGGGCTCAACGAAAGAGGTCGCCGCGATCCTGAGCCTTGCCGCCGAGACCGGCACACCGATCGTGCCGCAAGGCGGGAACACCGGCCTCGTCGGTGGTCAGATCCCGAGCCGGGAGAACCGCGAGATCATCCTGTCGCTCACGCGGCTCGATCGCATCCGCGATCGCGACGCTGCCGGCAACACCATGGCGGTCGAGGCGGGCGTCACGCTTGAGCGCGCGCAGGCAGCGGCGGCCGCAATCGACCGGTTGTTTCCTCTCTCGCTCGCTTCGCAGGGCTCCTGCACAATCGGCGGCACCATCGCGACCAATGCCGGCGGCACGGCGGTGATCGCCTACGGCACGATGCGCGATCTCGTGCTCGGCCTCGAGGTCGTGCTGGCGGACGGGCGGATCTGGAACGGGCTTCGGCGCCTGCGCAAGGACAATACCGGCTATGACCTGCGCAACCTCTTCATCGGATCGGAGGGCACGCTCGGCATTGTGACCGCCGCGGTCCTGAAGCTCTTTCCACGCCCCCGCGCCGTGGCGACGGCCTTCGTCGCGGTGCCCTCCCCTGCCGATGCGCTCGCCATGCTGGAGATCTGTCGAGCGCTGGGGCCCGGCGACATCACGGCCTTCGAGCTGATCCCGCGCATCGGCATCGAGTTCGGGCTGCGTCACATCCCCAACACGCGCGATCCGCTGACGACGCCCGCTCCCTGGGCAATCCTTCTGGAGATGGCGACCGCCGACGCGGCGCAGGCGACCGACCGGCTCGGCGAGACGCTCAGCCACTGTATCGACAAGGGGCATGCGATCGATGGCGCCATTGCGGGTTCGATCGAGCAGGCGCGCGCTTTCTGGCGGCTGCGCGAGGCGATGTCGGAAGCGCAGCGCCATGAGGGCGGCTCGATCAAGCACGACGTCGCCGTGCCCGTCGCGCAGGTGCCGGCGTTCCTCGAGCGGGCGATCGCGGCGGTGACGGCACTCGTGCCCGGATGTCGACCGGTTCCGTTCGGCCATCTCGGCGATGGCAACATCCATTTCAACGTCAGCCAGCCCGTCGGCGCCGACAAGGCCGCGTTCCTCGACCAATGGGAGGCGATGAACGCGGCGGTTCACGCGATCGTCGCCGACCTCGGCGGCTCGATCTCCGCGGAACACGGCATCGGCACCGCCAAGCGCGATCTTTTGCCGGGCGTGAAGAGCGCGGTCGAACTCGATCTGATGCGGTCGATCAAGCGGACACTCGACCCCACCGGCATCCTCAACCCCGGCAAGGTTCTGCCCGAGGGGTGAGGCGTTCCGCCGGCTCAGGCGGCTTCGGCGAAACTCGTGAACCAGCCGAGACCGGCGAGCGTCCCCGCCCGCGGCCGATACTCGCAGCCGATATGCCCGGCATAGCCGAGCGAATCGATCGTGGTGCACAGATGCACGAAGCTCAGTTCCTCGCTGTCGGGCTCGTGCCGACCTGGCACGCTGGCGATCTGGATGTGGCCGATGATCGGCATGAGGGCCGTGAGCGCCTGCGTGACGTCGCCATGCAGGATCTGACGGTGATAGATGTCGAACTGGAGCTTGGCGTTGGCGCGGCCCGCTTCCACGATGAAGCCGCGCGCCTGATTGAAATCATTGAGGAAATAGCCGGGCATGTCGCGGCCGTTGAGGGGCTCGATCAACAGATCGATGTCCCAGTCGGCAAGCCGACCCGCGGCATAGCGCAGATTGTCGAGATAGCACTCGGCATTCGCTCGAACACCCGGATCGGCAAGGCCGGCCATCATGTGCAGACGCCGCACCCCGGTCGCCCGCGCATAGGCGAGCGCCGTGTCGACAGAGGAACGAAAGGCCGCCCGACGCTCTGGCAGCGCGGCGAGGCCCCGTTCGCCCGCCGCCCAGTCGCCCGGCGGAAGGTTGAAGTTGACGAGCGTCAGATTATTGCGCTGGAGCCGCGCGGCGATCTCCTCCGGCGCATGGTCATAGGGAAAGAGAAACTCGACCGCGTCGAAGCCGGCACCGGCCGCGGCGGCGAACCGGTCTAGAAAAGGCCATTCCGTGAAGAGCATGCTGAGATTGGCGGCAAAACGAGGCACGGATCCACACCCTTGTCGACGGTTCCGTAACGATACAGGATCGCGCGGCAAACCCCTCTTCGCAGCAATCCGTATTCCCGGAGCGCGTCAGTAAAAATGAGACCACCTGAATGCTGACGCCGGAGGAATGGACCGCGGTCGCGCTGAGCCTCAGGGTCGCCGGCGTCGCGACGCTGGTGTCGCTGCCGTTCGCGATCGCCGTGGCGCTGCTGCTGGCACGCGCCAGCTTCCCGGGCAAGATGCTGTTCGACGGCCTGGTGCACCTGCCGCTGGTGCTGCCGCCGGTGGTGACGGGGTATCTCTTGTTGCTCCTCTTCGGTCGGAAAGGTCCGATCGGCGCCTTTCTCGATCAGACCTTCGGCATTGTGCTGGCCTTCCGCTGGACGGGTGCGGTGCTCGCGGCAGCCGTCATGGGATTCCCCTTGATGGTCCGGGCGATCCGCCTGTCGATCGAAGCGATCGACCAGCGTCTCGAGGCGGCGGCCGGCACGCTCGGCGCCAGCCCCCTCGTCACTTTCGCGACGATCACGCTGCCGCTCGCCCTGCCCGGAATCATCGCCGGCGCGATCCTCGGGTTCGCCAAGGCGCTCGGCGAGTTCGGCGCGACCATCACCTTCGTCTCCGCGATCCCCGGCGAGACGCAAACCCTGCCGGCCGCGATCTACGCCTTCACGCAGACGCCGGGTGGCGATGCCGGCGCCCTTCGGCTGACGCTCGTCGCGGTCGCCATCGCGCTCACGGCGCTCGCCCTGTCGGAACTCCTCGCCCGGCGGATGCGCAGCCGCATGACGGCCATGGCTTAGCCGTATCAGAAGCCCTTCTTTCAATCGACACGGCCTTGTCAACGCATGGGCGACCGACTACCTTTCCGCTCGATCCGTGGCTGATCCGCGCGGATGGATGCGGGTGTAGTTCAGAGGTAGAACGTCAGCTTCCCAAGCTGAATGTCGTGGGTTCGATTCCCATCGCCCGCTCCAGAGTTCACGGCACGCACGCCCCGCTCAGATGCTTTGCCCAAAAGCTGTGCATCACCTGTGGTAATCTTTTGCCATTTGCCGAGATAATGGTATTCGAAGGCCTCTTCTCGTGGCTGCAAGCGCTAGCAGGTACCTTTCACCTGTAGTTAATGCATTCAGGGCATTCTTCACTTAGCTGAAAATGCGAGTGATTACATGCTTAAGCGCCTGCCGATCCGTCACAAGCTCCTGTTGATCGTCGCCCTCTTTCTCGCGCCCATCGCGCTGCAGGTCGTTCTTTTCGTTCAGCAGAGCCGAAAGGACATCGCCTTCTCAAGCGCCGAGATCGACGGTGTGACCTATCTGCAAACAGTCTGGCCCGCCCTCACCGGCCTGATCACCGCGGTCGGCGACGAGGACAAGCCAGGCGATCGCGCCCTTGTCACGGCCATGACCGAAAAGGGTGCGGCCTTCGATCAGGCCATGCGCACCGGCGATGCCGCGAAGGGCGCCATCGACGCGATGGCCAAGGCCGGATGGCCGGGCGCCGCGATCAAGGACGGCCCGGACAGCCAGGCGGCGATCGCAGCCCTCCGCACGCTCATCGCCAAGATCGGTGACGGGTCGAACCTCATCCTCGATCCCGATCTCGACAGCTTCTATGTGATGGATCTGACCGTCGTGAAGCTGCCGGAGACGATCGATGCAGCCGGCGCCCTGCTCGCCGCGGCTCGCGCCAACGCCACCACGACGCCGATCCCCTTCGACACGAAGGCCGCCTATCTGATCGCGGCCGGTCGGTTCAAGTCTGCCGTCGACGGCGCGAATGCATCGGTCGAGGCAGCCTATGCCGGTAATGCCGATGGCACGGTGAAAGCCGCGCTCGACACGCCGACCAAGGCTCTTGTCGCCGCCGGAGCCACCTTCCAGACCGAGGTCCAGAAGATCGCCGCTGCCTATGCCGAGGACCGCTACGATACGGTCGACCTCAATGCCCTCAAGGCGAGCCACGATGCGGTGGTGCGCGCTGCCGACACCCTGTGGCGCGCCGGTGCGGCCGATCTCGATCGGCTCCTCACGATCCGCGTCGGCGGCTTCGAGCAGAAGCTCTACATCGCCCTCGGCGCAACGCTCCTGACGGCGCTGCTCGCCTTCGTGCTCGCCATCTCGCTGCGTCTGTCGATCCTGCGCAGCCTTGGCAATCTCGAGCGCCGGATCCGCTCGCTCGCCGACGAGGCGCTTGATGCCGACATTCCCGAAGCGCGCGGAACGGACGAAGTGGCCCAACTCGCCGCCGGCGTCGCCCATTATCGCGACGAGACGATCCGCAAGATCGACTCCGCCAATTCCGACGAGCGCAAGCGTGAGCTGATCGCGCAGGAACGCCAGTTCATGTCGACGGTCGCGGAACGCATCCGTGCGAGCGTCGGGACGGTTGTCGACGAGTTGTCGAAGTCGACCGGCCGGATGACGGGCGCCGCCGAGACCATGCGCGGCCATGCTCACCACACGCAGGGTCAGGTCGAGACATCCGTGGTCGATCTGCGCGCTTCGGCCTCGGAAGTCTCCGTCGTCGCCGCCGCCGTCACCGAGCTTTCCGCCTCGATCGCCGAGATCGCGGCCCGTGCAAACGATTCGGCCCGCGTCACCGGCGACGCCATGCAGCGCGCCGAAGCCGCCCGCGCCCTGACCGACCGGCTCTCGGAATCGAGCGCCCGCATCGGCAACATCGCGACGCTGATCAGCCAGATCGCCGCACAGACGAACCTCCTCGCCCTCAACGCCACCATTGAGGCGGCCCGTGCCGGTGAAGCCGGGAAGGGCTTCGCGGTCGTCGCAGCGGAGGTGAAGAACCTCGCCAACCAGACGGCCAACGCCACGAGCGAAATCGACCGACAGGTCGTGGAAATCCGCGAGGCGTCCTCAAGCGTGCTGTCGGCTGTCTCCGAGATCACGACGACGATCGCCGAGATCAGCGACATCTCGACCTCGATCGCCGGCGCCGTGGAGGAACAGAACGCCGCGACCGCCGAGATCAGCGCCAGCGTGCAGCGCGTCGCGACCCGCACCCAGACCGCCATCGACGGCGTCTCCGGCCTGCCGCAGGTGGCGGCGGAATCCGAAAAGCTCGCGACCGACCTCGCAGGAACCGCTGCCGACCTGACGACGACGTCCGAAACCCTGTCGCAGGAGGTCAAGACGCTCCTGCACGAGATCACCAACCGCCGGCGCTATGATCGCTATTCGAGCTGCCGGTCGGTGATCGTCGAGGGAAGCTTCGGGCGTCGCGAGACGGTTCTCGACAATATCTCCGGAACCGGCGCCTGCTTCGAGCGCATCGCCGGACTGGCGGCCGGCGAGCAGATCCGCATCGTCTTCCCGGACGGTGAGCAGGTCGACTCGAAGATCATCTGGACGAACGAACGATTGATGGGCGCGAGCTTTGATGAGGAGACGCTGAACGCAGAAAGCGTGCATCGTCTGCGTAGCGACAAGCAGAAGCGCGCTGCCTAGCGCAAGGTATTGGAAAACTCTGTACTGCCCACCACTCAAGGGCCTCGCGAAACTGTCAACCGCGAGGCCCACTTGTTTTGACAATTGAAATAGACAGCCCCCCGATGGACGTGAATAATCTCGACGACTGTGACGGGTATCGGTCACGGTCGTTGATTGCTTTGTTCATTGGACATAGGGGGATAGAGAATGCGCGGTTTTCTGCGGGCGGGCCTTGCGGCGCTCGCCTTGGTCATGGCCGTTCCGGCCCATTCACAAGACTCGAAGTCGCCAGCCGGGGCCAAGGTCTATTTCATCAATCTGAAATCGGGCGACGTGGTGAAAAGCCCCGTCCTCGTGCAGTTCGGCCTATCCGGCATGGGCGTCGCACCGGCAGGCCTTGACGAAGAGCAGACGGCCAACACAGGCCATCACCATCTGCTGATCAACGCCGAACTGACGGGCGACGCGCTCAAGGAGCCGATCCCGATGGACGATAACCATCGCCATTTCGGAAAGGGCCAGACCGAGGCGAAAATCGAGCTGGCGCCTGGCAAGCACACGCTGCAGCTCGTCCTCGGCAACTGGACGCATGTTCCACATGACCCACCGGTGATGTCGGAGCGGATCACCATCACCGTGGAATGACCGGCCTTCCGCGCGTCCGTGCCGGGCCGACGCCCGTGCACGGACGGCAGGATGGGCATGGCGGCGACCTTGGCGCCACGCGCCGCCATTACGTGGCGGCGCCGAGTGATCGGCGCGACCATGCCCTCGTGCGCCCTGATCCGGCGGCGCCGATCAGAGCGAATCCGCGAGGAAGCCTTCGCGATAATGCTGAAGGAGATCGATCAGCATCGCATGCTTCTTTGCTGCCGAAGCGTGGCTCTCGGCGACGCGGCGCACATCGGCAAGAAAAGCCGACCGGATCCCATCGGCTACCGCTCCGTCGTCCCTTGAACGACCCGCGCCGGGCGATCCGGTCATGTCTCCCGTCAAGGAGCCGGAACGCCTGCCGAAAACGGCCCGCCTGCCGCTGGGCATGGGTGGGGTCTTACCGCGATCAGATCGGGCTAACCGATCGGCCTCCGCCAGAACGGCGGGAAACGTCATCTGAAACATGATTGATCCTGAAAATCGGAAGGACAATGTACCAGTCGTCGCACGCCGGCAGCGGGACTGCCACCTCGGCGCTCGGTGCAAGCGACCGACCCGTGGTGAACACCTGACAGTCGACAGCACTGCGCTTCAAACCAGGACAGCTTGGACCTTGGTTAAAAGATCGATAACATGAAATAAAGACGCAATAATCCTAGCGAAGAAGAGGAGCTCTTATTTTAATTGAACGCATCAGACAAAATGTTGTCTTGGAAAAATCATACGTTTACATTGTTTTGTGTTGAAAAGGTCAGGAATTCTCTGTACAACGTTTCACGTAATCTCAATTTGGAAGCGACGCACTCGCCATCGACCAAGGCGCGGGCTGCGAGGGCAGTGGACAGTTAACGCGATTGGAACAATGATGTACCATTCTATTGAGAACACTTCTTCCCGCTTTTTCTTCGGCCCTTTTGAACAAAATGTTGCACACCGTCGACACGGGCCTGACCGAACTCATTCCGCGGCTTTACCGTTTCGCCATGTCGATCTGCCGGAATGAGGAGGATGCGCGCGAACTGGTCCAGGCGACGTGTTTGCGCGCGCTCGAACGCAAGGATCAGTATGTCGCGGGGTCGCGCCTCGACCACTGGACGTTCGCGATCCTGTCCAGCATCTGGAAGAACCAACTGCGCTCGCGCAAGGTTCGGGAAGGCAACGGCTATGTCGAACTCGACGATCTGTCCGTCCCCGATCCGGCACCGGCGATCGAGCGATCGGTTCTGCTCTCGCAGATCATGCGGCATGTTGACAGGCTTCCCGAGGCGCAGCGCGAAGCGGTATTGTTGGTCTATGTCGAAGGGTTCAGTTACGAAGACGCGGTGACGTCCCTTGGAGTGGTGTAGGAGCGCCGATCTTCGGTCGGGTCCGAAGTGGGCTCAGGTCGCCACGGCGGGCAACTTGATGAGCGGATCATCGCTCACCGGCTTCAATCCTTCCAGTGTCATGTATCGGCGGCA
>JBKDKQ010000019.1:0-6022 GCA_046344875.1 Labrys sp. (in: a-proteobacteria) | reverse complement strand
GGCCCCACACGGCCTTGGGCGGACGAACCCCGGCGGAGGTCCATACGATCGCCGCCTGCATCGAACTGGCGGCGTGAAGGAGACCAGAACCAAGCTTAGCAAAGCCGCCAACCTGTCCGCCGAATGGGGACCACCTTAGTTTCGACCGTTCCTGAAGGCTCGCGAGATCGCCGTCGATCGCTTCGAGGCGGCCTGCGATCCGCGTCGTCGAGAGGGGCAGATCGCGATCAACCTCGCGCAGACGCTGGGAGAAGCCGCGCAGCACGGAAGCCTGCGCCGCGACCTGACGGCGCAGACGAACCGCCGCCCGCCGGATCGGCACGAGCCTCAGACGCAGATTCTCGACGACGTCCGAGACCACCCGATCCTCGATCGAATCCAGATCATCCGTCATGTCGGCAACGAGACGGGCGAGATGATCGGCGAAGCGATCATGGATCGCGTCGAGCACGGCGCCGGGACCGGCATGGCGTGTGCCCGCCTCGACCTCCTTGCGTGCTTCGTCGACGCAGACCAGCGCGTGCCGCCGCGCCGTGACCAGCAGGCCGGGCCGGAACGCGAAACGCAGCCGCCCGACATCGTCGTCCGCCGGCTCGAGACCGCGTTCGAAATCGGCGAGGATGCCGAAGACCGTCTCCCCATCCGTGTCGAGAAAGAGCCGTTCCTCGCCCTGCGCGAAGAGCGCCGCCGCCGGCGCCCCCATCAGATCGGGCCGCGTGAGCCATGCACGGGCGCGGGCATCGGCGAGGTTGAGATGCAGCCAGACCCAGCCTCTGTCCATCGGCAACCCGGAGGCGACCGTCGCTTCGGCGAGCGGCGTGGGCCCGCTCTCGGGATGAAAGAGATAGGCGCTGATCAGGCCCGATCGCGGGCCCTGTCGCAGGGTCGGCAGCGGTTCGATCGCGATCGCTCCGGGCATCGCCAGGAAAGGCGTGAGAGACACTGTCGTGGGCGGTGGCCTGCGCCTAACGCCGGTCCGTGACAGGGCCGTGACAGCACCGTGACGCCGGGTCGGCTCAGCCCAGCGCCCAACCGGCGTCAGGGTCCATCGCCGCATGCAGCCTAGCAGCGGCCGCTCGCGCGATCGACAGCGTCATCGCCTTGCGGGCAGGCGCAGCGAGCCGATGCTCGGGTGCCGGGCGGGCAATGCTGCCGCCATAGGCGTCGGCGATGATGAGCCCCGTGTCCGGCGGCAGGATCTCGACCGGAAACTCCGGCGCGACCGCGAAGAACAGTGCATCGCAGGAAGCGCGGTACTCCATCCATTTCTGATCGGCCCTGAAATCGGCGAGCGAGGACTTGATCTCGACGATCCAGACCGTCCCCTTCGGATCGAGCGCCGCGAGATCGGCCCGTCGTCCGGTCGGGAGCGGCAGTTCGGGTACGGGGGCAAAGCCATAGGCGCGCAGCACTCGGCCGGCGCCGCGCTGGATCGCCTGCGCCTGCGGCGATTGCCGACCATCCTCGACGAGGTGCATGCAGGGCTCTCCTCGGGTGCCGCGATCCAGCCGGGACGATCGCGCCGCGCGGCGACTGCCGTAAAGAACGAAGCGTCGGAGGGCTTGCGCTAAGCCCGGTACCATTGGTTATGGTTAACCAGATCCTTCGGTGCCGGACAACCGGGCGAAAGGACGGGGGGAAGCGCGATGAAGTGGGATGGTTTCCGGACATCGTCGAATGTCGAGGATCGACGCGGCTCGGGCGGTGGCGGTGGCCCGCGCATGGGCGGTGGCGGACGGCTCGGCCTTGGCGGCATCGTCATCGTTCTGATCATTTCCTACTTCACCGGCCTCAACCCGATGACGTTGATCGGCGGCTATGAGGCCGTCACCGGCGGCGGGGATGCGACGGTGTCGGCACCGGCCGGCAAGACGGGGGAGCCAGAGGACCGCATCGGCCTCTTCGTCGCCAAGGTACTCGGCGCGACCGAGGACACCTGGACGGAGATCTTCCGCGAACAGGGCAATGCGCAGTATCGGGCCCCGCGTCTCGTCGTCTTCGACGGAGCGACGAGTTCGGCCTGTGGCGCGGCCCAATCGGCCATGGGGCCGTTCTACTGCCCGACCGACCAGACCGTCTATCTGGACACCGCCTTCTTCGATGAGATGCGCACGCGCTTCAAGGCCTGCCCGGCAGGCTCGGCGACCTGCGAGTTCGCGCAGGCCTATGTCGTCGCCCATGAGGTCGGGCACCACATCCAGAACGTCCTTGGCATCCTGCCAAAGGTGCAGCAGGCCCGTGCCCGGATGTCGGAGGCCGATTCGAACGCCTTGTCGGTGCGCACCGAACTCCAGGCCGACTGTTTTGCGGGTGTGTGGGCCAACCAGACGCAGCAGCGCATCGACTTCATTCAGGACGGCGACATCCCCGCGGCGCTGCAGACGGCGGCGGCGATCGGCGACGACATGCTCCAGCGTCGGTCGCAGGGCTATGTGGTACCCGACAGCTTCACCCATGGCTCGTCCGAGCAGCGCCAGCGCTGGTTCACGCGCGGGCTGAAATCCGGTCAGATCAGCCAGTGCGACACGTTCAACGCCACGTCCCTCTAGGGCTGCGCGCTATTTCTGGCAGGTCCGGCAGTAGAAGGTCGATCGCCCCGACTGCACGAGACGGCGGATGACGCCGCTGCAGACCGGTGACGGGCAGGCCTCGCCCTCCCGGTCATAGACGCGGAAGCGGTGCTGGAAATAGCCGAGCGATCCGTCGGTGTGCTGGTAGTCCCGCAAGGTCGAGCCCCCGGCGACGATCGCTTCCTCCAGCACCTCGCGGATGACCGAGGCAAGGCGGTCGGCCTTGCGTCGACCCGCGGCGGTCGCCGACAGCGAGCCGGCGGCGCGGGTCGGCGACAGACCGGCACGATGCAGCGCCTCGCAGACATAGATGTTGCCAAGGCCCGCGATCAGGCGCTGGTCGAGCAGCGCGGCCTTGAGCGGCGCGCTCTTGCCCGCAAAAAGCGTCGCGATCAGGTCCCCGTCGAGCGCATTGCCCAGGGGCTCGACGCCCATCGCCTGAAAGTGCCGTGACTCGGCGAGCCCTTGCTGCGCGACGAGGTCCATGAAACCGAAGCGGCGGGCGTCGTTGTAGGTGACCCGGTATCCATTCGACAGGTGAAAGACCACGTGGTCATGGGCGGCGAGCTTGCCGGTCTCGATTTCGAACGCGCCCGGTTCATGAATGCCGCCATCCGGCGCGTGGACGAGAAAGCGCCCGCTCATGCCAAGATGCATGACCAGCGCCTCACTGGAGGAAAGATCCGCGACGAGATATTTCGCACGGCGCGACAGGGCGGTCACGCTGCGGCCGACCAGCCGCTCGACGAAGCGGTCGGGAAAAGGAAAGCGCAGATCCGCGCGGCGCTGCTCGACGCGATCGAGCCGCGCCCCGACCAGGGCCGGCTCGAGCCCGCGGCGCACGGTTTCGACTTCGGGCAGTTCGGGCATGGCGTGCCTCCGGCTGGCGCCAGTCCTAACGGCGTCGCCCCCCGCCCGGCAAGGCGGAAGCGGCGGCGGATCACACGACGCGACCAAGGGATGGTCCTGCCGAACAGCCTGCGGCGCGCTGGGGCCTTCCGTTGATGGGCCCGCGGCGCTATCACGCTCGGCATGAGCACTGACAGCGACACGCATTTCGGTTTTTCCACGGTCCCGATCTCGGAGAAGCAGGGTCTCGTCGACGACGTCTTCCACAAGGTCGCCTCGCGCTATGACCTGATGAACGACCTGATGTCGGCGGGCCTCCACCGCCCGTGGAAGGAGGCGCTCGTCACGCAGCTCAACCCGCCACGCGGATCACGCCCCTTCCGCCACCTCGATGTCGCCGGCGGGACGGGCGACATCGCCTTCCGCGTGCTCGAAGCCGGGGGGCCTGCCACCCATGTCACCGTGCTCGACATCAATGAGGCGATGCTGACCGAGGGTCGCCGGCGCGCGGAAAGCCGCGCGCACACGGGCACGCTCGACTTCATCCAGGCCAATGCCGAGAGCCTGCCGTTCCCCGACGGCCATTTCGACGGCTACACCGTCGCCTTCGGCATCCGTAACGTGCCGCGCATCGATGTCGCGCTGCGCGAGGCGCGGCGGGTGCTCAAGCGCGGCGGGCATTTTCTCTGCCTCGAATTCTCGGCCGTCGACGTGCCCGTGCTCGACCGGATCTATGACGCCTATTCGCTGAACGTCATTCCGCCGCTCGGGCGCGCCGTCACCGGCGATGGCGAGCCCTATCGTTATCTCGTGGAATCGATCCGCCGCTTTCCCAAGCCCGAGGCCTTTTGCGGCATGATCCGCGAGGCCGGGTTCGGCCGGGTGTCGTTCCGGATGTTGACGGGCGGTATCGCCGCTATCCATTCGGGCTGGAAGCTGTAAACATCCCCCGACGGATCGCGTCCTCGGGGGCGGCGCGACGAAAGCGGGCGCTTGGGCGATGGCATGCTGATCGGCGCGATCGGCGACGACTTCTCGGAATCGGCCGAACTCGCGGCCCTCTTCGCGGCTGCGGGTCTGCGGACGGCACACTTCCTCGGGCAGCCGTCCGGGCGACCGCACCCAGGGGACGAGGCGGTCGTCGTGACGCTGCGCATCCGCCATCTGCCACCGGCGGACGCCGTGCGCGAGGCGCTCGTCGCGGCACGATGGCTGCTTGCGGCGGGGGCACCCTTGCTTTTCGCCGGCCATGCCGCGAGCTTTCTGTCGACACCGAGCGGGACGATCGGCCCCGTGCTCGAGGCGCTCGCCGACCTCGTCGACGCGCGGCATGTTCCGGTATGCCCGGCTCAGCCGGCCAATGGCCGCACGGTCTATCAGGGCCATCTGTTCGTCGGCGCCCGGCTCATCTCTGAGTCGGGGCTCGAACGCCACCCTCTCACCCCCATGACCGACCCCGATCTCGTCCGTCATCTCGGACGGCAATGCCGCGGACCGGTGGGTCTCATCGGCCTCGCGACCGTCCAGCGCGGCCGCGAACCGCTGCGCAAGGCGCTGCAGGAAGTGCCCGAGCGCCTCGTGCTGGTGGATGCCGTGACGCAGGAGGATGTTCAGACGATCGCGACCGTCGCGATCGAACAGCGGCTCGTTGGCGGAAGCGGCGGTCTGGCCGGCGCGCTCGCGGGTCTTCTCGGCCAGAGCGGCCGGCCCCCCGCGGCGCTCCATGGCGTGCCGGGCCCCGGTCTCGTCCTGTGCGGCAGCAATGCCACCGCCTCGCGGACGCAGGCAGCCCATCACGCCCGCCAATCGCCGGCGCTGCAGATCCCGGTGCGCAGCCTGATGGAAGAGGGTGCGCGCGCCGACGCGGTCGCCGGCTTTCTCGCGACAAACCGCGACCACACGCCGCTCCTCGCCCTTGTCTCCGACCCGATCGAAATCGCGACCCTTCAGGGCCGGCTCGGTCGCCAGCACGTCGCCGAGCGCATGGATGCCTTTTTCAGGCAGGCGATGCAGATGGCGCTGGCGGCCGGATATCGACGCTTCGTCCTTGCCGGCAGCGACACGGCAGCGGCGGCGTCGGGCGTCCTGGGCCCGGCCTGCCTCGACGTCGGCCCCATGATCGAACCGGGCATCGCGGCGATGCGGCTGCGCGGATCCCAACCCTTGGCTCTCGCCTGGAAGTCGGGCAATACGGGCTCGCGCGACCTGTTCTCCCGCGCCCTGTCGATGCTGGCCGCTGGATCCCTCCCGGTTGAAGGATCTCGTTAAGTTTGATCTGGCTCACTGCGGGAACGGGTCCAAGTGTTAAGCAGGGTACAGATTCGCCGGGGGCGCCGTGATTGGCTGCGCCCTGCAACCGACCGAGGCCTTTCATGAACTACGACGACTTCTTCACGGCGGCGCTGGATGGCCTGAAGCAGGAGGGGCGCTACCGCGTCTTCGCGGATCTCGAGCGGCGGGCGGGGGCCTTCCCGCGGGCGCTGCGCCACGGACCGGACGGGGCCGGCGAGGTGACCGTCTGGTGCTCGAACGACTATCTCGGCATGGGCCAGAACGAGACCGTGCTCGCCGCCATGCGCGAGGCGCTCGACAGATGCGGCGCC
>JBKDKQ010000018.1:0-89244 GCA_046344875.1 Labrys sp. (in: a-proteobacteria) | reverse complement strand
GGCGCCGCATCTGTCGAGCGCCTCGCGCATGGCGGCGAGCACGGTCTCGTTCTGGCCCATGCCGAGATAGTCGTTCGAGCACCAGACGGTCACCTCGCCGGCCCCGTCCGGTCCGTGGCGCAGCGCCCGCGGGAAGGCCCCGGCCCGCCGCTCGAGATCTGCGAAGACGCGGTAGCGCCCCTCCTGCTTCAGGCCATCCAGCGCCGCCGTGAAGAAGTCGTCGTAGTTCATCGCATCCTCGCTACGGTTGCATGCGACGGCTTGCTCACCGGGGAGACAGCCTCCGCATGGGGGCGCAACCCGTCGGTCGCGCCCTCCTTGTCCCGGACCGCCCATTTCCACAAGGCGGCATCCGGAATGGGGAGCACCAGAAACCAGTGCTCGAGAATGGCGAGCCCCAGGAGGCTTGCCACCAGTGTGAGGGAAATGGTGTCAAACTGATCGCTTGTCGACGCGGCGGAATGAACCACCATGCCGAACAGCAGGCTCGCCACCGTGACGGAGACGGGGAAGAAGCGGCTGACGCGCCCGCGGCGGAAATAGCTGCCGAGATAGGCGAGATGCGGCGGCAGGAACTCCTCCGTCACATGCGGGGCGCCGTAGAAGATGTTCAGCTTGGCGCTGACCCGCATCGCCCACAGGACCATGAAGGTGAAGGTGCCGACCTGATTCTCCGCGCCCCAGGTCAGGGCGACGACCGCGATGCCGGCGAACAGGATCGCGATCTCGTGGTAGGCGATCGTCTCCACGGCAAAGCGGAAGCGCTGCCATTCGCTCGTCGGCACCGGGCAGGGGGTGGTGCGCGGGCCGGTGATGAAGCCGAACAGGAAGGTCATTTCGAGCCAGGCCCAGACGATCAGTCCGTAGCAGAAGCCGGCAAAGGCGCCGGCGACGCTGCGGTCGCCATGGGTCGCGCCAAGGCCGATCAGCGCAAGGACGACGAGAACGGACATCGCCGCGATGGCGGCCGTATGCGTCACCCGGCCGCGGCGCACGAGCAAAAGGATCGCGCCGGTGGAAAACCACCACATGAACAGCGCGAAACCGATGGCGAGTGCGACGAGCCAGGCCAAGCGTGTCTCCTACCAGACCGGATGCAGACGGCTGACGGCGGGGATGGTGTTCGGCTTGGTGCGCATCAGATACATGCGGCCGAAGGTCAGCGCCGCCGACGCGGCGAGGAAGCCGCGCTGGACGGAGGCGACGACCCCACCCCTCTCGCGCGTCTCCTCGATCTTCGCGTTGATCCGCACGAGCCGTTCCAGGCAGCGCTTGAACACCGGATTGTCGATGTCGATCGTCAGCGGGAAGACCTGCTTCGAGATTTCCGACGTCAGGCGGAAGACGCGGAAGTCATAATCGTCGATCGCGATGTCGATCGCCTTGTGGAAGGCCGGCCGCGCATGATCGCGGACATACATGGTCGCGAAAACGGCGAGCAGGAAGAAGCGCACCCAGTACTTGTTCAAGCCGGAGATCGTTTTCGGGTTCGCCCGCATCAGGAGTGCGAAAGCCTCGCCATGCCGGAACTCGTCATTGCACCATTCGCGGAACCACTTGAAGATCGGATGGAAGCGCAGCTCCGGATGTTTCTCGAGATGCCGGAAGATCGTGATGTAGCGCGCATAGCCGATCTTCTCCGACAGATAGGTCGCGTAGAAGATGAACTTCGGCTGGAAATAGGTGTATTTCTTGGCCTTCGTCAGAAAGCCGAGATTGACGCCGATGCCGAATTCCTTGAGCGCGTCGTTGATGAAGCCCGCATGGCGCGCCTCGTCCCGGCTCATATAGGAGAAGAGGTTGCAGATCTCGACGTTCTTGCCGCGGCGCTTCATTTCCTTGTAGAGCACGCAGCCCGAAAACTCCGCCGTCAGCGAGCTGACGAGAAAGTCGACGAACTCCTTCTGCAGTTCCGGCGGCAGATCGGAGAGTTCGACCTTGTCCCAGTTCTCGTCGCGGCGGAAATGGCCGCGATTGGGATCAGCCTTCATCTCGGCGAGCAGCGCATCCCACTCCTCCCGCACGCCCGAGACGTCGATGCGGTCGAGCGCGTCGAAGTCGGTCGTGTAGAAGCGCGGCGTCAGCAGCGTGTCCTTGGTCGCCTCGAGCGTCTGCTGGCTGACCGGTTCGGCGATCGTGTCTTCGTTGCGGACATGCGCGTTCATAGGCGGGCCCTTTCCGAGAAGCTGAATTCGCACAGTTCCATGAATTCGAGATCGCCTGTGGCGCGGGTCCACAGGCGCTCGATCCAGCTCGCGCGCTGGATGGTCGCCTGACGTTTGAAGATCTGGACCTGGCCGTAGGGGACTTCGACGGGGGCGCCATGCACCATCACCTCGTCGCCCGGCTCGATGGTGACGCCGCCTTCGAGCTTCACATGGGCGTGGAGGCTGTCGAAGGTATGGGACACCTCGATGGTGCAGGGCACATCGATGGTGCGTTTGGGAAACAGGCTGGTGAGGACGTTCATAGGCCGCTCTCCTTGTTCAGGAAACGCATGAAGGCTGCGGAGTTGGTGGGGCCGAAGGCATCGAGCGGCACGCGCTGGCCGGTCGCCGTGTCCGACAGGGTCAGATGGCCGCCGTCCCACAGGATCAGCCGGTAGGGCGCCGCGAGATCGGCGCGTCGGACGCGGCGTTCCTGGGTGAGGCCGCGCAGCGCGCCGCGCACGAAACCCTCGGTGTTGGGCGCAATGAGCAGGATTGTCTCGCCCGTCCGCGCATCCGAGACCAGGAGATCGCCATTGGCGACCTCGGAGAAGGCGAGGTCGCGCACGGCGACCGGCGTGCCGCCCGGAAGGCGGAGCGTGCCGATTTCGGTCACCCGACCGAAGGCGACCGCGAGGATGCTGAAGACGATGAGCAGGATGGCGCCATAGAGCGGCAGGCGCGGGAAACCGTGCAGCCGTGAGCGAAACGGCAGCTGAGCGGGGGCCTGAAGCGTGTCGGTCATCCCGTTGCCTCCTCTCAGCCGGCCGCCGGCGCGAGGCCGGCGATCGCCGGGCCCGCATCGCCCGCCGGCGCCTCGCCGCGCACGACGCGGTCGGAGGTGGCGGCGGCGAAGGCGTCGGCAAACAGCGCCGCGACCCGCTCGACATCCGGGATGGCGCGCAGCGTCGGTTCGGGCCGCGCGAGACGCCACGGCCGCGCATGGGGCCAGAGCACGAGATAGCCGAGCCGATGCTTGCCATGGGTCTTGATGGCGATATCGCCATGTCCCTTCGCCAGCGGCTTGACGCTCGCCGCGTCGATGGCGGCGAAGGGCAGGTTGATCGTCATCGACAAGGCGGCGCCGATGCGCATCACGATGCGGCGGTTCGTCAGCGTGTAGACCGTCGATCGGGCCATGGCATAGGCGAGGACCATGAACAGGGCGACGGCGAGGCCGGCGACCACCGCCAGCACACCGACGCGGAAGGCCGCGTCGGCGATCGTGCCGCCGTCATAGATCGTCGCGATCCCGCGCCAGCCGGCGAGAACCACGAAATAGACGGCGACGAGCTGGAGATGAAAGGCGCGGCGGGCGAGGAGCCACCAGTCCGGGGCCCCCTGCCACAGGATCGTCTCGCCGGCGGGAAGCCGGGCCGGAAGCCCGTGCACCGGCTCGCCATCATGCTCGCGGATCATAGAATCGGCTCCGACCGGCTCGGATGGGCATAGAGGGTGCCGGCACCGAAATAGGCCATCACCTTCTCCTCCTCGAGGAGCGTGATCTGCTCGGATGATTTCGTGGTCGGAACGTCCGCGAAATGCGCCGCCGCGATCGCGTCGGTGTAGACATTGTCCGGCCGCCGGTTGACCGTGCAGAAATTGATCGGCAGGAGGCGCCGGCCGACCTTGGGCACATCGACCTCGAGGAAGCGGATCGTGTGTTCGGACTGGTCCACCCAAACGTCGGTCACCGTGCCGGCACGGTGGCGGTCACATCCGATGACCGGCATGCCGATCGGGTTCGGATCGGTGGGATCGACGTGATACCCGTGCGAGACGCGCATCGGAACGATCTTGGGATGCCCCTCGATCGTCAGGTCCGGCGTGTCGGAGCGCTCGGCATAGGAGCCGGGACCAACTTCGGCCAGCATCGGGTTGCCGGTCGGCTCATAGGGCGCGCCCGGGAAAGTGCCGATCTTCTCTGCCTTGAGCGGCCGGCGGTCGCGCTTGTCGTTCGGCGCGCTGAAGGTGCCGTGCCCGTGCGGCAGGACGAAGGTCTTGGGATCGGGAACGAAGAGCCAGCTGCGCGGGCCGACCTTGCCGGTCTTGTCATTCTCCAGCGGATAGCCTTCGCGGCGATCCTCCTGCCGAATGTAGAAGATCAGGCCGGCAAAAAACACCCAGAATGCGTAGAGCACGACCTGGGCGACGTCGATATAGCCAGTGATGGCGCCGGTTTGCATGTTTCACTCCTCGATCACCGGTTCAGCCTGGCATCTCGGCCAGACCGAAGGCGGAATGGGTCCCGCGGGATACGTTTCGGGACCGGCGGACGAGCGGTCCGACAGCCACGAGCGCGCTGAAAAGCAACAAGATTTCGAGATGGTAGACGACCGAGTAGCCGGTGCTGGCGGTGTTGAGCGCATCGCCCAGCCGTCCGCTCGTCGCCCATTGGCCGACCGTGTCGCGGATGAGGCCCCCGAGCGCGAGGCCGAGACCGGCGGCGCTTGCCTGCACCGCGCCCCAGGCGCCGAGCGCGAGGCCGTTATCGGCGACGTCGGCGAGATCCATCGCCGCGATCATAAGCGCGACGGAGAACAGGCCGCCGCCGAAGCCGATCAGGCCCGCGCCGACCCGGAACAAGGCGGGCGAGCCGAAGGGAGCCGAGAAGATGACACAGGAGAAGGCGACGATGCCGACGAGAGCGCCCAGCGCCGCGAGGCGGTGCGGATCCATGCCGCGACCGAGGAAGCGGGCAGAGAGTGCGAGGCCGGCGAGCGTGCCGCCCGCGAGGATCGCGGTCAGGATGGTCGTCGCGCCGACGGTCAGGCCGAGGATCTGGCCGCCATAGGGTTCGAGGAGAACGTCCTGCATGCTGAAGGCACAGGCGCCGAGGCCGACGGCGACGAGCAGGCGCCCTGAGCGCCGGTCGGCCCTCAGCGCCGCCCAGGCGGTCCAGAAGTCGGGATCGGCTTTCGCCTTGGCGCGGCGTTCGGGATTGCGCGCCTCCTGCTGCCAGACCGCGACGAGGTTCAACGCCACGGTGACGACCGCCGCGCCCTGGATCACCTGGATCAGGCGCTTGGCCGAGAAATCGGCGAGGAGGAAGCCGAAGATCATGGCGGCGACCAGCATCCCGACGAGAAGCATCACATAGAGCAGGGCGACGACCCGCGGGCGAGCCTCCGGCGGCGCGAGATCGGTCGCGAGCGCGAGGCCGGCGGTCTGCGTCGTGTGGATGCCGGCGCCGACCAGAAGGAAGGCGAGCGCCGCGCCGATCTCGCCGGCGAGCGGCGGCGCATTATGCGCATCCGTCAGCACCAGAAGCGCGAAGGGCATGATGGCAAGCCCGCCGAACTGGCAGACCGAGCCGTACCAGATGAAGGGAACGCGCCGCCAGCCGAAGGCGGAGCGGTGCACGTCCGACCGAAAGCCGATCAGGGCGCGCAGCGGCGCAAAGAGCAGCGGCAGTGAGACCATCAGCGCGACGAGCCAGGTCGGCACGCCCATCTCGACGATCATCACGCGGTTCAGCGTGCCGGTCAGGAGCACCGTCGCCATCCCGACGGACAGCTGGAACAGCGACAGGCGCAGAAGCCGGTTCAACGGCAGATCGACCGTGGCCGCGTCGGCGAACGGCAGGTAGCGCGGCCCGAGGGCGAGCCACCGACGAACGACGCTCTGGCCGAACGGGTTGATCATGTCCGCACCACCCCGAGCAGGTGGCCGAGGTCCTTGAAGAAGATGCGGGCGTGGGCCGCCTTTTGCGAGCGGACCAGCTCCTTGTTCATGTAGGCTTCCCACGTCAGGCGCTGGACGTCTGGATCCTTGCAGATCGACACGAAGCGCTCGCGCAGCCGGTCGCTGCGGTACCAGAACCACTGCATCATGCCCAAAACCCAGAAAACGCGGCCATGCGCCTTCATGAAGGCCTTGCGCGCGGCGCCGAGCGCCTTGGCGTTGCCGGTCATGAGCGCCGCCTCGACCGCCTCCGCGCCCATTTTGGCGCAGGCCATGGCGTAGTAGATGCCCTCGCCCGAGGCCGGCGCGACCACGCCGGCGGCATCGCCGACGACGATCACGTCACGTCCATTGTCCCAGCGCTTCAATGGCTTGAGCGGGATCGGCGCGCCCTCGTGCCGGATGGTCTCGAGATCGGCGAGGCCGAGACGATGGCGCAGGTCCGACACGGAGCGGCGCAGGGCGAAACCCTTGCGCGCCGTGCCGGTGCCGATGCTCATCACCGGGCCGTGCGGGAAGACCCAGGAGTAGAAGTCCGGCGAGAAGCGGCCGTCATAAACGACGTCGCAGCGCCGCCCGTCATAGCCTGCCTGCGCCTGATCGGGGGCGCGGACGATCTCGTGATAGGCGAAGACGTATTTGGTTTTTTCGGCGCCCCGGATCGCCTGCTTGGCGACCTCCGAGTTGGCGCCGTCGGCCCCGATCACGAAGCGGGTGCGCAGGCTGAAGCGCTCACCGTCCTTGCCGCGCACCTCGATGCGCGTCGTCCCGTCCGGATCGCGCTCCAGCGTGTCGAAGAGGCCGGTGAAGCGGGTCGCGCCGGCGCTCGCGGCGCGGGCCCGAAGAAATTCGTCGAAGACGTCGCGGTCGACCATGCCGACATAGCCACCGTCGATCGGCATGTCGACCGACTTGGCCGAGGGCGCGATCATGCGGGCGGACGAGATCTTGGCGCAGATCAGATGGTCCGGAATGGCGAAATCGCGGATGAGGCGGGGCGGGATCGCGCCGCCGCAGGGCTTGATCCGCCCGGCACGGTCGAGAAGCGCGACGCGACGGCCGCGGGCCGCGAGCGTCTCGGCGGCCGTCGCACCGGCGGGCCCGCCACCGACCACCACCACGTCAAAGGTCGTCTCGTGGATCATCGGGTCATCCTCTGCCGGAGAGTTTGGCGATCATGTCGGTCGGGCGCGCCGCCGACCGGTCCGTTCGCGTGTCGCGGGCGGCGATCCGCAGCGCCATCATCGCGGCGAGCACGAAGAGCACGGCCTCGGCGAGGAAGACCGCGCCATAGGCATGGAGCGGCGAGCCCGTCAGCGCGCGCGTCACGTCGACCGACACGGCGCCGAGCGTTCCGCCAATGCCGAAGGCGATGGCTTGTGCCGCGCCCCACACGCCCATGCGGGTGCCCTCACGGCGCGTGCGACCCATTCCCGCGAGCGTCATCATCGAGGCGATGGCGGCCGCGGCGAAGAGGCCATTGGCGAAGCCGAGGCCGAAGACGGTCGGCCCGACCGGCCAAGTCGGCCCGACCTCGCCGGCGACGACCAGCAGCGTCAGCGCGATCGCCGAGAGCACGCAGCCCAGCGCGGTCCAGAGCTGGGGTGTGCCGAACCGCCCGCCGATGAGGGCGATGAGGACCATGCCACTGAAGACGCCGCCGTTCTGCAGGCCGGAAAGCTGCGTCGACTGGCCGGGCGTCAGCCCGAAGAAGGTGCCGGCATAGGGCTCCAGGATGAGGTCCTGCGCGCTGTAGGCGAGCATCGAGATGAAGAGGAAGATGGTGAAGAGCCGGGTCTCGGGTTCCGACCAGACCTGCAGAAGGGCGGCGCGGAAGGCGGGGCGGGCCGCGGTTTCGGCAACCGGCGCCGGCATGATCGTCGCCGCCTCGACACCGTGCACGGCAATTACCGCGAGGGTGAAGGCGATCACCGACACAATGGAGGTGACGGTGACGAGCCGCGACAGCGAGAAGGGATCGAGGAAATGCCCGGCGGTGCCGGCCGTGATCGCGAAGCCCGCGATCATCATCAGCCAGACGATGGTCGCCGCCGCCGGCCGCCGTTCGGCCGCGACGCTCTTGGTCAGGAGGACGAGGAGCGAAGTGCCCGCCGCACCGACGCCGACGCCGATCAGGGTGAAGGCGAGAACAGCAAGCACGATGCCGGGCAGTTTGGCGACCGCCATGAGGGCGACCGCAACCGCCGAGAGCGCGCCGCCCAGCGCGAGGATTGCCATGCCGATGATGATGAGCGGTGTGAGGCGTCGCCCCGCATCGGCCCCGAAGCCCCAGCGGGGACGCAGCGCCTGGAGCGCGTAGTGCCAGGCAACAAGCGCGCCCGGCAGCATGGCGGGCAGGGCGAGTTCGATCACCATGACGCGGTTCATGGTCGAGGTGGTCAGAACGACGATCGCGCCCAGCGCGGTCTGCACCAGACCGAGCCTGACGATGCCGAGCCAGCCGAGCCCCGCCGCCATCACACGCCCTCCATGCCGCGCCACCCGGTCGTGCGTCGCTCCGCGCAATGGCGGTGAGGCGACACAGGGCGGGGATCATCCAGAAAGCTCATGCTCGAAGGTTAGTCTTGACAGGCATGAGTGTCAATTTCTCCTTACACTCATGGGTGCGGCAATTTGAGTATCCACAGCGCCGCGCAGGCGGCGGGGACGGGTCGCACGAAGGGGTAGCGGGAGACCGGCACCGGGTGCCGGCCGAGGCGCGGACGTCGAGGGGTCAGCCCTCGCCGCCGCTCAGGTCGCCAAGGCCGAAGCGGTGCAGCTTGGCGTAGAGGCTCTGCCGGCTGAGGCCGAGCATTTCGGCGGCCGAGGCGCGATTGTCGCCGGTCATCGAGAGGGCGGCCTCGATGCACAGGCGCTCGATGATGTCGGTCGTCTCGCGCACCAGTTCCTTCAGCGGCACGCGGCCGACGAGCTGGGTCAGCTGCTCGACCGAGCGTGGCATGTTCGCGCGCAGCAGGTTCTCCCGCTCACGCGGCCGCGCGACGGTGCGCAGGACGAAGCCGAGACAGGGCACCGGGCTGTTGACGGCGACGGCCGAGACCTCGACCTCCGTCATCGTGCCGTAGATGCCGCGCACGACCGTGGCGAAGCCGCGAACGGAGCCATATTCGACCAGCATCGACAGGAGCGTCGAGAAATCGACGTTGCCGCGCCCGAGCCAGCGGTCGAGCGATTGGCCGCGGATCTGTTCGATTGTCGCGAGCTGGGCGAGTTCGAGATAGGTAGCGTTGGCCTCGAGGATGACGCCGTGGTGATCGGTGACGACGAGCCCGTCCGGCATACGGTCGATCACGTCGGGGACGAGGGTCGTCGAGGTGCTGCTCTTCGGCTCGCCATAGGGTTCGAGGCGCGCGAGGATGAAGGCGGCGCCTTCCTGCCGGAACAACGAGAGGGTCGCGGTGAACTCGAGTCCGGTTTCGAGCGTCCGCAGCCGCGCCGCGACCGCCTCGCCCGAGGTCGTGGCCTGCGTCAGCGCGCCGGCGAAGGCGGTGGCGCTGGGGCTGTCGAAGAACTGCAGGAGACCACGGCCGAGGATGCGGCCATTGCCACCCATCATCGCGACGGCGGCCGGATTGGCCTCGACGATGCGGCGATTGACGCTGTCGGCGATGATCACCGGGTGCGGTGTGAGGTGGAAGAGGAGGCGATAGCGGGTGTCGGCGGCGCGCAGCCGCGCATATTCCTGCTCGATCGCCTGCTGGGTCGCCGAAAGGCGCTGTTCGAGCGCGGAGACGGCACGAAGATCACGGCCGACGATGAAGATCGAATCGGCTCCTGTGTCGCGCACCGCCGTGTAGCTGATCGGGATCGAGTCGGCGGAGACGAGCGAGGGATGGTTGAGTTCACGCGCCCTGGTGATCGGCCCGGCGGCCGCCTCGCGGATCAGTTCCTGCGCCTTGACGCGGCTGTCGATGCTGACGACCTCGTCCCACGGACGGCCGCGCCAAGGCTCGAGGACCTCGCCCAGCTGGCTGTCGCCGCCGAAACTGACGTCGCGCACCATTCCGTGGCCGTCGACGACGACCGCAACATCGGCGGCTGCGCGAACGAGGCGCGCAGCAACGGCCGGGGACACTTCCCCGAATTTCGCGGAGGCAATCTCGGACTCGTCCAAGTCTTCACCATGTCAGCACGGCCGCAACGCCGTGCTCCCCCGAGGCATGTTGTCGTCAGCGCGCGATCGCAGGAAGCCGCAACAAGCTCCGTGCCTCGATTACCGCCTGTCTCGCATCGACCGCCGTGGCATCAGCCCCGAAGGCCGCGCACAGTTCCGGATGTTCGACGAGAAGCGGTCCCCCTACGAGGATTTGGAGTCTCCCATTTCGCGACTCACGTCTGGCACGGTCTATCGTGGAAGATAGATCCTTTTGCAACTCTTGCCGCGCCAGCGAAAGTCCCAAAACGTCGAAATCGGTCGTTCGCAAGAGATCGAAAAGTTCATCCATGTCGGCCGGGATCTTGACCGCGACCGACCATCCGGCGTCGCGGAAGAACTCCTCGACCATGGCGAGGCCGAAGACGTGGCGCTCGCCCGGCAGGACCGCGAGGAGGATGCTGCCCGTGGCGGCCGTCACGTCCTCGGGATCGGCGGGCTGTGACAGCATCCGCAGGATCTGGTGCAGACGGGACAGGCCGGAACTGACATCCGTGAAGCTGATCTCGTCGGACTGCCACCGCGCCCCGAGCAGGTTTGCGGCCGGCGCGAGCAGGTCGAGCAGGAGTGCCTCGCTCGACGCGCCCTGCGCGAGACAGCCGCGCACCCGCGCTACAGCCTCCGCCGGCGAGTGATGGACCAGAATGTCGGCGAAGCTGCGGACCGTGTCCTCATCGATCACGCAGGCGACCGATCGCGTCGCCGCGCTCGGCGACACCGACAGCATCTGCGCCTGATTGAGCAGCATCAGGCGCGGAATGACCTCGGATTCGATGGTCTTGTGCAGCATGGCTGCGACCGAGGGTGCGCCCTGCAGCGTACGGATGGCGCGGTCCCATGGGCCGACCGACTCTCCGTCCCGCTCCCGCGCGCGCAGCCCTGCATCTGTGTGCATGACGCCCGACATCGTCTGCCCCCTAAACCTGTAGGATATGCTGTTGGGCGATCCGCATGGGATCGCCGTAGACGAAACCGGCCTGGTCCGCCGCTCTGCGGCTGCGACCCCCCGGGCAGCCCGGGCACAAGAGATGAGCACGCACGATATCCGACCCGCAGAATTTCACATCAGCTAATGTGCGTATTACGTCATGCTTTTCCCGAAGTGTAAAGGGTGCTTGACGTTCTCCTAAATTGACGCATGCTGTACGTCCGGTTATGGGCCGGCTTCCGTCGTGGAGACGGGCGCCAGGTTCGACTGCGGGAGGCGTCGGTTGAACATGTCGTTGGGCCATCCTGAAGGGCGGGGTCTCTACAGCCCCGAGGAGCGGCGGAGACGGGATTCATCGAAATGGACGCTCGTGCAGGGTATCCTCGCGCCGGTCCAGTTCGCGGTCTTTCTCGTCAGCCTCGCCCTCGTCGTCCGCTTCCTGCTGACCGGCGAAGGCTATGGCGCGGCGAGTTTCTCGATCGTGGTCAAGACCTTGACGCTCTACACGATCATGGTCACCGGCAGCATCTGGGAGCATGACGTGTTCGGGCGCTATCTCTTCGCGCCCGCCTTCTACTGGGAAGACATGGTGAGCATGCTGGTGCTCGCCCTGCACACGGCCTATCTCGCCGCGCTCTTCCTCGGCGGCCTGTCGCAGACCGGCATGATGCTCCTCGCGCTCGCCGCCTATGCGGCCTATGTCGTCAATGCCGCCCAGTTCGTCCTGAAACTGCGGATGGCGCGTCTCGAACGCGCCGCGGAGGCGACATGAACGCGCCGGTGCCCCATCCTCTGGCGCCCTCCGCGGGCGGTGGCTGCAGCGATGCGCCGGTGCTGCGCGAGCGCGGCCAACGCGAAGTTTTCTGTGGATTGACCGGAATCGTCTGGCTGCACCGCAAGATTCAGGACGCGTTCTTCCTGGTCGTCGGCTCGCGCACCTGCGCGCATCTCATTCAATCGGCTGCCGGCGTGATGATCTTCGCCGAGCCGCGCTTTGCGACCGCGATCATCGAGGAGCGCGACCTCGCAGGCCTCGCCGACATGAACGAGGAGCTCGACCGCGTGGTCAAGCGCCTGCTCGACCGGCGTCCCGACATCCGCCTCCTGTTTCTGGTCGGATCCTGCCCCTCGGAGGTGATCAAGCTCGATCTCGGGCGCGCCGCCCAGCGCCTCGACAAGAGTTTCGCGCCGAACGTCCGAATCCTCAGCTATTCCGGTTCCGGCATCGAGACGACCTTCACGCAGGGCGAGGATGCGGCGCTCGCGGCGCTCGCGCCGACCCTGCCCGAGGCTCCGGCCGGACAGGGCCGCTCGCTCCTCGTCGTCGGCGCGCTCGCCGACGTGGTCGAGGACCAGTTCCGCCGCCTCTTCAGTGAACTCGGCATCACCCGTGTCGGCTTCCTGCCGCCGCGCCGGTCGACGGAGCTGCCCGCGGTCGGTCCGGACACCGTCTATCTTCTGGCACAACCCTTCCTGAGCGAGACGGCGCGCGCGCTCGAGGAGCGGGGTGCGACCCGGCTCGCGGCGCCTTTCCCGCTCGGCGCGGAGGGCACCACCGCCTGGCTCGCCGCCGCCGCGCAGGCCTTCGGCGTGCCGGCCGACGTGTTCGATGTCGCGACGGCGCCGGCGATCGAGCGGGCGCGCAAGGCCGTCCGGCGCTACCGCGAGACGCTCGAGGGCAAGCGCCTCTTCCTCTTTCCCGACAGCCAGCTCGAGATCCCGATGGGTCGCTTCCTGGCGCGCGAACTCGGCATGGACCTCGTCGAGGTGGGCACGCCCTATCTCCACCGCCAGCACCTCGCCGAGGAGCTCGCCATGCTGCCCGCGGGGACCCGCCTCTCGGAAGGCCAGGATGTCGATCGCCAGCTCGATCGCTGCCGCGAGGCGCGGCCCGATCTGGTCGTCTGCGGTCTCGGTCTCGCCAATCCGCTCGAGGCCGAGGGCATCACGACCAAATGGTCGATCGAACTCGTCTTCTCGCCCGTCCAGGGCTATGAGCAGGCCGGCGACCTCGCCGAACTGTTCGCGCGCCCCTTCGGCCGACGCGCCAGGCTGGAGGTCTAGCCATGCAGCTGACCGTCTGGACCTATGAGGGACCGCCGCATGTCGGCGCCATGCGCATCGCGACGGCGATGAAGGGGCTGCATTATGTGCTCCACGCCCCCCAGGGCGACACCTATGCCGACCTTCTCTTCACGATGATCGAGCGGCGGGATCGCCGCCCGCCCGTGACCTACACCACCTTCCAGGCCCGCGATCTCGGCGGTGACACGGCCGATCTCTTCCAGAACGCCTGCCGCGACGCCTATGAGCGCTTCAGGCCAGAAGCCCTGATCGTCGGCGCCTCCTGCACGGCGGAACTGATCCAGGACGATCCGGGTGGCCTCGCGCTCGCGCTCGATCTGCCGATTCCGGTCGTGCCGCTCGAGCTGCCGTCCTATCAGAAGAAAGAAAACTGGGGCGCCGCCGAAACCTTCTACCGCCTCGTCCGGGCGCTGGCGAAGCCCGTCGAGCGCAAGACCGGTCCGGGCCCGCTGTGCAACATTCTCGGACCGACCGCGCTCGGTTTCCGCAACCGCGACGACCTGACCGAGATCAAGCGCCTCCTCGACCGCCTCGGCGTCCGCGTCAACGTCGTCGCCCCGCTCGGCGCGACGCCGACGGACCTGACCCGGCTCGGCGAGGCCGATTTCAACATCGTGCTCTATCCCGAGATTGCCGAGCAGGCCGGCCGCTATCTCGAAAAGGCCTTTGGTCAGAAAATGGTCGCCACCGTGCCGATCGGCGTCGGCGCGACGATCGACTTCATCCACGCCGTGGCGGCGGCGGCCGGTGTCGATGCGGCCCCCGTCCTCGCCGGCGAAACCTCGCGGCTGCCCTGGTATTCGCGCTCGGTCGATTCGACCTATCTCACCGGCAAGCGCGTCTTCATCTTCGGTGACGCCAGCCACGCCATGGCGGCCGCCCGCATCGCCACCAAGGAGCTCGGCTTCGAGGTCTGCGGGATCGGGACCTATTCGCGTGAGTTCGCCCGCCCGATGCGCGAACTCGCGGCAAGCCTCGGTGTCGAGGCTCTGATCACCGACGACTATCTCGAGGTCGAGGACCGTATCGCGGCGCTGCACCCGGAACTCGTGCTCGGCACGCAGATGGAGCGCCACATCGCCAAGCGCCTGGGCGTGCCCTGCGCGGTCATCTCGGCGCCCGTGCATGTTCAGGACTTCCCGGCACGCTACTCCCCGCAAATGGGCTTCGAGGGCGCGAACGTCATCTTCGACACCTGGGTCCATCCGCTGATGATGGGCCTTGAGGAGCATCTCCTGCAGATGTTCCGCTCGGACTTCGAGTTCAACGACGAGGCAGCACCCTCCCATCTCGGGCACGGTCCGGCCCGTGGCGGCGAGACGCCGGCCGAGGTCGCACCCGAACCGGTGGCGGCGCCGATGCCGGATCATGCGGATGCCGAGCCGGCCGGCGCGGTGGCGGTGCTCGATGCGCCCGTCGCCGTCGCGGTCGAGAGCAAGGTCGCGCCCGCCTCCGTGCCCCCGGGCACCGTTATCTGGGACGGCCGCGCCGAGCAGGAGCTCAAGAAGATCCCGTTTTTCGTCCGCGGCAAGGCCCGCCGCAACACCGAGCGTTTCGCGACGGAACGAGGCCTGCAAACCATAACCCTGGACACTCTTTATGATGCGAAAGCGCATTTCGGGCGGTGATGCGACGCCGTTGCGCGTCGTCATCGTGACGCTGGACAGCCATCTGGCGAGTGCTGTCGAGCGCGCCCGCAGTCGCTTGCAGACTGAGATCCCGGGACTGTCCGTCGCGATGCATGCAGCCTCCGAATGGGGCACGGACCAGCGGCTGCTCGACGCCTGTACCACCGACATCGCCCGCGCTGACATCGTCGTTGTGAGCATGCTCTTCCTCGAGGAGCACATCCGCGCCGTCCTCCCCGCGCTCACCGCCCGGCGCGAGACCTGCGATGCCATGGTCTGCGTCATGTCCGCGCCCGAGGTGACGAAGCTCACCCGCATGGGTCGGCTGCGCATGGGCGAATCGAATGGCGGGATCCTCTCTTTCCTGAAGAAGTTCCGCGGCAGTGCCCGCGACAGCGAGGGCAAGGAGACCAAGCACGGCGCCGGCGAAAAGCAGATGAAGATGCTGCGGCGCCTGCCCAAGATCCTGCGCTTCATTCCGGGAACGGCGCAGGACCTGCGTGCCTGGTTCCTCAGTCTGCAATACTGGATCGCGGGCTCGGACGAGAACATCGCCAACCTCCTGCGCATGCTTGTCGAGCGCTATGCCGAAGGCCCGCGGCGTGCGCTGCGCGACATGGTTTCGGCGGTCGCCCCCGTCGACTACCCCGATACGGGCGTCTACCACCCGCGCCTGCCCGGTCGCCTCTCGGAAGACAATGCACGCCTGCCGCAGCCGCGCGAGGCGAAGGGCACGGTCGGCCTGATCGTTTTGCGCTCCTACATCCTCGCCTCGAACACGGCGCATTATGACGGCGTCATCGACGCCTTCGAGCGCCGCGGCTACCGCGTCATCCCCGTCTTTTCGTCGGGTCTCGATTCCCGCCCCGCGATCGAGCGCTATTTCGTCCGCGACGGCAGGCCGCTCATCGACGCCATGGTCTCCCTGACGGGATTCTCGCTCGTCGGCGGGCCGGCCTATAACGACGCCAAGGCGGCCGAAGCCGTCCTCACCCGGCTCGACATCCCCTATCTCGCCGCCCATCCGGTGGAGTTCCAGACGCTTGACCAGTGGGGCGCGTCCGAGCGCGGCCTCATGCCGGTCGAATCGACCATCATGGTCGCGATCCCCGAACTCGACGGCGCGACGGGGCCGCTCGTCTTCGCGGGTCGGGCCGGTGCGCCCGGCGCGGTCTGCAAGGGCTGCGATCGCGGCTGCACCTTCCCTGATGACGGGCACTCACGCGACATGAGCGTGTGCGTCGAGCGCTCGGACATGCTGGCGGCACGGGTCGGCCGCCTGATCGAACTGCGCCGCACGGCGCGTGCCGAGCGCCGGATCGCGACCATCATCTTCAACTTTCCACCCAATGCCGGAAACACCGGCACGGCGGCCTATCTGGGCGTGTTCGAATCACTCTTCAACACGCTCCGCAAGCTCAAGGACGAGGGCTACACGGTCGACATGCCGGCCAGTGTCGATGAGCTGCGTGATCGGGTGATCGAGGGCAACGCCAAGCGGCTCGGCGCGATCGCCAACGTCCATGCGAGGATCAGCGCGGCCGATCACGTGCGTCGCGAGCGCCATCTCGCGGAGATCGAGAAGCAATGGGGCCCGGCGCCCGGTCGCCAGCAGAGCGACGGGGCCTCGATCTTTGTGCTTGGTGAGCGGTTCGGCAACGTCTTCGTCGGCGTCCAGCCCGGCTTCGGCTATGAGGGCGACCCGATGCGGCTTCTGTTCGAGCGCGGTTTTGCGCCGACACATGCCTTCTCGGCCTTCTATCGCTGGCTGCGCGAGGATTTCGCCGCCCATGCCGTCCTGCATTTCGGCACCCACGGGGCGCTCGAATTCATGCCGGGCAAGCAGGTCGGCATGTCGGCCGCCGACTGGCCCGACCGTCTGATCGGTGATCTGCCGAACTTCTATCTCTATGCCGCCAACAATCCGTCGGAGGGCGCGATCGCCAAGCGCCGCTCGGCCGCGACGCTCGTCTCCTATCTGACGCCGCCCGTCGCCCATGCCGGCCTTTATCGCGGCCTCATCGACCTCAAGGTCTCGATCGAGCGCTGGCGTGGCTGCGGGCCTGCCGAAACGCGCGAGCGCACCGAGCTCGCCCGGCTGATCCAGGCACAGGCGAGCGCGGTCGATCTCGCGCCGGCCGAGCCGGTCTGGGAGGGCGAGGCGACGGCCGAGGTCCTGGCGCTGACGAATGCGGTGCTCGAGCTCGAATATGCGCTGATCCCGCACGGCCTGCATGTGGTCGGCGAGACGCCCTCGGTGGAGGAGCGGGCCGACATGCTGCAGGCGATCGCCGAATCGGCACATGGCGTGCGCCTCGCCAAGCCCGCCGCCGCCGCGCTCGTGGCTGGCGCGGGCGTCGAGCAGGCGGCGATGGCGGGTGACATCGAGGCGACCGACACCGCTCTCGCCATGCTGCGCGACCTCGCCACGACCGATCGCGCGCTGATGGTCGATACCGAGACACCGGCGATCGTCCGGGCGCTCGATGCCCGCTACATCGCACCCGCGCCGGGCGGTGATCTCCTGCGCACGCCCCAGATCCTGCCGACCGGGCGCAACCTCCACGGCTTCGACCCGTTCCGCCTGCCGAGCCAGTACGCGATGCGGGACGGGGCGAGACAGGCGGCGCGGCTTCTCGATCGTCATCTGACCGACCACGGCAAACTGCCCGAGACGGTCGCGATCGTCCTGTGGGGCACCGACAATCTCAAGAGCGAGGGCGGCCCGATCGCGCAGGCACTCGCCCTGATGGGCGCCGCGCCGCGCTTCGACAGCTATGGCCGGCTGTGCGGCGCCCGTCTCCTGCCGCTCGAGGACCTCGGCCGGCCACGCATCGACACGATGATGACGCTGTCCGGCATCTTCCGAGACCTCCTGCCGCTGCAGACGACGCTCCTCGCCGAGGCCGCCTATCTCGCCGCCAGCGTCGAGGAACCGGTGGAACTGAACTTCGTCCGCAAGCACGCGCTCGCCTATATGGCCGCGAACGGCTGCGACATGGAGACCGCGTCGCTGCGCGTCTTCTCCAACGCCGACGGCGCCTATGGCTCGAACGTCAACAACCTCGTCGAGAGCGGCAACTGGACGGACGAGGACGAACTCGCCGAGACCTATACCCGTCGCAAATGCTTCGCCTATGGCCGGCAGGGCAAGCCAAGCAAGCAGCCGCAGATCCTCGGCAGCGTGCTCGCCGACGTCGAGGTGACCTACCAGAACCTCGAGTCCGTCGAACTCGGCATCACCTCGCTCGATCAGTATTTCGACACGCTCGGCGGCATCAGCCGCGCAGTGCGTCGCGCCAACGGGTCGGACGTCGCGGTCTATATCGGCGATCAGACGCGCGGCGAGGGAACGGTGCGCACGCTCGGCGAACAGGTCGCGCTCGAAACCCGCACCCGCGCTCTCAATCCGAAATGGTACGAGGGCATGCTCAAGCACGGCTATGAGGGCGTGCGCCAGATCGAGCAGCATGTGACCAACACCATGGGCTGGTCGGCGACGACCGGGCAGGTGGCCCCCTGGGTCTACCAGCAGATCTCCGAGATCTATCTCCTCGACCCGGCGATGCGCGACCGTCTCGCCTCGCTGAACACCACGGCCTCGGCGCGGCTCGCAAACCGCCTGATCGAGGCCCATGAACGAAATTACTGGACCCCCGATCCCGAGACCCTCGCCCTGCTGCGTGAAGCGGGCGAGGACCTCGAGGATCGGCTTGAGGGCGTTGTCCCCGGGAGGGCTGCATGAGCGATACCATCGAGCTACCGATCCGAAAGCCGATCGCGCGCCGCGCGGACGGGGAGGGGAGCGTGCAGGTGCACCTCGACCCCCGCCTCGATCTCGGCACGGCGAAGGTCTTCGCGGTCTACGGCAAGGGCGGCATCGGCAAGTCGACGACCTCGTCGAACCTGTCGGTCGCCTTCTCCAAGCTCGGCAAGAGGGTGCTGCAGATCGGCTGCGATCCCAAGCATGATTCGACGTTCACGCTGACGAAGCGGCTGACGCCGACCGTCATCGATGTGCTCGAATCGGTCGACTTCCACAGCGAGGAACTGCGGCCCGAGGATTTTGTCTTCGAGGGCTATAACGGCGTGATGTGCGTCGAGGCAGGCGGACCGCCGGCGGGCACGGGGTGCGGTGGCTATGTCGTCGGCCAGACGGTAAAACTCCTCAAGGAGCATCATCTTCTCGAGGACACCGACGTCGTGATCTTCGACGTGCTGGGCGACGTCGTCTGCGGCGGCTTTGCCTCGCCGCTGCAGCATGCCGAGCGCGCGGTGGTCGTGGCGGCGAATGACTTCGACTCGATCTTCGCCATGAACCGCATCGTCGCGGCGATCCAGGCGAAGTCGAAGAACTATCCGGTTCGTCTGTCGGGTGTGATCGCCAATCGCAGCGCGGCGACCGACCAGATCGACAAGTTCAACGCGGCGGTCGGCATGAAGACGCTCGGCCGCATCCCTGATCTCGACGTGGTGCGCCGCTCGCGCCTCAAAAAGGCGACGCTATTCGAGATGGAAGCCTCGCCTGAGGTGGAGGCCGTTCAGAAGGAATATCTGCGCCTCGCAGCGACCTTGTGGGCGGGCTCCGATCCGCTCGTCGTGCAGCCGCTGAAGGACCGCGACATCTTTGATCTGCTGGGGTTTGACTGATGAGCACCGCCACCTACCGCGAACGGCGCGGCGAACTCGAGACCTATTTCGACCGCACGGCGGTCGATGCCTGGCGCAAGCTGACCTCCGACGCTCCCGTCGGGCGCATCCGCGCGACGGTGCGGGCCGGCCGCGAGGAGATGCGGGCGCAGATGCTGTCGTGGCTACCGGAGGATCTGCGCGGCAAGCGTGTGCTCGACGCAGGGTGCGGTACCGGCGCCTTCTCGGTCGAACTTGCGCGCCGCGGCGCCCGGGTGACCGCGATCGACATCTCACCGAACCTGATCAAGCTCGCGCAGGACCGTCTGCCGCACGAGATCGGCGAAGGGAGCATCGATTTCCGGGTCGGCGACATGCTTGATTCGGCGACGGGCCATTTCGACCATGTCGTCGCCATGGACAGCCTGATCCACTACGACACCGCCGACATCGTCAAGGCACTCGGCGCGCTGGCGGCGCGGACGAACACGTCCATGATCGTGACCTTTGCGCCGCGTACGCCGATGCTCTCGGCGATGCATGCGGTCGGCCGGCTGTTTCCGCGCAGCGACCGCGCGCCGGCGATCGAGCCGGTGTCGGAGCCGCGGCTGCGGCGGGCGGTGGCGGCCGATCACGGGCTTGCGCGCTGGGTCTTCGGTCGAACGCACCGCGTCTCGCGCGGGTTCTACATTTCGCAGGGCGTCGAGTTTCGCCACATCAATGATTGAGCCGGCGGGGCGGCGTCCCGCCCGGGCCGGCTTTCGCCGCCGTGCAACGGCCCGCGACGGCAATCAGGAACCATCGCGACCAAGAGTCGCCGAGACAGCGCGACGCCAGCAATTACAGTGATCGCGTCGTCGACTTTGTTTGATCGATTCAGGCGGTTTTGATCGATCCAAGTACATGGCCGACGCGTAGATTTGGTGCTAAGAAGCACGCCGCGCGTTTCCAACGTGGCGCCCCAAGGAGAGGAATGACATGAAGTTCGCAATCTTCGCCGCTGCCGCCGTGATTGTGCCGGCCCTCAGCGTGCTGCCGACGGTCGCCCAGGCGGCGGGTGATCCGGCCGAGGGTGAAAAGGTCTTCAGGACCTGCATGACGTGCCACAAGGTCGGCGAGGGCGCCAAGAATGCGGTCGGCCCGCAGCTCAACGGCCTGTTCGGCCGCAAGGCCGGCACCGCGCCGGACTACAAGTATTCGGCGGCCTATCAGGCTCTCGACAAGGTGTGGAGCGAGGACAATTTCCGCGTCTACATCAAGGACCCGAAGGGCGTGACGCCGGGCACCAAGATGGCCTTCGCCGGCATCAAGGGTGCGGACGCCGACACCAAGATCGACAACCTGATCGCCTACCTGAAGCAGTTCAAGGCCGACGGCACCAAGTAAGGGTCCGACGCCGGATGGTCGATCGGCCCGGCCGCACCACGGCCGGGCCTCTTTTTTTGTCGGATCGGTCGTTCAGGGCAGTTTGCCGCCGAGCTCGTCATCGATATGGGCGCGGATGATCGTCTCCATGTCGGGCTCGGCATGGAAACCGACGGAGACCGCGCGTTTGGTGTCGAAGTTGCGTGGCCAACCCTCGACGATTTTCATGATCACCGGATCCGGAACGCGCTTGATGAGCGCACTGGTCTTTTTACCGGCAACCTTTTCGAGTGCCGCGATCATTTCAGCGATCGTTGCCGACAGGCCCGGCATGGACAGGTTGCGTCGCCAGCCGAGCACGCTGCTGTCCATTGTCGCCGCATGGGTCACGAAACGCACGGCCGAGCGCGGGCTGGCGAACCAGTGGCGAACGTCGTCGCCGACCGGCAGCATCGCCTCCTGACCGGCGAGCGGTTCACGCAGAATGCCGGAGAAGAAGCCCGAAGCCGCCTTGTTCGGCTTGCCGGGCCGCACCACGATGGTCGGCAGACGAATGCCGATGCCGTCAAAAAAGCCGCGGCGCGAATAATCCGACAGCAAGAGTTCGCCGATCGCCTTCTGCGTACCGTAGGAGGTCAGCGGTGTGTGGAAGAACTCATCGCCGATGCGCTCGGGGAAGGGCGCGCCGAAGACGGCGATGGAGGACGTGAAGACGAGGCGCGGCTTGTAGCCACCGCCGACCTTGCGGATCGCCTCGAAAAGATAGCGGGTGCCGTCGAGATTGATCCGGTAGCCTTTCTCGAAATCCGCCTCCGCCTCGCCCGACACGATCGCTGCGAGGTGGATGATCGTGTCCGGCCGCCCGGCGACGAGGCGTTCCGCGACGCCGGGCTCGGAGAGGTCGTCGGCCGAACAGGCGCAGGGGAAGGACGCGCCGGCGGGCGCGCTTGGCGCGACGACGTCGGTCAGCGTCGCCTTGGTGATCGGTTTTCCGCCCAGCATGCCGCTCGGCACGAGGCTTTCGAGAAACTTGCGGCCGACCATTCCGGCCGCGCCGATGACAAGCAGATGCATTCCGATTCTCCGATCGTCGGACTTAGAGCGAGAAGCCGCCGTCGATCGAGTAGACCGCGCCGGTGGTGTAGGCACTCTCGTCGGAGGCGAGGTGCACGGCAAGGGCCGCGATCTCCTCGGGCTTGCCGAGCCGACCCATGGGCTGGCGATCGATAAAGGCCTGGCGCACGGCGGCGATGGTCTGGCCGCTCTGGCGCGCCAGCGTCTCGATGCGACCGTCGAGCGACGGGCTCTCGACCGTTCCCGGGCAGATGGCGTTGCAGCGCACGCCCTTCTTGATGAAGTCGGCGGCGACCGCCTTGGTCAGGCCAATGACCGCCGCCTTGCTCGCCCCGTAGACGTAGCGGTTGGGGATGCCACGGATCGAGGACGCGCCCGACGCGACGTTGACGATCGAACCGCCGCCGCGCGCCAGCATGCCCGGCATGAAGGCCTTGATCGTCCGGTGCATCGACTTGACGTTGAGATCGAACGAGAAGTCCCAGTCGCTCTCGGAGCATTCGAGGATCGTGCCGTGGTGCACGAAGCCGGCGCAGTTGAACAGGATGTCGATCGCACCGACGGTCGATGCGAGCGCCTCGACCGCCTCGGTCGAGCGCACGTCGAGCGCATGCACCTCGGCACCGGTAAGGTCACGAAGCTTGTCGACCTGGAGGTCCGTCGCGATCACGCGTGCGCCCTCATTGATGAAGGCTTCTGCGGTCGAACGCCCGATCCCCTGCGCCGCCGCAGTCAACAGGGCAGTCTTGCCCGCCAAACGACCCGCCATCCTATCCCCCGACAACTGACATGTTAGCAAGACCAGCACTAGAGCCTTTGCCGGGATGGGGCAAGGGCAGGGTGCTCGGCAGGGTTTCGTTCATTCGCCGCCGGATGATCGTTTTTTACTCGGCAGCGATGGTGACGCGACCCTTCGTCATCCCGGCGCCATGCGGCGCTACCCTCGTCATCCCGGACGCCATGCGGCGCTATCCTCGTCATCCCGGACGCCATGCGGCGCGAAGTGCCGCTTGGCAGATCCGGGATCGTTGTGCGGCGATCAAAGCCGAGGGGCGCTTGATCAGGAAGACGGTCCCGGGTCTGCGCCGCACCGCTTCGCGCTGCGTCGCGCCCGGGATGACAATGAGAGCGCGTTCTTTTGAATTCCGCCTCCGAAGCCATCGGTAGCGAGGGATCGTTTCTCAGCCGTAGCGATGCAATCCGGCTCCATGGGCGCGCAGCCAGGACTTTGCCTGCGCCTGCCCGGGGCAGAGCTCGCCGCACAGGCGCCAGAAGCGCGGCGAATGGTTCATCTCGCGCAGATGAGCCACCTCGTGCGCGGCGACATAGTCGAGCACCGCCGGCGGGGCGAGGATCAGGCGCCAGGAGAAGGAGAGGTTTCCGGTCGCCGAGCATGAGCCCCACCGGCTGCGTGTGTCCTTGACCGAGACGCCGCGATGCCGCGCGCCGATCGCGAGCGTATGGCGCGTGACGGCCGCCTCGAGATCGGCGAGCGCCTGCTTCTTGAGCCAGGCGACGAGCCGCCGGCGCAGGAAGGCCGGATCGCCCACCACATGGATCACCGGCACGGGGCCGGGCTCGATCACCACGCCGCCCCGGCTGCCCGGCCGATGCGCGATCCGGTGATCGACACCGCGCAGCGGCAGGATCGCGCCGTCACACAGCGCGATGTGGCCCGAAAGCGCCTCGAGCCGCGCGGCGATCCAGTCGCGATGGCGTTCGGCGAAGTCGCGCGCGGCGGCGAGCGAGCCCCGCGACGGTATCGAGATCACGACGTCGCGCTGCGCCGTGCGCACCCGCAGCGTGTAGCGGCGCGCGGTCGCGACACGCCGGACCGCGATCGATACGCGTTCACCGGCGATCATCAATTCGAGCGTCTTTGCGGCGGGTGCCGGCTCGCGCCGGCGGAAAAGGCCAAGCATCGTTCGATTCGTCCTCAACCCATGATAGGGGACTTCTCCGACGGGTCGACCATGGCGTCGACCCAGCCTGTGAGCCGACCCCATGTCCGACACACCCGATCCTGAACGCCCGCCCCTCGCGACCGGGCGACCGACGCCCTGGTGGCGGGCGGACATGCATGAGGATCGCCGCCCCTTTCTGCTCGTCCGCACCCGTCTGAAGGCCGCGCTGCGCGCCTATTTCGAGGCCGAGGGATTTCTGGAGGTCGAGGCGTCGATCCTGCAGCGCTCGCCCGGCAACGAGACCCATCTCCACGCCTTTCGCACCGAGCGCATCTGGCCGGATCTCACGCGCGAAACGCTCTATCTGCACACCTCGCCGGAATTCTCGGCCAAAAAGCTCATCGCCGCCGGCGAGCGCCGCATCGTCGACTTCGCCCGCGTCTTCCGCAACCGCGAGCGCTCGCCGATCCACGCCAACGAGTTCACCATGGTCGAGTGGTATCGCGCCGGCGAGACCTACGACGCCCTCATGAAGGATTGCGCGCGCATCCTCGCCATCGCCGCCGAGGCCGGCGGGCGGACGCGGTTTGCCTTTGGCGACCGGTCGATCGATCCCTTCGCGCCACCCGAGCGCGTCACCCTGGCCGAGGCGTTCGCGACCCATGCCGGCATCGACCTCCTCGCCACGCTCGATCTCGACGGCACGCCGCGCCGGGAGGATCTCGCCGAGGCCGCCCGCCGCGCCGGCATCCGGCTTGCTGAGGACGACAGCTGGTCGGACATCTTCTCGCGCGTTCTCGTCGAGAAGGTCGAACCCAACATCGGGCGCGGACGGGCGACGATCCTGTGCGAATACCCCGCGCCCGAGGCGGCGCTCGCCCGGCGCTCGGCCCGCGACCCACGGGTCAGCGAGCGCTTTGAGCTCTACGCCTGCGGTCTCGAACTCGCCAATGCCTTCGGCGAGTTGACGGATCCGGTCGAGCAGCGGGCGCGGTTCGAGGCCGACATGGACCAGAAGGAGCGCCTCTACGGCGAGCGGTACCCGATCGACGAGGATCTGCTCGAGGCGCTTTCGGTCATGCCGCCGACGAGCGGCATCGCGCTCGGCTTTGAGCGTCTGGCGATGCTCGCCTCCGGCGCGACGCGGATCGATCAGGTGATCTGGACGCCCGGCCCGGTCTGAGGCCGCGGGCCCGACGCTCCGCGCCGCACCGCCGGCCGGCGATACGGCTCAGCCGCCCAGCATCCGGCCGATGACCTTCGCGGTGTAGTCGACCATCGGCACGACGCGGGCATAGTTCAGCCGCGTCGGGCCGATCACGCCCAGAACGCCGACGATCTTCTGGTTGGCGTCGCGGAAGGGGGCAGCGATCATCGACGAGCCGGACAGTGAGAAGAGCTTGTTCTCCGAGCCGATGAAGATGCGCACGCCGTCGCCGATCTCGGCACGGCCGAGGAGGTCGATCAGGTCCTTCTTCGCCTCGATGTCGGCGAAGAGCAGCCGCACGCGTTCGAGATCCTCGAGCGCCTTGAGGTCGTCGAGGAGGTTCGCCTGCCCGCGCACGATCAGCTGGCGCGGCGCCGCCTCGTCGCTGCTGCCGGCCCAACTCGCGAGGCCGGAGCCGACGACGCGCGCCGTGATCTCGTCGAGTTCGACGCGGCCCGCCTCCATCGCCGCTTCCGCCTGTGCGCGTACCTCCTGCAGCGTCTTCCCGTTGATCCGCGCGTTGAGGTAGTTCGACGCCTCGACGAGGCTCGACGAGGGCAGGCCGATTGGAATGTCGATCACGCGGTTTTCGACAGAGCCGTCCTCGGCGACGAGAATGGCGAGGGCGCGCGCCGGCTCGAGCCGGATGAACTCGACATGCTTGAGCTGCGGGTCGCGCTTGGCCGTGACGACGACGCCGGCGCCGCGCGACAGGCCAGAGAGCATGGCGGTCGCCTCCGTGAGCACGGCTTCGAGCGGCTTCTTGCCGAGGCCCGTGCCGATCTGCGCCTCGATCCGCTGCCGCTCGGCGGCGGAGAGGTCACCCACTTCCAGCATGGCGTCGACGAAGAAGCGGAGCCCGCTCTCGGTCGGCACGCGGCCGGCACTGGTGTGCGGCGACTGGATCAGGCCGAGCGCCTCCAGATCCTGCATGACGTTGCGCACGGAGGCGGGCGACAGGCTCGAGGAGATGAGTTTCGAGATGTTGCGGGATCCGACGGGCTCGCCGGTCGCCAGATAGCTGTCGACGATCTGCCTGAAAATCTCTCTGGATCGTTGGTCCAGCTGCAGCAGTTCGCTCTGGGGTGCCTGGGGGATCAACGCGCTCAAGGGTCTGTCCTCCTTCCGGGACGAGAGTGGGGTCGGCGGCGCGCCGATGCAAGCCTCCTGCGCTGTGTGGGCGCAGGCCGTGCAAGACCTGTGGACGGCAGCGCACAAAAGCCGGAAGTGCCGGGCTCTCCTTGCCTTTTGAAGCGCGGCTCGTCATTGTCTGCCTCCCCATTTCCGCCGGGAATGTCCGCCAAAGGGCGCTTCCGGTTCTATTTGTCGGGTTGGCCGTCCATGAAAGTCACGATCGAGCGCGCGCAGCTCCTGAAGTCGCTGGGGCATGTCCACCGGGTGGTCGAGCGCCGGAACACGATCCCCATCCTGTCGAACGTGCTCTTGCGGGCGCAGGGCGGCGCGCTGGAGATGAAGGCGACCGACCTCGATCTCGAGGTGACGGAGACGGCCGGTGCCGATATCGGCATGAGCGGGGCGACGACCGTCCCCGCCCACACCATGCACGACATCGTCCGCAAGCTGCCGGACGGCGCGCAGGTCTCGCTCGAGGGCGGACCGGACGCGACCCAGCTCGTGCTGCGCTCGGGCCGCTCGCGCTTCACCCTGCAGACCCTGCCGCCGACCGATTTCCCGGATCTCGCCGCCGGGCAGTTCACCCATCGCTTCGACATCAAGGCGTCCGATCTCAAGAAGCTGATCGACAAGACCCAGTTCGCGATCTCGACGGAGGAGACGCGCTACTACCTCAACGGCATCTATTTCCACACGCTCGAGGTCGAGGGCGAGGCGCGGCTGCGAGCGGTGGCGACTGACGGCCACCGGCTCGCGCGGGTCGAACTGCCGGCGCCGGCGGGCTCCACCGGCATGCCGGGCGTCATCCTGCCGCGCAAGACGGTCGGCGAGATCCAGAAGCTGGTCGAAAACACCGATGCGACCGTCGGCGTCGAGCTCTCCACCACCAAGATCCGCCTGACGATCGGCAGCGTGATCCTCACGTCCAAGCTGATCGATGGCACCTTCCCCGACTATGGCCGTGTCATACCGGCGGCGAACGACAAGCGCCTGATCGTCGAGCGCGGCGATTTCTCGGCGGCCGTCGACCGCGTGTCGACGATCTCGTCCGAGCGCGGGCGGGCGGTGAAGCTCTCGCTCGGCGACGGGCGGCTGACGCTCACCGTGACCAATCCCGAATCCGGCATGGCGACCGAGGAGATCGAGGTCGACTATGATTCCGAGCCGCTCGATATCGGCTTCAACTCGCGCTACCTGCTCGACATCATGGCCCAGCTCGACGGCGACACGGCGCTTCTCAAGCTCGCGGATCCCGGATCGCCGACCCTCGTCCAGGACCGGGAGGGTGCCGCCGCGCTCTACGTCCTGATCCCGATGCGGGTGTGACCGAGGCCGCAGCGCCGCCCGGCGCCGGGGACGGGACGCCAGTGCGGATCACGCGGCTGATGCTGTCGCGGTTCCGCTCCTATACGCAGCTCGATCTGTCGGTCGCCGGCGGGCTCATCGTGCTGACCGGCGCCAACGGCGCGGGCAAGACCAATGTGCTCGAAGCCCTGTCGCTGCTCTCCCCCGGTCGAGGCCTGCGCCGCGCCGCCCTCGACGACATGGCGAGCAACCAGGGCGACGGCTCCTTCGCGGTGGCGATCGAGGCCGTCGGCGCGCTCGGCGCGGTCCTGCTCGGCACCGGCATCGACGGGTCGGGCGAGACCGGCAGCCGCAAATGCCGGGTCGATCGGGAGCCTGTGGGGTCGGCGGCGGCTTTTGCCGATCATCTGCGCCTCGTCTGGCTGACGCCGGCCATGGATGCGGTCTTCATGGGGCCGGCGAGCGACCGCCGGCGATTTCTCGACCGTCTCGTGCTGGCGGTCGACGCGGAGCACGGCACGCGCGTCAACGCGCTCGAACGGGCGCTGCGCAACCGCAACCGCCTGCTCGAGGATTTGGGCGCCGACGCCCGCTGGCTCGATGCCGCCGAGCGCGAGGTCGCCGAGCTCGCTGTGGCGGTCGCGGCGGCCCGCGCCGATGCCGTCTGCCGCCTGGCACGCCTGATCGAGACCGAGATCGACCCGGCCTCGCCCTTTCCCTTCGCACGCCTCGCACTCGACGGTGACATCGAGAACGCCGTGCTCGACGAACCGGCGCTGCAGGTCGAGGACGGATATCGCCGCCGCCTGCGCGAGGGGCGCGCCCGGGACCGGGCGGCGGGCCGGACGCTCGTCGGTCCTCATCTCACCGATCTTCTGGTCGTGCACGGCCCGAAAGGAATCACCGCCGATCAGGCTTCGACCGGCGAGCAGAAGGCGCTTCTCATCGGCCTCGTCCTTGCCCATGCCCGCCTCGTCGCGCGCCTGTCGGGCCATGCGCCGCTGATCCTCCTCGACGAGGTCGCGGCCCATCTCGATCCTGCCCGGCGTCAGGCGCTGTTCGACCGTCTCGAGGCCTTTGGTGCGCAGGTCTGGATGACGGGCGCCGACCCCGCGGCCTTCACCGCTATCGCCGATCGTGCCGAAGTGCTGGAGGTTCGGCCGGGCCGCATCGACCGCATGGCACCGGCCTGAGCGCGATGCTCAGCCGAAGCGCGGTCCCGAGCGTGCCTCGCCGAGCGCGCGGCCGAGCGCATCGGCGAAACTGCTGCGCTCGCTGGCATTGAGGAAGCGCGCGATCTCGACCTCGTCGCTGCGATGGCGCAGCGCCAGGCGGATGGTGCCGTAATCCGGATGATCCTCGCGGTCGAGCCGGACGAAGAGCGGGTTGAAGCGCCATTCGCGGGTCTGCCCACGCGGGTCGATGCGGGCGAAGCGCAGATCGAAATGGGTGAGGCGAAGCCATTCGCGCTCGCGCGCCGAGCGGTAGTTCAGGCGGAAAAAGAGGTAGATCAGGCCGACATCGACGATGAAGAAGAGGGAAACCGGCCAGGCGCCGAGCGCGTAGAAGCGCAGGCTCGCAATTGCCGAGATCAGGATCACGATGACCATCAGCCAGCGGAACCCGACCGGACCGAGCGAGCGATGCGGGGTCAGCACGGCGTCGAAAACAGGAGGCGCATCGGTCTTTTCGGGTTCAGCATCGGCCATGGCTCCACTATAACGCCATGATGACGCCTCGCCAGACCGGGATCTTACAAATGGCCGTGACGAAAGGGCGCAAACCCGGCGCCGCGAAAGGCGGAGCATCCCGCGCCGCCAAGCCGAAGACCGCCACCAAGACGAAAGCCGCCGACAACACAACGGCCGCGGCGCCGGCCAAGGCTGCGACGAAGGTTGCGGGCAAGGGCAAGGGCGTGGAAAAGCCCACGGCCGCGCGTGGCGGCAAGGCCAAGGCCAATGCGGCAGCAGCCCGCGCCGCCGCCCGCCGCCCGCCCTTGTCCGCCAGCGAGATCGAGATGATCTTCGAGCGCTTCCAGGCGGTCGAGCCCGAGCCGAAGGGCGAACTCGAGCACGTCAACCCGTACACGCTCCTCGTCGCGGTGGTCCTCTCCGCCCAGGCGACCGACGCGGGCGTCAACAAGGCGACGCGCCCGCTCTTTGCCATCGCCGACACGCCCGAAAAAATGGTCGCGCTCGGGGAGGACCGGGTGCGCGACTTCATCAAGACGATCGGCCTGTTCCGCAACAAGGCCCGCAACGTGATCCTTCTGTCGCAGCAATTGATCGAGCAGCATGCCGGCATCGTGCCCCAGGATCGCGCCGCGCTCGAAACGCTGCCGGGCGTCGGCCGCAAGACCGCGAACGTGGTGCTCAACATGGCGTTCGGCCAGCCGACCATCGCCGTCGACACCCATCTCTTCCGCGTCGCCAACCGGACGGGGCTCGCGCCGGGGAAGGATCCTCTCGCGGTGGAGCTGGCGCTCGAAAAGGCCGTTCCTGCCCGCTTCATGCTGCATGCGCATCACTGGCTGATCCTGCACGGGCGCTATGTCTGCAAGGCGCAGAAGCCCGCCTGCGGCACCTGCCCGATCGCCGACATCTGCCGCTTCGAGGAGAAGACGGCCTGACGAAACCGCGCCGTACGGCGGCGGTGGCCGGCGTGATCGCTCGAATTTTAAGGATTTGTTTGAGGTTCGCATAAGCCGCGCGGCGTAGATTGACCCGGTGGAGAGACCGTCATGAACGCCGCATCCATCGCCCTTTCCGGCATGCGCGCCGCCGAAGCAAGGCTTCAGGCGTCCGCCAATAATGTTGCCAACATCCGCAGCGAAGGCGCCGTACCGGCGGAAGACGGCACCCAGGCCGCCGCCGACACGACGCCGGTCTACAAGCCGCAGCGGGTCGAGAGCCGCGAGGCGCCCGGGGGCGGAGTTTCGAGCCGCATCATCTCCGAGACGTCCTTCAACCAGGTCTTCCGCCCCGAATCGACGGACGCCAACAGCGACGGCATGGTTGCCGAGCCGCGGGTCGACCTTGCCCAGGAGGCGGTCAACCAGATCAGCGCCGCCCAGCAATATGCCGCCAACATCAAGGTCATGCAGTCTGCGACGACCATGTCGCAGCAGATGCTGAGCATCCGCGTCTGATCGCTGCGCACCCGCGACGACCAAGCCTTCGTTTGACCTTCGCTTCGGAGGATGCACCGTCTGGGCCTTATCCGGCCGAGCGGGAGCGGAGCGAACCGCTGACCCTCGCCGTGCCGGCCAATCGAAGAAGACCCCGCTGATCAGTTGCGATCGACAGGCATCCCGCTGACAGTCGCGATCGCACGCCGCCAAGTGGCGGCAGGCTTTGGGGACGCCGCGAGAGGCACACGGTCCTAAGTGAGGGGTGACGAGAAACAGAGCATCAGGGTACCTGATCGCTGTGTCCTTCAGGACTCTTCCCCGCATCGGCGAACGAGTGTAGGTTGCCGAATACCTGCAATCGTGTGGTCATGATTCGCCTCGCGGTTCAGTAACGATTGGAGGGTACGCGATCAAGCGAGCGATCGTGTATCGTCAGTTCTTGTATTCTTTCGTTCTTGAGCGCTTGCGCACACGCAAACATGAAGTAAAGGCTCATGATTTCGTTGACAGCCCTCACCAGCGCGATACCCGGAGTACGGCGCTTGTATTTTGAGCGGAACAAACTGCTGACCGAGGTCAGCGAGTGGGAAAGCAGGAACGACCTTCTATCCTCCACCCATGCTTCCGAGATGGATGCGATGGGAACGAGAATGGAAGCGCTTGAGCGGCAGCTCGAGAAGATCAGTGTCCAGAACGCGGAATTGATCGCACTTTGCGAGCAACTTGCCGTACAGCGACACCAGCACGAGTCTTCCCCGGGGTATCGGTCGCACAGCGGCATGCCGAAGCCGGTTGACGACGGGCGATCGACCTCCGCTCAGGATGAGATCGACGTCTGTCGTGCTTTGGCATCACGCTGTGTCTTTGTGCTCGGCTTCGCCCGATCAAGCACGACCGTCATGCTGGATATGCTGAACACGGCACGAAACGCGCTGATCCTCGGCGAGGCCAATCTGTATCAGGCTGTTGATGCTCCCCGCTGGCGTGACTTCTACAACGCGAAGCACAAGGAATTGGGCAATCAGGCCACGAAGTCGACCTATGCGCCGGATTTCATTCCGGAAAGCGACCATACTTGGTGGCAGTGGCTGGAGGCGGCTTCCTCGCGATACGACGTCCTCGGCGACAAGATGGCTTTCACCTCATATCATCTCACTCAGTTTGGACCGGATGCTTTCCTGCGCTTTTTCGAAGCCCGATTCTTCGACTCGAAATTCGTGTTGCTCATCCGGAACCCGATTGACTGCATCCTGTCGACGGCAAAGCTGATAAAGCTGAATGACGATGCTTCGATCCGGCGCGAGATCGATGCCTGGCTGTGCTACATCCAGCTCTGGGCGCATGTCCTGCGCAACTTCCCTCACACGCTGACGGTTTTCGCCGAGGATCTTTCCGCACAAAGCATGGACGATCTCGCGTCCTTCACCGGTCTGGACCTCGCCGGTGCGCACGCTCTGCTCGATGACGAAGGCAAACGCCATCACGAGCTTCCGGCACATTTCGAGACGCTGATCAAGTTCAGGGACCGGCTCATTGGCGTCTATGGTCTCGCGAGGCTCGCGATGGGGCGGGAACCTGACCGATCGCTGGCCGAACCAGCCGGGTGCACGGGTGATGTCGAAGCGCTCGGCGGGACGAGAAGCTGGACCAAGGTGCCCTTCCGCGTGCTGGGGCGGCTCTACACCGTTGCGCAGGATCTTCGCGCGGAACTCGCGGCCGATCCGACGGCCCAAATGCGGGATGGACGGTGATCGACGAAGCGGCGGCACGCGAACGACGCCCGGTCGAGCGGTTTGAAACGGGTCCTGCGTCAGTATAGACGTGGTGCGTTGAACGAGCCGGAGGCAGTATCGTGGCGGCACCCATCCCCTATGGTCCTCCGATCGGACTTGACGACGCGAAGCGCGTCATGGCGGCTTGCGAGGCGGTCTGCCAGCAGCGCGACTGGCCGATGGTGATTGCGATCGTCGATTCCGCCGGGCGCCTCATTCTCCATCACACGCTCGACGGTGCGCAGACGGCGAGCGTCACGATCGCCAAAGCGAAGGCGGATTGCGCGCTCGGCTTCCGCCGCGCCACCCGCGAATTCGAGGATCGCATAGCACAGGGCGGCGCCAATCTGAAGCTCCTCGCCTTGCCGGGCATGGTGCCGGTGGAAGGCGGCGTACCCCTGATCCGCGATGGCAAGGTCATCGGCGCGGTCGGTGTCTCGGGCATGGCTTCTCACGAGGACGGCGAAGTGGCCAAGGCCGGCGCGGCGGCCGCCGCGGAGTGATGCTCCGCCAGGCGTCTCCCCCGCTTGCGGTGCACGGAGGCTGAGGCGATCGTCGGGTCACTCGGCAGGCCGTAGTTCAACGCCCGCATGGGCTATGGCGATGAGGCGCCCTGAGAGGTATCGCCGTCGCGGGTGAGGCGGAGCGCCATGCGCGGCATCACCGGTGCACCAAAGAGCCGCGCATGGAGCAACGTCGCCGCGACATGAAGCAGCACGGTTGCGACAAGGACCCAGCCGAGGATCGCGTGAAGGCGGCTCAGGGCGCGCGCCACGGCGGGCGCCGTGCCGCTCGATGGCAGGATGGTCGCTCCAAGGATCGAGACGTCGAGACCCGACAGGGTCAGTTTGAGGATGCCCGTCGCAGGCAGCAGCAGAAGCAGGCCGTAGAAGGAGACGGTGCCCGCACGCACGAGCAGGTCGAGCGCGAGCGGGCGCTCCGGGTCCTTCGGCCGGGACAGGACGAGCCGCAGCGACAGCCGCGCCAGCGTGATCAGCGCAATGGTGAGACCTGCCGCCATATGCGCCTCGATCAGGTGCTCGGCGACCGGCGTATCGATCTCGGTGAGCCGTTGCGCAAGGAGCGCTGCCGGCACGGCGACCAGGACGAGGCCCGCCGTCGACCAGTGCAGCAGACGGATCGGCAGAGGCCAGCGGTTGGTCACGGTCCCGGTGCCGGATGATAGACGGCGTCCTCGCACGGTTCGCGGCCCGACCGCGGGCAGACGAAGCGCGCGGGCTTGCCGGCGCTGGCGAAGGCGGCAATGGTGGGCAGAGTGAAGGTAAGGTCTGCCGTCGCGTCGATGTGGCAGGCATGGCACACCGTCTTCGCCTTCATGCCCGTCCAGTCCGGCGCGCCGGGCTCGAAGGATCCGTAGAGCCACTTCCCGTCCTGCTTTTCCTTGATGAAGACGGTCGCAGCCTTGTCCGGCCCATAAAAGGTTTCCATGGCGATGCGCGTGCCGTCAGGCAGGGCGCCGGGCGGCGCCGACAGGGCGGCGGCGTCGGTCGAGAAGCGCCGGAACGATCCGTCGTCGCGGGCGATGGTGGCGTAGTGAACGAGCGTCCGGCCGAGGTCCGCCGGCGGCGGATCGGTCTCCGGCAGAAGGCCGGCGGCCAGAACCGGCAGCGTCGACAGCACTGAGAGGAAGGCGATCAGAAGGCGGCGCATGGCGCGACCTTTGCAGAGAGAGGCGCGCCTGTCCAATCACACGGCCGCGCATCACGCGCCCGGCAAAAAACCGGAGTCGCAAGAAGATGTTGGACGCCGAAGATCGGCATTTCGCGGCGACGTTCGACATGCGGGCTTCGGCCCGCGCAAAAATCGCCGGCAGTTTGTGTTTGATGGCCAATCGACGAGTCATTTGAATCGGTTGCGCCGCAATCCTGAAGTCTTGATTCAATCCCGGTGTGCGTGGCACGGCGGGGCGGATGGTGGTGGCGATTTGACGCCGAACCCCGCCCGATCCTATGCAGCGCGCACCGATCATTCCGAGGCCGCCATGTCCGACAAGAAAAAGAAGCTCGAAGCCCGCGTCGCGCGCGGCTTCGTCGACCGCACGCCGGGCGAGATCGCGGCGACGCGGCGCATGGTCGAGACGATCCGCGAGGTCTACGAACTCTACGGCTTCGAGCCGGTCGAGACGCCCTTCGTCGAGTACACCGACGCGCTCGGCAAGTTCCTGCCCGATCAGGACCGCCCGAACGAGGGCGTCTTCTCGTTCCAGGACGATGACGAGCAGTGGCTCTCGCTGCGCTACGACCTGACTGCGCCGCTGGCGCGCTATGTGGCGGAGAATTTCGATCGGCTGCCGAAACCCTATCGCAGCTATCGGATGGGCTATGTCTTCCGCAACGAGAAGCCGGGTCCGGGTCGCTTCCGCCAGTTCATGCAGTTCGATGCCGACACGGTCGGCGCGCCCTCCGTCACGGCGGATGCCGAGATCTGCATGATGGCCGCCGACACGATGGAGCGGCTCGGCATTCCGCGCGGCTCCTATGTGGTGCGGGTCAACAACCGTAAGGTGCTCGACGGGATGATGGAGGCGATCGGCCTCTCGGGCGACGCCAATGCCGGCCGTCGCCTCACCGTGCTGCGCGCGATCGACAAGCTCGACAAGTTCGGCCCCGAGGGCGTGCGCCTCTTGCTTGGCCCCGGCCGCAAGGACGAGAGCGGCGACTTCACCAAGGGTGCCGGGCTCGACGAGGCGCAGATCCAGGCGGTGATCGCGGCCGTCGGCGGCGAGAGCGATGACCTCACGCGCGGCAACCCGGTCTATGCGGAAGGCGCGGGCGAACTCGCCCTGATCGAGACCATCGTGCGTGCCGCCGGCTATGGTGCTGATCGCATCCGCATCGACCCTTCCGTCGTGCGCGGCCTCGAATACTACACGGGCCCCGTCTACGAGGTGGAACTGACCTTCCCGGTCGAGGGGGAGGACGGCAAGCCTGTCCGCTTCGGCTCCGTCGCCGGCGGCGGACGCTATGACGGGCTTGTCGGGCGCTTCCGCCCCGAACCCGTGCCCGCGACCGGCTTTTCCATCGGTGTCTCGCGTCTGCTGGCGGCGCTCACCCATCTCGGTCGCGTCACGACCGACGCCGAGGTCGGTCCGGTCGTCGTCTGCGTCATGGACAAGGACCGCTTCGCCGACTACCAGGCCATGGCGAGCGAACTGCGCTCGGCCGGTATCCGCGCCGAGGTCTATCTCGGCGGGTCGGGGATGAAGGCGCAGCTCAAATATGCCGATCGCCGCAACGCCCCGGTGGCCGTGATCCAAGGGTCCGACGAGGCCGCCCGTGGCGAGGTGCAGCTCAAGGATCTCGCGCTCGGCGCCGAGATGGCCAAGGCGATCGAGGGCAATGCCGAATGGCGCGAAGCCCGCGTCGCGCAGCAGACCGTGCCGCGCGCCGACCTCGTCACCGCCATCGCCCGCATGCTGCGCCGGGGCGACTGACGATCGCGCTCACGCCGTCGCCGGGCGCGCCACGGGCTTTTCGACGATCGGCAGGTTGATCAGGGCGGAGGCGACGCCGAGGCCGACCGACAGCCACCAGACCGCGTCATAGCTCCCGGTCTGCTCGAAGACGAGACCGCCCAGCCAGACGCCGATGAAGGCGCCGACCTGGTGCGAGAAGAAGGCGAAGCCGTAGAGCATCGCCATGTAGCGCGTGCCGAACATCAGCGCGACGAGACCGGATGTCGGCGGAATGGTCGACAGCCACAGAAGGCCGGTGAGCGCGCCGAAGGCGAGCGCCGTGGCGGGCGACGGCGGCAGGAGCAGGAAGGCGACCGTCACCACGGCGCGGGAAAGATAGATCGCGGCGAGGATCCAGCGCTTGGGCATGCGGTTGCCGAGCCAGCCGGAGGAGAGCGATCCGACGATGTTGAACACGCCGATCAGCGCGATCGTCCAGCCGCCGACCCAGGGTGCGAGCCCGATGTCGCCGAAATAGGCCGGCAGATGCACGGTGATGAAGGCGAGCTGGAAGCCGCAGGTGAAGAAGCCAAGGACGAGCAGCACATAGGAGCGGTGTCCGAAGGCCTCGGTCAGCGCCCCGATCACGCTCTGGCTCGGCGCGTCCTTCTCGGTCCTGCGGCCCGCCGGCCGCGTGGCGACGGCGGTCGAGAGCGGGATCACAAGAAGCATCAGCCCGGCGAAGATGATCAGCGTCTCCTGCCAGCCGACGCCGCCGATCAGGCCGACCGACAGCGGCGCGAAGAGGAACTGGCCGCAGGATCCGGCGGCGGTACCGAGCCCAAAGGCCATCGACCGGCGTTCGGGCGGCAGAAGCTTGCCGAAGGCCGCCAGCACGATGTTGAACGAGCACCCGGCGAGCCCGAAGCCGATCAGGACGCCAGCGGAAAGATGCAGCATCAGCGGCGTCGTCGACACCGCCATCAGCGCGAGGCCGCCGGCATAGAGCAGCACGCCGATCGTCAGCACCCTGACGGTGCCGAAGCGGTCGGCGATGGCGCCCATGAAGGGCTGACCGACACCCCAGAGCAGGTTCTGCAGCGCGAGGGCGAAGGCAAAGGTATCGCGGCCCCAGCCATTGGTGCTGATCACCGGTGTCTGGAAGAAGCCCATCGAGGAACGCGGCCCGAATGTCAGCAGCGCAGCGATGCAGCCGCCGGCGATGATCAGGGCGGGCGTCCGCCAGGAAGCCGACGGTGATGTGAGCTGGTTCATCGGATTTTCCGTATCGGTCCGTGAGCCTACGCGCGATGGAGACGAATCGTCCATGAATTCATGTGATGCACGCATCGCGCGCGCGAATGAGTTGAACCGGAATCCGGGTGACAGGGGCCGATCGGCGCGCCACACTATGTGGCTCCTCCCCCTCATGCTCGCATGCTTCGCCATGGCCGACGTCCCGCCCGCCCGCTCGTCCGATGCGCCGCCGATCCCGGCGGGAGCAACCGCGCAGCCGCTCGCCTACGAGGCGATCGAAGGGTTTGCGGCCGATGATCACGCCGCGGCCTTCGCGACCTTTCTTGTCTCCTGCCGCGCTTTGCTCGATTCAACCGCACCCTTGCGGGCCGGACTGCCGCCGCCGCCGGCGCTCGCGGATGTCTGCGCACAGGCGCTCGATCATGGGCCGCTCGATGCAGGCGCGTCGCGCGCCTTCTTCGAGCGCCATTTCGCGCCTTGGCGCATCGCGGGCGAGAGCGGCCGCGCCTTCTACACCGGCTATTTCGAGCCCGAAGTCGAGGGATCGCTGACGCGCGGCGGGCGCTATCAGACCCCGGTCTTCGATCGGCCACCCGATCTCGTGACCTTTCCCCAGGGCGAGGTGCCGGAGGGGTTCGAGGGCTATGCGGCTGCAAGACGATCGGCAGACGGCAGCCTGTCGATCTATCCGGACCGCACGGAGATCGAGGAGGGCGCCCTCGCAGGGCTTGGCCTCGAGCATCTCTACCTCGCCGATCCGGTCGACCTCTTCTTCGTCCAGGTGCAGGGATCGGGCCGCGTTCGTCTTCCCGACGGTTCGGTGGTCCGCCTCGCCTATTCCGGCCGCAACGGTCATCCCTATACCGCGATCGGTCGGGTGGTCGCCGATCGCTACGACATTCCGCGCTCCGAGATGACGATGCAGCGCCTGCGCGCCTTTCTCGCCGAGGACAGCGAGCGCGCCCGCGCCATCATGCGGGAAAACAAGTCCTATGTGTTCTTTCGGATCGCGCGCGAACTCGACCCGACACTCGGGCCGATCGGCGGCGAGGGCGTGCCGCTGACGCCGTTACGGTCGCTCGCGGTCGATCGCACGCTGTGGCCCTATGGGCTGCCGGTCTTCGTCGGCGCCGATCTCCCGACCGGCCCTGACGGGGCGCTCGAGCCTTTCCGCCGGCTGATGATCGCGCAGGACACCGGTTCGGCAATCGTCGGGCCGGCGCGGGCCGACATCTTCTTCGGGCCGGGGGCAGCCGCGGGCGCGATCGCCGGCGCGGTGCGTCATCCAGGCTCCTTCATCGTGCTCTGGCCGAAGGCCGCGCCGTGACCCGTCGCAAGTGCACGCTGACCGCCGAGGAAAAGGCGCTGTGGGAACACGTGGCGCGCTCGGTCGAGCCTTTGAAGGTCAGGCGTCGCCGTCGGCCGGCAGAGGCGAGCGAGGTGGCGCCCGCCATTGGCGACGCCGCACCCGCCGGACAGTCTGTGGCGGTCCACACACCGATCGCCGAGCCGCCGCAAGCCAAGCCGGCACGGCCGCGCGGTCGGGTGAGCGCGCCGGACCCTTATGTTCCGCCGTCGCCGCCACCACCGCCCGCCATCCCGACGCTGCAGCCCATCGACCGGCACGAGCGGCGCAAGGTCGTGCGGGGCGTTCTGCCGATCGATGCACGGATCGACCTGCACGGCATGCGCCAGGCCGAGGCGCATCAGGCACTGCGCGGCTTTCTGGCCCATGCCCAGGCGCGCGGCCACCGCATCGTGCTCGTCATCACCGGCAAGGGGCGCATCGAGCCACATTACCATTTCGAGGACGAACGCGGCGTGCTGCGGCGGGTTGTGCCGCAATGGCTGCGGATGCCGGATCTGCGACCCTTCGTCGTCGGTTTCGAGAGCGCGCACGGCCATCATGGCGGGGAGGGCGCGCTGTATGTCCGGCTGCGGCGGATCGGGCGGATGGAGGAGGGCGCATGACCCCGTTCGGTGCCCGCATGCGCGCTCTGCGCGCCGCCCGCGGCGAGACGCTCAAGGCCATGGCGGACGAGATCGGCGTCTCGCCGGCCTATCTCTCGGCACTCGAGCACGGCAAGCGCGGCAAGCCGACATGGCTGCTGCTCCAGCGCATCATCGCCCATTTCAACATCATCTGGGACGAGGCGGAGGACCTGCAGCGGCTGGCGGAAATCTCCGATCCGCGCGTCGTCGTCGACACGGCCCGCCTCTCGCCGCTGGCGACCGAATTCGCCAATCGACTGGCGCGCGAGATCGGTCGCCTCGACGATCAGACGATCCGGGAACTCATCGCCTGCCTCGATCGGCGCCGCTGAAACAGGCGACCTGCCGAAATTTCACTCCTTGGTCAAAAGCCGTCTTCTCAAGGGCCGTTTGGCCGTGCATGGTGGCGTCCAAGGCCGGAGAACCCTTCCGGCCTTTCAACCACCAAGAGAACAATCTCGGGAGAGCGTGATGAAATCGGTTCTTCTCGGCCTTGCGATGTCGCTTGGCCTTGCCACGGCAGTTGTTGCCGCGGAAAGCGGCCCGGCCCTCATTTTCGATATGGGCGGCAAGTTCGACAAGTCATTCAACGAAGCAGCCTATAATGGCGCCGAGCGTTTCAAGAAGGAAACCGGCACCGCCTATCGCGAGTTCGAGATCTCGAACGCCTCGCAGCGTGAGCAGGCCCTTCGCCGCTTCGCGCGCGACGGCAACAACCCGGTGATCGTGCTGGGCTTTGCGAATGCCGAGGCGCTGGACAAGGTCGCCGCAGAGTTCCCGCAGACGTCGTTTGCCATCGTCGATATGGTCGTCGACAAGCCCAACGTCGCCTCTTTCGTCTTCAAGGAGCATGAGGGCTCCTTCCTCGTCGGCCTGATGGCCGGCATGGCCTCGAAGTCGGGCACGGTCGGCTTCGTCGGCGGCATGGACATCCCGCTCATCCGCAAGTTCGCCTGCGGCTATGCCCAGGGCGTCAAGGCGGCCAACCCGAACGCCAAGATCATCCAGAACATGACCGGCACCACGCCGGCGGCCTGGAACGACCCGGCGCGTGGCGGCGAGCTCGCCAAGGCGCAGATGGCGCAGGGCGCGGACGTGATCTACGCGGCGGCGGGCGGCACCGGTATCGGCGTCCTGCAGGCGGCGGCTGACGGCGGCGCGCTCGGCGTTGGCGTCGACTCCAACCAGAACGGCCTGCATCCGGGCAAGATCCTCACCTCGATGCTCAAGCGCGTCGATGAGGCGGTCTATCAGGCGATGCTGACCGGCTCGAAGGGCACGTTCAAGCCGGGCGTCAGCGTTCTCGGCCTCGCCGAGGGCGGCGTCGACTACGCCATGGACGAGAACAACAAGGCGCTCGTCAACGACGCCATGAAGGCCGCGGTCGAGAAGGCGAAGGCCGACATCATCTCGGGCGCCGTCAAGGTGCACGACTACATGTCGGACAATTCCTGCCCGGCTTCCTGAGCCCGACAGCGTCTAGAAGCGACCGGAAGCCCGCCACCCTGGCGGGCTTCTTCGCATCACGGGTGCCGCAGCACACAGCATCGACGCGACGACCGGCTGGGCGACCGCAATTCCGGTTGACGGGCCGTGCCCGCCGCTAGACGCTGGCCTCCGGTCTCCGTGCCTTCTCGGTCCCGGGCGAACGCGCGCCGGGCCGTCGTCTCGAAAGTCCCGCCATGGCTCCAGCGATCGAACTTCGGAAAATCGACAAGCGGTTCGGACCCGTCCACGCCAACAAGGCGATCGATCTGACGGTCGAGCGCGGAACCATCCACGGCATCGTCGGCGAGAACGGCGCCGGCAAGTCGACGCTGATGTCGATCCTCTACGGGTTCTACGAGGCCGACGCCGGCGAGATCCTCGTCGGCGGCCAGAAGACGTCGATCCGCTCCTCGCAGGACGCGATCGCGGCCGGTATCGGCATGGTGCATCAGCATTTCATGCTGGTCGATCCCTTCACCGTGCTCGAGAACGTGATGCTCGGCGCCGAGGGCGGCGCCCTGCTGGCGAAGGGCGAGCAGGCGGTGCGCGCGGAACTCGCGCGGCTCGAGCGGGATTACCGTCTCGAGGTCGATCCAGACGCCATCGTCGGCGATCTGCCGGTCGGGGCGCAGCAGCGCGTCGAGATCCTCAAGGCGCTCTATCGCGGCGCCGAAATCCTCATCCTCGACGAGCCGACCGGCGTGCTGACGCCGTCCGAGGCCGATCAGCTCTTCGAAATCCTCAAGGTGCTCAAGGCGCAGGGCAAGACCGTGCTCCTCATCACGCACAAGCTGCGCGAGATCATGGCGATCACCGATCGCACCTCGATCATGCGGCGCGGCGAGATGGTTGCGACGCTCGACACCGCCCGGACGAGCCCCGCCGAGATCGCCGAGATCATGGTCGGACGGCGCGTGCTGCTGCATGTCGACAAGGGGCCGTGCAATCCGGGGCGGCCTGTGCTGTCGGTCGAGCGGCTGACGGTGACCGACGACAAGGGCGTCGTGCGGGTCCATGACGTGAGCTTCGAGGTTCAGGCCGGCGAGATCGTCGGGATCGCGGGCGTCGCCGGCAACGGCCAGTCAGAGCTTCTGGAGGCGATCGCCGGCATCAGGCTGCCGGTGGGAGGCCTGATCCGGATCGATGGCAAGGACATTTCGACCGACGGCATCGATCCGGCCGAGATGCGCACCTACGGCCTCGCGCATGTGCCGGAGGACCGCATGCGCATGGGCCTCGTCAAGCCCTTCGCGGCCTTCGAGAGCGCCATCCTCGGCTATCAGGACGACCGGCGCTTCGGGCGCGGCTTCTTTCTCGATACCGGTCGCATGGTCGCCGATCTCGCCGAGAAGATGGTGAAATACGATGTTCGCCCGCAAAATCCGAAGCTGAAGACCGCCAATTTCTCCGGCGGCAATGCCCAGAAGATCGTGCTCGCGCGCGAGCTGGAGCGGTCGCCGAACCTCCTGATCATCGGCCAGCCGACGCGCGGCGTCGACATCGGCGCGATCGAGTTCATCCATCGCCAGATGATCGCCATGCGCGATCAGGGCAAGGCGATCCTGCTCGTCTCGGTCGAACTGGAGGAGATCATGTCGCTCTCCGACCGGATCCTGGTGATGTGCGGCGGGCGCCTCACCGGCCAGCGCAAGGCCGGCGAGGCGGATGAGAATGAACTCGGTCTGCTGATGGCCGGCATCACGGAGAAGGTCGCATGAAGCGCCTGATCACCGCAGCCTTCCTTGCCCTCGCGGCCTTTCCTGCCGCAGCGCAGACACGGGCCGAGATCGACACGAGCGTCGAGCGCGCCGGCGTCTCCGTCGGTGACGTCGAGGTCCGGCTCTTCTCCGAGCCCGATCCGAGCGACGCGACCATGCGCGTGCCGCACGCCGAGATCCGCGAGAGCGGCGCGGTGGTGCTCAAGGCGAGCGAGCCCGACGCGATGGGCGAGAAGCCCTATGCCGCCGCCCGTTTTGCCGAGATCGATCCGGGCAACGCCACCATTGAAGTCGTGCTGACGACCTATAGCGGCGGGGCCCACTGCTGCAGCACGGTGAAGGTCGCGACGAAGACGGCGGATGGCTGGAAGCTCGTGTCGGTCGGCACCTTCGACGGCAGCGGCGACTATCTGGAGGACGCCGATGCGGACGGGCAGTTCGAGGTCGTCACCGTCGACAACCGCTTCCTCTACGCCTTCGACTGCTACGCCTGTTCCTACGCGCCGCTGCAGATGTTCGAGATCAAGGACGGCGTGATGCGTGATGCGAGCCGCGATCCGCGTTTCGTCGACCGTCACAAGAGCTGGCTCGAGGAGATGCGCCGGCAGGCCAAGGAACAGGAGGCCGAGAATTCGGCCGGCTTCCTCGCCGGCGAGGTCGCGATCCGGTTGATGGCGGGCGAAGGGCAGGCGACGATCCGCGACTTCGACAAGCGCGTCAAGGCCGCCAAGGTCGAACCGGTCCTCAACTGTCCGGACAATGCGGCCGATTGCGCCGATGATCAGCGTACCTCGACGCCCTTCTCGGTGGCCGTGAAGCAGTTTCTCAAGGCGAATGGTTATGATTTCTGACGATTGTGGCCGCGAGGCCGCCCGATGAGCACCCCGACCGAACTGCCGCGCTGGGCCGACATCGCGCTCCTGCCGGTCCTCAACGTCGCCGCCGCCTTTCTCGTCTCCGGGCTCGTCGTTCTGATCATCGGCGAAAGCCCGATCGAGGCGGTCGCGATCCTCATCAACGGGGCGTTCGGTTTCGCCGAGGGGATCGGCTTCACGCTCTATTATGCCACGAGCTTCATCTTCACGGGGCTTGCGGTCGCGGTCGCCTTCCATGCCGGTCTGTTCAACATCGGCGGCGAGGGACAGGCGACCATCGCGGGTGTCGGTGTGGCTCTCGCCTGCCTTGCCTTGCCGGGTGTGCCCTTCTTCATCGTGTTCCCGATCGTCATCATCGTCTCGATGATCTTCGGCGCCGCCTGGGCCTTCATTCCGGGCTATCTGCAGGCGACGCGCGGCAGCCACGTCGTCATCACCACGATCATGTTCAACTTCATCGCCTCGGCGATCATGGTCTGGCTGCTCGTCGACGTCCTCAAGCCGCCGGGGACCATGGATCCCTCATCCGCCCGCTTCCCGGATTCGACCGTGTTGCCCATGGTGCATGATCTGTGGCTGTGGACCGGCTACGGCCCGACATTCCCGCGCCTCAACATCGCCTTCCTTCTGGCGCTCGCCGCCTGCGTCGCCGTCTGGGCGCTGATCTGGAAGACACGGCTCGGCTATGAGATCCGCACCGTCGGGTTCAACCCGACGGCGGCCGTCTATGGCGGCATCTCGCCGAGCCGCATCACGGTCATCGCCATGCTGATCTCCGGCGGGCTCGCCGGGCTGATGGCGATCAACGTGCTGATGGGCGACCAGCAGCGGCTCGTGCTCGACTTCACCGCGGGCGCTGGCTTCGTCGGGATCGCCGTCGCGCTGATGGGCCGGTCCCATCCCTTCGGCATCGTTCTCGCCTCGATCCTGTTCGGCGCGCTCTATCAGGGCGGCGCGGAACTCGCCTTCGAGAAGCCGACCATCAACCGCGACATGATCGTCGTCATTCAGGGCCTGGTGATCCTGTTCGCCGGCGCGCTCGAGCAGATGTTCAAGCCGCAGCTCGCGGCCCTGCTGGCGCGTCTGACCCCCTCCCGCTCGGCGGAGGCCGCCTGATGGATCTCCTCGTCCAGCTGCCGGTCATCATCGATTCGGCCATCCGCCTTTCGGTGCCGCTGATCTTCTGCTGCCTAGCCGGGCTCTATTCGGAGCGATCGGGCGTCGTCGACATCGGTCTCGAGGGCAAGATGCTGGTGGCGGCCTTCGCCGCCGGCGTCATGGCGCATGAACTGGGATCCGCCTGGCTCGGCCTTGCCGCCGGCATCCTCACCGCGGTCGTCTTCGCGATGGTTCACGGCGTCTCGGCCATCTCCTATCGCGGCAACCAGATCGTCTCGGGCGTCGCGATCAACATGCTCGCGCTCGGCCTCACCGCGCTTCTCGGCAATGTCTGGTATGGCGAAGGCGGGCGCACGCCGCCGGTCGACGGTCCGGCCCGCTTCCAGCCGATCGATCTGCCTTTCGCCGAGGCGCTGAAGGGTGTTCCGGTGATCGGATCGGTCTATTCCGAGATCATCTCCGGCCACAACATCCTGGTCTATCTGGCCTTCCTGTGCGTGCCGCTGACGGCCTATGTCGTCTACAAGACCCGCTTCGGCCTGCGGCTCCGGGCGGTCGGCGAGAACCCGGCCGCCGTCGACACGGCCGGTATCTCGGTCGCGTGGCTGCGCTATCGCGCGGTCATCATCTGCGGCGTGCTCTGCGGGTTTGCCGGCGCCTATCTCGCCGTCGCCCAGTCGGCGAGCTTCATCCCCAACATGACGGCCGGCAAGGGCTTCATGGCGCTGGCGGCGCTGATCTTCGCGAAGTGGAAGCCCTGGCCGGCCCTCGGCGCCTGCCTTCTGTTCGGCTTCCTCGACGCGCTCGCCATCCAGCTTCAGGGCAAGTCCATGCCGCTGATCGGCGAGGTTCCGGTCCAGCTCATTCTCGCCATGCCCTATGTGCTGACCGTCATCCTGCTCGCGGGCTTCATCGGCTCGGCCAATCCGCCGCGTGCTTCCGGCATCCCCTATGTGAAGGAGCGCTGATGCTCGACGATCTCTTCGCGATGGCGCTCGCGGCCCGCGAGAAGGCCTACGCGCCCTATTCGCGCTTCAAGGTCGGTGCCGCGATCCGCGGTGCCGGCGGCGGCGTGCATGCCGGCTGCAATGTCGAGAATGCCGCCTATCCCCAGGGCGCCTGTGCCGAGGCCGGCGCCATCGCGGCCATGGTGATGGCGGGCGAGACCCGAATCGCCGAGATCGCCGTGCTCGGCTGGACCGACGCCAATCCCACCGCACCCGGCCTCACCACGCCCTGCGGCGGCTGCCGCCAGCGTATCCGCGAATTCGGGACGAAGGATACGCGCATTCACGTCTTCGGCCCCGAGGGACTTCGGCAGAGTTTCAAGCTCGACGAACTCCTGCCCGCGAGTTTCGGCCCCGAGAACCTCGCCTGAGGCCAACCCGTCAACCCTGCGCGCGTCTGCATGCTTCCTTCGTGGCACGCAAGCGTGTATGAGCGCGCCAACCATCGTCACATGCAGGGATAATCATGGCCAAAGTCATCGCCAGCCAGGTTCGCAAGGGCAACGTGCTCGAAGTCGACAACCAGCTGTATGTCGTTCTCACCGCCGAGAATTTTCATCCCGGCAAGGGCACGCCGACGACGCAGATCGACATGCGCCGCCTCTCGGACGGGGTGAAGACCTCGGTGCGCTACAAGACGACCGAAATGGTCGAGCGCGCCTTCATCGAGTCGCGCGACCACAATTACCTCTACAGCGACAGCGACGGCCAGACCTTCATGAACATGGAGACCTTCGAGCAGATCACGCTGCCGCCCGACATCATCGGCGACCAGGCCGTCTATCTCCACGAGAACATGCCGGTGAAGATCTCGCTCTACCAGGGCGTGCCGGTCGCCGCCGAACTGCCGCCGCGCGTCACGCTCGAGATCGTCGAGACCGAGCCGACCATGAAGGGGCAGACGGCATCCTCCTCGTACAAGCCGGCGATGCTCTCGAACGGCGTGCGTATCATGGTGCCGCCGCACATCGTGACGGGCACCCGCGTCATCGTCCAGACCGATGACGGCAGCTATGTCGAGCGCGCCAAGGACTGACGTCCGACCCCGGCCGCTGTTTCAAACGAAACAGCGGCACCGCCTTGCATATGCTCTGTCTCTCACGCAACATGATTGCAGGGCAGGCTAGGCGGAAGTACCCATGTCGAACACGCTTGCATCGATACCCCTCTTCAAAGGGCTGAGCGACGCGACGCTCAGGAGTTTCGACGGTCGCGTGACCTTTCGTCGGTATGAGGAGAACGAACTCGTCATCGACTATGACGATGCCTCGAACGACGTCTATTTCCTCATCAGCGGCCAGGTCCGTGTCCTCTATCGCACCATCACGGGCAAGGAGGTCATTCTCGGCGAGCTGACCTCGGGCCAGTTCTTCGGGGAGCTTTCGGCCATCGACGGCGTCGGGCGCTCGGCGAACGTCACCGCGCTGAACCGGTCGCAGATGTGCATCATGCCGGGACCGGTCTTCATGGAGCTCGCGACGCACGAGCCGTCGGTCTGCCGGCAGATCCTCGGCATTCTCGCGAGCCGCATCCGCTTCCTCAACACCAAGCTCGCCGAGCACTCCTTCCTTCAGACGAAGCACCGGCTCTATGCCGAACTGCTGCGCCTCTCGCAGCCGCGCGCCGGGCATAGCGGGCAGCGCTCCGTGTCGCCGCCGCCCTTCCATCATGATCTCGCGGCCCGGATCGGCTGCCGGCGCGAGGCGGTGTCGCGCGAATTATCCGCACTCGAGAAGGCCGGCCTCGTCGTCAAGACGCGCGGTGCGCTGGCGATCGTCAATCCGGACGAGCTCAATCGCCGGATTTCAGAGGCGCTGTCGGACTGAACGCGCCTTTTCGGACGCGGCCCTAAATCTGCCTCAGAAATAGGCACGTGCCCGTTTTGTGACGGGTTACTTGTCTTGTGCATGCACGCCATGCGATCGTCGAACCGGGAGGAATCGTCCTCCTTAACGGGATGCCGGGGCATTGAAGGATCCGGCATCGGCTTGTACGGCCGGTTGCGACCAAGCGTTCGTCGTCGGTGTCGACCTGCCGCGAGGGAGGCACGCACATGAAATCCGTCCGGACGCTGCTCGAAGACCATCGCAACGGCGTGGACGTCCGGACGACGATCGCCGAGGTCTATGCCCGCATCCGCGCCTGGGACGATCCGGCTCTCTTCATCAGCCTGAAGACCGAAGCCGACGCGCTCTCGGAGGCTGCGGCGCTCGAGAGTGGCGGCCGTCGTGATCTGCCGCTGTTCGGCATCCCCTTCGTCGTCAAGGACAACATCGACGTCGCCGGACTGCCGACGACGGCCGCCTGTCCTGCCTATGCCTATCAGCCGACGGCATCGGCGACGATCGTGAAGCGCCTTGTCGACGCAGGCGCCATCGTCATCGGCAAGACCAATCTCGACCAGTTCGCAACGGGCCTCGTCGGCGTCCGCTCCCCCTATGGCGTGCCGCGCAATGCCGTCCGCGCCGACCTGATCCCGGGCGGATCGTCATCCGGTTCGGCCTCGGCGGTCGCGGCCGGTCTCGTGCCCTTCTCGCTGGGGACCGACACGGCGGGCTCAGGCCGCGTCCCGGCCGCCCTGCAGGGGATCGTCGGGCTGAAGCCTTCGGTCGGCGCGTTTTCGTTGACAGGCGTTGTGCCCGCCTGCCGATCGCTCGACTGTGTCTCGGTCTTCGCGCGCAGCGTCGAGGATGCGCGGGCCGTGTTCGCGGTCGCCGCCGCCTACGACGCCGACGACATCTATTCGCGCCACTTCCCGCGAGCAGAGCCCGGCGGCTGGCCGCCCGGCCTGCGGCTCGGCGTGCCGAAGCCGGCCGATCGCATCTTCTTCGGCGACGCGCAGGCCGAGGCAGCCTTTGGTGCAGCGCTCGACGCCCTCGAACGGTGCGGCGCGCGGATCATCGAGATCGACATGGCGCCGCTCTATGAAACCGCGCGCCTGCTCTATGAGGGGCCGTGGGTTGCGGAACGCTACCTCGTCGCGGGCAAACTGATCCGCGAGAACCCCGACGCGGTTCATCCCGTCACCCGCGGCATCATCGCTGGCGCAACGCGACACGACGCCGGGTCAGTCTTTGCCGCGACCTACCGGTTGATGGCGCTCCGGCGCCAGGTCGCGCCGCTCTGGGCCTCGTTCGACGCGCTTGTCGTGCCGACGATCCCGACGGTCTACACGCGCGCCGAACTCGAGGCCGATCCCGTCACGCTCAATTCGAACCTCGGCACCTACACGAACTTCGTCAATCTGCTCGACCTCGCCGCGCTCGCCGTTCCGAGCACGCCGCGTGGCGACGGATTGCCGGCCGGGATCACCTTCATCGCGCCGGCCGGCCGCGACGCCTTTCTCGCGGGCCTCGGCATGGCGCTGGAAGGGTCGGCGGCAGAAACGCGCGTCGATCGACCGGGTATCATCGAGATCGCCGTCGTCGGCGCCCATATGTCCGGGATGCCGCTCAACCCACAGCTCACCGAGCGCGGCGCGACCTTTCTGCGCAAGGGTGAAACGCGACCCGATTACCGGCTCTATCGCCTCGAAGGCAGCGAGCCGGGTCGGCCTGGTCTGATCCGGGTGGAGCCGGGGCAGGGGACGGCGATCGCGCTCGAAGTTTGGGCCATGCCGACCGATCAGGTCGGATCCTTCCTGACGCTGATCCCCCAGCCACTCGGTCTCGGCACGCTCACGCTCGCGGACGGCACGACGCCGAAGGGGTTCATCTGTGAGGCGGACGCCGCGCGCACCGGCACCGACATCAGCCGTTTCGGCGGCTGGCGCGCCTATCTCGCCAGCCGCGAATAGGCGAGCTCGACCGTGCCGATATGCTCGCGCATCACGGTCGCGGCCCGCGTCTTGTCGCCGCGCAGGATCGCGTCGACGATGGCGCCATGCTCCTGGAACGAGGCGGCGAGGCGACCGAGACTGTCGAACTGGGCTTTGCGGAAGGGCGCCAGCCGCAGATGCGTCGCGCGGGTGATGTCGGCGAGATAGGCGTTGCCGGAACCCTGATAGATCGCCTCGTGGAAGCCGACATTGGCCGCCGCATAGGCCGCGGCATCCGCCGCGCGGACATGACGCCCCGAATCGAGATGGAGCGTTTCGAGCGCCTGCCGGTCGCGCGCACTCATCGCCTCGGCGGCGAGCGCGGCACACAGCGCCTCGAGTTCCGCCATCACCACGAAGATCGCGTGGAGCTCCTCATCACTGGGCGCCACCACGATGGTCCCGCGACGAGGCCGGCTTTCAACGAGACCGGTGGCGACGAGCTGCCGCAGCGCCTCGCGCACCGGCGTCCGCGACACGTTGTAGGCCGTCGCAAGCCCGTTCTCGTCGAGGGAGGAACCGGGTGGAAAGCGCCCGGCGATGATGGCATCCGCGATCCGCGCCGCGAGGCTGTCGTTCGACAGCCCGAGAAAGCCCGGCAGGCCCCTCTGGCCACCGCCGACGCTTCCTCCGCCCTCTCGCCAATCGGACATGGACGCGACCTCGTCAGGGTTTTTCGTCGATGATGCTCACATGCGCGGCGACGACCCGCCAGCCATCCTTCCCTCGTACCCAAGTCTGCATCTGACGTCCAACCCTGCCTGGCGCGTTATCCCGCCTGAACAGTGTCGAAGCGGTCGCAAAATCACGGCCATAGGTGGTGATCACCGTATCGGCGAGCAGACGGTCGAGCCCCGCGGCCGATCGTGCCCGGCGAAAGGCCCGGATCGCCTCGATACCGTAGAGGTTCTCGCCGATGCCGTAGCGGATCGTCCGCTCGTTCGCCCAGAACATCGCGTCGAGCGCCTCGACGTCGTTGCCGACGAGCGCCGCCTCATAGGCGCGGAAGACCGCTTCGACCTCGGCCTTCACGTCGGGCAGGTCGACCGCGTCGATTGGAGACGTGGTCATGCCGACGGTCCGGACGGTGCCCGCGCGAGAAGCCGGTCGCGCAGGGCGATCAGGAAGGGGATCTGCTCATACTGATCGGGCTGGACATGGTCCCAGGCGACGCCGGTCGGGCGCGGTGTCGTGTTGCCGGTGACGATGAGCTCGCTCTCCGTCGCCACGAAATCGAGCGGCGAATCATGCCGCTGCATGAGGACGCGCGGTTCGTCGACGAGCTGGCTCGAATGGATCGTCGTCGCCATGGGCGTGTCGGGGCGGATCAGGCCGAGCTCGCGGAAGATCCCGGTCTCGAGATCGGCAAACCCCGCGCCCTTGCCCGTGCGACCGCCGGCGCGCGTCACCGCGACGCTGCCGACGACGCAGAAGTCGAGCGGCTCGACCTCCTCGAACTCGATCGGCTCGCCGTGCTGCAGATAGCCCTGGGCCGTCGCGGCGGTCTCGAAGTCGACGCCCTTTGCCCGCAGCTTCGCCGGATCGATGCGCACATAGGGCGTCTGCTGGGTGAGATAGGGAACGGGGGCGAACAGGAGCTTGCCGTCATAGAGTGCCCGCAGCCGGACAGGGATCTGCGGCGGATCGGGATTGCACTTGACGGTGCGTGCCGAGCGCCAGGCGTCGGTCTGGGCAAGCCGCCACGCCGCCATGTCCGCACCGACGAAGTTCGGGATGTTGCTCCACGCCGGCCCGACCGCGAAGCCGCCGGCCTGCAGGCCACGCCAGACATCGTGCCGGACCGTGTCCTTGACCTCGTTGCGGCCCGCCCAGCGCCCGCGATCGCTCGCCATGCCCGTCTCTCCCAAACGTTGAGTTTCCTTGCGCTAGGCGCCCGCGACCCGCGAGCGGCAGACGCCGTCCTTCTCGAGCTGACGGGCGATACGGAGCGCTACGTCCTCCCGCCCCGGCGCGGTGATGATCTGCACGCCGATCGGCAGCCCCGAGGCCGTCCAGATCGGGACGGCGACGACCGGCAGGCCGATGAAGGAGATCGGCTGCGTGTAGAGGCCCATGTTCGGCCGTACCGGCAGTTCGACGCCGTCGAGGACGAAGGTCTTTTCCTCGATCCTCGGAGCCACGACCGGTGTCGCCGGCGCAAGGATGGCGTCGACCGACCGAAAGAGGTCCACCACCATGTCGCGAAACCAGCGCCGGAAGTTCTGGGCCTTGGCATACCAGGCGCCCGGCAACATCGCGCCGGCGATCAGTCGATCGCGCACATCCGGATCATAATCGGCGTGGCGCGCACGCAGCCGATCGAGATGCAGCGCCGCGCCCTCGATCATGGTGATGACATAGGCGGCCGCGCGGGCCCGATGCGCTTCCGGGATCGTGATCGAGGTGTGGACGCCGAGAGTCGCCGCCACCGTGTCGACCGCGGCAAAGGCCTCGGCCGTCCCCGATTGGGTGAAGTAGCCGTCGGCGCGCGCGATCCTGAGGCCCGCGATGCCGCCGTCGACCGCATCGGCAAGGGGGGCGCCAGCCGGGCGGACGCAGGCGGCGTCGCGCGGGTCGAGGCCGGCCATGGCGTCGTGGGTCAGCGCGAGATCCATCACCGAGCGGGCGAGCGGCCCGACATGATCGAGGCTCGCGACAAAGGGGAAGCTTCCCCCGCGCGACAGGCCGCCATAGGTCGGCTTCAGGCCGAACAGGCCGGTTAGGCTCGCCGGGACGCGGATCGACCCGTTCGTGTCGGAGCCGAGCGCGATCGGTGCGAGACCACCCGCGACGGCTGCCGCCGAACCGCCCGAGGAGCCACCCGTGATGCGCGACCGGTCATGCGGGTTGCGCGACGCGCCGTCATGCGGGTTGATGCCGGTGAAGTCGTAGGCGTATTCGCCCATGTTCAGTCCGCCGAGCAGCACCGCGCCAGCGGCAGCCAATCGCTCGACGGCGGTGGCGTCCCGTACGGACGGCGCCCGCTCACGATTGATGCGCGATCCGGCGCGCGTCGGCAGGCCCTTGATGTCGAACAGGTTCTTGACGGCGTAGGGAACGCCCGCGAGCGGTGGCAGGGCCTCGCCCGCAGCCCTGCGCCGGTCGATCGCCCGCGCCTCGGCAAGCGCCCGATCCGCCGTGACGTCGGTGAAGGCGGCGAGGCCCTCGTTCTCCACCGCGATCCGTGACAGATGCGCCGCCGCGACAGCCTCCGCCGTCACCGTGCCGGCCCTGATGGCGGCGGCGATCGCGTGGCCCGGTTCGTCCGTCCAACCACTCACGCCTCGTCCTCCACCCGGTAGATCGGCGCCGGCTCGGCCTCGTCCGGCAGCTTGAAGTCGAGGAAGAGCGGTGCCAGCCGGAAGGCGACTGCGAGGTGCGCCTCGACCGAGGCGCGATAGCCGGGCTCCAGGGGTAGATCGAGGGCTGCCGCCTGCATCTCGGCATAGGGTTTTGGGTCGAATGCGTCGCTCATGCGAGGGCCTCCTCGACGGCCGAAACGGTCGCCGTCCAGCCGACGATACCGCCTTGCGCGCGGATCATCGCGAGGGTCGTCGCCTTGAACTGCGGAAAATAGCTTTCCGTCGCCTCCTCGACGACGAGGCACTCATAGCCGCGATCATTGGCCTCGCGCATCGTCGTCTGCACGCAGACTTCCGTCGTGACGCCCGCGAAGACGAGCTGGCGCGTGCCGAGGCGCTCGAGAACCGCCGACAGCGGCGTCGCGTAGAAGGCGCCCTTGCCGGGTTTGTCAATCACGGTTTCGCCCGGGAGCGCGGCGCAGGCCTCGATGATCTCCGCGCCCGGCTCGCCGGCGATGAGGATGCGCCCCATCGGGCCCGGATCGCCGATCCGCATCGATGGCTTGCCGCGCGCCTGTTTCGCGGGCGGAAGATCGGAGAGGTCCGGGCGGTGGCATTCGCGCGTGTGGATGATCGGCAGACCCTTGGCCCGGAACAGGGCGAGCAGCCGCTGAACCGCCGGGATGGCGCGGGCGAGATGCGACACGTCGTTACCCAGCGCCTCGCCGAAGCCGCCAGGTTCGATGAAATCGCGCTGCATGTCGATGACGATGAGGGCGAGACGCGAAGGATCGACGGGAAAGGGCGAGGGTTCGGCTGCGATCATCGGCATCGCGATCAATCTCCTGTCGTCCGGTGCCGAGCGCCTGATATCGGCGTTCAGTGCCCCTGTCCCGCCATGTAGTTCCCGATCGTCGCGCGGTCGGTCTCGCCGATCGGCGCGCCATAGGTGATCTTGCCGCCGGACATGACCACCACGCGATCGGAGAGTTCGAGGATCTCGTCGAGGTCCTCCGAGACCAGCAGCACGGCGGCGCCACGGTTGCGCGCCTCCATGATCTGCGACCGGATCTCCGCCACCGACGCGAAATCGAGTCCGAAGCAGGGGTTCGCGACGATCAGGACGTCGACATCCGTCGACAGTTCCCGCGCCAGCACCGCGCGCTGGACATTGCCGCCGGAAAGATTGGCGATCGGCGTCTCGGTCGAGGGCGTCTTGACGCGGTAGCGCGCGATCAGGTCACGGGCCTGACGGCGGATCGGGCCCGGCGACAGCCACCATTTCAGGTTCGCGATTGGCGGGCGGTCAAAATTGCGGAAGGCGATGTTCTCGGCGACCGACATCGAGGGCACGACGGCGTTCTTCATCGGCTCTTCCGGCAGGCCGAACACCTTGTACTTGGCCATGGCCGCGCGGGTCGGCATGAAGTCGTCGTTGCGGGCGAAGAACTGCCCGGCCGTCATGGGCCGCTGTCCCGCCAGCACTTCGACCAGCGCGCTCTGGCCGTTTCCCGACACGCCCGCGACGCCGACGATCTCGCCGGCGTGGATCTTCAGGTTGATGCCGTCGAGCGCGAGGGAACCATCGTCGCCCTCGGCGCAGACGCCGGCGATCTCGAAGGTCACGGCGCGCTCCTTGTGAGCGACGCGCTCGGCACGCTCGCGGATCGGCGTGTCGCCGATCATCATGCGTGCCATCTCGGTGGTGGACAGGCTCGCGACATCGCCCGCGCCCGCGAGCTTGCCCCGGCGCAGCACGGTCACCGCATCGGCAAAGGCGGTCACCTCGCGGAATTTATGGGTAATCATCAGCACGGTGATCTCGCCGCGCTGCGTCATCGCGCGCACGAGCCCGAGGATTTCGTCCGCCTCACCCGGCGTCAGCACCGAGGTCGGCTCGTCGAGAATGAGGAAGCGCTGGTCGAGATAGAGCTGCTTCAGGATCTCGAGCTTCTGCTTCTCGCCGGCCGCGAGGCGCGAGACCGGGACGTCGAGCGGCACCCGAAAGGGCATCGTCTCGAGGAAGGTCTCGAGCGCGCGCTTCTCCGTCTTCCAGTCGATGATCGCCGGCACGTCCCCGCGCGAGATCACGAGGTTTTCGGCCGCCGTCAGCGAGGGCACGAGGGTGAAGTGCTGGTAGACCATGCCGATGCGCGCATCGCGGGCCTCGCGCGGATTGCCGATGCGCTGTTCGCGACCATCGACGATCAGGGTACCACGGTCGGGCTGATAGAAGCCCATGATGCACTTCACCAGCGTCGACTTGCCCGCGCCGTTCTCGCCGAGAAGCGCGTGGAAGGAGCCGGCCGGCACGCTGATCGACACGTCATCGAGCGCGACGAGGGAGCCGAAGATCTTCGACATGCCGACCGTCGACAGGCTGATCGCCCGCGGTGCCGTGGTGGTCGCCGCCGTGGCCGTGCTCATCGCCCCGCTCCTTCGCCGCTCATGGCAGCCCTTCGACAAAGCGCCTGGAATCCGAGATCGCGCCGAACACGCCACCCTGCATCGTCACCATCTTGATCGCGGCGAGATGGTTGCCGTGGTCAGTCGCCCCGCAGCAGTCGGTCAGCAGCAGGCATTCGAAGCCGCGATCATTGGCTTCGCGCATGGTGGTGTGCACGCACACATCCGTGGTGATGCCGGTGAGGACGAGATTGGTGATGCCGCGCGTGCGCAGGATCAGTTCCAGATCTGTCGCGCAGAACGAGCCCTTTCCGGGCTTGTCGATGATGGTCTCGCCGGGCAGCGGCTTGAGCTCGTCGATGATCTCCCAGCCGGGTTCACCCCGGATCAGGATCCGCCCGCACGGACCGGCATCGCCGATCCCGGCGCCGATGCGCTGCGACCGCCAGCGCTTGTTCGCCGGCAGGTCCGACAGATCCTGGCGATGGCCCTCGCGGGTGTGGATGATCCAGTAGCCTTTCTCCCGCATGGCGGTCAGCACATGGCGGATCGGCTCGATCGGCGCGCGGGTGAGCGAGAGGTCATAGCCCATGGTGTCGACATAGCCGCCCACGCCGCAGAAGTCGGTCTGCATGTCGATGACGATGAGCGCGGTGTTGTCTGGCCGCAGGTCGCCGTCATAGGGCCAGGAATAGGGCTCGGAACCGATCATGCCGCCTCACTCCGCCGCATCGGGCAGGCGCTCGCCATAATGGCGGGCGGGCGCGGCGAACCCGAAGGCCGTGCCGTCCTTGTGCACGATCGAGTCTTCCCAGGGCAGGCGATAGCGGCCGGCGACGAGGTCCTGCATGTAGGTATAGGGGCAGTCCTGCGCGCCGCCCTTGACCGCGACATAGCCGCGATGGGCGAACTGGTAGATGTTGTTTTCCACCGCCCAGTGCTGGCGCGCCTCCCGCACCAGATCCGGCCGCACCTCCGCCGTGATGATCTCGTCCGGTCGGCCGGTCGTGCCATGGGCGAGGATCGTGCCGTCGAAATTGACGATCATGCCTTCGCCCATGGAATCGAAGCTGCCGTCCGACCCGCACATGCAGACATTGGCCGTGACCATGAGGTTGCAGAAGGCGTTCGACTGGTTGGTGAAGCGCCAGCTCTCGCGGATCGGCGCGGTGTAGCCGGCGGTGCGGATCATGATCTCCGCGCCCTTATAGGCGCATTCGCGCGCCATTTCCGGGAACATGCCGTCATGGCAGATTATCAGCGCGAGTTTCGAGCCCTTCGGGCCGTCGATGACCGGAATGCCGAGATCGCCCGGCTCCCAGGGTTCGACCGGCACCCAGGGGTGGAGCTTGCGATAGTAGAGCTTCAGCTCCCCGGTATCGTCGATGACGATGCCCGAGTTGTAGGGATTGCCGCCGGGATTGTACTCCATGATCGAGAAGCAACCCCAGATCCGGTTGTCGGCGCAGGCCTTTCGGAAGGCCGCGACCTCCGGGCCGTCGAGCCGGCACAGGATCGCTGGGTTCGTGTCCATCGACAGGCCGTGCAGCGCATATTCGGGGAAGACGACGAGATCCATGGTCGCCATGTTGCGGCGTGCCTTCGCGACCATCCCGACGATCTTCTTCGTCTGCGCGGCGATGTCGGCCGGCGTTTCGATGACCGGCAATTGCAGTTGGACGAGACCGATGACGACGCCGTTGGGTGTCTTGTTCAGGCCGCCGAGTGCGCTCATGACCGTGCCTTTCGCGATGGGTTAGCGGGTGATCGCCAGTTCGCCCGGCGCATCCCGATAGGCGCGCTTGGAGCGGCCCGATCCGACCATGAGGAGGAGGGTCAGGATGTAGGGCGCGGCGTTGAAGAAGTAGTAGCCGGACGTGATGCCGACCGACTGCAGCGCCGGACCGATGGCACCGGCGGCACCGAACAGAAGCGCGGCATAGAAGCAGCGGATCGGATCCCAGCGCGCGAAGATGACAAGTGCGACTGCCATCAGGCCCTGGCCGGAGGAAAGTCCCTCGTTCCAGCTGCCGGGGTAGTAGAGCGAGAGGAATGCCCCGCCGATGCCGGCCATGAAGCCGCCGGCGGCCGTAGACAGGAACCGCACGCGGTCGACCGAAATGCCCATGGCGAGCGCCGCGGCGGCGGAGTCGCCCGTGGTCCGCACGATCAGACCCCAGCGCATGTTCTTGAACGCCCACCACAGGAAGACCGCGAGCGCGATGCCGATGAGGAACAGCGGGTTGACCTGCAGCGCCGACTGGATCTGCGGATTGTCGCTCCAGGCGCCGAACTCGATCGAGGGCAGGCGAGGGGCGGTCGGCTGGATGTAGGGCTTGCCGAAAAAGAAGGCGAGACCGGTTCCAAACAGCATCAGGGCGATGCCGACCGCGATGTCGTTGACCTTGGGAAGACGGCACAGGATCGCATGCAGCGAGCCGAGAAACACGCCGGCGATACCCGCGGCCAGAACGCCCGCCCAGGGCGAGCCGGTCTGGTACGACACCGCATAGGCCATCATCGCGCCGAGGACGAGCGTCCCCTCGAGCCCGAGATTGATGCGGCCGGAGCGTTCGGTCAGGCACTCGCCGAGCGACACGAAGAGGAAGGGCGTGGAGACGCGGATCGCGCCGCCGATCATCGCGAAAAGGACCGTCCAGAAGGCCGCGTCACCGGTTTCCGTCATCACCGATCCGATCGTGCGGTGGGGTTGAAGATCTTGAAGCGGCCATAGAGCGTCTCGCTCGCCAGGAGGACGACGAAGACGAGGCCCTGCAGCAGAAGGACGGTGGCGTCGGGCATGTCCATGCGGCGCTGGATCAGACCGCCGGCGGCCGCGATGCCGCCGAACAGGATCGCCACGGGGATGATCGTGATCGGGTTGTGGCGGGCGAGAAAGGCGACGAGGATGCCGGTGAAGCCATAGCCCGCGCGCAGCGAGGCATTCGCCTTGCCATGGATCGCCGCGACCTCGAAGAAGCCGGCGAGCCCGGCGCAGGCCCCGGCGATCATGCAGGCGACGATGATGAGCTTCCCGACCGGCAGGCCTTGGGCGAGCGCGGCGCGCGGATTGCCGCCGGTGAGGCGGGCCGCGAAGCCGAAGGTCGTGCGGCTCATCAGGAACCAGAGCGCCACGGCCACCACCATGGCGACGACCAGGCCCCAATGCACGTCGAGGCCCGGGATCGCCCCGACCATGTTCTCCTCGCCGATCGCCTTGGTCGAGGGGCGGTTCGGATCGGCGGGATCGCGCAGCGCACCCTCGATGAAGAAGCTCATGATCGCGACCGCGATGTAGGTCATGAGCAGGCTCGAGATCGTTTCGTTGACGCCGCGCGCATGGCGCATCCAGCCAACGAGGCCGATCCAGATCGCGCCGACACTGACGGCGACGAAGAGCATGACCAGCGTGATCGCCCATGGCGATGCGACGCCGATCAGCGGAATGGCGATGGCGGCCGCGCAAAAGCCCGAGATCACGAGCGCCCCTTCGCCCCCGACGACCACGAGGCCGATGCGGGCCGGGATCGCGACGCAGAGCGCTGTCAGGATCAGCGGTGCCGAGCGGATCAGCGTGTTCTGCCAGGAGAAGGCCGTCCCAAAACCGCCGCGCCAGATCAGCGAGAAGAAGTCGACCGGCGACTTTCCGAGCGCGAGGAGGAAGACAGAGAACAGGATGGCCGACACGAAGAGGGCCAGAAGCGGGATGACGACGAACTCCGAGCCGCGCCGCAGCCGGTGGGCAAGCGGTTCGCGCGCCGGCGGCGCCGTCTGGCCGAGGGTCACGCCCTGCGGCACTGACAGGCTGTTGCCTGTCCCGGGCGAGGGTGTCGAGCTAGCGAGTGTCACGGAAGGCTCCACCTGACCAACGGCCGCACCGTTCGCATGGGAGACCGGACGGCGATGCCGTCCGGCAGCATGTCGTCGTTCGGAGGCCGCGCCGGGATCTTCCGGCGCGGCGATGCCGGGCTCAGGTCACCGAGCCGATCACGCCCTCGATCAGGAAGCTCATGCCTTCGAGTTCCGGCGCGTAATTGTCGTAGGACGCGCCTTCGAGCACGACCTTGCCGGTGTTGTCCTTCACCGGACCCTTCCAGATCGGCTCCTTTGCCTTGAGCTTGGCGATGGCGGCATCGGCGGCGGCGCGGACCTTGTCGTCGGCGGCGGCGCCATAGGCGGTGTTCTGCACCATGTCCGAATCATAGCCGCCATAGACGACGTTCGGCACCGGCTTGCCCTCGCCGAGAAGGCCCGCATACTGCTTGTAGATCGTCTCCCACTTGTATTCGGCGCCGGTGAGGAAGCCCTTTGGCGCGAGCGGGGCCTGCGAGGCATTGTGGCCGCAGCTCATGACGCCCCGGCGCTCCGCCGTTTCGATGACGACCTTCGGTCCGTCGACATGGCAGGTGACGACGTCGCAGCCGGCATCGACGAGCGCGTTCGCGGCTTCCGCCTCACGCACGGGCAGTGACCAGTCGCCGGTGAAGATCACCTGGACGGTGGCGGCCGGGTTGACGCTGCGGGCGCCGAGCAGGACCGAGTTGATGTTGCGCAGCACGAGGCCGATCGGCTTGGCGGCGACGAACCCGATCTTGCCGGACTTCGAGGCGATGCCCGCCGCGACGCCGTTCACGTAGTGCGCCTGGTCGAGATAGCAGAAATAGCCACCCGCATTCATCGGGTGCTTGTCCTTCGACCACAAGGGCGAGGCGTGGCGGAAGGTGACCTCCGGATACTTCTTGGCGAGTTCGAGCATGAAGGGGTCGAAATAGCCGAAGGACGTCGCGAGAATGAGCTGCGCGCCGTCGAGGGTGATCATCGACTCCATCGACTTCTGCACGGCGATGGTCTCGGGAACGTTCTCTTCCTCGATGACCTTGACGTTGGGGACCTTCTTCAGGTTCTCGATCGCGACAGCATGGGCCTGGTTCCAGCCGAAATCATCGCGCGGACCGACATAGACGACACCGATCGTGGTCTCGGCGGCAAAGGCGGGGCCGCCGGCGCCGAGGCCGAGGCCCAGCGCTGCGCCGCCGAGGGCGGTGGATTTCAGAAAGGTCCGGCGGCTGAGGGGAGAGAAGGACATCGTTGACGCTCCTGTCATGTCGGTCCTCGCTCGTTGGTGCGCGGCGAGGCGATGACAAAGAGGGAGCAAGGGGCGTGCCAAGCCGGACGGCTCATCGCATCTGCTTGATTTGTCGAAACTTCCCGAAAGGTGCCGCGAAACCGCCTGGACGTCGCGCGCCGAGCGCTGGTTCAATTGCATACAACCGGCTAAAAAATAATCACAATCGCGAAATGTGGAGAAAAATGCTCAAGAAACGATCAGGATCTCACCCACCATAGGTCGCCTTCAGCCGGGCCGCGAGATAGTCCGCGGCAAGAATCGGCGGATAGCGCGGCGTCTCGCCCGCCGCGACGCAGCCCGGCAGGCAGGCCACGAGCGCATCGGGATTGGGATCGAGGAAAAAGGCGACCGACAGCCTCTGCCGTGGCGCGTGATGGCGGACGCGATGCGGGGTCGAGACATAGAGGTCATTCGTCCACCGCATCAGGCAGTCCCCGATGTTGACGATGAAAACCGCCGGATCATGCGGAACCGTGATCCAGGTGCCGTCGCGCCGCCGCACCTCGAGCCCGCCGGCGTCATCCGTGAGCAGGAGCGTCAGATTGCCGTAATCCGTGTGCTCCCCCGCGCCGACCGCGCCGCCGGCCTCCGATACCGGCGGGTAGCGCAGCAGGCGCAGCGTCGCCATGGGTCGATCGAGCCTGCCCTCGAAATACGCCTCGTCGAGCCCGAGATCGCGCGCGACGGCCCGGTGCAGAAACCGCCCGAGATCCCAGACCGCCTGAAAATAGGTCAGCATGGTCGCACGGAAGGCGTCATCCGGGGGCCAGAGATTGACGCCCCGGAACGGCGCGCTCGCGCGCACTTCCGGATCGTCCTCGGCGAGGTCGAGGCCGATGTTGAAGGCCTCCTTGAGATCCGCGCCTGCCTTTGGATCGAGCGCTTCGGCGCCGAGCGAGACATAGCCGCGATTATGGGCCGAGCGTGCGATCGACAAAGTGAGTTTTTCCGGTCTCGGTCGCGCGAAAAAACGGTTCGCCTCGGAAAACACCTGCGCGATCAGACCTGTGTCGACGCCATGGCCGCTCACGCGAAAAAACCCGGTCTCACGCGCCGCGATCCCGAACGCCGCCGCGAGATCGCGCATCGCGCCCATGGAGCCCTCCCGCGCCGCGGTGAGATCGAGCGTCGGCAGGGTGTCGTGTTCAGCCATGATGCCCTCCGTCAGACTGTACGCGTCTGATTTGCAGGCAAGAAGCCTGCCACAGGCGGCGCTTGCCTGCCGCGCGCGCGGCGCCTAGGCAGGCGGTCGACGCCGCGTCGCGTCGGTGTGAGGAGAACGAGGCCGTGCGACGCCTGTCCAACGAGACGCTGCTCGATCTGCCCTCTGCCGTCACGCGGCCGGCCTATGACCGGCGGACGGTCACGCCCGGCATCGTCCATCTCGGAATCGGCGCCTTTCATCGCGCCCACCAAGCGGTCTTCGTCGACGACTGCCTCGCGCGGGGTGCCCGCGACTGGGGCATCGCCGCCGCCTCGCTGCGCAGTCCGGACACGCGCGACGCGCTCGCCCCGCAGGACAATCTCTACACGGTCGCCGTGCGCGACGGCGAGGCGCCGGGCCATCGCGTCATCGGGTCGATCCTCGACATCCTGGTCGCGCGGGAGGATCCGGCGCGGCTGCTCGCGCGTCTTGTCGATCCCCACACGCGGATCGTCAGCCTGACCATCACGGAGAAGGGCTATGCCATCGACATCGCGACCGGCGCGCTGCGTCGCGAGGATCCGGACGTGGTGCATGATCTCGCGACACCCGCCGTGCCGCGCACGGCCCTCGGTTTTCTCGTCGAAGCGATCGCACGGCGACGCGGCGCCGGCATCCCCCCCTTCACGGTACTGTGCTGCGACAACCTCCCGAGAAATGGCGAGACGGTCCACCGGGCGCTGCGCGCCTTCGCCGAAGCGCGTGACGCTGATCTCGCGCGCCATGTGGAACGCGACGTCGCCTGTCCCTCCACCATGGTCGACCGCATCGTGCCGGCCACGACCGACCTCGACCGGGACGGCGTCGCACAGGCGCTCGGCCTCGCCGATGCCTGGCCCGTCGTCACCGAACCCTTCGTTCAATGGGTGATCGAGGATCGCTTTCCCGCCGGTCGCCCGGCGCTGGACGATGTCGGCGTGATGCTCGTCGACGATGTGACGCCCTTCGAGACGATGAAGCTCCGCCTTCTCAACGGGGCCCATACGGTTCTGGCCGCGATCGGCCGGCTGGCGCGGCTCGAGACGGTCGGCGAGGCGATCGCGGTGCCGGTGGTTCGCCGTCTGATCGATGATCTGTGGGACGAGGTGCGACCGACGCTCGCCATCAGCAATGCCGAGACACGGGCCTACCCCGAGCGCTTGATCCGCCGTTTCGCGAACCCCGCGCTGCCGCATCGGACCGCGCAGATCGCGAACGACGCGTCGCAGAAACTCCCGCAGCGCCTGCTGGCGCCGCTGCGCGAGCTGAGGCGGCGGAACGAGCCCTGCAGCGCGCTGGTGCTCGCCGTCGCGGCGGTCCTGCGCTCCTTCGAGGGCGTCGACGATCGCGGTGCGTCATTCACCGTCAACGATCCGGCGCTCACCCGCTGGGCCGGGCTGCCGTCGCGAGAGGCGTCGGGGCCGGGCGACCGGACCCGCGCGCTGCTCGGGTGGCCGGCCCTGTTCGGCGCCGATCTGCCGCGCGACGAGGCGTTCGTCACCGCCGTCGTCGCGGCGTCCGAAGCGATCGCCGCGCGCGGCATCCTCGCTGTGCTCGACGAACGCAGAGCCGGCTAAAGAAAACCGGTGAGCCGGCGTCAGACGTCGACGCTCGCGGTCAGCGCATTGTCCTGGATGAACTCGCGGCGCGGCTCGACCAGCTCGCCCATGAGCTTGGTGAAGACGTCTTCCGCGTCCACCGTGTCGCGCACCGTGACTCTCAGCAGCGAGCGGACATTGCGGTCGAGCGTCGTTTCCCAAAGCTGCTCGGGGTTCATCTCGCCGAGGCCTTTGTAGCGCTGCAGCGTGAGGCCCTTGCGGCCGATCGCCATCATCGCCTCAAACAGGCTCGTCGGTCCGTGGACGTTGGTGACGTCGCCGCGACGCGTCAGCACCGCCTGCTGCCCGTAGGCGTCGCGCAGCGAGGCGCCGCGCTCGGCGAGCTTGCGGATTTCGGTCGAGGCGAGCAGCTGCGCGTCGATCTGATGAGCCTCGGTCACGCCGCGCACCATGCGCGTGAAGAGGTAGCCGCCCTTGTCGACCGAGCCGGTCCAGCCGCGCTCATACTCCTCCGCGACGCGGTCGAGGCGGCGCGCCACTTCCTGCGCGGCCTCCGCGGCCTTGGCCGGATCGGCAACGGTCGCGATGTCGAGCGCGCCGGCGATCGCCGCCTGCTCGATCACGGTGCGGTTGTAGCGCGAATGCAGAGTGCCGAGCAGGCCGCGCGCGCTGCGCGCTTCCTCCAGCAGACCGCGCAGGTCCGCGCCGGCCCGCTCCTCGCCGTTGCCGACGCGAAGGACGGCGCCGTCGACGCCGACATCCATCAGATAGTCCTCGAGCGCACGCTCATCCTTCAGATACTGCTCCGACTTTCCGCGCGAGACCTTGTAGAGCGGCGGCTGCGCGATGAAGACATGCCCGCGATCGATCAGTTCGCGCATCTGCCGGAAGAAGAAGGTCAGAAGCAGCGTGCGGATGTGCGAGCCGTCGACATCCGCGTCTGTCATGATGATGATCTTGTGGTAGCGCAGCTTGTCGGCGTTGAACTCCTCCGGCCCGATGCCGGTGCCAAGCGCCGTGATGAGCGTGCCGATCTCCTGGCTCGACAGCATCTTGTCGAAGCGCGCGCGCTCGACGTTGAGGATCTTGCCGCGCAGCGGCAGCACGGCCTGGAACTCGCGGGCGCGGCCCTGCTTGGCGGACCCACCGGCCGAGTCGCCCTCGACGAGGAAGAGCTCTGACTTGGCCGGATCCCGCTCCTGGCAGTCGGCGAGCTTGCCCGGCAGCGAATTGATGTCGAGCGCGCCCTTGCGGCGGGTGAGTTCACGCGCCTTACGCGCCGCCTCGCGGGCGGCGGCGGCCTCGGCGATCTTCGACACGATGGCGCGGGCCTCGGCCGGATGCTCCTCGAGCCAGGTGCCGAGCGCTTCGTTGAGCGTGCCCTCGACGACCGGACGCACCTCCGAGGAGACGAGCTTGTCCTTGGTCTGCGAGGAGAATTTGGGATCGGGCACCTTCACCGAGAGGACGCAGGTCAGACCCTCGCGGCAGTCGTCGCCAGTGATCTCGACCTTCTCCTTTTTCGCGACGCCCGACGAGTTGGCATAGCCGGTGAGCTGGCGCGTCAGCGCCGCGCGGAAGCCCGCGAGATGGGTGCCGCCGTCACGCTGGGGGATGTTGTTCGTGAAGCACAGAACGTTCTCGTGGTAGGAATCATTCCACCACAGCGCCGCCTCGACCGTGATGCCATCCCGCTCCGCCCGCACGGCGATCGGCGCGGCAATGAGCGGCGACTTCGAGCGGTCGAGATAGCGCGCAAAGGCCTCCAGGCCACCGACATAGAGCATCTCCTCGCGCTTCTGCTCGCCATGCCGCAGATCGGTGAGGACGATGCGCACGCCGGAATTGAGGAAGGCGAGTTCGCGCAGACGATGTTCGAGCGTCGGATAATCGTATTCGGTCTTGGTGAAGGTTTCCGTCGAGGCGAGGAAAGTGACTTCCGTGCCGCGCTTGCCGTTCGACGGGCCGATCACGGCGAGCGGCGCATCCGGCTCGCCATGGGTGAAGGTCATGTGGTGCTCGAAACCGTCGCGCCAGATGCGCAGGCTGAGCTTGGACGAGAGCGCGTTGACGACCGAGACGCCGACGCCGTGCAGGCCGCCCGAAACCTTGTAGGAGTTCTGGTCGAACTTACCGCCGGCATGGAGCTGGGTCATGATGACCTCGGCGGCCGACACGCCCTCGGATTCGTGGATACCGGTCGGAATCCCGCGACCATCATCGGTGACCGTCACCGACCCGTCCGGATTGAGCGTCACGGTGACGATCGTCGCATGGCCGCCGAGCGCCTCGTCGATCGCGTTGTCGACCACCTCATAGACCATGTGGTGCAGGCCTGAGCCGTCATCCGTGTCGCCGATATACATGCCGGGACGCTTGCGGACCGCATCGAGGCCCTTGAGGACCTTGATCGAGTCGGCGCCATAGGCGTTCTCGGCAGGGGTACTGGTTTCGGCGGCGGCCATGCGGACCTCATGCGGACAACGACGATTCGCTTGGCAGTATATAGGGTGCCGGGGGCTGCTTTTCATGCAAAATCGGGCTCGGAATTTCTTTTCCTGTCAATATGTTGACGCCCGAGATTTGGTCGTTGCGACGGCCCGCCCGCGCCATGCGCCGGTTCAGGCGAAACCCGCCGCGCCGACATCGACGCCCCGCCGGGATGCTTGATATTTCACTGGCTTCGCCCGATGTATGCAGTGGACCCCTTCAGCTCCGATCGGCCGCCATGCCCACTTCTCCGTCCAACGCCCCACGGCGCACGATGCTGCTCACCGGCGCCTCCCGCGGCATCGGTCACGCGACCGTCAAGCGCTTCTCCGCCGCAGGCTGGCGGGTGATCACCTGCTCGCGTCAGCCCTTCCCCGAGGAGTGCCCGTGGGACATGGGGCCGGAGGACCACATCCAGGTCGATCTCGCGAGCGGCGAGAACACCATCGAGGCCGTCGAGGAGATCAAGCGCCGCCTCGACGACGGCATGCTGCACGCGCTCGTCAACAATGCGGCGATCTCGCCCAAGGGCAAGGGCGGGTCGCGCCTGTCCTCGATCGACATGCCGTTGCAGGACTGGCACTGGGTGTTCCAGGTGAATTTCTTCGCGCCCATCCTTCTCGCCCGCGGCCTGCTGAAGGAACTCGAAGCGGCCAAGGGGTCGGTCGTCAACGTCACCTCGATCGCTGGATCGCGCGTCCACCCCTTCGCCGGAACCGCCTATTCGACCTCCAAGGCGGCGCTGCTGGCGCTGACGCGCGAAATGGCGGCGGATTTCGCGCCCCATGGCGTGCGCGTGAACGCCATCGCGCCTGGCGAGATCGACACGTCGATCCTCTCGCCGGGCACCGAAAAGATCGTCGAACAGATCCCGATGCGCCGTCTCGGCACGCCGGACGAGGTGGCGAAGACCATCTACTTCCTGTGCACGGACATGAGTTCCTACGTGAACGGGGCCGAGATCGCGATCAACGGCGGCCAGCACGTCTGAGCCCCACGACCGCTCTGGCGGCGTCGGTCACGGCGGCAGCGGTTTCTGCTATAGCGACAGGCGCCACGCGTCAGACTCAGCAGGTCCGGTTGCCCATGTCCCTCATCATGCATCACATCCCCGTCTGCCCCTTCTCGCAGCGGGTCGAGATCGTTCTCGCCCTCAAGGGCATCCGCGACGCCGTCACCTTCCGCGTCGTCGACATCACCAAGCCGCGTGACCCGGCGCTTCTGGTTCTCAGCAACGGCACCACGGCGCTGCCGATCCTCGAGACCGAGCGGGGTGTTCTGAAGGAAAGCCTCGTCATCATGCGCTACATTGACGAGCGGTTCGGGGCTCCGATCGCGCGCGCCGACGTCTATGAGCGCGCGGTGGAGCAGATGATGATCGCGCTCGAGGGCGATTTCGTCGGTGCCGGTTACCGGCTGGTGATGAACCAGGACCCCGGGCGCCGGGCCGCCATGACCGAGGCGCTGCTCGCACAGTACAAGAAACTCGACGACTTCCTGCGCTGGAAGGGCGGTGCCGGACCCTATCTCTTCGACAGTTTCGGTCTCGCCGAGGCCGTCTTCGCGCCGATCTTCATGCGCTTCCGCTTCCTCGACTATTACGAGGCGTTCGCGCTGCCCGAGACCGGTTATGAGCGGGTCGCGGCCTGGCGTGCCGCCTGCCTCGCGCATCCGGCGGCCCAGCAGGTGACGGACGAGGAGATCATCAAGCTCTATTACGACTACGCCAAGGGCGCGGGAAACGGGGCGCTTCTGCCCGGGCGGACCCGCTCGAGCTTCGTGTTCGAGCCGCATTGGCGCGACCGCCCCTGGCCGTCGCGCGACAAATACGGCGTGCTCCAGAGCGATGCCGAACTCGGCCTGATCGCGGCCTGAGCGTACGGCTCACAGGCTGTCGAGAATCGCCAAAATCGCTGACGGGTCTGCCGGCGGCGACCTCGGCAGTTCGAGCCGGCGCAGGGGTATGCCGTCGATGACGACCTCGCCCTCAGCGGTCGGCGCACCGGTCTCGACGAGGTCGATCACGAGACGGATTACTGTCTCGCCGACATGGTCGATGGGATAGACTCCCTCGCCACGCCGCTCGACGAGACCGGCGATCGTCGCCGGCACGCGCCCGATGAGCGTTCCGTCGACGGCCTCGACATGGACGCGGTCATCCGCCACCAGCCGCGCATGGCGGCCCTTGCGGCTCGCGGCGCCAATGAGGGCGAGGGCAAGGCTCGTCTTTCCAGCCCCCGAGCGTCCCCGGATCAAAATGCCCTTGCCGTCGATCACGAGGCAGGTGGCGTGGATGCTCGGCCGGCGCGCGGCTTGCGTCATCGATCGCACGCCCGCGCCTCAGGCGGCGGCCGGCAGGCGCACCACAAAGCGCGCGCCCAACACCGCATCGCCGCCATCCGTCCGGTTCTCGGCGTGGATGGAGCCGCCATGCGCCTCGATGATCTGGCGCGAGATCGACAGGCCGAGCCCGGAATTCTGGCCGAAGCCCTGGTCCTCCGGCCGGTCGGTGTAGAAACGCTCGAAGATGCGCTGCATGGCGTGATCGGGGATGCCGGGCCCGTCGTCGTCGACGGTGATCTCCATCTCGTTGCGCAGCCGCCGCGCCGTGATGCGCACCGTGCCGCCCTTGGGCGAGAAGGAGCGCGCATTGTCGACGAGGTTCGTCACGACCTGGGCGAGCCGCGAATCATGGCCGTTCACGAAATAGGCGGCATCCGGCTGGCCGCCGACGATGATGACGTTCGTCGTGACGCCGTCGCCGCGGTCGACCCCGTTCGCGATCGCCGCCACCGCCTCGACGAGGCGGCGCACGTCGACGGGTTCAGCTTTCATGCGCTGCATTTCCGCGTCGAGGCGCGAGGCGTCGGAAATGTCGCTGATCAGGCGGTCGAGCCGCCGTACATCGTGCTGGATCACCTCGAGAAGCCGCCCGCGCGAGGTGTCGCTCTTGGCGAGCGGCAAGGTCTCGACGGCGGATCGCAGCGAGGTGAGCGGATTCTTGAGCTCATGCGCGACATCGGCCGCGAAGCTCTCGATCGCCTCGATGCGCATGAACAGCGCATGGGTCATGTCGCGCAGCGCGCCCGACAAATGGCCGATCTCATCGGCCCGCTCGGTGAAGTTCGGGATGTCGTTGTAGTCCTTGACGCCGGAACGGACCCGTTCCGCCGCCTCGGCCAGCTTGCGCACCGGTCCCGCGATGGTGCCGGCGAGGAGGAGGGACAGCACGACCATCACGCCCGAGGCGACGAGGAAGACGCGCAGGATCGCGACACGCTCGGCCGTGACGATCGCGTCGATCTCGCCGGGGCGGGTCGAGAGAAGGAGAACGCCGAGAACGCCGCGAAAGCGCTGGATCGGCACGGCGACCATGACGATGGACTCGCCCTTGTCGTTGACGCGCTCGACCGTTGCCGGCGCGCCATTCATCGCAAGCGCCACCTCGCTATAGGCGGTGCCGTTGCGCGACCCCAGTTCCTCGTAGCGCGGCAGGTCGCTGCGCACGAAGAAGAAGCGGATCGAGGCGACGATCCGCTCCCAGATGGTCGGTTTGCCCGGCGGCGGCAGATCGGCCCGGACGATGTCGCCGCGCGAGAAGAGGTTGCGGGAATCGAGGATCAGCGTGCCGTCGCGGTCGAAGACGCGGGCGCGCAGCTTGGTCGGCTGGATCAGGCGGCGCAGCAACGGCGCCACCTTTTCGGGGTTGATGGCGAAGTCGAGCGCCTGCATCGCCTCCTCGGTCGAGGGGGCATCCTCCGCGGCCTGCATTTCGAGGAGCCGTTCGGGATCGAGGCGGATGATGCCGCTGTCGGCCGTGGTCGAGGCGGCTATGCCGCTCGCCATGATCTCGCCCTGCGTCAGGAGCGCCTGGACGCGGGCGTCGATCAGGCCCTCGCGGAACTGGTTGAGGTAGAGAATGCCGATGAGGAGCGCGAAGAGGCCTGCGAGGTTGAGAAAGACGATCCGGCGCGTCAGGCTCGAGAAGGTCTGCAGGCCGAGATAGCGCAGCGCCGAGATCAGCCGCGTCTGCCAACGACGCGCCGTTTCAGGCGCCGTCGTCTCCGCGCTGCGCTCGACCCCGTCGGTCATGTCCAGGCTGTCCCGGTTGGATCAGGCTTCCTTGAAGCGATAGCCGACACCGTAAAGCGTCTCGATCATCTCGAAATCGTCGTCGACCTGCTTGAACTTCTTGCGCAGGCGCTTGATGTGGCTGTCGATCGTGCGGTCGTCGACATAGACCTGATCGTCATAGGCCGCGTCCATCAGCGCGTTGCGGCTCTTGACGACACCGGGACGCTGAGCGAGCGCGTGCAGGATCAGGAACTCCGTCACCGTCAGGGTCACGGGTTCGCCCTTCCAGGTGCAGGTATGGCGCTCGGGGTCCATCTTGAGGACACCGCGCTCCAGAACTTTTGCGTCCGACGCCTTTTGCGCCGCCGCATCCTTGGGCTGGGCGCGACGCAGCACGGCCTTGACGCGTTCGACGAGGAGGCGCTGCGAGAACGGCTTGCGGATGAAGTCGTCGGCGCCCATCTTCAGGCCGAACAGCTCGTCGATCTCCTCGTCCTTGGAGGTGAGGAAGATCACCGGCAGTTCCGACTTCTGCCGCAGACGGCGCAGAAGCTCCATCCCGTCCATGCGCGGCATCTTGATGTCGAAGATGGCGAGATCGGGCGGATTGGCCTTGAGCCCTTCCAGCGCCGTCATGCCGTCATTGTAGGTCTGGATGCGATAACCCTCGGCTTCCAGCGCGATGGAAACGGAAGTGAGGATATTGCGGTCGTCGTCGACGAGCGCGATGGTCGGCATGGCGGGTCTCTTTTCTGGCCGTGCGGCTCGCAGGGCGTTGCGGCCATGAGCGGCTAAGCCGGCAAAAATGTGACACGAGCCTTGTAACTCTTTCCGTGGTCCTAGGAAACATGCGAAAAGACAGTGAAACGACACGCCAACCCGGCGGGCCGGTGCTGCCAAACCAGCCCAGCGGCTTCGATCCGGTTCCTGAGGCGAGGACACTGCTCCGCAGCCTTCGCGTCGGATCGCTGGCAACCCTCGACGGTGAGAGCGGCTATCCGTTCGCGAGCCTCGTCAGCGTTGCGACCGATCTGGATGGCGCGCCTCTGCTTCTCATGTCACAGCTCTCCGCCCACACCCGCAACGTTTCAGCCGATGCGCGCGTGTCGCTGTTGCTGTCGCGTGGCGGCAAGGGCGACCCGCTCGCCCATCCGCGCCTGACCGTGGTCGGGCGATGCCTGCCCTTCGCCGAGGACCGCGCGCGCACCCGCTTCCTCGCCCGCCATCCGAAAGCCGCGCTCTATGCGGGGTTCGGCGATTTCGCTTTCTACCGGATCGCCATCGAGGGCGGTCATCTGAACGGCGGGTTCGCCCGTGCCGCCCGGCTCTCCGCGGATGAGTTGATGACGAACATCGAGGATTCGCGGGGTCTCGTCGAGGCGGAAGCCTCCGCCGTCGAGCACATGAATGAGGACCATGCCGAGGCGGTCGCACTTTATGCGACGAAGCTTCTGGGCCTTCGGTCGGGGCGCTGGGTCGTCACCGGGATCGATCCGGACGGGCTCGACCTGATGCTGCGCGAGGAGACGGCGCGCCTGCCGTTTCCACAGCGCGTCACCACGCCGGGCGAGCTGCGGCTCGCACTGAAGCATCTGGCCGATGCGGCGCGCACGGGATCGTGAAGGGCGATCCGCACCGTTGCGCGCTTCGTGCGAAACCGCGCTTCACAATTGCGTCGCGCTCGTCGCATAACCGCCTGCCATCGTGTCGGCCGGGAGAACCTGAGTGAGCCAAGTCAAGCCGGCGGAAGACCCGGAGCCGCCGTCCTCGACCCAACCGGTGCGGCAGGGCTGGCTCGGCCGCCTTTTCCGCGCGGTGCCGTGGGGAATCGTTGGCCCGATCCTGAGCCTCGGACTGTTCGCCGGCGCTCTGTACGTCCTCGGCAACATCCTCACCGAGGTCGAGCCGGAAGATGTCGTGGCGGCATTCACCGCGACGCCGGCCTCCGCGCTCGCGCTCTCGATCGCCTTCACCTTCCTCTCCTATCTCTCGCTGACGGGTTATGACGGTCTCGCCTTGCGTCAGATCGGGGCCCGCGACGTGCCCTATGCCACGGCCGCCATCGGCTCCTTCACGAGTTATGCGATCTCCTACACGCTCGGCTTTCCTCTGCTGACGGCCGGTACCGTTCGATATCGTGTCTATGGCGCCGCCGGCCTCACCGCTCCCCAGATCGCCGCTCTGACGCTCGTGTGCACCCTGACCTTCTGGCTCGGAATGGCGAGCGTGCTCGCGGTCGGCCTGATCCTGGTGCCGAATGCGGTCGCGCAGGTCGATCATCTGCCGACGGGCCTGAACGTCGGGATCGGTGTCCTCCTCCTCGCCCTCGTCCTCGCCTATGTGGTGTTCGTCTCGACCAAGCGCCGGGTCGTCACCGTCGAGGGCTGGTCGATGCCGCTGCCCGGCGGTCGGGTGACGGTCGCGCAGATCGTGCTCGGCGTCTTCGACGTCTGCATGGGGGCGGCCGCGCTCTATGTGCTGCTGCCGGCAGGCGCCACCGTCGACTACTGGACCTTCACGGTCATCTATGTTCTGGCCGCAATCCTCGGCGTGGTCAGCCACGCGCCGGGCGGCATCGGCGTCTTCGAGGCCTCGATGATGATCGCCCTGCCGGACATTCCGCGCGATCAGCTTCTGGGCACGCTGCTGCTCTTTCGCGTCGTCTATTACTTCGTGCCGTTCGCGCTCGCCCTCGTGATCCTCGGCGCCTACGAGATCGCGCGGCGTCGCCATGTTCTCGCGCGCGCCGTCGATCTCGCGACCGACATCATGAAGCCGATCGCGCCGATCCTGCTGGGCGGCGGCGTCTTTGTCGCCGGTGCCGCGCTGTTGATCACCAGTGCCCTGCCGATCGGTGCCGCGCGCCGCGCCATGCTCGCCGATCTCGTGCCGCTCGGCATGGTGGAGGTGGCCCATCTCATCGTCGCCGTGCTCGGCGTCGTGCTGCTGTTTCTGGCGCGCGGCCTCATCCGGCGGCTGCGATCGGCCTGGATCCTCGCGGGCATCGTGCTCGCACTCTCGGCGGTGCTGGTTCTCGCGCGCAGTGCCGACTGGCGGCAGGCAGCGCTGCTGCTCGTGCTGCTGTTCGTACTGGTTTTGGGGCGACCGGCCTTCGGCCGCCTTGCGCCGCTCTTGACGGCGCGTTTCTCGCTCTGGTGGGTGGTGGCGGTCGCGACGGTGCTGGGTGCCTCGCTGTGGGTCGGCGCTTTCGCCCATCGGGCCGTTGCGGTGACGCCGGATCTGTGGACGACCTTCGCGCTCGATGCCGACAAGGCCCGCTTCCTGCGCGGTCTGGCTGCCGCAACCGTCGCGGCCGGGTTGATCGTCGCGGCGTCGGTCGCCCTTCGTCGTCGTGTCCGCCAGCCGACCCAGACGACGCGGCCGGAACTCGATCAGCTGGTTGCTGCTGACCCACGTCCCGAGGCCCGTCTCGCGCTCCTCGCCGACAAGTCCATCATCGCCACCGCCGCCCAGGATGCCGTTCTCGCGACGGCGCTCGCGGGGCGCAGCCTGATCGCGCTTGGCGATCCGATCGGGGAACGGAGCCGCGACCTCGACCTGATCTGGGCCCTGCGCGAGCGGGCCGAGCAGGGCAAGCGACACCCCGTCATTCTGGCGGCGACACGGATGCTACGCCCCCTCTGTCTGGAAGCCGGCCTGTCGCTCACGCCGCTCGGCGACGTCGCGATCATCGATCTCGAGCAGGCGGCGCGGACGCCGCTGCGCGACGGGTTCTCGCTCGCGCTGGCAGCGCCGGGTTCCGACGCCGCTCCGCTTCTCGCCCTCGCACGGCTATGGCGGGATCATCGGCGGTCGGGCTCCGGCGGGTTCGTGATCGGCCCGGCGACGGTGCCGTGGCTTGGCCGCAACATCTGTGCCGTGCTGCGCTGGAACGGCGGCCTTGCCGGTTTTGCCGTGATCCTTCAGGGCGCGCGTGGCGAGGCATGGGCGATCGATCGCACCGTCCTCGACCCGTCGCTGGTCGACACGCTCGGCATGGACGTGCTGCTCGGCGCCCTCGTCGAGGGGCTGTGCGCCGCGGGGCGGTCGGTCGGCGTACGCGATGTCTCGCTGGGACTGACGCCTGCCCCGGCGATCGACGACGACCCGCTCGCCGCGGCCTGGCGGCGGCTGCCGCCGGCGCTTTACGGGCTTGGCGATCTGCTTCCCGATCCGCAAGCGCAACGAACCTTCAAGGCGCGCTTCGCGACGCGGTTCGAGCCCCGCTACCTCGCCTGCCCGGGCGGCTGGGCCCTGCCCGAGATCCTGCTCGACGTTACCACGCTGATCGAGCGCGGCCCCGATCGCTGAGGGCCCTTGCCGCGCTCACACTTCCCCGCCATGGGCGAGGAAGGCATCGGCGGACAGGATGATCTTCGGATCGGTCGCGTTGACCAGCGCCTCGTCCTTGTCCGGATAGGGAAGCTGCGTCAAAAGGGTGCGGATCGCGGACAGGCGCGTACGCATCTTGTCGTTCGCCTTGATTATGGTCCACGGCGCCTCGAGCGTGTCGGTGCGCTCCAGCATCGTGTCGATCGCGTCGGAATAGGAGCTCCAGCGCTTTAGTGCCTCGAAGTCGAGCGGCGAGAGTTTCCAGCGCTTCAGGGGGTCGTGATAGCGCGCATGCAGACGTTTGGCCTGCATCGCTTCGCCGATGGTCAGGAAGATCTTGAACAGCCGGATCCCATCGCGCACCAGAATGCGCTCAAAGGCGGGCGCCTCCTGCAGGAATCGGCTCGTCTGGTCGGGCGTGCAGAAGCCCATGACCGGTTCGACCACGGCCCGGTTGTACCAGGAGCGGTCGAACAGCACGATCTCGCCGGCCGTCGGCATGTGCTGGACGTAGCGCTGGAAGTACCACTGTCCGCGCTCGGCGTCGCTCGGCTTCGGCAGCGCGACGACCCGCGCGCCACGGGGGCTTAGATGCTGGGTGATGCGGTGGATGGTGCCGCCCTTGCCGGCGCCGTCGCGTCCTTCGAAGAGGATCAGGACCCGCTCGCCCTGCTTCACGACCCAGTCCTGCGCCTTGAGGAGTTCGATCTGGAGCGCGAGAAGCTCACGCTCGTAGAGCTTGCGCTTCATCTTCTCCTCATAGGGGAAGCCGCCGGAGGCGAAGGCGGCCGCGTCGATGACCTCGGGCAGATCCGGGGTTTCGAAGCTGAGCGATCGCAGCGCATCACCGAGCGCAACCGCGTTGACCCGGGTTTTCGACGGTTCGCGTCCCTTGGGGGAGGCCTTTTCCGCCTTTTCCTTCTTCGCCATGGTGCTCTCCTGTCTTCATGCCGTCACGGATCGGCGTGCATTCGTGGAGCTTAGCCGCGATTCGAACAGCCGATAAGTTTGCGCGCCGTTCCCGGCAGCGAGGGATGCCATGTCGACCGACACGCCGTCGAGGCCGCACTTGACGCCGCTTGCCCCGACCGGTGAAACAGGCGGTGTGGAAAACGATGGCGGCGGCCTGTTGTCGCGTCTTGCGAATGCGCGCTGGATCATTCTCGCGGCAGGCGGCGCCGTGCTGGTTGTCGTCGGCGCCGATCTTCCGATCATGGTCACCGTCGCCGTTGTCATGGCTTCGACGGCCGTCGCCGTGGCGATGACGCAGCCGGCCAGGCCACGACAGCCGGCCGTCGCTGCGCCTGCGGAAACAAGCGAGACGCCGCGCCCGGACGTTGACGCCTTCCTGTCCGCGCTGCCCAATCCGGTGGTCATGCTCGACCGGGCACTTGCGGTCATGGCGTTCAATCCGCCATCGCTCGCTCTGCTGCCCCATCTCAAGATCGGTGAGCCGATTGCCTTCGCCCTGCGCAACCCGGATGTGATCGACGCCGCCAAGGCGATCGCCGAGCGGGGCGGATCTCGCCGCGTCGACTATTCCGAGCGCGTCCCGGTGGAGCGCGCCATCGAGGCCCAGATCACCGCGATCCCCGGCGCGTCGGAGGGCGGCGCCGTCCTGCTCGTGCTGCGCGACGTGACGCAGGCCCATCGCATCGAGCAGATGCGCGCCGACTTCGTCGCCAATGCAAGCCACGAGCTGCGGACGCCGCTCGCATCCGTTCTCGGCTTCATCGAGACGCTGCAGGGTCCGGCGAAGAATGACGCGCCGGCGCGCGACCGCTTCCTCGAGATCATGCGGTCGCAGGCGACGCGCATGTCGCGCCTGATCGATGATCTCCTCTCCCTGTCGCGGATCGAACTCAACGCCCATGTCCGCCCGGAGACCCGGGTCGACATCGGCGCGATCGTCGCGCATACGGTCGACACGCTCGCCCCGCTCGCCCGCGAACGCGGCGTCGATTTGCGGATCCAGCGGGCGGAGGAGGGGCTCGAGGTTTTTGGTGACCGCGACGAACTCATCCGCGTCTTCGAGAACCTCGTCGAGAACGGCATCAAGTATGGCGCGTCCGGCGGTCGTGTCGACGTGACGATCGAGCGGTCGCGGCGCGGTACCGGGCGGCTTGGCGAGGCTGTGATCGCCGTGCGCGACTACGGCCCCGGCATCGCGGCCGAACATCTGCCGCGTCTGACGGAACGCTTTTACCGTGTGGATGTGAGCCAGTCGCGTGACAAGGGCGGGACGGGGCTTGGACTCGCCATCGTCAAGCACATCGTCGCCCGCCACCGCGGCCGCCTGCTGATCGACAGCCGTCCGGGCGAGGGGGCAACCTTCACAATCCGCATCGACCTCGCCGAGACACCATAGCCAAGTTGTTGGTTAGCTTCGACATTTCATGTCATAAAACATTCGTTCGATCGTCATAGAAGCGAAGGCGGCAGGCCGTAGGACTGCAAAGCGTGAAGGGCGGGCGTTATTGAGCGTCCCGGCAAGCTTCTCGTCAACTCGAACGGAGATCACCTGTGAAATACATGACCGCCGCAAGCGTCGTCGCGCTTGCCCTGGCTGGCGCGCTGTCCGCGACCGCCGCCGTTGCCCGCGACCAGATCCGCATCGTTGGTTCCTCGACCGTTTACCCGTTCACCACCGCCGTGGCCGAGCAGTTCGGCAAGACCACCGGCATGGCGACCCCGATTGTCGAATCGACCGGCACCGGTGGTGGCATGAAGCTGTTCTGCGCCGGCGTGGGCGTCGACCATCCGGACGCGACCAACGCTTCGCGCCGCATCAAGGCTGGCGAATTCGAAGACTGCAAGAAGAACGGCGTCACCGACGTCATCGAGCTGAAGATCGGCTTTGACGGCCTGACGCTCGCGAACTCGAAGAAGGGTCCGCTGTTCAACCTGACGAAGACCCAGATCTTCCTCGCGCTCGCCAAGGAAATCCCCGGCGCCGACGGTAAGCTCATCCCGAACCCGAACAAGAGCTGGTCGGACGTCGACAAGGCGCTCCCGAACGAGCCGATCCTCGTCCTCGGCCCGCCGCCGACCTCCGGCACGCGTGACAGCTTCGTCGAACTCGTGATGGAGAAGGGTGCCGAGGGCATCGACTCCCTCAAGGCGATGAAGAAGGCCGACGCCAAGGCTTTCGAGAAGGTCTGGAAGAGCATCCGTGAGGACGGCGCTTTCGTCGAAGCCGGCGAGAACGACAACCTGATCGTCAAGAAGCTCGAGGCCGATCCGAAGTCGCTCGGCATCTTCGGCTTCTCGTTCCTCGAGGAAAACGCCGCCCAGCTCCAGGGCTCGGTGATCAACGGCAATGAGCCCACCTTCGAGAACATCGCCGATGGCAAGTACACGGTTGCGCGCCCGCTCTTCGTCTACATCAAGAAGCAGCACATCGGCGTCATTCCGGGCCTCGACAAGTTCATGGCCGAGTACGTCTCCGACAAGGCGATCGGTGATGAGGGCTACCTCTCCGACAAGGGTCTCGTCACCCTTCCGGCCGCAATGCTGGAAGAAGTGCGCGCCGGCGTCGCCGCCGCCACGACCCTGACGGGCGAAGGCCTCTAAGGACGGAACATCAGCCGACGCGGATGGCAGTCGCCCGTCCGCGTCGGTCGCCCCGCCCCCGGTTTGCGGCGTGGGATAGCGCGCAGGAGCGGGAGGCATCCCTTGGGCTGGGTTTACTTCGCGAGCATGGCGGCCGTCGTCGCCGTGGCTTTCTTCTTCGGCCGGGCGCGCGCCAACGCGCTGCCGCGCCCGCTGCATTCGCTGCCGGGCTATCATGGCTGGCGCCTTGCGATCTTCGCCGCCGTTCCCATGTTCGTCATCTTCGTGGCCTGGTCGTCGACCGTTCCGCGCCTGTTGATGGATCACGCGGTTGCATCGCTTCCGCAGGCTCTCCAGCCGGCCGACGATCTGCAGCGCGCGACGCGAATCCGGGAAATCGAGGCGGTCCGAAACGGAACGCCGTCGTCCGACATCGCCCAGGAAACCGTTGCCGTCGCCGAGCAGTTCGCGTCGAACGCGCGCCTAGCCGGCTTTGCCATGCTCGCACTCGGCCTCGGGGCGGCCCTTGCCGGCGCGTCCTATGCCCGACGCGGCTTGGTTCCCGATTTTCGCGCACGCCACACGGTTGAACGTTTCGTCACGATCGTGCTCATAGGCTGTTCGACGATCGCCGTGTTGACGACGGTCGGCATCGTGGCCTCGGTGCTGTTCGAGACGATCCGGTTCTTCACGCTCGTCTCCCCGATCGAATTCCTGTTCGGTACCCATTGGTCGCCGCAGACCGCGATCCGCGCAGACCAGGTTGGCTCATCGGGCGCGTTCGGCTTCGTACCCCTCTTCGTCGGCACGATCCTGATCATGCTTGTCGCCATGGTCGTTGCCGTGCCGATCGGTCTTTTCGCGGCGATCTTCATGGCGGAATACGCCTCGCCTGCGACCCGAGCCTATGTGAAGCCCATCCTGGAGGTTCTGGCGGGCATCCCGACCGTCGTCTACGGCTTTTTCGCGGCCCTGACGGTCGCCCCGCTGATCCGCGATATCGGCCGCTCGACGGGGCTCGACGTGTCCTCGGAGAGTGCGCTTGCCGCCGGCATTGTGATGGGCGTGATGATCATGCCGTTCATCTCATCGCTGGCCGACGACGTGATCAATGCCGTACCGCAGTCGTTGCGCGATGGATCCTACGCCATGGGTGCGACGAAGTCTGAGACGATCAAGAAGGTCGTCCTGCCCGCGGCCCTGCCGGGGATCGTTTCGGCTGTCATGCTCGCGATCTCCAAGGCGATCGGTGAGACCATGATCGTCGTCATGGCTGCCGGCCTTGCCGCCAACCTCACGTTCAATCCGCTGAACTCCGTGACGACGATCACCGTTCAGATCGCGACCCTGCTGGTCGGCGATCAGGAGTTCGACTCGGCCAAGACGCTGTCGGCCTTTGCCCTCGGGTTCGTGCTGTTCGCGTTCACACTGGCCCTGAACGTCATCGCCCTGCAGATCGTGAAGAAGTATCGAGAGCAATATGACTGACATCCCCGTCGGACGCTCGCCCGCGACCTCGTCACGCGGCATCGATATCAGTTCGCCCGAAGCCATGGCGCGGATCAAGGCTCGCTACAACAGCGAGTGGCGTTTCCGGGCCTATGGCATCGCGGCCGTCATCATCGCGGCGTCCTTCATCGTCGTTCTTCTTGGCGATACGATCATGAAGGCCATTCCGGCCTTTACCCAGACGCGCGTGACGATCGCCGTGAATGTGAAGGCTGATGTGATCGACCCAGCCGGTACGCGTGATCCTTCGACCATCGCCGCAGCCGATTTCAATTCACTGATCCGCGATTCCCTGCGCGACGCCTTTCCGCTGGCGAAATCCCGCAGTGAGCGCAAGCTCCTGAGCGGGCTGGTGTCGTCGGGTGCCGCGGACGACCTGCGCCAGGCCGTGCTGGCCGATCCTTCGCTGATCGGCACGTCAATCACCTTCAACGCGCTCCTGTCGGATGACGCCGACCTTTTCTTGAAAGGGCGGATGACCGCGATCCGGGAGCAGGTTGGCCGCGGCGAGGCGACGCCGGACGGAACCGAAGGCGAGATCACGATCGTCTCGACCGTGAATGACTTTGCCGAGCCGCTGCTCCTTGCCAAGCAGGCGCTCGCCGCAGAGGCGGAAGCCCTGACCTTCGAGGCAAGCCGGGTTGAAGCGAATGCCGTCGATGCGACCGGCGACGAGCGAGCGACGCTCGACGCAAAGGTCGTCGAACTGCGCGCGCGTGCAGCCGAGCTGATGAAGCGACACGATGCGTCCAGCGCGCCGGAGCCGCTTGGCGTCGATCTGCCCTCGACACTCGTCTACATCAATGGCGGGGTCGTGAAGGCGAGTGAGATTGCCGGCGATCGGATCAAGGGGACGGTGCTGCTGCCGATGCGCGACGCTGCGCCTGCCGGCGCCGGGTCGTGGCGGATCGTGACGCTCGAGCGCCCCGAGGGCGCGCGGCGCGTGAGCGACCTCGAGGCGATCTGGCTCGAGGATTTCAAGGATCGCGGCCAGATCACCCGCAACTTCAACTGGGATTTCTTCACCCGCGGCGACTCGCGCGAGCCGGAACTCGCCGGCGTGCTCGGCGGTCTGGTCGGCTCGCTGTTGACCATGTCCGTCACCCTGGTCCTGTGTCTGCCGATCGGCGTCCTCGCGGCAATCTATCTCGAGGAATTCGCGCCGAAAAACCGGCTGACGGAACTCGTTGAGGTCAACATCAACAACCTCGCCGCCGTTCCCTCGATCGTGTTCGGTCTGCTGGGTCTTGCGGTCTTCCTCAACTTTTTCGGGATGCCGCGCTCCGCACCCATTGTTGGCGGCCTCGTCATCGCGCTGATGGTGCTGCCGACGATCATCATCGCCGCGCGTGCCGCGATCCGCGCCGTGCCGCCGTCGATCCGCGAAGGCGCGCTCGGTGTCGGCGCCTCGCACCAGCAGGCAGTGTTCCACCACGTTTTGCCGCTCGCGATGCCGGGCATCATGACCGGCACGATCATCGGCATGGCGCATGCGCTCGGCGAGACCGCGCCGCTGATCATGATTGGCATGGTGGCCTTCGTGGTCGACATTCCCGGAAGCTTCACGGCCGCCTCCTCGGTTCTGCCGGTTCAGATCTTCTCCTGGGCCGATCTTCCCGAAATCGCCTTCCAGGCGAAGACCGCCGCCGCCATCATCGTGTTGCTGGTGTTCCTGTTCATCATGAACGGGCTGGCGATCATTCTCCGCAAGCGCTTCGAGCGGCGCTGGTGATTACGGCTGACCCATGGCATCGACAGCAGCGAGTACCGCACCAATGAGCAACATGCCGATGATCGATACCCTCGTTTCTGACTCTGCGCCCGCCGTGACGGCCACCAAGCCGAAGATCACCGCCAAGGACGTCAACGTCTATTATGGCGAGAAGCATGCGCTGAAGAATGTCGAGGTGGCCATTCCACCGCAATCCGTGATGGCCTTCATCGGCCCGTCGGGCTGCGGCAAGTCAACCTTCCTGCGCTGCATCAACCGCATGAACGACACGATCGCGAGCTGCCGTGTGACCGGCCTGATCAAGATCGACGAGCTCGACATCTATGACCAGAAGCTCGACGTCGTGCAGCTGCGCGCGCGGGTCGGCATGGTGTTCCAGAAGCCCAATCCTTTCCCGAAGTCGATCTACGAGAATGTCGCCTATGGACCGCGCATCCATGGACTGGCGCGCTCCAAGGCCGATATGGACGAGATCGTCGAGCGGTCGCTGCGCAAGGCGAGCATCTGGGACGAGGTCAAGGACCGCCTCGACGCGTCCGGCACCGGCCTTTCGGGCGGTCAGCAGCAGCGCCTGTGCATCGCGCGGGCCATCGCCGTCTCGCCGGAAGTCATCCTGATGGACGAACCGTGTTCGGCGCTGGACCCCATCGCGACCGCCCGGATCGAGGAGTTGATCGACGAATTGCGGGCGAACTTCACGATCATCATCGTCACCCATTCGATGCAGCAGGCGGCGCGCGTCTCGCAGCGCACGGCCTTCTTCCATCTGGGGACGCTGGTCGAGACCGGCGAAACCGAGCAGATCTTCACCAACCCCAAGGATCGTCGGACGCAGGACTACATCACCGGTCGGTTCGGCTGATGTCAGAGATGCGCGGCGCGGAGGCCCCCATGTCCGACCATATCGTCACGTCCTTCGACCAGGAATTGCGCGCTCTGCGCAACATGATCGCCGAAATGGGCGGTTACGCCGAAAAGGCGCTGGTCGATTCCGTCAACGCGCTGATCAAGCGCGATGCCGCGCTTGCGCAGCGGGTGATTGCGCTCGACGGCACGGTCGACGCCCTGCAGGCGTCCGTCGAGGAGCGCGCCATCCTTCTGATCGCCCGTCGTCAACCCATGGCAACCGATCTGCGCGAGGTCATCTCGGCCATCCGCGTGTCGAATGATCTCGAGCGGATCGGCGATCTGGCCAAGAACATCGCCAAGCGCGTCGTCGCGCTCAACGGCCAGACGCAGCCCGCCAAGTTCTTCGGTGGCTTCGACCACATGGCCGATCTCGTGCTCGACCAGCTCAAGCAGGTTCTCGATGCCTACGCTCAGCGCAATTTCGAGGTCGCGGCCGAAGTCTGGCGATCGGATGGCGCGATCGATGCCATGTACACCTCGCTCTTCCGAGAGTTGCTCACCTACATGATGGAAGACCCGCGCAACATCGGCTTCTGCACGCATCTTCTGTTCTGCGCCAAGAACATCGAGCGCATCGGCGACCACGCGACGAACATTGCCGAAACCGTCCATTACCTCGCTACCGGCGAGACCCTCGCCGGCGAGCGGCCGAAGAATGACACGTCGAGCTTCACCTCCGTCGAATATGTGAAGCCGACGAACAGCTGAGGTGACCGCCAGAATGCCCGCGCGTGTGCTGATCGTTGAAGACGAAGAGCCCCTTACGCTCTTGTTGCGGTACAATCTCGAGGCCGAAGGCTATGCGGTCGACGCCGTGGCGCGAGGCGATGAGGCGGAGATCCGCCTCCGTGAGGTCGTCCCCGATCTCGTGCTGCTCGACTGGATGCTGCCGGGCCTTTCGGGGATAGAACTCTGCCGCCGCCTGCGGATGCGGCCCGAGACGGAACGGCTGCCGGTGATCATGCTGACGGCGCGGGGCGAGGAGACCGAGCGGGTGCGCGGCCTTGCGACGGGCGCGGATGATTATGTGGTCAAGCCGTTCTCGGTGCCGGAACTGCTCGCCCGCGTCCGCGCGCTCCTGCGTCGTGCGAAGCCCGAGCATGTCGCCTCGGTGCTGCGGGCCGGCGACATCTCGCTCGATCGCGAAACGAAGCGCGTGCACCGCGCCAACCGCGAGATCCACCTCGGACCGACGGAATTCCGCCTGCTCGAGTTTCTGATGCAGTCGCCCGGCCGTGTCTTCGCGCGCGAGCAGCTTCTCGACGGCGTGTGGGGGCGCGACGTCTATATCGACGAGCGGACCGTCGACGTTCACGTTGGTCGCTTGCGGAAGGCGATCGTGCGGGCGCGCGAGGTGGATCCGATCCGCACCGTTCGCGGAGCCGGCTATTCTTTTGACGAGACCTTCGCGCGCACGCACTGATCGGTAGAGCGATCAAACACAAAAAAGTCCTGTGGTTTTTGTGTTGGCTAGTAATTGGTTAATGAGTGAACGGTAAAAGATAACCATCGCGGGTTCGAATGCCACGTGTGGCCGTCCGCGGGGACACGCCTTGTCCGCTGGTTGGAGATCATCCGTGCGCATTCGAACGATTGTCCTCGGCGCATGCAGCGCTCTGGCCCTTGTCGCCGCGTTTTCGATGGGCGCCAGCGTCATCGTCACCAACCGGCTGGTTCAGGCCAACGCCGAATCGGCGACCATGCTGTCGGCCATGCGCAACCACATGACGGCCGACATGTTCCATGACGGTCTGCGCGGGATCCTCTATCAGGGCCTCTACGCCCAGAAGGTCGGCGACACCGCAACGCTTCAGGCGCGGGTGACCGAGCTGGAGGAAATGTCGCAGGCGTTCCGAGGCGCGATCGCCGACCAGAACGCGCTCGATCTCCAGCCGGACGTGCGCGCCGCTCTCGGCACCGTCGCGGCGCCGCTCGAGGAGTACATCACCCTCGCAGCGACCATCATCGACCTGGCCGTTGCCGGCAAGACTGATGAAGCGGCGTCGCAACTGCCGGCATTCGGGGATCGCTTTTCGGCACTTGAAACCGCGATGGAAGCGCTGTCCGAAAAGCTCGAGCAATCCAATTCGGCGGCGCAAGCCGGTGCCGCCTCGGTCGCCCAGCTCGCGAATTATGTGACGTTTGGGATGTTCGTGCTCCAGATTGCCCTCTGCATCGGCCTCGTTTTCGGTGCGATCCGCCTTGTGGCGGCACCGGTCGCGCGATTGTCGCAGGCGATGCGGCGGCTCGCCGGAAACGACATGTCGGCCTCTGTCGACACGGACAACCCGATCGACGAGTTCAGGACGATGCTGTCGACCTTCTCAACCTTCTCGGAGAATGCGATCCGGCGCGTCGAACTCGAGAATTCGGCGGCGAGCGAACGCGAGAAGGAACGCCTGCGTCAGGTTCATATCGAGGGGCTCCTGAAAGAGTTCCGCGGTCGCATTTCGAGCACGCTCGGATCGCTCGGCCATGAGACGACCGCGATGCGGGAAACGGCAGGGAAGCTGAGCGAGGTAGCGACGCAGGCTGCTTCCGAAGCTCTGGCGGCCGAGAGCGCGTCGGACGGCGCCTCGTCCAACGTCCGCTCCGTTGCTGCCGCTGCCGAGGAACTGTCGGCCTCGATCCGCGAGATCGCGCAGGAGATCTACAAGGCGAACACGATCGCCGCGAAGGCGGCCGAGACCGCGAGCGCGAGCGACCGCGACGTCTCGTCTCTGGCGGCAGCGGCCGACAAGATCGGCGCCGTGATAGGCATCATCCGTGACATCGCCGAGCAGACCAATCTCCTCGCGCTCATCGCGACGATCGAGGCGGCGAGGGCCGGCGAAATGGGCAAGGGCTTTGCGGTCGTCGCCTCCGAGGTGAAGACGCTGGCAAGCCAGACCGCGCGGGCGACCGACGAGATCGCGACGCAGATTTCCGGCGTGCAGGCCTCGACCTCGGCCGCGGTCGCCGCGATCCGGGCGATAACGCTCGCGGTGAGCGACATCAACAAGGTCACGGCGACGATCGCGGCCGCCGTCGAGGAGCAGAACGCGGCGACGGGCGAGATCGCCCGGTCGGTCCAGATGGCATCGGACGGCACCGTCCAGGCAACGCAGAACGCGCGCGGCGTCAGCTCCGCGATCAAGGCGACGTCATCGGAGGCCGGAACCGTCCGCAACGCATCCCGGACGCTGAGCGAAGTGTCCGATCGCATCGCGCTCGACGTCGAGGCGTTCCTGTCCGCCGTCGTCAAGGATGTGGATGAGCGCCGACGCGCGCTGCGCAAGGCGAACGCGGAGAGCGTCACGATCGTCGTGGCCGATCGCGGCTATCCCGCGAGACTGATCGACATCAGCGAGGGCGGCTGCCGCGCCACGGCGGTCCCTGCGGCCAAGGTCGGCACGGCGGTCCGCATCGAGTTCGCCGACGGCACAAGCGTCGACGGCAGGGTCGCACGGCAGACCGATGCCGACATCGCGGTCGAGTTCGCGCAGCCAATGCGGGCCCTCGGGCTCGCGGCCTGACCCTGACCCCGGCGCGACGTCAGACGATGTCGCGATAGAGCCGGTAGTCGATGTCGGGGATCTCGCGCATCGTCCGCGCCAGTTCCGCCCGCTTCACGGCGACGAACACGTCACGGAAGCGGGCGCCGAGCGCATCCGCCGCGAAGTCCGATGTCGCCATGACGTCAAGCGCCGAGCGCCAGTCGGCCGGGATCGCGACGCTCGAACTCTGCACATAGCCGTTGCCGGTGACGGCGGGGCCTGGATCGGTGCCTGCGTCGATTCCCTTCACCGCGCCGGCGACCGTCAGCGCCGCCACGAGATAGGGGTTCGCGTCGATGCCGGCGACGCGGTGCTCGAGATGCCGCCCCTTCGGCGAACCCGCGGGCACGCGAAGCGCGACCGAGCGGTTGTTGACGCCCCAGGTCGCCGAGACCGGGGCATAGGAGTTGGCGGCGAAACGGCGCCAGGAATTCGAATGCGGCGCGAGAACCGCCATGCTGTCGGGAAGCGTCTGCTTCAGGCCGCCGATCGCGTGCAGAAGCGGCGTCGACAGACCGTCGCCGACATCGGCAAAGACGTTGTCGCCCTTCGTGTCGGTGAAGGAGAGGTGCAGGTGCATGCCGGATCCCGCATAGCCCGCGACGGGCTTTGCCATGAAACAGGCCTGGGCGCCGTGCCGACGGGCTACGGCACGCAAGAGCCGCTTCGTCAGGATCAGGTCATCCGCGGCCTTCAGCACGTCCGGGCGGTGATGCAGCGTCAGCTCGAACTGGCCAGGCGCATACTCCGAGATCAGCGTCTCGAGCGGCAGGCCCATGGCCTTGGCGCCGGCATAGACATCGGCGAAGAGCGGCGTCATCTCGTCGAGAACCTCGACCGAATAGACGTCGGTCCCGCGCGAGGAGCGGCCGGAGAGAAGGAAGGAAGCCGGACGCGGCTTGCCGTCCGGCCCGTCGGTCGGATCGAGCAGATAGAACTCCACCTCGAAGGCTGCGACTGACCCGAAACCCTTTGCCTTGAGAGCGGCCGTCTGACGCGCCAGTGCATGGCGTGGATCAGCGGGGGAGGGCGAGCCGTCGAGCTCGTATTGCGAAAGAAGCACCTGCGCCCGGCGCGGCGTCGTCCAGGCCATGGTCGTCAGCGTGCCGGGGATCGGCCAGGCCCGGCGGTCGGCGTCGCCGTCTTCCCAGACGAGGCCTGTCTCCTCCACATCCTCGGAGCAGATGTCGAGCCCGAGGATCGAGCCGGGAAGATGGCGGCCGCTCTCGTAGATCGACAGCAGTTCGTGCCGGCGGATCGTCTTGCCGCGGCCAATGCCGTTGAGATCGGTCAGCAGGATGTCGATCGCCTCGACATCCGGGTGGGCGTCAAGAAAGGCGCGGGCCTCGTCGGGATGGGAGCCGGACGGAGAGATCATTGCGTCAAAGCCTTGGTCACATCGTCGAACGCTGCGACGAGCCGGTCGACATCGGCCGCCGTCGTCGCCGGACAGATCAGCATCATGTTGTGGAAGGGCGCGATCAGGACGCCGCGGTTGAGAAGCCCGAGATGCACGGCGCGCTCGAGGGCGGCGATGTGGGTCGCCTCGGCCTCCGTGCCGTTCCTGAGCGGCGCGGGTGCGAAGATGAACTCGATCCGGGCGCCGACCCGCGCGACGTGCCAGGGCAGACCACGCCGCGTGATCACCGCCGACAAGCCCTGATCGAGCCGCTCGGCGAGGCTCTCCATATGGGCATAGGCGGCATCGGTCATGACTTCTGTCAGCGCCGCATACATGCAGGCAAGAGCAAGCGCATTGGCCGACAGCGTCGTGCCCATGCCGGAATAGCCTGGATTTCTGGCGCGCGCTTCGGTGAAGCCTTTCGCGACGGCGTCTGTGAAGCCCCAGATCGAGGCCGGAATGCCGCCGGCGATGGGCTTGCCGCAGACGAAAATGTCGGGCTCGAGCCCGTGGCGCGCCGTGTATCCGCCCGGACCCGTCGAGATCGTGTGGGTCTCATCGATGAGAAGCAGGGTGCCGGTCGCGCGCGTCAGCCGCCGCACGGCGTCGAGGAAGCCCGGTTCCGGCTGCACCATGGCGCAATTGGTCAGCACCGGCTCGGTGATGACGCAGGCGATATCGCGGCGGGAGAGCGCTGCCTCGAGCGCCGGCACATCGTTGAACTCGACGACGACGCTGGTCCGGGTGAGATCGCGGTCCTGGCCGAGCACGCCGGGGCGCAGGATCGGGGCACCGTCGCGCATCCGCAGGAAGGTCTCCTCGACCGAGCCGTGATAGCAGCCGTTGAAGACGAGGATCTTGGAGCGGCCGGTGACCGCGCGGGCCATGCGCAGGGCAAAGCGGTTGGCGTCCGTCGCGGTCGTCGCGACCTGCCAGTGCGGCAGGCCGAAGCGCTCGCGCAGCAGCGGGCCGATCTGGCTCGCCGCCGGCGTCGGCAGCATATAGGTGAGCCCGATGCCGGCCTGCTCCCGGATCGCGCGCGCGATCGGCTCGGGCGAGTGCCCGAACATCGACCCGGTGTCGCCGAGGCAGAAATCAGCGAGCACATGGCCGTCAATGTCGGTGATCGAGGCACCGACCGCCTCGGCGACGTGCATCGGGAAGGGCGTCGGCCAGTCCCGCATCCAGTGCATCGGCACGCCGTCATAGAACCCGTCGGCGAGGGCGGATGCCATCGCCGCCGAGCGCGGCCGGGCGGCGGCATAGCGCTCGCTCTCGCTTGCGTGGAAGGCGTCGGCGCGGGCGGCGTCGACGCCGGCGATGAGACGGCCGTCGGTCATGGTCGGGATCCGCCGCGCCTCAGACGTAGCCGCGGCGCTTCACCTCGCCCCAGGCGTCGTCGAGCGTCTTCTTCGCGCGCTTCATCAGGTCGTCGACCTCGTCATGCGTGATGACGAGCGGCGGCGCGATGATCATCGTGTCGCGCGTCGCACGCATCACGAGCCCGTTCTGGAACGAGTAGTCGCGGGTGATCATGCCCACGGTTCCCGTCTCCACCGGCCAGGACGCGCGCGTCTTCTTGTTGGGCGTGAGTTCGAGCGCGCCGATCAGGCCGACCATGCGGGCCTCGCCGACCATCGGGTGATCGCCGAGCGCCAGCCACTGCTTCTGCATGTAGGGGCCGATGTCGTTGGCGACGCGATCGACGATGCCTTCCTCGCGCAGGATGCGGATGTTGGCGATCGCGGCGGCGCAGGCGGCCGGATGGCCGGAATAGGTGTAGCCATGGTTGAAGTCGCCGGCATTGGCGATCACATCCGCGACCCGGTCCGCGACCATGACGGCGCCGAGCGGCTGATAGCCCGACGAAATGCCCTTCGCCATCGCCATCAGATCAGGCGTCGTGCCGAAACACTCGCAGCCGAACCACTTGCCCGTGCGACCGAAGCCACAGATCACCTCATCGGAGATGAACAGGATGTCGTGCTTGCGGCAGATCTCCTGAACGCGTGGCCAATAGGTCGCCGGCGGGATGATGACGCCGCCCGCGCCCTGGATCGGCTCACCGATGAAGGCCGCGACGTTTTCAGGCCCGATCGCCTCGATGGTGCGATCGAGTTCGTTCGCCGCCCACAGGCCGAAATCCTCCGGGCTCATGTCGCCGCCCTCGCCATACCAGTAGGGCTGGGCGATATGGACGATGCCGGGAATGGGCAGGCCGCCCTGCTCGTGCATTGGCTTCATGCCGCCGAGCGATGCGCCGCCCATGGTGGAGCCGTGATAGCCGTTGCGGCGCGAGATGATGACGCTCTTGGTCGGCTTCTCGAGAGCGGCCCAGTAATGGCGCACCATGCGGATGATGGTGTCGTTCGATTCAGAGCCCGACCCGGTGAAGAAGACGCGGCTGAACTGCGGCGGGGTCACTTCGGCGAGAATGCGCGACAATTCGATCGCCGGCGGATGGGTCGTCTTGAAGAAGGTGTTGTAGAAGTCGAGCTGCTGGAGCTGCTTGTAGACCGCCTCGATCACTTCCTGACGGCCATGGCCGATATTGACGTTCCACAGGCCCGACATGCCGTCGATGATGGCGTTGCCGTCCGAGTCCCACAGATAGACGCCCTTTGCCTTGACGATGACGCGCGCGCCCTCGGCATTGAGCCCCTTCGTGTCGGTGAACGGGTGCATGTGGTGCGCCGCGTCGATGGCACGAAGCTCGGCGGTCGTCAGGTTGGTCTGGTGCAGGGTCATGGCGCGGCTTTCGGACGGATGATGTGCTCGCACTTTTGTGATCACAAATGCCGGAAGTCAAGAGACGTACGGTTTGGTCGGCAAGGACGCCCCTCCTTCCCCTTGCTGTGGCAAGGGGAAGGTGTCGTGCGCAGCACGACGGATGGGGTCGGTTGGGCACGCGCGAGGGTGGCGGGGATGCGGCTCTCTACAGGCAAGCGTTGGCGCGGCGGCGAGGATGCGACCATCTGTCGGCAAACGTTGGCGCGGTGGCAGGGATGCGACTGACGGTCGACGAATGTTGGCGCGGCGGCGACGACCCCTCCCGCCGGGCGTTGCCCGGCACCCTCCCCGACCCGTCGGTCGGGGAGGGAAGGGCGCGGCTCCTTCCCCTTGCTGCGGCAAGGGGAAGGTGTCGTGCGCAGCACGACGGATGGGGTCGGTTGGGCACGCGCGAGGGTGGCGGGGATGCGGCTCTCTACAGGCAAG
>JBKDKQ010000017.1:0-3148 GCA_046344875.1 Labrys sp. (in: a-proteobacteria) | reverse complement strand
CAGCCGCCGTAACTCCACCGCCGTCCACTCACCCGTGATCGCGATCGCTTTGGCCATGGCATGGACCCTCCATGCCACCTTGAATCACGCTCGCACGACGATGGGAATCCCCCGCGAGTCAGCCGCAACGGCCGTTGGTATCAGGCCCTCCCAGGCGCCGAAGGTGAGTTCCTTCAGACGATCGTCGAGGTGATAGCCGACGCGGTGCAGGCCGATCGCCTCGCGCGCGAGTTCGGCGGTCTCGCGAGTGCGGGACATGGGCGAGACCTGCCAGCGCAGATCCTCGGGGCGCGGCAGGAGGGCGGCGAGCTTATGGCCTGCTTCCTCGGCCTGGACCCGTCCGACGTCGTTCAGCGGGATGTCGCGCTGCCCCTGCAGCCGGCCCTCGACATTCCAGTCGGTCTCGCCATGGCGCAGGAAATAGAGCGTCGGGCTGGCCATGGCGTCTGTGTGCCGATCCGGCCTGCCGGCCTCAATCCTTGCCGTTGACCGTGATGTCGGGCGCCGTCGGGTTCTTCATGCCCACGACATGGTAGCCGGCATCGACATGGTGGATCTCGCCGGTGACGCCGCGCGACATGTCGGAGAGGAGATAGGCGCCAGCCTCCCCGACCTCGTCGATCGACACGGTGCGGCGCAGCGGCGCGTTGTACTCGTTCCACTTCAGGATGTAGCGGAAGTCGCCGATGCCCGACGCCGCCAGCGTCTTGATGGGGCCGGCCGAGATCGCGTTGACGCGGATCGCCTTCTCGCCGAGATCGGCGGCGAGGTAGCGCACGCTCGCCTCGAGGCCGGCCTTGGCGACGCCCATGACGTTGTAGTGCGGCATCCACTTCTCGGCGCCGTAATAGGTCAGCGTCAGCATCGATCCGCCATCGCTCATCAGCTTCTCGGCGCGCTGGGCGACGGCCGTGAAGGAATAGACGCTGATCAGCATGGTCTTCGTGAAATTGTCCTCGGTCGTCTCGATGTAGCGACCGTCGAGCTGGTCCTTGTCCGAGAAGGCGATGGCGTGGACGAGAAAGTCGATCTTGCCCCAGGCCTCGCGCAGCGTATCGAACACGGCGTCGATCGTCGCGCCGTCGGTGACGTCGCAATGGCCGGCGACGAGGGCGTCGAGTTCGGCCGCCAGCGGTTCGACCCGCTTCTTCAAGGCCTCACCCTGATAGGTCAGGGCGATCTGTGCGCCATGCCCCTTGCAGGCCTTGGCGATCCCCCATGCGATCGACCGGTTGTTGGCGACGCCCATGATCAGGCCCCGCTTGCCGGCCATCAATCCGCTGCTGCTCATGCGACGCTGAACCCCTTTTTCGAGCGCTTCCATACCGGAACGGATCGAGACACGGAAGGGGCGTCACGATGAAAGACACGCCCTAAAAGCGTTCGCTCGCGGCCGCTCATGACCGCGGACGTGGGCGGTGCCTTGCTTGCGTCGGGCTCGCGCGGGTGCGAGCATGATCGGGTTTCCTGACGTTGCGAGCCATTGACATGTCGATCCTCATCCTCGGGCTGGTGCTGTTTCTCGGGGTCCACGCCTTCACCATGAACCGCAGCGCCCGGGCGAGCCTGCGCGCCCGCCTCGGCGAGGGCGGGTACAAGGGCCTCTATTCGCTCCTCGCCATTGCCGGCTTCGTGCTGACGATCTGGGGGTATGGCCTCTACCGCTCAGCCGGATACATACCGGTCTGGGAGCCGCCTGCGGCGCTCGCCCATGTCGCGATGCTGTTGAACCTGCCGGTCTTCATCCTCCTGATCGCCTCGCAGATCCCGGGTCTCATCCGCGCGAAGGCGAAGCACCCGATGCTGCTCGCCGTGAAGCTGTGGGCCACGGCGCATCTTCTGACGAACGGCGATCTCGGCTCGATCCTGCTTTTCGGCGGCTTTCTCGTCTGGGCCGTCGTCGCCCGCATCTCGCTGAAGCGGCGTGCCGACGCGGCCCCGATCCCGCCGGCGGCGGGTTGGCAGACGAGCGACACGATTGCGGTCGTCGGCGGCCTCGCTCTCTATCTCGGCTTCGTCTTCTGGCTGCACGCCTATCTGATCGGCGTCAGCCCGATGGGGTGAGGCCGCCGCGGAGTCCGCGCGGGTCAGAGTCACATCTCGTCCGGGGACCGCATCCGGCCCCCGGTCGTTTAGCCTTGATCGACTGCAGGTGCGTCAGATGGCCGCCGACCGCGACCGATCAATAGACGTCGCGGCAGACCTTCACCCGACGATAACGGTACTCATAGTAACGTTCGTCGTAGTAGCGGACGCGCTTGTAGAAGCATTTCTTCTTGACGACGTATTGCTCTTCGACGTACCCGCCCGAATTGTTCTTGTAGCCGCCATTCGCATAGCCGCCACCGTCATTGTAACTGCCAGCCGAGGCTATAACGGGCGCAGTGAAGAGGCTCAGAGCAACGACAAAGGCACCAAGTATCGTCTTTCGCACAGGTTGTGTCATTTGGGCGCTCCCTCGTTCCAGCGCTGCCCGGACGCAGCGTCAGACGCCAAGTGTAGGCGTCACGGGCGCATTGTTCCACTTAGAGAGAATGCGAACGCGGACGCGGAATGACTGTGCGCGGTCCGTGCGCCATCCAACGAGAAGCGGAGTTATCTCAATACCACAATCACAGGCGGAAGGCGGCGTTGTCGACAGCGGCGCCGTTGTCCGCACCATCACCGTCATCACCTGTGCGCGAGAACGCGCGACCGGGTTCGCCGCTTTATTCTTCCGGAAGAACTGGTGCCGCGTGACAGGATTGAACTGTCGACCTCACCATTACCAATGGTGTGCTCTACCACTGAGCTAACGCGGCGTTCTGGGGCGCCCGTTTGGGGCGCTTGCTTTGCGCGCGGCCCTAGTGCCACAAATTTCCTTTCCGGATCAACCTGTTACGGATCAGAGCGTAGCAGGGTGCGAGTCATGGGGTCAACTGCATGAAGCCAGTTTTCTGCCCGCTTTTGCCGATCCCGAGAGTCGCTGCTGTGACACAGGTGTGACAGGGCTGACCGGGGCAGAGGGGGGAAAGACAAAGCATAATCAACGAATTACGGGTTCACATTTTTTCCAGAGTTTTTGGGTCGAGAAAAATACCCCCCAAGAGACACGGACCTGTGTGCCTCCTAAGGGGGTAAGTCTCTGGATTAAGCTGTTACGGCCAGC
>JBKDKQ010000016.1:0-23134 GCA_046344875.1 Labrys sp. (in: a-proteobacteria) | reverse complement strand
TCCCATTGACGAGCCCGTTGCCGAGGCCTGGGCGCTCTTGAGCGTCCCCGATCCACTGCCGCTGATCGATGGGTTGCTGGCGGCAACCGCCAAAGTCCACGACTTGATGCTCGTCACGCGGAACATCGCCGACGTCGCCCGGACAGGCGTCGCGATCCTTGATCCCTTCGCAGACTGATACCGCGCGAACCCGGGCGCGAACCCGCGAACCTCTCCGGGTGCGAACCCGGTTCGCACCTTTGCCGCTGGCGATGGTTCGCGCTGCCGCCGCCCGCATACAAAATGCGCCGGGAAGAACCTAAAGGGGCGCCCCTCCTTGAGGCGAAGGGTTTCGAAGCGGTCTTTCACTTGGCGCTCACTTCGCGCGCGCGGATACCGCTTAACCGGAACATGGCTTCACAACCCTTCGGGCCTTCACCTGCGGAAGCCAGGATAGGCGAAGGCATTGGCGATGGTCGCGCAATCCGCCTCGGACACACCCGCGCCTCGCGCAATCGCATACCAGCCGCCTTTAACGGCTTCTTCCATAGCATCGACCATGGCGCTGGCCTCGGCAGGATCGAGGAGGAAGCGCGCCGTCTGGATCAAACCCGCCGCCACCACGAAGCAACGCCGACTACATCGCGCGCCGATCAGCGCCTCTGCCGCCGCGTTGCTGCGCACGATCCGGCAGCGCGTGCCCGAAGATTGCGAATGGGTGTTTCCGGGCGAGGCCAAGGGCAAGTCGCTTCAGGACATCAAGCGGTTCTGGGAAGACGTCCGGGCGAAGGCCGAACTGCCCACCGTCCGAATTCATGATCTGCGCCACACCTTCGCGTCGCTGCTCGTGTCCGGCGGCATGACGCTGCCGATGATCGGCAAGCTCCTCGGCCACACGCAGGTTCAGACCACGCAGCGCTACGCCCACCTGCTCGACGATCCCCTTCGCGCCGGGCTCGAACAGGTCGGCGATATGCTGCGGGCCAAGCCAAGGCTGGTGCAGGCCATCTGTTAGCCTGAGTTACTTGCTGCAATTCATCATTGAGTGGTTTTCCGGGGACTGTGATGTACCTCGCGCTATGGGCGATGGTGTCGGTGAAGGCGCCCCAATCGTCCTTGGAGGGCGCTCCCGACCCGGCTGGGTGTTTCGACATGCTTGATCCCTTTTTGTTGCGTGTCGGAACCGATCTGTCGTGTTTGCAAGCGGAAGCGGCGGTCCAGTTCTGGTTCCCTGTGCGCCATCGCCCCTTGACAATAGTTCGACAAAGAACTAGATTGTTCTTTATCGAACTAGGAGAATGGCGATGAGCTTATCACGACGTAAAATGATCTTTCTTGTTGGCGGTGTCGCTGTTCTGGCAGCGGGCGGCGCCTTTGGTTATGCAGTCACTCGGACGCCGCAAACGGCCCAACTTCCTTGGGATCGAGCGGGCAACTATGAGGACCCTCGCATGCGGGCCCTCTCTTGGGCGCTGCTTGCCCCGAACCCGCATAATCGCCAGCCTTGGCTGGCCGATTTGTCCGAAGCTGGCGTCATCACACTGTATGTCGATCGCGATCGGCTCTTGCCGCATACTGATCCTTTCAATAGGCAGATCACCATTGGCCTTGGGTGTTTTCTTGAGCTTCTGCGGATGGCCGCGGCCGAGGATGGGCATCGGGCAGAGGTAGCCTTGTTCCCGCAGGGCAGCAGCGCCACGGCTCTCGACCAGCGTCCAATAGCCCGCATTACCTTGACGCCGGACCAGGCGATCGCGCGTGACCCTCTGTTCGCGTTGGTTCCTTCCCGGCGCTCAAACAAGGAACCGTTCGACGTGAGCCGTAACCTTGCATCGGAGATGCTTACGCAGATGGCGACGGCCGTCCGGAACGGAGCGCGGTTCAGCGGCACCGTGGACCCAGCCGAAGTTGCCGAATTGCGGGCGCTGACGCGCGAGGCGCTGCGGATCGAGGTCACGACGCCCCACACCTATCAGGAAAGCGTCGATCTGTTCCGCATCGGTCGCCGGGAAGTGGATGCAAACCCGGACGGGATCGATTTCTCCGGACCGATGTTCGAGGCGATGCATCTGACAGGCATGTTCAACCGCAAAATCGCCGCGGACCCAACGAGTTTTGCCTTCAAGGCCGGCATGGATGCCGTCTACGCGAATGCCGATACGGCGATGGGGCATGTCTGGCTGGTTACAGCCGACAACAGCCGCGAAACGCAGATTGACACCGGAGCTAATTGGCTAAGGATCAACCTCGCCGCGACGGCACAAGGCCTCGGGTTTCAGCCCCTAAGCCAGGCATTGCAGGAGTTCCCTGAGATGGCGGGGCCGTTCCGCCAAGTACATGCGCGCCTTGCGCCTGAGGGGGGCACGGTTCAAATGCTAGCACGCATCGGCTATGGCCCTGTTGTTGGAACCAGCCCGCGTTGGCCCCTTGAAAGCAGGATCATGAATGCCTGAAAGTGTAATGCCCGACTATTTCAGGCTCTTCAACGAGATCGGGATCATCGGGCAGCTGTCGCGCAGCCTTCTGGAGGCCCGGTTGCCACCGGGCTTCGTTGCAGCACAGTTCTCGGTCCTGAACCATTTGGTGCGTCTTGGCGATGGCAAGACACCGCTTGCCCTTGCGCAGGCCTTTCAGGTGCCAAAGAATTCTATGACGCATTCCTTGACTGTCTTGGAACGCGAGGGTCTGATCGAGTTCCGCAAGAACCCGCAGGATGGTCGGTCCAAACTTGTTTGCATCACCGATGCAGGCCGAAGTTTCCGAGCGGAAACCATCAATGCGCTTGCTCCGGATATCGCGCGGATCGCTATTGCATTCCCTCCCGAGTTCGTGGCGCGCCTACTTCCAGACCTTGAAAGCCTTCGCAAGTTCCTCGATGAAGACCGTGACACCTCAAACTAGGTTGCAGCATCCGCAACCTTCTCTCGGACCGTCAACGCTCGAATGCTCGGACCGGGAGTTAACCAATCTACTCCGAACAGTTTCATAATTCGCTGTTTGAAGCCAGCTCCCTCCAGATCGCCGACACCTTCCGCCGCACCGTCCGCTCGTCGGGCGGCGGGAAGTCCTCCCGGCCCGCGAACCAGTCCATCATATCGCGCACCAGCTCGCCTTGGCTGACCGGCATACCATGATCATGCACGCGCCGGGCAATGGCACCCGCGAAGGCGTCCCAATCATGTTTCGGCGGCGCGCCCGGCCCAGCGGCGCGCTTGGCTTGTGTTGATGCCTTCGGGCCGCTCTCGGCCGCGCTCGCGTCGAACAATCCCCAAGCGCGTTCGCAGCGCTCAAACTCCTTGCGCATGATGATCACGTCCGCCGCGGTCACGGGCACGCCGTCAACCGGACGCGCGATCCATTCCCACTCCGATTTCTTCGAGCGGCGGAAGCGCCGGACCGACGCCGGCTTGCGCGAAGCGCCGTCGCGCCTGAACAAGGCAACTACGTCCGCGCCGTCGATCTCGACGATCCCCGAGGCGACCTGCTTGTCGGCGGTTTCGACCGTTGGTGGCAGATCGGAAAGCGCGATCCGGCTGTCGAGAGCCCCAGACGCCTATCGAACGTCTTTTGTGACCTCCTCCGCCAGCATGTTGCCCTTCGCCAGCCGCCGTCCGAGCGCCTCAATGAAGGCTTCGTAGCGCTCCTTGCCCTTGGCCTGGGCCGCGGCCTGCAGCGTGTCGGGCAGTGGCGGGGTGGCGGTGAGCCAGAAGCGGACGAAGAGGGCGACGGCCTCGTTGCCGATCGTCACGTGGCGCTCGAGCCGTTCGGCGCTGCGGGTCAGGCGGTCGAGGCGGCGGGCGAGCGCGGCTTCAAGGCGCTCGGAGCCGTCGGGCGACAGGAAACTGTCGATCGCGGCTTCGACCACGGCCGACTGGCTCACGCGCTTGCGCGCGGCATAATCGGCGAGCCGGGCGCAGAGCGCAGGCGGGATGCGGATCGTGGTCTTGGTGCGCATCGGTCGTCTCCCGCGTCTGGTCACAAGGCAATGCCATCGCCGGGGTCGAGCGCGGCCTGACGCGCGACGCCGCGCATGCGGGCATTCATTGCGCGGGCGCGGGCCACGTCGTCGTCGGCCTCCTCGTCGAGGAAGGCGAACTCCTTCTCCGCAGTCGGACCGGGCTCAGGCGCGACCTGCTCGTGCTCGGGCAAGGCGGGTTCGCGGCGGATGCCGCCGTCGTCGTCTTCGGATTCGCGCGCGGACCTCGCGGGCTTCGGCACGGCGACGACCGGCAGGCCGCTCCAATCGTCGGTCGCCCGCGGCGTGCAGGCCGGGACGTCGGGCTTCGGCGGCGCCAGCACGCGCGCCTTGAGTTGCGGATCATCGTAGTAGCGCGCCTTTTTCGCGCGCACTGGCGGAGAGCCGGAGACGAGCACGATCTCGTCGCCCGCCGGCAGCTGCATGATCTCGCCCGGCGTCAGCAGCGGGCGCGCCGTCTCCTGCCGGCTCACCATCAGATGCCCGAGCCAGGGCGAGAGCCGGTGGCCGGCGTAGTTCTTCATCGCCCGCATCTCGGTCGCGGTGCCGAGCGCGTCGGACACACGCTTGGCGGTGCGCTCGTCGTTGGTCGCGAAGGCGACGCGGACATGGCAATTGTCGAGGATGGCATTGTTCGGCCCGTAGGCGCGCTCGATCTGGTTCAGCGACTGGGCGATCAGGAAGGAGCGGATGCCGTAGCCCGCCATGAAGGCGAGCTGGGTCTCGAAGAAGTCGAGCCGGCCGAGCGCGGGAAACTCGTCCAGCATCAACAGCAGGCGGTGGCGGCGGCGGGTGTTCTCCAGCGTCTCGGTCAGCCGCCGGCCGATCTGGTTGAGCACGAGGCGCACGAGGGGCTTCGTGCGTACGATGTCGGAGGGAGGCACGACGAGGTAGAGCGAGACCGGCCCGAACCCCTCGATCAGATCGGCGATGCGCCAATCGCAGCGGCTTGTCACCTCAGCCACCACAGGATCGCGGTAGAGGCCGAGGAAGCTCATGGCGGTCGAGAGGACGCCGGAGCGCTCGTTGTCCGACTTGTTGAGGAGCTCACGCGCCGCGCTCGCCACCACCGGGTGCGGCCGGTCGCCAAGATGCGGCGTCGCCATCATGGCGGCGAGCGTCGCCTCGATCGGCCGGCGCGGATCGGACAGGAAGTTCGCGACACCGGAGAGCGTCTTGTCGGCCTCGGCGTAGAGCACGTGCAGGATTGCGCCGACGAGCAGCGAATGGCTGGTTTTCTCCCAGTGGTTCCGGCGCTCCAGCGCGCCTTCAGGATCGACCAGGATGTCGGCGATGTTCTGGACATCGCGGACCTCGCTCGGGCCGCGCCGCACTTCGAGCAGCGGGTTGTAGGCCGCGCTGGCCGAGTTCGTCGGGTCGAACAGCAGTACGCGGCCGAAGCGCGCGCGCCAGCCCGCGGTCAGCGTCCAGTTCTCGCCCTTGATGTCGTGGACGATGGCGCTGCCCGGCCAGGTGAGCAGCGTCGGCACGACGAGGCCAACGCCCTTGCCGGAGCGCGTGGGTGCGAAGCACAGCACATGCTCAGGTCCGTCGTGGCGCAGATAGCGCCGCTCGAACCGGCCGAGCACGACGCCGTCGGGGGCCAGCAGCCCGGCGCGACGCACCTCGTCCTCGTTGGCCCACCGCGCCGAGCCATAGGTCGTGACGTCACGCGCTTCCCGCGCCCGCCAGACCGACATCCCGATCGCGATGCCGATTGCGGCGAACCCGCCGGAGCCGGCGATGAGCGCGCCCTCGTAGAAGACGCGCGGCGCGTAGGCGTCATGCCAGTACCACCAGAGGAAGAAGGCCGGCGGAGGATAAACAGGAAAGCCCCAGATAATGTCCATCGGCGGGCCGAGCTGCGCCTGAAACCCCAGCCGCCACGCCACCCACTGCGTCGCCCCCCACACCGCGGCGAGCACGATGAGGAAGACGACGATCAGCTGACCCCAGAGGATCTTGGTGGCGGACATGGTCCGCGCAGGTTTGTGCGAGAGGCGTTAGAGGCAAGGCCTCCACCGCGCGAGGGGCGCATTCGGCTAGCGCAGCGTGAAAATGGCGGGTGGGCGCTCTGCCATCCTTCCGAGCACGGCATCAAAACCCGGATAGCTGACACCAGAAGCAGTTGGACTGATGGACCGCTGCTGGCCGGGAGCGGACCATCTGCTCCGTCGCACAATTCAAGGATTACGGAACGCCGCAAGGCGATCGTGCAGCGCCGTTGCCTTGTCTTTTACTGATTTCAGATCATCGGCAATGAGCTTTGCAAGCGGTGTGGTGTTCGAGGGCGTCGCCGCGCTCAGATTGTTGGTGACGAACTCGATTCCTGTGATGGTGTCGCGGAAACGCTTGTGCAGCACCGGCTCATGGTGCGCGAGACGGTTGCGGGCTTGGTAGATGTCCTCGATTTTGTCGGCTACCTGTGCGCGTTTAAGGCTCTTATTTGGGAAAGTTCTCTTCAAGGTGGTGCGCCACAGGGATTGCTCATAATCGGAGCTGTAGAGGCGTTTCCAGAAGTACATAGTTGTTTCGGCAATTATCTTGCCATCCGAAACATGTATTTGCTTCCGCCGATCAACCGCGCGCTTTAGGTGCGAGGTATTTGGTGGCCGACCGCTCGGATAAGCGAGCGCGTCGAGTGCTCCCTTTTGGGCTTGCGTCATCTTCGAATACTCAGCTCGGCGCGCGCTATCCAAAGCCTTTTTGACGAGATTGTTTTCGATCTGCTTCCATTGGAAGGGAGCAACCGGCCGGATCAGCCAGCCGGGAACGCCGAAAAATGCGGTCAGGTTTTCGGAGACGGTATTCCGTAGGGCCAGCTCGATGCTGGCAATGACGTTCATCAACTCCGCATTCAGGCTCAGGGTCGCCTGATGTAGCTCGACGGCCATTCGCGTCGATCCCGTCAACGCCGTGAGCGCTGCCAGCCGTTCCGGTGAGAGCAAGACGGCGATGGCCGCTATGTCCGAATCTTCCAAAGCCATTGACTTTCGGTCCCCCTGCCCCTATGTTCACAGATGAAAAGTCGGGGCCAAATCGGCAGTTTCCCTCGGGAAACGGATTCCCGACTTCCCAACTTAAAAGGCACCCCTTGCGGGTGCCTTTTTTATTTCCAGCTTATCACCAGCTTCGTCTGCCCTCAACGAGGTTACGGCGAGGCCGACCTGTGCAAAATGAAAGATTTTTGCACCTGTCGCATTCCTCTGAGGTCGCGAGGCTTTCGCCGTGCAGAGGTCAGGTGCGAAACGTCCGTTTCGGGCGCGCTGCCGCCAAAGCAACAAGATTGCATCACCGTCTGGTTTCTGCCGCGCTAAACACCCAGTCCTCGCTTCCGGCCAAGGCTCCACTCGACGCTGCCGTCGGGCAGCATGACGCCGGACACCTTCTCGCCGAGGCGCGCGTCGAGCGCCGGCTTCCAGGGGACGAGCTGAAAACCAAGGCCGTCGTCGAGCATGGCGAAGCGCCCAGAGGCGAGGTCGAGGCGGCGGGCGTAGATGCCTGTGACCGGGTCACCCTCCGCTGCAGGTCGGTAGGGACGTCCCGTCTCGGCCGCGAGCTTTGCGGCCGCGCCGTCGAGTTCGCGCTGGCGCAGCGTGCCGATCAGGCCGGCAGCGAAGACAACGCGCTGGCCCTGCCGCCGCGCGAGGCCTTCGGCGATGAGATGTTCGGCCCGGCGCTCGAGCGCCACCACGACCTCCGCGCCGAACCCGCTTGCCGCGACAGGCAGCTTGTCGCGCTCGACAAGGCGGCGGTCGAGCCAGGTAGCGCCGGTGGCCGACACCTGCGCCTCGATCGACAGGTCCGAGCGCGCGGCGAGCGCGATGCGCTCGCGACCCTCCGCGTCCGTGTAACGGCGAAGCTCGACGATGCCGCCGGGCGGGACGTCGGTGGTCGCGTCGATGCTGGCGAAGCGGATGTGATGGACGCGGCCGTCGACGCCGTCGATCACGGCTAAGGCCGTGCCCTTGAGCTCGTCGTCGAGGCCGCGCGCCGCCAGCCGGCCGACCATCGGGTCGGGCCGGTCGCCATGGATGGCGAAGTCGGTGAGCGAACGCTCGGCATTCAGATCCGCCATGGCGCGATGCATGGTCTTGATGATGTCGCCGCGAGCCCCGAACTCGCGAAGCGTCGCCTCGGCGCCGGGCTTCAGGCTCCAGGACGCCGGGCCGAGCTTCTCGGCGAGGCCGAGCCGTTCGAGCGTCTGGGCGCGGCCGACCATGAGACGGCGCAGGTCGGTGTCATGGCCCCCGCGCGGCGGGCGCAGATCGAGCACGCCACCGCCTTCGTCTGACGCCGCCTGCAGCGCGCGGTCGAGGCCGGTCCAGCGTTCGGCCGAGACCTCTTTCTCAAGCCCAGCTCGGATCTCCTGTTCGGAGCGCGGGCCGAGTTCGAGGTCGACCAGTGCTTCGGCACGGGCGCGCAGGCCTTGGGCAATGTAGTCGCGGGCGATAACGAGGTCGCGGCCATCGTCGGCCACGCCACGCACCAGCACATGGACGTGCGGGTTGTCGGTGTTCCAGTGATCGACCGCGACCCAGTCCAACTTGGTGCCGAGGTCGCGTTCGGCCTGGCCCATCAGGTCGCGGGTGAAACCCTTGAGGTCGGCCATGCGGGCTGCGTCCTCCGGGCTGATGATGAAGCGGAAATGATGCCGGTCCTCGCCGCAGCGTTCGGCGAAGGCGCGGCCGTCGGCCTCGTCGCCGACCTCATTGAAGAGCCGCGCCTCAGCTCCATCCCGGGTCACCCCGTCGCGCTTCAGATACGCGACGTGGGTGGCGAGCGACGCGGCGCGGAAGCGGACGCCCTGATGGCGCACGACGCGCGCCTTGACGACGACGCGCCGCGACGGCGAGCGCAGCGACGCCGTGACGGCGGCTGCACGGCCTCGTCCGAAGCGCGATCGCGAGCGGCCGGAGCTTGCCTTCCCGAAGCCGCGGCCTGTGTGGCCGGCCCTTCGGGCCGCACGTGTGACCTGGGCGACGAGGCTCTGCGCACGCTTGGCGCTCGGGCCCTTGTCGCGGATGCGGCCGGGCCGGATGGTGAGATCGGCGTCACCATCGGTCATGGCCGAGAGTTCCGCGTGAAAACGCGCGCGATGGCGCTTTGCCCATTGATATCCTTGCGCTTTCGGCAGAATGCGCCGCGCGCATCCGTCGCAATGGCACTGAAAAAGCTCACGTTCTCAACGTCATACGACCAAGCGCCGTCGGTGCTTTTATCTCGCAATCCGTGGATGCGCCCCCACAGCACATCCGCCGATCTGAGCACCTTAACCTGGAACGCGACGAGCTTTGTCACGGAGTCGAGTCGATCGCGCAGCCGGAACGGCGCATCGCCATTGGGTAAGGTGCACGGGTTCATGGCGTCGATGCCGCAGGTCGCGAGACGGCGAACAGCACGCTGGCGGACGAAGGCGTTGCACGCTCCGTAGCGGCGTCGGACCCTGCGACGGGCGATCGACCGCGCGCGTCCATACCCGCCGCCTGCGGTCGGCGTGCCTCAGCGTCGAGCCGGCGAAGCAGCGCCAACAGCCGGCTCTCATCGGGAGAAAGGCGCACAGACGGCGGGACGGCTTCTTCCGAAGGGGCGCTTGGCGGCGCAGCCAGCGCGAACAGCGGGGCGGTCGCCGGATCGGCTTGGGCCACCTGCACCGGTGGCGACGGCTCGCCTGAATGCGTGCCTGTGAGCGCCGGGACGAGCGCGGCGATGTAGGCGCGCGTCTCCGCCGGCAGGCGTCGACCGGCACTGACGTGCGCGTCGGTACGGCCCGGTCCAGCGTTGTAGGCGGCGAGCATGAGGCGCACGGACCGGTAGCGGTCGTACATCTGCCGCAGATAGGCGGTGCCCGCGAGGATGTTGTCGCGCGGCTGGAACGGGTCGGCGCCAAGGCCGTGGGCGCGGCGCAGCTCCTTCCAGGTGCCGGGCATGATCTGCATCAGTCCCATAGCCCCAGCATGCGAGACAGCGCGCGGCCGACCTGCGCTCTCGACGCGCATCACCTCACGGATCCAGCGCTCCGGAATGGCGAAACGCTGGGCGGCCTCGGCGATGTAGCGGCCGTAAGGGTCGCGTGGCTCGGCGTGCGCCAGCGCTGGCAGCATGAGCACTGCGAGCAAAGCGACGAGGACGATGGCCCGGGACGGAAAGCTCCGCCGGCGCGCGGTCTGTGATGCGGTGTCGGTCATGATCTGCGCTCCATGGAGGTCCAGAGCGGGATGGCACGGCACTGCACGGCGCCTGCGGGCGTCGGCCCGAAGTAGCGGCCGTCGAGGCTGTCTGGTGCATCCCGGTTGAGGAGGAAGACGAAGCCCGGATCGAGCCGCAGGCAGCCGCTCCAGCGCGGCAAGGGGCGGCCGAGACGGTCGGCGTCGCGCGCGGTAGCGACCGCTTGGCCGTCGACCAGGATGCGCTCTCCCATGCGGCAGACGGTCTGGCCTGCGCGCGCTGCCATGCGCTTCAGGAGCGGCACACCGGGCGCGAGGGCGCCGCGCTCGGCGAGCAGCGCCGCGACATCGGCGGTTGGCGCGACGAGCACAAGGTCGCCGACGGTGGGGTTGCCGGCAGCCTCGATCCGGTAGAGGCCGAGCGGCGCGCTGGCTGAGGCATTCCACACGAGAAGCGGCGGGGGATCGAATGCGTTGGGGGCGGCGATGAGGCCGACGCCAGCGACCGTGACGGCGGCAAGGATCGCCCGGGTCATGCCTCAACCCTCCGACGCTTGAGCCAGGCGCGATGGCGATCGAGGCAGTAAGCGCGCGGCGGTTCGCCTGCGCTCAGTCGGTTCATGACGTGACGCCAGTGATCGGGACAGGCGTCGGCCGGATCGACGCCTGTCCGCTGGACGGCGTCGATGGCGACGAGGCTCGCCTCCACCTTCGGCCAGCCGGACAAACGCAGCAGGATTTCGCCGCCGGGCGTCACGAACGGGATCGTCGAGCAGGCCTCGCCCGGCGCGACGGCGCGAAGGATGTCAATGCGGCTAACGATCGTGCCATGCTCGTTCGCGGCCCAGCGTACGAAGGCGAACACAGCGTCTGGTGCGAAGGCGACGACACGTCGGCGCCGGTCGAGGATCATCTCTTCGGCGATGCGGCCGAAGCGGATCCAGCGCTCGACGCGCTTTTCGAGCCACAGGAGCTCGACACGGGTGAGCGAGCTCATGGCCGCGTCCCGCGTTTGGCTCCGGCCCGCGATCCCCAATGCGCGCCGCCTCCAGCAACCAGGAAGTTAGAATCTGGATTAGGGACGTTAGGCGGCGTCTTAGCCGTTGAGCCGACTGGGAAAAGTTCGCCCTGGCGCGCCCGAAATCCCGTGCTGGCTGCGCCGGACGTCCCGATAGGGGTAGCGCCTGAAGTCCCGTGCGCGGACGGACTTATCCACATACTGCCCACAGGCTGCATGTGCAGGGTGACGACGGCCCGCGCGTCGATCTCGATCGTGAGTTCGTAGCCTGGCAATGGCTGTCGCGCGACGATCCGACGGATGTCGAGCGCGAAGTCGGAGAAGCGCGCGAGGCTCGCGCTCTTGACGTGAAGGTGGCGCAGATCGAAGCGCCACCCGCCCGGCTGACGGCCGGCGTGCTTGCGCGCGACGCGGTAAAGCCAGCGCTCGATGCCGCCCGTCAGCGCGAAGTAGTCACGGTCGATGGTCAGCACGAGCCGGCGGTCGATGACGCCTTGGTAGAACCAGTCGGGGAGAACGAACTCCATGCCTTCGACGCGCCCAGTGCGCGTCGTCAGTTCTTCCCACTCGTTGATCCAGCTGAACTGCTGGCGACGCCAATGCTCGCCCTGGCGGATCGTGGTGCGGATGACGGTGGATTGCAGCCGGGCGAGCGCGCCTTTGAGCAGCATGTAGTCGCGCTTGCCGCGCGCGCGGCCGATGGCGCCGAGCAGCTGGTAGGGGGTGAACCTGAAGAAACGCGAGGTGGCGAGGCCGCGATCCAGCGCCTCAACGATCTGCGAGGCCGCCCAGATCAGGACGTCGGCGTCCCAGATGGTCGCCATACCGTGCTCCGGGACGGCGTGGACTTCGACCTCGATGTCCCCGGCGCGGTAGCGGATCGGGGCGACTCGCTTGGCCTTCGCGAGGGAGAAGAACGGTCGCTCCATCAGGTCGCGCTGGTCGCGCGGCGCGATGTCGCCCGACAGCGCCTCGAAAGGGTCGAGCGTCGCGCGTTCGCTCGCTGTGAAGCGGGAGCGAGAGCCGGCCATCAGCGCACCCTCAGCGGCGCACGCCGCCGGCATAGGCCGGCGAGAGCGCGGCGTGCCGTTTGGCGGGCAACACGGTGTCGCCGGTCGTGTCGCTCGTAGAAGTCTTGCCGCCGCGACCGACCCAGCTCTGCAGGTCAGCCAACGCATAGACCACGCGCCCGCCGATCTTCGAATAGCGCGGCCCGGTGCCGTAGGTGCGGTGCTTTTCGAGGGTGCGACCGCTGAGGCCAAGAAAGCGGGCGGCTTCCGGCGTGCGCAGATAGCGCGGCGGCAGACCGGCGTTGGGATCGGGCATCGAAGCTCTCCGGCTGGAACTGTCGCGCCGCGCCCCGTGCGCGGCGGTTGGGTCCAAGGCTGGCGGAGAGCGATGGCGTGGAGGGAGTTCGAAGACCGAGACCGGGAAACCGGACCCCTATCGAACGCGAAGCGCCGGACCGGTCATCAGGAGTTCGCGGTAGCCGCCCTCTCGCAACCGGTGCGCCTCGGCGAGGATGCGCAGGGTTCGGCTGCGCAGGTCGTGGGCCTTCCAGGACGGCCCCGTCGGCACGCGATCGGCGCCGAACAGCCCTTGGGCGAGCACGCGATGGCTGGCGCCGGTCGCGCGGCCGTCGAGTGCGCGCAGACCAAGGATCATGCTTCGGCGGCGTTCGCGCGAAAGAACCGGCGGCGCGTTCATCGGTCGGCCCTGCGCATGAGCCCAGAACAGGAGCACGGTCGCAAGCCGTTGCGGCGTCCGCTCATCGATCGGCACGAGCACGGCAGGGACAGCTGTTCGCTCGCGCCCGTCCGGCCGCCAGACCTGGCGCGCCGGCGTCGCGGTCAGACCGTGCCAGCCGTCACTGGCGAAGCGAACTGAAGTCGCAGCCAGCCGTGCAGCCGGCGATCGAGGCGAGAAGGACGGCGGCAAATCCGATGTGATCAACGTGTCGACGCTCAGGCTGGGAAGCCAGAGGATCGACTGTGATGCGTCGCTCGTCGGGTCGCTCAGGAAATCGCAACCCCCAGCGCGCGGCGATCTCCTCGCCGCGCGCGTCGTCGCCGGTCGAACCGGTCTCCGTCCAGTCCTGCCGGTAGGCAGGGTTTCGGCGCAGGAACTCCCAGGCGATGTCCCTGAAGGGGGCGGTTTCGAGGTCCGCATAAGCGGCCGCGGACCGCCAGTCGCGTGTCGACATGGCGTGCTCCGGCTTTCAAGGCGAAGCCGAAGCCTCGCGGATCAAATCAAGAAGATTCGGTTCACGGCCAAGCCTTGGGAGTCCGGTTTTCGGCATCAGGCGTTGCTTCGCAAGCAACACGAGATCAATGCAGGGCGGACCCGGCGAGAAGGTCCCGATAGCCCGACTCTGTCATCCAACGCGCCCGCGCCAGATGACTGTCGTGCATGCGTTTGGCGCGCTCGCCCTGCGTGGCCGGATCGAGCCCAAGCACGATGCGCGCCACCTCCCGCCAATCGGCGCCCTCGGCCGCGGCATCCAGCAGACGCAGGTAGGTCACCGCGTGCGCGCGGTCATAGTCGGTGACGGTCGGCCCCTTGGGCGGCTCGTCCTGAAGCGCAGGCGAAGTCATGAAGCCCTCCACTGCGAAGCCTACAACGAACTCTGGTGCGAAACGATCTCGCGAGGCCATCGTCCACACGGTTGCTTGCGCTCTGTGGCGCCCAGGCACCCCAATTCAGGGCGCAAGGCCGACGAAACGCATCGATACATACTATAGAAGATAAACTCATAGTGTGTAGCACGCTGACGGTGCCGCAATGGATATGCGGCGGCTGGTCGGGAGGAACGTGCGACGAATCAGGCTCGAGATGGGCCTGACGCAGGAGGCGTTCGCGGAGAAAACGGGGTTCAGCCAGCAATATCTGAGCGGCATCGAGCGCGGCGTGCGCAATCCGACCATCGTGACGATCTTCGAGCTCGCGACCGCGTTGGGCGTGTCGCATGTGCGGCTCGTCGAGCCGGATGGCGAGAACGACGAGCCGGCGAAGCTTCTGCGACGCGGAGGCCGTCGCAAGGCAGACTGAGGTTTCGCGGGCGGCTTGTCCGCGATCGTTTGCCCTGCACGCGCGAAAGCGCCCCGCCGGGAAGGCGGGGCGCTCAGGTCGCGCTCCTCAGTCGCCGTTGCGGGAGCGGTTCGGGCGGGACCAGATCAGCTCGTATTCGCCGCCGTCCATCTCGAAGAGGTTGGCGAGGATTGGCGCCGGAAGCGACGGGTCGTCGAGCTTGACCGAGAGATACTCGCGGCCCTCGTTGGAGGTCTTCTTCCACGCGGCGCCGATTTCGGCCCGGCCGGAGAAGATGCGGTAAGCTGGGGCCTTGTCGCTGGTCTTGTCGGTCGGGCGGACCTGAACCTTGGCGTCGAGGGTGAGGGTCGAGACCGTGCCGGTGAAGCCGTCGCCGGTCTTGGTGAAGGTGCCGATGGTCGCCATGGTGATGTCTCCTGTGTGTCTCTCGGGCCGCGCCCATCGCGGCCTCGATGGCGATCCATGGGCCGGAGCCGAGCGCCGACGCAGCCCTTGGGCCCGTAGCGCAGCGGAGGACGGCGAAGGCGGGACTTTCTTGGCCCGCGAGGAATGGCGGCGATCCGGGGTCCCCACGCGACCTGTCGCGTGGGGTGGTCCCCGCCAGGGGAAGAAAGTTCCGGTCCGCCGTTGCGGCCGAGGCGATCGAGGCATCAGCCGTCCTTCGGCCAGATCAGGCCATCCGAGGCGGCGTGGAAGCGCCCACGGGGACCGACCCGGGGCACAGATGGCGACTGTCGGAACGGGCGATCAAGAGGCGAGCGCCACCGGTCGTGGTTTCGGCCATCCTCGCGCGCACAACGGATAAAGCGTGCTTGAACCGACAAGACGCACGACAAGGCCTGTCCAGCGTGAGCCATGGGAATAGGCCGATGAGATTTCCATGGAAGGGACCTTCGACGAAGCGCGCGAGTTCAGGTCAGTCTCGTTGACCGTTCATTGTCCGGCGGAGGCAGAAGCGCGACTGAGGGTGGCGGCGCAGGGAGCTGCCTCTGGTCCGGTACATGCGCATTGGTCACCGGCGGCTGAGGACGCACCGTTTCTGCGCCCCTTTCCGGCGTGGTCGCTTCGCCCAGCGCCATGAGCTGCAAGGTGGCCGAGACGCCCGCTACCGCGCCGCCGATCAATGCGAACACGATCCGCCAGACGTCGGACGATACGCTGAGCGAGGCGACACCGAACACGACATGGTATCCAGCAATCGCCGCCGGAATCCCGAAGCCGAGCGCGAGCGCCATGCGCACCGGCGGCATGCGGATGTTGGCGAATAGAAGCTGAGCGAGCACCAGCGTCGTGACGCCTGCAGCACCGCCGGCGACGACAGCGCCGATCGGTCCCGCGCCGGTCTCCATGGCCCACATGAAGGCCTGCATGCCAACGAAGAACGGCACCGCGAAGATGGCGAGCTTGAACAACACGACCAGCGCAACGACGATGCCCATTATGCCGAAGACTACGCCCATGGGAGCCTCCCACGTTCCAGTGGTGTCCATCGCCCCCGCAAGGCTTGGATGATAGCCGAAAAGCGATCCCAGCGGAATCGCTCGTCGACCAACCGAGGCGACTTCGTCGCCTGGGCGATATGGGACCGGGCGCTCATCGCGCCCGGAAATCCATGAGCGGGATGCCGAGCTTCTTGGCTTTGTCGGCGAGATTGTCGGTGACGCCAGAGCCCGGAAAGACGACGAGCCCGAGGGGCAATGTGTCGAGGAGTTGGTCGTTACGCTTGAACGGAGCGGCCTTGGCGTGGGTCGCCCAGTCGGGGCGGAAGACGATCTGCGCGACCTTGCGGGCGTCTGCCCAGCAGGCAGCGATCTTCTCGGCTCCGCGCGGCGTGCCGCCGTGCAGCAGAACCATGTCGGTGTGTTTGGCGTGGACGCGGTCGAGCGCGTCCCAGATGCGGCGGTGATCATTGAATTCGACGCCGCCGGCAAAGGCGATCTTCGTGCCTTTCGGCATCAGCGGTTCGAGCTCGGTGCGGCGCTTGGCGGCGATGAAGTCGCGGCTGTCGATCAAAGCGGCTGTCATCGTGCGGCGGCTTGTGATGGAACCTGAGCGCGGTCGCCAGACCTGGCCGGTGTGCACCTCGTGCAGGTCGGCGGCAGCGTCGCGCATGAATTCGAAGCTGTTCCTACGCTCGATGAGGGTCAGGCCCTGCGCGATCAGACGCTCGAGTTCGACCGAGCGGACTTCCGAGCCGTCCTGCTCGCGTTGCTTGCGCTTCTGCTCGTCCTCGTTGGCGTCGAGCGCGCTGCCGATGCGGTCGATCCCGCGATGGAACAGGTTGACGATCGACCAGAGGAGATCGGCGAGGTCGGGCTCGAGGCGTGTGTCGGAAAGGGTGGCGACGAGCGCATCGAAGATGTCGGCGATCGCGCCGCCGAGCTTGTCGGCGTCGGGCAGCGGTCGCGGATCGGGCTCGTCGTCGAAGGGGCGGTGGCCGTAGAGCTGGAGCTCGTCGAGCAGGCTGGCCGTGGTCGAGACGGCGCGGGCATCGTCGGCGATGTCGGCGGAGAGATGGTCGGTCATGGCGGCGTCCTCGCGATCGGGACCGCGCGACGGGCGCGGCCTTCAGGCGATCCACCCGTCGGAGGCGACGTGGGCCCGCACCCGCAGGGCCGCAGCGCCAGCGGAGGACGGCGGAGCGCGGCTTTCCTGCTTCGCGAGGAATGACGGGTCGGCGGGTTTGGCTCGTGGTCGGCGACTGCTCCCGTCAGGGGAGGAAAGTCGTGCGTAGCCGTTGCGGGACCGCGTCTTCTCCGGCCCGATCGCCCTCTCGAAGGCCCCGTCGCGCTCTTCCCGGCTCGTCGGGGCGCGGCCGGCGGTCATGCCCCCGGTGCGAGCGCGAGCCTGTCGGCGTCTTCGGGCGCGAGCTGAACGCGAAGCGCGCCTATGAGGTCGACGCGATCGAGCAGCCGCAGGTCGTCGTTGAAGTCGCCGAGACGGGGCGTCAGTGGAAGGGCGTCGATGCCTGCCGCGATCGCGCGTGCCGCAAGGGTCGATGAGGTCTGATGGCCGGCTTCGTCGTTGTCGCGCGCGATGTAGAGCCGGTGCAGTCCAGGCGGCAGGACGAGCGCCGCGAGGTGGGCGGCCGAGAGCGCGGCGACCATCGGCATCGTCGGCAGGAGGCAGCGCAACGCCAACATGGTCTCGATGCCTTCGCCGGCGGCCATGACGTCGGTGGCGATACCGAACCGTACGCCGTGTCCCAGAAGCTGCCCCATGGACCGTCGCGGCGTGGTAAGCGGGGCCTTGGTCGACCCATCGCGCGCAAGCCAGGTGCGGTGGACGCCGGTGATCGTGCCGTCGAGATTGGTGACGGCGGCGAGCATGGCGGGCCAAGTCTCGCGCGATGCGCCAGGACGTTCCCGATAGAAGCAACGTGGGTGGAAGCGCAGTGCAGGCAGAGCGCGCAGGTCGCTGATGTTGCGTGTGAGCAGGTAGCGCTCCGCGAGAGTACCTGCGATGGGCACACCAGCGTGGAAGAGGCGGCGGGCGGCGTCCGGCGATCCGGACTGCGTGCGCGTCGGCGGCGTTTCGCGTCGTCGCGACGGCAGCGCGAGAAACCGCTCCGCTTCGGCGATGACGTCGGGTAGGCGGTCAAGCCGTTCGGCCCGCGCGATGATGTCAAGCAGGTCGCCGTGCTCTCCAGTGGCGGCGTCGGTCCACTTGCCAGCGCGCCCTTGGCCAGCGTCAGGCCCGAAGAGTCGTACGAACAGGCTGCGGCCGGGCGTGTTGTCGGCGTCGCCGACGAGCCAATAGGCGCCCTGTCGCCGACCGTTCGAGAGGTAGCGCCTGCAGACGGCTTCGGCCTGCCGCGCCAAGGCGATCGCGAGCTCACTCGCCGATGAAGATCGCTTCGGATCCATATCCGCCTCCAAAGAAAACGGGCCCGCCGTGAGACGGGCCCGCGAGGCTGCGTGGGGCTTGTTATTCTGCGGCGATGGCGGCCGGGGGAAGCGGCGCGGGTTCAGTCTCGCCGTCAGTGTCATCGGCGTCGATAGCCGGTTCGCCGCCGTCCGGCGCCGTTTGCCCTTCGCCGTCCGCCTCGGGCTCGTCCGAAACCCTGAACGCCTGCCCGGGCGTGCGCAGCGGCTCGGGAACCCAGCCGGTATCGGTCAGCAGGCCCTCTGCCGCTTCCGCCATCTCGCCCTTCTTCATGTGGGCGATGCGATCGGCCGCGCGTGCGCCCTTGGCTTCGCGCACCGCCTCGAGGATGCGACCCTTGGTGACGCGCCCGAGATAACCCTCGATTGTAGGCTTCCAGCCGGCAGCCGCCATGTCGAGGTCGAGTGCTTCGGCCAGCCGGTCGGCGTGCGCCAAGGCCTTGGGCCGCCGATTGTAAGGCTCGGCGACCGCGTTGACAGTGAGCGCGACGCAATGGGCGAACAGGGCCTGCCGGCTGTCGCCGTCGAAACCGATCAACGCGTCCCACAGCTCGGCGGGCTCTTTCGGCAGCGTCGCGGCCCAGTTCGCGTGCCGCGCCTCGATCGCCAGCGCAGAAGCGGTGTCGGCGAGTCCCGGCGCCTGTGCCGTGAAGACCGCGCTCTTGGGCTCGATCTCGACGCAGGTGTCGAGGGCGTAGCGGTAGAAAAGCCGAAGTGTCAGCACGTGAAGCGCAGCCATGAAGGCGATGTGCGTGTCGTTCGCCAGCGCTTCGCGCAACGCCACGGTGCGATGCGCGGTGAGCTCCATCACCAGCCGGTCCGAGAGCGGCCGAACGCCCTCGTCCTCCTCGGGCTCGGCTGCGACGACATCGGCGGGACCGTCCATCCGGGCGGCGACGGTGACAGCGCCAACGTCATCACTGTTGGCGACAGGCGCGCCGGTGTCTGGCTCCACAGCCTCCACCGGCGGCTCGTCCTCGGGTCGGACGAAGCTGCGTTCGACGCGCAGATGCCCTGACCCGTCGATCGAGACGAAGGCGCCGGCGCGGGCGACCTCGTCTGTGTCATAGACGAGCGGGCGATGCTCGAAGGCGGTGAGCGCCGTTTCGATCTCGGCGAGACGCTGGTCGGTCTCCTCCGGGATCTCGTCGAGGCCCTCGCAGCTGGCTTCGAGCGCATCGTACTCCGCCTTCAACGCCTCGCGGGCGGCGGTCTCCTCCTCGCTGAGCGGCTCGGCCTCGCCATGGAGGCGGCGCAGGCCGTAGGTGTGGCCGTAAGGAAAGTCAGGCAGGGCCTCGACCCAGCGCCAGCCCTCGGCCTTGATGGCTTCCGCCTCGCGGGCGAGCTTCTCGGCCACGAGCCGGTCGAGCAGGCCTGCATCCTGCCACCAACCGCCCTCGTCCGACTGGAAGAGATCGCGCAGGATGATGCCGCCGGCGTCCTCGTAGGCCTCCGCGCCGACGAACTGCGCCCGCTTGTCGGAGGCGCGGATCGCGCCTTCGGTGAGCATGCGCCTGATCGTGTAGGGCTCCTTGGAGTAGGCGCGCTGCAGGGCCTCCCACACCCGCTCCTGTCGCTCGTGGTCGGGACTGACCGTGAAGGCCATCAGCTGCTCGAGCGTCATCCCGTCCTCGGCGTAAACGCCGAGCAGGCGCGGGGAGACGGCAGCGAGCTTCAGCCGCTGGCGCACCACCGCGACCGAGATGAAGAAGGCGGCTGCGATCTCCTCCTCCGACTGTCCCCGCTCGCGCAAGGTCTGGAAGGCGCGGAACTGGTCGAGCGGGTGCAGGGGCGCGCGCTGGACGTTCTCGGCGAGCGAGTCCTCCTCGGCGATGCCTTCGGTGCGGATCACGCAGGGGATCGGCGCGGTGCGCGCCAGGCGCTTGCTCTTCACCAGCAGCTCCAGCGCCCGGTAGCGCCGGCCGCCGGAGGGGACCTCGAACATCCCGGTCTCCGCGCCGTTCTCGTCGAGCACTGGGCGTACGGTCAGGCTCTGCAGCAGCGTGCGCCGGGCAATATCCTCGGCAAGCTCCTCGATGGCGACGCCCGCCTTGATGCGCCTGACGTTGGACTGGCTCAGCACCAGCCGGTCGAAGGGGATGTCGCGCGAGGCGGACAGCACGATCCTCGGGACTTGGTTCTTGGTGGACTTGGGTTTCGTTGACATGGCCGTTCTCCGCGACGGGCCGGCCGAGAACCTCTCTCTCGACCCTTCGACCCGTCACGCAGGCCGCGGCCCGCCTCTTCCTTTCGGCCGCCCGGAAGTCCAAATGGACTTGCAAGCAAGTCCGTATGATCTTATCTTCTGTTCTGACGGAGGAACCACCCATGCCGACGCTTGCTCGCCAACGCGCAACGCCTGACGTCCAGTCAGTCGGGCTGAAGGCCTTCGCGCGCATCGCGGAGGCGTGGTCGCTGACGTTGCGCGAGGGGGCGGCGCTGGCCGACATGTCGGAATCGACGTGGAAGCGCGCCAAGGTCCCCGGCTATTCGGGCGAACTCACCCGCGACCAGGTGCTGCGCCTGAGCGCGCTCGTCGGCCTCTACAAGGCGCTGGAGCTCTACTTCGACCCGCCGCTCTCGAGACAGTGGCCGAGGCTGCCGAACACTGGACCCGAGTTCGATGGCGCGCGCCCGATCGACGCCATGATCGCCGGCGGGCTGCCGAAGATCCTGCGCGTGCGCGGCTACGTCGACGCGCTGCGAGGGGGCCTATGAAGCTCGCCGCGATCAACGACCGCGCCCTCGTCCGCCTCATCCCCGAGACCCGCCACAAGCCGCCCGTGCTGCGCGGCCTCGTCGACAGCGACGAGGAGGCGGCGATCCTCGCCGAACTGGAAGGCGAAACGAGCGCCCGGCTCATCGCCGAACGGGAGGGCAGCGCCGCGCTTGACCGGCGCGAACTCGCCTTCGCGCGTCGCGCCCAGGATCTCAAGCTCTACGGCCAGAGCCACGTCAACGCCGCCTTCACCTACACGCGACCGGCTGGCAACCGCTTCAACGGCGGCGAGCGCGGCGCGTGGTATTGCGCCTGGGACGGGCTGACGTCGGCGGCCGAGGTCGGCTTTCACCGCACGCGCGAACTCGGATTCGTCGGCCGCTACGAGAGCGAGGTGCGCTACGTCGAGTTGCTGGCCGACTTCATCGGCGACTTCCCCGATCTTCACGACGAGCCCGGCCATGTGGCGCTCGATCCCGAGCCGGAGCGGGGCTATCCAGCTGGTCAGGCGCTGGCGGCGGCGCTCCGGAGCGAGGGCCACCGTGGCCTCGTCTACCCCTCGGTGCGCCGACGCGGCGGGCGCTGTTTCGTCGCCTTCGATCCCGGCATCGTGCAGAACGTGCGCCCCGGTGCGTCCTGGACGCTTGCGTGGACCGGCACACCCGAGTTCAGCGTAATCGGTCGCTGAAGACGGACCACCGATGCGATCCCGTGAGCAGAAAAATGGGGCGACGCACGATCTGCGCCGCCCCTTGTGAGCCATCGATGCCGGGTCAAGCCACACGCTCCATCAGCTTCTTCGCCCGTCCTTCGAGCTCGAGCCGGGCGTCCTGATGCGGCTTGGCGCGCGCCACCGCAGTGATGCCCTGCACGAAGTCGAACACCGAGGCTGGCGGATGGCCTTCCTCGGCGAGCACCGTCTCGATGATCTTCGCCGTCTCGCCTTTCGAGAACCCGCGCTTCCTCAGGAACTCGGCGCGATCGTCGTCGGTGCGCGCCACGATGCGTTCGCGGGCCTGCCGGACGCCGTTGACGAAGGGCATGTGCGACGAGTCGGCGAAGCGGGTCAGCGCCGGCGCCGCCTCGTGGGCGAAGCGACCTGCGGCGTACTTCGAGTGCCGGATCGTGATCTCCTCGAAGTCCTCGACGCCCCAGAGATTGCGGTTCTGGCATACGGCGCGGAGATAGAAGCTCGCGATGCCGAGCGTCTTGGCGCCGACCTCCGAGTTCCAGCAGTAGAAGCCCCGGAAGTAGAGGTCGGGCTCTCCGCTCGGCAGCCGGCCCGCCTCGATCGGATTGAGGTCGTCGACCAGGAAGAGGAAGACGTCGCGGTCGGAGGCGTAGAGCGTGGTGGTGTCGCGGCTGACGTCCACATGCGGGTCGTAGACGCCGGTGCGCCAGTCGAGCACCCCCGGCACCTTCCAGCGTGTGTCGCCTATGCCGTTCCCGGCGATGCGCTGCACGGCGGCGACGAGTTCATGGTCGTAGATGCGGCCATAGTCCGGGCCGGTGACGGCGCGAAGCTCAGTCCTGCCGTTCGCCACCTCCAGCGTCTTGATCTGCTCGGCGCGATGGGACGACAGACCGTACTGCAGATTGATCCCGGCGAGCGCCGCCGGCAACTGGCGCAGATAGGCAGCCGGCGCGCCGACGAGGCTCGCGAGTTGGCCGAAGCTCCAGTGGGTCGGCACGACGGGCGCATCGGCGCCCGGCAGCATCAGCGCAAGTCGCTCGGGGTCCTCCCGGCTCGCCTCGACCCGGACCGCCGCACTGTCGACGGTCCGCGTCGCGCTGCGCTCGGCGCGGCCGCGCACCGACGCCATGAGTTCATCCAGCGACAGGAAGCGCTCGTCGTCGGGCCGCGAGAACCACTCTGACGACACGCGCCCGACCCGCTCGCCCCTCGACGCATCCACCGTGTAGCCGCCGCCCCGCGCCGGCTGGGGCCCCAGGATCTCCACCTCGGTCATGGCTCATCTCCATGACGGGCTGGCCGAGAGCCTCTCTCTCGACACTCAACCCGTCACGGAGACGGACGCGACCCTCTGACTCTCAGCCCTATAGGCAGTGGATGGACCTGGCTGTCCGCATATCGACCCCTTTAACAAGCGCATGCGCACTTCAGCACGACCTGCATTTATGAGGCCACAACGTGGACGCTAGTGCCGCATTTAATCTGGTAAATGTCATCGGGACCGTTTATGTGATCCACCCCCATTGAAATGGTCCACCCTGAGGTATGTCTTCGGACAGAAGGAGGACCGACAATGCCGAGAAAGCGCCACAAGCCGGAAGAGATCGTTGCAAAGCTGAGACAGGTCGACGTGATGGTGTCGCAAGGCC
>JBKDKQ010000015.1:0-27526 GCA_046344875.1 Labrys sp. (in: a-proteobacteria) | reverse complement strand
GCCCTCATCAGGGGCTGGCCGGGCTCACCCCCGATCAAGCCTTCAGCAACGCGCTGCAGCCAATCCCGGCGGCGGCATAACCAAGGGGCGAAACCACTTAGCGGCGACCCGAAAACTGTTCAAACAAACCGAGCCACTTCTTACATCGTTCTCCGTAGGGGTGAGGGAGGCCAAGCGATCCTTGAAGGCATCGAACAGGAGATGCCGGGTATCGAGGTCAGGTTCGACTGGGACTTCAGCTTCGATGGTGAGCGTGTCGAGATCCGTCGAGGGTCGAGCCATGAAGGCCTGATTAAGCTGATGGCATACCGGAAGCCCGGTGAGGTGACGATGGATTTCATCCAGCGTGAGTTCTCACTGACCGCTAAGGCGGTGATGCACCTGAGACAAACCCTGAGCAACCCTGATCACCCACTGACCAAGGAGCTTGCCTCTCTGGGTGTCTCCTACGTGTCACGCATGGGACGCGGAGCGAGACCATACCTTGTGAAGCATGCTGTCAGCCGGGAAGGGCAATGAGAGAAAGTACCCCATGAGCTTCTATCTACCCCTATTAGAGGTTCACGGGTTACTTTAGTATCCTAATACCGTAACCACCAAACTGACCAAACTGCGAGAGGGCTCCCTAACGGGGGCCTTCTTGCGTTTTGGGACATGAGACTTCCAAAGTTCATAGATGCTGAGTAAACAATGTCTATCCAATGATGAAGACGGTGCGGCCCATAATGTCCAAATCGAGCATTGAGGAAACATTTAGAGAAGTAATTGTTCGTGCAGCATCACACGCGAAAAGCCATGGCTTCAAGCGCCAAGGGCAAACATTACGAAAAATTTGGGGAGGCAATGCTGCTATAATCGAATTTCAACGGAGCAGAGACAACACCAGCACGTCACTCCGCTTTACAATCAATATCGCAATCGTTTGCGGTCTATTGATTGATCAGGGCTATACTCCTATCGAAAAAACTAAGAGTTACAATGGTCACTTGATCCAGCGGATTGGATATGTCTTGCCTAGCAAATATGATACATGGTGGGAGATTGATGAAATGACCAGAAAAGATAATATAGTCAGTGAGATACTGGGCGTTGTCCTCGATTATGCCGTGCCTTTCCTAGAAAAACACATCAGCAATGAAGCTATGATTGATCTTTGGTCGTCCGGAACATCGCCTGGCATTACAGATTTTCAACGCCAAAACTTACTTGATGAGCTTATTCATAAGATGAGGTCGTAGTAACGTATTTGATCTTTAGCCTCATGATACTGAATTGTTGGATCTACATGTATCTTCATTACTTCTTCTGAGATTGCTACAATGGAGCACAAATGCAACGCTGGCATAATCAAAACATCGATGCCTTGTTTTTGTTTCTCAAGGAGCGCAGTTATTCTGCCTATTTCTGCGATTGCCTTGGCAGGAGAGATCCGATCGCCGTTGAGATGAATGTTTTACGTGAGTACTTCGATGCATCATTCAGGTTGATGGGAGCTGCGCCGTTTGAATACATGCTGTTCCGACGAGGACCGTTCGAGCGACGAATGGGGATCAAGGCGGCGACGCTGGCGATCGAACGTTCCGAGACCGAAGACATAGTCGTGGTCGCCTACTCAGACGGCGGAGCGATTGTCGTCACAAATGGGATAGTCAGCCTTCAAGAGCAGGGGGTGGCCGCTGACTGGTGGCAGATTGAGAGTACACGCTTCCCATAGCCTCACGTTATTGGGTGAAAATCAATCCACAGGCGCGTGAAGCTCGACTTCGCTCCAACTGCATTGCTCTCCGAGGTCTAAGGCTCAACGCCACCCAAAGTCGGTCAGGTCAAATCAGCTCATGCCGATCAATAGTCATGGCTCTGGATCGCCAAAAAGGCTTTTCCATAGCGATGGGGCGGTTCATGATCGTCGGTAATGAAATCGACCACACACAAGATAGCTTTGCCAACCCGCTCGGTAGTCATAAGCAAGCTCGCGGATCTGGCATGTGGCAACCTCTCACCCGAAGATGCGAGCTCTTGGGCGGGCAAGTGGCTCCTTATTGATAGAACGCCGGGTGCTGACGTGCAAATCAAGGACTGGCCTGTATGGGAAGCGTTGAAGCTACTCGCAGGAGCCGACTTGCTTGCTGAACCCGGAACCTATCTGCATAGTTCCAAAGATTTTCAGGACTGGCATCAGCAACTGCGGAACGCCCCGCTTCCGCCCGACCAACCAGTCGAGCGCTGACGAGCTCACGATCTGGCCAGTCTGCTAGCGGCGTGCGGCGGTTGATCCCGATGAACTGAACGGAACTAACTGACCGTCATCACCACTTTCACCACCACCCTCTTTCACCCTATCACCCGACTATCCAACCGGGACCGCCACGCACGTAAGCGGCTTCCCTTCCCTTGAACCTGATCCACAGTCCCTGATTGTCGATCAGGACAAAAGACGTGCGACCCAGCCGAAGTTTAAGGCTGAAGCAAAAACCAATCATCGATGTAAACCTCATGTTCACACCGCTCTCACATGCGGTGAACACGATGTTTACATCATGTAAACAGACTGATCAACCTGGTTTTGCTATCCACCTCCGCAACTAATCCGGGGATGGATACTTCTAACAACTCCAATGAGTACAGAAAACTCATCAAAAAGGAATTCCTAAACATGTCTAACAACGTATTCGGTAACGGTATCTGGCTTGGTCGAAATGACTACACAGCTGATGATGCCAGCCCGGTCATGCACCATTCAGGTGGAGCGGTGTCGATCACCGTGGGTGGTCTCGATGGCCGCTCTCTGTCCGGTCGTTCCGGTCTCGCTGCCGAACCTGTTCACACCTATCAAACCTCCGATGGCCGGTCTCAGTCGATCTGGTTTGGAAACGATGGTTCAGCCGATCTTCGCTCTCAGCGTCATCAGTCGGTGAACACTGCTGACTTCTCCAATGGCCAGACCGGCATCTTGGCCACGGCTCGATCCAGCCTTGAAGGGAACCGCCTCCAGCCACATCAACTGAAGGGTTCGGATTATGTGAGTATTGGCTCGATGAATGAGGTCACGGTTGATATGGCTGTTCAGCTGGGCTTCCTCGTGCCTGATCCGGCTGGCGGTTATCGTGAACCGGGTGGTGCTAGTCAGTCTCAGGCTCATCAGGCTCGTCAGCCTTCCAACGGTCAGCCTAGCCGCGAGGCACTCAACACGAACATCCATCAGGACGGGTTTAACACCTCGACTGAAGCTCCTAGCAACGATGCTAACGACCTGATGGCATTGAGCGAACCCGCTGAAAAGGCCTTGCTCTCGGTTACACAGATCGTTCCTCGCGAGATGCAGCACTCCGCTGCCGTCTCTTTCGCGGATACAGGTACAATCTCTTCCTCAGAGATCACCCAGCTTGCCGAAGCTGCCGGTCTTGATGCGGATACGACCGCGATCATGATCGGGGGCATCCACAAGGAGTTCCACGATCAAGCGGTGAAGGTCACCGGTCAGCTGGGAGTGGACAGCTACGAGGACTTCGTGGAATGGGCCGAACAGCACTATCGAGAAGACTTCTCCAATGCCGTGCTCCAGCACATCCTAACCCGTGCCCCCAAGGCTGCTTACGCCGATCTGGCTTCGAAGTATATCGAAACCCTCGATAGCCGCGATCCCGAAGCCATCCTCACAGCTGAGGTCGCACCGGGTATCCGGACATACTTCGATGATGCCTCACGGCAGATCATGGTTCAGCTTCCGGGTGGTGTGACCACGAGCTACCGCGCAGCTGTTCAACGCGGGTTGATCCGTGTGTCGAGGAAGGGCTGATCGTGGCTGGTAACATCTCGAAACCACACAACGCCCTAGTGGAACGCAGCCGAAGAGAGGACCATGGCGGTCCCTATCAGCGTAAGCCTGTCGCGGTCTCTGAGAAGGAATGGGACTACGAGCGGGAGTGGAGGCGTCAGCTTACGATCACGATGTTCGAAAAGGACGATGTGACCGGGTTGGAGCGCTACGCCAGAGCAATGCATCCTGACGCGGTGACCATCTCGTTCGACCGTGTGAACCGGCTTATCCGCATCCTGAAGCCATCCGGCTCGTGGGTGACCTTGGCTTGAAGTGAACAATGGGAGAGGCGGCCTAATGACTGCCTCGCTTTCACTATCGCAGTGATGTAAGTTTCGCGGTTACGACAGCAGGAGATCATCGATACAGCTATCATCCTGAATTACGTTTATCACTGACTTTTTCTGATTTTGCTCATAATTATCTCGCCAATAAACTGCGCGACAGCTCCGCTCCGTCAATAAGAACCGCAATCTCATCATCAATATTACTGATCTTTATTGATCTATTTTCGATTTGAATAGTGAGATCACTACCTTCAGAGACAATTGAACACACAATTCCCTTTACATGATCGATGTATCTGCGTACCGTGAAAAAATCTGGTGCATCGCCGTAGTTGTGCCCGATCAAAAAGGCATGCACACTACCATCTCCCGCGCATCCAAGTTCAAATTCGCGACCATCATCCATCAAAACTTGGACGCCGGCAAGGTATCCAAAGGGTTCTTGTTTGTAGAAAAGAAGTCTTATTTTTATTGATACGACAACTTTACCGATTAATTCTTTAAATTCTTGAATATCACTTCTCATAGAACAGCATATCCTGAAAGTGAGACCCTGTGATAGATCGTGTGGGAACGGGCTTAAGGACCTTTCGAGAGGATTGAAGCGAAATTGTTGGCGGCCATGTCTCTCTCGGTCGATCAAGGGCGATAGTTTTCGATGCGGAGGTGTGCCCTGCTGTCGACAGGAAGGCCACGGCGTCATTCCTAAGCCGAGCCGCGCTCAAATCGCCAATCGGTAGCAAAACACTCGAAAGTGTTGTCCTTGAGGTAGAAGAGAAAATGTCGCTTTCTTGCTGCGAGCGGCTCAAGTTCATGCCAGTCCGTTGCTGCGAAGCGTTGATCGTCATCACCCAACAACTCATAAAATTCGCCGAACGCTGGAGCAACCCTGCTGTATCGGCAAAGCCCAAGATGCCAGCCTTCGTCGTTGGTTGCCCCGAGCCTCCACAGTGAGCACTGCTCGAAAGTGAGGATACCCTTCTCACCCTCTGTCGCTTCATAACGCCAAGGGTTCAACACGAAGGTCAAACTCACCGTTGCGCCTCTCACCATCACCTCTTCGGATGGAGCGTTCGGCTCGGCGTTCCAGTTATTGTTCAGGCGTTCGAAGGTGGGGATCAACATGGCCGCATGGTGCCAACAAACAATATCGATGCCAACCGGTACGCCTCTGAGTGTTTTCAAACTCGTCACACTTGCAACCGTGGGCTACCAGATTGGGCTACCAGCTGGGCTACCACGCTGATTTAGACCATCTGGTCAAATCCGTGTAACTCATTGATTTGATAGGGTGTTTCTGGGGTTTTTGGGCTACCAGAAAATGGCTGGTGGAGGGGGTTGGATTCGAACCAACGTAGGCTGAGCCAACGGATTTACAGTCCGTCCCCTTTAACCACTCGGGCACCCCTCCAGCACAGGTCGACGCGTTTGGCTTCGTTGCCGCCGTGGTCAGTGGCGGCCCTGTTGCGGGCGTGCTTATGGTTCCCGTGCGCGTTCCTGTCAATCGCAAACCGCAACCCATGTCGGCGGGCGCGGGACGGGGGTGCGCGTCGGCCGGCGCAGGGCAGTCCTGCGGTTGCCCGGCCTTGATCCACGCACCGCTTCGTTGCACAACGGCCGGACAGTGCAGGACGATGGTTGCCGGGGTGGAAGAAGCATGGCGAAATCCTTGAGACTGGGCATCGCCGGCCTCGGAACGGTGGGCGCGAACGTGGTGCGGCTCGTGAAGGAGCGCGCCGACGCGATCGAGGCGGCGACCGGTTGCCGCGTGTCGGTCACCGCCGTCTCGGCCCGCGATTCGTCGCGCGACCGCGGCATCGATCTCGCCGGTGTCACCTGGTTCGACGATCCGGTCGCCCTCGCGCGGGCATCGGACGTCGATTGCGTCGTCGAACTGATCGGCGGGTCGGACGGTCCGGCGCTGGCCGTGGTCGATCAGGCTCTGTCGCTCGCCCGGCCCGTCGTGACCGCCAACAAGGCGCTTCTCGCCAGGCACGGTCTTGCCCTCGCGGAAAAGGCGGAGGCGGCCGGCGTGGCGCTCGCCTTCGAGGCGTCGTCGGCCGGCGGCATTCCCGTGGTGAAGACGCTGCGCGAGGCGCTCCCGGGCAATCGCATCTCGCGGATTTCCGGAATCCTCAACGGGACTTGCAACTACATCCTCACGCAGATGGAGATGCAGCGCGTGCCCTTCTCCGAGGCGCTCGCGGAGGCGCAGCGTCTCGGCTATGCCGAGGCCGATCCGACCTTCGACATTGGCGGCTTCGACACGGCGCACAAGCTGTCGATCCTGGCGAGCCTCGCCTTCGGGACAAGGATCGATGCCGAGGCCATTCACGTCGAGGGCATCTCGGCGATTGCGCCGCTCGATCTCGCGATGGCCGAGGAATTCGGTTTCCGCATCAAGCTTCTGGGCGTCGCGGCCCGGGTCGGGCAGGGGCTGGAGCAGCGCGTGCACCCGACCATGGTGGCGAAGTCTCAGTCGATCGCGCAGGTGATGGGCGTGACGAACGCCGTGATGATCGACGCCGATGCCGTGCGGCAACTGACGCTGATCGGCCCCGGAGCAGGGGGCGCCGCGACAGCCTCCGCCGTTCTCGCCGACATCGCCGACGTCGCGCGCGGCACCGCCGGGGCGCCGTTCGGTCGGCCGCTGGCGCAGCTCGAGGCGGCGCAGCCTGCGCCCATGCAGCGGCACGAGGGCGGCTACTATGTCCGCCTCGACGTTCTCGACAAGCGCGGGGCCTTCGCGGCCATCGCGGGCCGGATGTCGGAGAACGGCATCTCGCTCGAAAGCATCGTCCAGAAGGGCAAGCCCAAGAGCACGTCCGTGCCGGTGATCCTGTTCACCCATGCGACGACCGAAGCCGCCATCCGCCGGGCGCTGGAGGGCGTGATGGCGGATCGACTGGTGACTATGGTACCGCAGGTGATCCGAATCGAGCGCGAGTGAGCGCACGGTGGCGCTAGGGGGAAGCGATGTCTGAAATCATCGAGGTCAGGCCGAAAGACGTCATCGAACGCATCCTGTCGCTGGAACTCGTGCGCGTCACCGAGCGCGCCGCCGTATCGGCGGCCCAGCTGCGCGGCAAGGGCGACGAAAAGGGGGCCGACAAGGCGGCCGTCGACGCCATGCGGCGCGAGCTCAACAAGATCCCGATCGACGGCGAGGTCGTGATCGGCGAGGGCGAGCGCGACGAGGCGCCGATGCTCTACATCGGCGAGAAGGTCGGCACTGGTAATGGTCCCAAGGTCGACATCGCCGTCGACCCGCTCGAAGGCACGACGCTGTGCGCCAAGGACATGCCGGGCTCGATCGCGGTCATGGCCATGGCCTCGAAAGGGTCGCTCCTGAACGCACCGGACGTCTACATGGAGAAGATCGCGATCGGGCCGGGTTATCCCGATGGCGTCGTCGATCTCGATGCGAGCGTGCGCGACAATCTTCACTCACTCGCCAAGGCCAAGGGCGTGAAGCCGCATGAGCTGACGGCGCTGGTGCTCGATCGGCCTCGCCATGCCGGCATCATCGCCGCCTGCCGCGAGGTAGGGGCCGGGGTGCGCGTCATCACCGATGGTGACGTCGCGGGTGTGATCTTCACCACCAACGCCCACGATACCGGCATCGACATCTATCTCGGTATCGGAGGCGCGCCGGAAGGCGTTCTGGCGGCGGCGGCCCTTCGCTGCGTCGGTGGCCAGATGCAGGCGCGCCTGATCCTCGATACCGAGGCCAAGCGCGAGCGCGCGTTGAAAATGGGCGTGAAAGATCCCTCGAAGGTCTATCGCATGGAGGAACTCGCGGGCGGTGACGTCATCGTCGCGGCGACCGGCGTGACGGACGGCGCGCTGCTGCAGGGCGTGCGGTTCCGCGGCAACGTGATCACCACGGAGACGATCATCTACCGCTCGCTGAACGGCACTGTGCGGCGCATCCACGGCGAGCATCGCCAGATGTCGAAGTTCCATCTCGACTGAGATCGGGGCCGGACCTCGCTGCCATGCTGACGATCCGACCGATCCGCGAGGATGACCGCGCAGCCTGGGCGCCGCTCTGGCAGGGTTATCTCGTCTTTTACGAGGCGACGGATCTGCCCGCCGCCGTGACGGAGCGGACCTGGCGGCGCTTCTTCGAGGCCGATCAGCCGATGGCGGCCCTCGTCGCGGAAGAGGACGGGCAACTGCTCGGATTTGCCCATTACCTCTTCCATCTCTCGACCTGGGCGCAGACGCACTACTGCTATCTCGAAGACCTGTTCACCGCGCCGCAGGCGCGCGGGAAGGGGGTTGGGCGCGCGCTGATCGAGGCGGTCGCCGATGCCGCCCGCGCGGCCGGGGCCGAGCGGTTCTACTGGATGACCCAGGAAACAAACCGCACCGGCCAGATCCTCTACGACAAGATCGCGCGGAAGGCCGGTTTCATCCAGTATGTGAAGCCCTTGTGACGCTGATGCCTCATGCGGCGCTGAAAAGTGCCGATGCTCGTCGCTAAACCCTTCAGGTACCGTGTTTTCCATCCGACGCCGTTAATGGGGTGTTGACGAGGTGTCCCTAAGGTCTCGCCATGGCCGTCCGCGTAGGAGACGGCTGATTGGCGTACCAGAGGAAAGGCCGTGTCACGCGGTCCGGCGCATCGTCAGGTCTCGACATCCCGCCGCCGTACCGAAGGCGGCGCTGCGGGCTTGCGCGCACTCGTCCTCGCCCTCGCCCTGACGACGGCCTCGGTCGACGGCGCCTTTGCGGCCCTCGACGTGCGGGCGCGGGCAAGCGAGGAGAACGGCTATGCGCGCCTCATCCTGCAGTTCGACCAGATGCCGAGCGTGCAGGCGCGCGTCTCCAACGGAATTCTGGTTCTCACCTTCAGCGAACCGGTGACGCTGTCGCCGGACAAGCTTGCCCTGGCGCTTGCCAACTACGTTTCCGCAGCCCGTGTCGATCCCGACGGCAAAGCATTCCGCATGGCGCTGTCGCGCCGTGTCACGGTGCGCTCCATGGCGGCGGGGCAACGCTACTTCATCGATCTTCTGCCCGAGGGCTGGACCGGTGAGCCGCCGGCGCTGCCGCAGGATGTTCTCGATGAACTGACCGCGCAGGCGCGCGAGGCCGAGCGACTGGCCCGCGAAGAGGCCGCACGCCGGGCCCGGGCGCGGCCGACGCCGATCGTCATCCGCGCCTCGCGCCAGCCGACCTTCTCGCGCCTCACCTTCGATCTCACCGCGCCCGTCCCGGTCGCGGTGGCGCGCAAGGGTGATGACGTGACCGTCACGTTCGATGCGGCCCTCAGCGCCGATGCGCGCCTGATCAAGGCCCAACTGCCGCCGCAGCTGCGCGACATCACGACGAGCGACAAGGACGCCCGGCTGACGGTGACGATGAAGGTCGCCAAGGGTTCTGACATCCGCGCCTTCTGGGACGGGCCGCAATATGTCGTCGATCTCACGGGTTCCGGCGCCAGCGAGCCTGAGGAAGCCGCGGACCTCGCGAAGAAGATCGAGGAAGCGGCCAAAGCCGCTGCGGCGCAGGCAAAGCCCGGCGAGACCGTGATCGAGGGCGAGCGACCCCCGGAGCCTGCGCAAGCCCCCACGAAGCCCGCCGAGGAGGCCAAGGCGCCACAGGCCGAAGGGGCGTCCGGTCATGGCGACGCTTCGCATGAGGCGCCAAAGGCCGCGACCGCCGAGGCTACCCATGGCGGGGACCACGCCGCCGCCGCCGAACCGGCGCAGAGCGTCGCCCAGCCGGTACCCGAGACGGCCAAAGCCGAAACGCCGACGCCCGCGACCGGCGGGGCGGGCGCCGAGGCCGTCACGGCCGAAGCGAAACCGGCCCATGCGTCCGGTGAGGCCCACGCAACGGGCGGCGCCGAAGAGGCAAAGCCCGTCGAGAAGCCGGCCGAAGCCGCCGTCGCCGAACAGACGCCGAAACCTGCCGACAACGAGACGGCTGTCGCCGGCTCGGCGACGGCCAAGAACGAACCTGCCGCCACGCTCAGCCAGGACGCGATCCGCCCGATCGTGCAGACCGTCGGCGAGACCGTGCGCATCGCGCTACCCTTCGAGCGCAAGACGCCCGCTGCCGTGTTTCGCCGCGGCGACAATCTCTGGATGGTTTTCGGCACCGATCGACCGATCGATGCATTGCCTGTCGCCGAGCAGGCAGGTCCGGTCATCGCCGGCGCAGAATCCTACGCGTCGGACGGCGCCATGGTTCTGCGCATCAACCTCGCCAAGACACCGCTGACCACCGTCTCGACGGACGCGAACACCTGGGTCGTGTCGATCGGCGACCTCATTCTCGATGCCGCCGTCCCCGTGCCGCTCACACGCAGCGTCAAGGCGAACGGGCGCACGATCGTCGTCGCGCCGCTCGAGGGGATCGGCGGCGTCCACCGCGTGCGCGATCCCGATGCCGGTGACGAGATGGTCGTGGTGACGGCGTCTGCGCCGGCCCGCGCCTTTCTCAAGCCGCAGGATTTCGTCGAGTTTCAGACGCTCGTCACCGCCCATGGGCTTGCCTTCACGCCCAAGGCCGACGACGTCGTCTTCGCGCCGGAGATCGATCGCGTCGTGATCGGGCGTGATTCGGGGCTGACCCTTTCGGCCGCCAACGCGGTCGCCAGCGCCAAGCCGAAAGCGGATGAGAAGCGCATCGCTCTCCTCGATGCGTCACAATGGGGCAAGGAACTCGAGCAGCCCTTCCGTGAGCGTGAGCGCGAACTCCTGCACACGGTTGCCGCCGCGACGGATGGCGAGGTGACGCCGGCGCGTATTGCGCTGTCGCGGTTCTATCTCGCCAAGGGGTTTGGTGCGGAGGCTGCCGGCGTCCTGCGCAACGCTCTCGCGGGCGACGTGAACGCCGCCCGCGATCCGGAATTCGCCATTCTGTCGGCCATGGCGAGCGTCGACCTCGGCCATGGTGCCGAGGCGCTGAAGACGCTCGCCGACAATGGTCTATCGGATTCCTCCGACGGCGCCCTGTGGCGTGCTGTGGCGGAATCGGTCGACAACCAGTGGGGGCCGGCGCGCGAGGCGTTCCAGCGGGGAGCCGGCGCAATCGACCTCTATCCGCCGAATCTCCAGGCCCGCTTCCGCCTTGTCGGCTATCAGGCGGCGCTTGAAGCCAAGGATCCGGCGGATGCTGATCAGCAGCGCCAGGCCTATGAGGCGCTCGGCGTCGACATCGGCATGGGGCCGCACAAGGCGCTGCTCGATGCGCGGCTTGCCGAAATGCAGGGCCGTCAGGCCGAGGCGCTGGAAGCCTATCGCGTCGCGACCGAGGGGCCGGATGCGGTCGCAAGCGCCGAAGCCCGTCTTCGGTCTGCCGGTCTGCGCCGCGAACTGGGGCAGATCGATGACAAGGCGGTGCTCGACGAACTCGAGACGCTTGCGGCGGTGTGGCGTGGCGACGAGATCGAGGCGCGGACGCTCAAGGCACTCGCCGAGGAACACCTCAAGGCCGGCCGCTATCGCGATGCCTTTGCGCAGCTCAAGACGGCGCTCGTCTACCACAATGGCTCGCCGTCGACGCGCGAATTGCAGGACACGCTGACGACCAAGTTCGTGTCGCTGTTCCTCGATGGCGAGGCCGACAAGCTGCCGCCGATCGAGGCGCTGTCGCTCTTCTACGATTATCGCGAACTCACGCCGGTCGACCGGCGCGGTGACGAGATGATCAGAAAGCTCGCCGATCGTCTCGTCGAGGTCGATCTCCTCAGCCAGGCGGCGGACCTTCTCCAGCATCAGGTCGATCACCGCCTGTCGGGTGCCGGCCGGGCACAGGTCGCGGCGCGGCTCGCGATGATCCAGCTCATGAACCGCAAGCCGTCGCTGGCGCTGAAGGCGCTCGCGACGACGCGTCAGGCCGAACTGCCGCGCGATCTCGTCCGTGCACGGCTCGTGCTCGAGGCGCGCGCGCTGGCGGAGACAGCACGGCCCGATCTCGCGCTCGAGATCCTCGACCAGATCGAGGGCGACGAGAGCGTGCGGCTGCGGGCCGATGTTCTGTGGCAGGCGCGGCGCTGGCGCGAGGCGGGCGAGGCCATCGAGTTCCTGCTCGGCAATACCTGGGAGGGGCCGGCCCCGCTCGACGACGACCAGCGGCTTCAGGCGTTGCGCGCGGCGATCGCCTATTCGCTCGCCGAGGACAAGATCGGACTCGACCGGCTGCGCAGCAAGTTCACCGCCAAGATGGCGAACTCGGCCGACGCAGCCGCCTTCGAAACCGTTAGCGCGCCGATCGACGCGCGCGGTATCGCCTTCCGCGAGGTGGCGAAAGCGATCGCCGCGACCGATACGCTCGATGCCTTCATCAAGGATTATCGCGCCCGTCACGATCCCGCGGCACCCGCGGCTCCGGGCACACCGCCCAAACCGTCCGCCTCCGCTGAACCCGCGACACCGCCGGCCGGCTGACGGGCGTCAGCGCTTCAGTCGATAAAGCAGATAGACCAGCACGCCGGCGCCAAGGCCCCAGAAGGCGGAGCCGATCCCGAAAACCGTCAGGCCGGACGCCGTGATCAGAAAGGTCACCAGCGCCGGGATGCGGTCGGCCTCGTCCTGGACCGCGGCGAGCATGGCCGAGCCGAAGGCGGGAATGAGGGCGAGACCGGCGACCGCCTCGATCAGGATCGGCGAGGCCCGCGTCACGAGCGTGGTCGCCGCGCCGGCAAGAAGACCGAAGGCGACATAGGCGGCGCCGGCGACGATCGCGGCGACGTAGCGCCGGCGCGGATCGGCATGCGCGTCGGGCCCGGCGCAGAGCGCCGCCGTGATCGCGGCGAGATTGACGGTCGGCGCCCCGACGACAGCGGTGGCCGCGGAGGCGGCGCCCGTGGCGAGGAAGATCGGCCGCACCGAGGGGCGATAGTCGTTCGCCGCAAGCACCGCGAGGCCTGGAATGTTCTGTGAGGCCATCGTCACCACGTAGAGCGGCAGGGCGACGGAAGCGATCGCTTGCCAGTCGAAAACCGGCATGAGCACCGCAAGGCTTGGCGCCGAGATGGGGCCGACATTGGGACCCGTCGTCATGACGAGACCTCCCAGCGCGACCACGAGGGCCGCAGGTGACGCCCAAAGACGCGCAAGACGGCCGACGACGAGCCAGGTCACGATCACCGCGAGCGCCAGCAGCGGCACTTCGCGCAGCGCGACGAAGGGGGCGAGGCAGAGTTTCAGCAGGATGCCACAGAGCATCGCGCTCGCGATCGGGCGAGGAATGCGCGCGACGAGATCACCGAGCGGCTTCCAGACGCCGGTCGCCATGATCAGGATGCCGACGACGATGAAGGCGCCGACCGCCGCGGGAAAGCCGCCGGGGAGGGCGGTCATGCCGGCAAGAAGAGCCATCCCCGGTGTCGACCAGGCGACGGAGATCGGCATGCCTGTGCGCCAGCTGAGCAGGATCCCGGACAACCCCATCGAGAGTGCAAGGCCAACGAGGGCAGAGACGATCTGGTGTTCGCTGGCGCCGACGGCGGCGAGGCCGTGAATCACGACCGCGACCGAGGAGGCATAGCCGACGATGGCGACGAGAACGCCGGTACCGATGGACTGAGGCGAGGAATCGGCGAGAACGGAGCGCATGAAACGTCATGGCGTGTCGATCGTCCGGATGCAATCATGACGATCAAGGCAGCTTTGCGCGTCGAGGCGCGGCAAACACGATGATATCGCGCCTTGGGTGTAAAAATCCCCTTGGCAGCGGTGACCGAAAGCCGTAAAGGGAGCGCGCCGTACCCTTGCAAGGGGTCGGTCCGGAGTGAAACACCTCCGGGGACATAACCGGTCGGCGCAAGCCGAACGGTCTTGAAGCCGGCGGGCGGGTTACCCTTGACCGAGGGTAGCGCGAACCCGATCCGGCTTGTCCTGTCCGAGACTGCAGGCGCGAGGGCAACTCGCTTAATCTCGTCGAGCTTTCGAAGAGGCCCTGCATAGACGGGTGTGAACGGCATCGAAGGTGGAGCGGCTTGCCGCTTTTTCGCCGATTCCGTGATCTCCGCGCACCTGCGATCGCCGAGAGGTGATCCGCGGGGGACAGGCTACCCAACGTCGCCCGAAACCGCTAGCCGGCCGGGCGGCAGGTGCAACGGGCGGCTTCCACCCAGGAAGTCGCGACCGGAGAGAGCAACGTGGATAGAGCGGAAAAGCAGGCGATGATCGGCACGCTGCAGGGGGTCTTCCAGACCTCTGCCGTGGTCGTCGTCGCACACTACTCCGGCCTGACCGTCGCCCAGATGCAGAAGCTCCGCAGGGAGATGAAAGCCGCTGGCGCGACCGTCAAGGTCGCCAAGAACCGCCTCGCCAAGATCGCTCTCGATGGCACGGACGTCGCCACCATCGCGCCCCTTCTCAAGGGCCCGACCCTGATCGCTTATTCGAGCGATCCGGTGGCTGCGCCGAAGGTCGCCGTCGATTTCGCCAAGGCCCACGACAAGTTCGTGATCCTCGGCGGCGCGATGGGCAAGACCTCCCTCAATCAGGACGGTGTCAAGGCTCTCGCCACGATGCCTTCCCTGGACGAACTGCGCGCGAAGATCGTCGGGCTCATCAATGCGCCCGCCACGAAGATCGCTCAGGTCGTCAACGCGCCGGCGGCGAAGCTCGCCCGCGTTTTTGGGGCCTATGCCAAGCGAGACGAAGCGGCGTAAGGCCGTTCCCTTCACACCCGAACAAACCTTTCAAACAGGAACAGAAAAATGGCTGATCTTGCCAAGATCGTTGACGACCTCTCGAGCCTGACGGTTCTCGAAGCGGCCGAACTCGCGAAGATGCTCGAAGAGAAGTGGGGCGTCTCCGCCGCCGCGGCCGTCGCCGTGGCCGCCGCTCCGGCCGGTGGTGGCGCTGCCGCCGCTCCGGTCGAAGAGAAGACCGAGTTCACGGTCGTCCTCGCCGCCGCCGGCGACAAGAAGATCGAAGTCATCAAGGAAGTCCGCGCCATCACCGGCCTCGGCCTCAAGGAAGCCAAGGACCTCGTCGAAGGCGCTCCGAAGACCGTCAAGGAAGGCGTTTCCAAGGACGAAGCCGAAAAGCTCAAGAAGCAGCTCGAGGCTGCTGGCGCGAAGGTCGAGCTCAAGTAATCGAGACCGCTTTCGGGCGTGTTGGCTCCGGGGTCAGCCCCGGGGCCTTTCGTGCGTTTCGGACCAGCGCTGCGCATCGGTGATGCGCAGAGCAGGTTCCCGGCCCGGGAGGCGGGTTTTCGCCCCTCTGGCAAACTGACGTCGGAAGAACCATATCCGGTTACTTCCCTGCCGATTTCAAGGAATGCCGGAGCGGCTCACGGGCTCCGGGCGGCCATTCCGGGATGATGGAGCGAGGAGCGACATGGCTTTGACCACAACCGCCCGCAAGCGCGTTCGCCGGTTTTTTGGCAAGAAGCGCGAAGTCGCGACGATGCCGAACCTGATCGAAGTCCAGAAGGCTTCCTACGATCAGTTTCTGCAGGTCGCCGAACCCAAGGGCGGTCGGGCCGACGAGGGCCTGCAGGCGGTCTTCAAGTCGGTGTTCCCGATCTCCGACTTTTCGAACAAGGCGATGCTCGAATTCGTGCGCTACGAATTCGAACCGCCGAAGTATGACGTGGATGAGTGCCGCCAGCGCGGCATGACCTTTGCCGCTCCGCTCAAGGTGACGCTGCGTCTCATCGTGTTCGATGTGGACGAGGAGACCGGCGCGCGCTCCGTGAAGGACATCAAGGAGCAGGACGTCTACATGGGCGACATGCCGCTCATGACGTCGAACGGCACCTTCATCGTGAACGGCACCGAGCGCGTCATCGTCTCGCAGATGCACCGTTCGCCGGGCGTGTTCTTCGATCACGACAAGGGCAAGACCCATTCCTCGGGCAAGCTCCTGTTCGCGGCCCGCATCATCCCGTATCGCGGCTCCTGGCTCGACATCGAGTTCGACGCCAAGGACATCGTCTATGCGCGCATCGACCGTCGCCGCAAGATTCCGGTGTCCTCGCTGCTCTACGCGCTCGGCATGGACGCCGAGGGCATCCTGTCGACCTTCTACAAGTCCATCACCTACATCCGCGAAGGCAATGGCTGGCGCGTTCCGTATGACTGGAACCGCATGAAGGGCGTCAAGCCGTCGGTCGACCTCATCGATGCCGACACCGGCGAAGTGGTCGTCGAGGCCGGTCGCAAGCTCACCGCGCGTTCGGCCCGTCAGCTCGCCGAGAAGGGCCTGAAGGCGCTGCGCGTCACCAATGACGACCTCGTCGGGCAGTATGTTTCGGAAGACATCGTCAACGGGAACACGGGCGAGATCTATCTCGAGGCCGGTGACGAGCTCTCCGAGAAGAACCTCAAGGTACTGGCCGAGGCCGGCTTCAACGAGGTGCCGGTGCTCGACATCGACCACATCACCGTGGGCGGCTACATCCGCAACACGCTGGCGGTCGACAAGAACCACTCGCGCGAAGAGGCGCTGTTCGACATCTACCGCGTGATGCGTCCCGGCGAGCCGCCGACCATCGACGGCGCGGAAGCGATGTTCCAGTCGCTGTTCTTCGATTCCGAGCGCTACGACCTGTCGGCCGTCGGCCGCGTGAAGATGAACATGCGTCTCGATCTCGACGCCGAGGACACCGTGCGCATCCTGCGCAAGGACGACATCCTCGCGGTCGTCAAGACGCTGGTCGACCTGCGCGACGGCAAGGGCGAGATCGACGACATCGACAATCTCGGCAACCGCCGCGTGCGGTCGGTGGGTGAGTTGATGGAGAACCAGTACCGCGTCGGCCTGCTGCGCATGGAGCGCGCCATCAAGGAGCGCATGTCGTCGGTCGACGTCGACACGGTGATGCCGCAGGACCTGATCAACGCCAAGCCGGCGGCTGCGGCCGTCCGCGAGTTCTTCGGCTCCTCGCAGCTCTCGCAGTTCATGGACCAGACGAACCCGCTGTCGGAAATCACCCACAAGCGTCGCCTCTCGGCGCTTGGTCCGGGCGGTCTGACGCGCGAGCGCGCCGGCTTCGAGGTGCGCGACGTTCATCCGACCCATTACGGCCGTATCTGCCCGATCGAAACGCCGGAAGGCCCGAACATCGGTCTGATCAACTCGCTGGCGACCTTCGCCCGCGTCAACAAGTACGGCTTCATCGAGGCGCCGTATCGTCGCGTCCGTGACGGCAAGGTGGTGGATGACATCCACTATCTGTCGGCGATGGAGGAGTCGAAGTACTACGTCGCGCAGGCGAACGTGCCGCTCGACAAGGATGGCCGTCTGACGGAAGACTTCGTGATCTGCCGGCACGCCGGTGACACGCTGATGGTGCCACCGGATCGCGTCGACTACATGGACGTGTCGCCGAAGCAGCTCGTCTCCGTCGCCGCGGCGCTCATCCCGTTCATCGAGAACGACGACGCCAACCGCGCGCTGATGGGTGCGAACATGCAGCGCCAGGCGGTGCCGCTGGTTCGCGCGGACGCTCCGTTCGTCGGCACCGGCATGGAATCGGTCGTCGCCCGTGACTCGGGCGCGGCGATCGCCGCGCGCCGCACCGGCATCGTCGACCAGGTGGATGCAACGCGTATCGTCATCCGCGCCACCGAGGAACTCGATCCGTCGAAGTCGGGCGTCGACATCTATCGCCTGATGAAGTTCCAGCGCTCGAACCAGAACACCTGCATCACGCAGAAGCCGCTCGTTCGCGTCGGCGACATCGTGAAGAAGGGTGAGATCATCGCCGACGGTCCGTCGACCGAACTCGGCGAACTCGCGCTCGGCCGCAACGTGCTCGTCGCGTTCATGCCGTGGAACGGCTACAACTTCGAAGACTCGATCCTCCTGTCGGAAAACATCGCCAAGGAAGACGTGTTCACCTCGATCCACATCGAGGAATTCGAGGTCATGGCCCGCGATACCAAGCTCGGGCCCGAGGAAATCACGCGCGACATTCCGAACGTCTCGGAAGAAGCGCTGAAGAACCTCGACGAAGCCGGCATCGTCTATATCGGCGCTGAAGTGGCCGCGGGCGACATCCTCGTCGGCAAGATCACGCCGAAGGGCGAAAGCCCGATGACGCCGGAAGAAAAGCTCCTGCGCGCCATCTTCGGCGAGAAGGCCTCGGACGTTCGCGACACCTCGCTGCGCGTCCCGCCGGGCGTTCAGGGCACGGTCGTCGAAGTGCGCGTCTTCAACCGTCACGGCGTCGAAAAGGACGAGCGTGCCCAGGCGATCGAGCGCGAGGAGATCGAACGCCTCGCAAAGGACCGCGACGACGAGCAGGCGATCCTCGATCGCAACGTCTATGCGCGCCTGATCGAGATGCTCGACGGCCAGACCGCGATCGCGGGGCCGAAGGGCTTCAAGAAGGAGACCGTCCTCAACCGCGACGTGATGGGCGAGTATCCGCGTTCCCAGTGGTGGAACTTCGCGGTGGCCGACGACACCCTCATGTCGTCGATCGAAGCGATGCGGAAGGAATACGACGACTCCAAGAAGCGGCTCGAGCAGCGCTTCCTCGACAAGGTTGAGAAGCTGCAGCGCGGTGACGAACTTCCGCCCGGCGTGATGAAGATGGTCAAGGTCTTCGTCGCGGTGAAGCGCAAGATCCAGCCGGGCGACAAGATGGCCGGCCGTCACGGCAACAAGGGTGTCGTCTCGCGCATCATGCCGGTCGAGGACATGCCCTTCCTCGGCGACGGCACGCCGGTCGACATCGTGCTGAACCCGCTCGGCGTGCCGAGCCGCATGAATGTCGGGCAGATCCTCGAAACCCATCTCGGGTGGGCGGCCGCCGGTCTCGGCAAGATGATCGGCAAGGCCATCGACGCCTATCAGAAGGGTGAGGGGGCCGCGATGCTCAGCCTCACGCTCGACAAGATCTATGGCAAGAACGACGAAATCGCCGCGATGAGCGAGACCGAGACCGTCGAGATGGCCAAGACGCTGCGGCGTGGCGTGCCCATGGCGACGCCGGTGTTCGACGGTGCCAAGGAATCGGATATCGTCGATTACTTGAAGATGGCGGGTCTCGATTCCTCGGGTCAGGTGACGCTGTATGACGGGCGGACGGGCGAGCCGTTCGATCGCAAGGTGACGGTCGGCTACATCTACATGCTGAAGCTCCACCACCTCGTCGACGACAAGATCCACGCCCGTTCGATCGGCCCCTACTCGCTGGTTACGCAGCAGCCGCTGGGTGGCAAGGCGCAGTTCGGCGGTCAGCGCTTCGGCGAAATGGAGGTGTGGGCGCTCGAAGCCTATGGCGCCGCCTACACGCTGCAGGAGATGCTCACCGTCAAGTCCGACGACGTGGCGGGCCGCACCAAGGTGTACGAGGCGATCGTCCGGGGCGACGACACGTTCGAATCCGGTATTCCGGAATCGTTCAACGTGCTCGTCAAGGAGATGCGCTCGCTCGGCCTCAACGTCGAACTCACCGGCCTTCGGAACGCGGACCAGACCTTGCCGCCGGCGGAGGCCGCCGAATGATCGGTCGGTCCGTGGACCAGGCCTGACGAGACCAATCAAGCCGGGGCGGCATGCTGCCCCGGTATCGCCATTTCAGATGTCATTGACGTTGGTGAGCGCGGTGCGCCACCGGACGTAAACCGGGAGACGGCCATGAACCAAGAGGTCATGAATCTTTTCAATCCGGTGGCTCAGCCGCAGACCTTCGATCAGATCAAGATCTCGATCGCGTCGCCGGAGAAGATTCTGTCCTGGTCCTACGGCGAGATCAAGAAGCCGGAGACCATCAACTACCGCACGTTCAAGCCCGAGCGTGACGGTCTGTTTTGCGCGCGCATCTTCGGCCCGATCAAGGACTACGAGTGCTTGTGCGGCAAGTACAAGCGCATGAAGTACAAGGGCGTCATTTGCGAGAAGTGCGGCGTCGAGGTTACGCTGTCGCGCGTTCGCCGCGAGCGCATGGGCCATATCGAGCTCGCCGCTCCGGTCGCGCACATCTGGTTCCTGAAGTCGCTGCCGAGCCGCATCGGCCTTCTGATGGACATGACGCTCAAGGATCTCGAGCGCATCCTGTACTTCGAGTACTACGTCGTCATCGAGCCGGGTCTCACGCCGCTGAAGGAGCGTCAGCTCCTGTCGGAGGAAGAGTATGTCCGCGCGCAGGACGAGTATGGCGAGGACTCCTTCACCGCCATGATCGGCGCCGAGGCGATCCGCGAGATGCTGCGCGCGCTCGACCTCGAGAAGCTTGCCGCCGATCTGCGCGTCGAGATCGCCGAGTCGACCTCGGAGCTGAAGCCGAAGAAGCTCGCCAAGCGCCTGAAGATCATCGAGGCCTTCATGCAGTCCGGCAACAAGCCGGAATGGATGGTGATGACGATCGTTCCGGTTATCCCGCCGGATCTGCGTCCGCTCGTTCCGCTCGATGGCGGCCGCTTCGCGACGTCGGACCTCAACGATCTCTACCGCCGCGTCATCAACCGCAACAACCGCCTGAAGCGGCTGATCGAACTGCGCGCGCCCGACATCATCATCCGCAACGAGAAGCGCATGCTTCAGGAAGCGGTCGATGCGCTGTTCGACAATGGTCGTCGCGGCCGCGTCATCACTGGCGCCAACAAGCGTCCGCTGAAGTCGCTGTCCGACATGCTCAAGGGCAAGCAGGGTCGCTTCCGTCAGAACCTGCTCGGCAAGCGCGTCGACTATTCGGGCCGCTCGGTCATCGTCGTCGGTCCGGAACTCAAGCTGCACCAGTGCGGCCTGCCGAAGAAGATGGCGCTCGAGCTGTTCAAGCCCTTCATCTACTCGCGTCTCGACGCGAAGGGACTGTCGGCGACGGTGAAGCAGGCGAAGAAGCTCGTCGAGAAGGAAAAGCCCGAGGTCTGGGACATCCTCGACGAGGTCATCCGCGAGCATCCGGTGCTGCTGAATCGCGCCCCGACCCTGCATCGTCTCGGCATCCAGGCCTTCGAGCCGGTGCTGATCGAGGGCAAGGCGATCCAGCTGCATCCGCTCGTCTGCACGGCGTTCAACGCGGACTTCGACGGCGACCAGATGGCGGTCCACGTGCCGCTCTCGCTCGAAGCCCAGCTCGAAGCGCGCGTGCTGATGATGTCGACCAACAACATCCTGCATCCCGCGAATGGCGCGCCGATCATCGTGCCGTCGCAGGACGTCGTGCTCGGCCTTTACTATCTGACGCTCATGTCGGACGGTGAGCCGGGGCAGGGGATGATGTTCGCCGACATCGGCGAACTCGAGCACGCGCTCGAGAACAAGGTCATCACGCTGCATTCCAAGATCAAGTGGCGCTGGCGTGGTCTGGACGAGAACGGCGTCGAGGTGTCGCGCATCTATGACACCACGCCCGGGCGCGTCCGCCTCGGCCAGCTGCTGCCGCGCAGCGCCAAGATCCAGTTCGACGTCGCCAACAACCTGATGACGAAGCGCGCGATCTCGGCCCTGATCGACACGGTCTACCGTAATGTCGGGCAGAAGGAGGCGGTCATTTTCTGTGACCGCATCATGACGCTCGGCTTCGGCAACGCGTGCAAGGCCGGCATCTCCTTCGGCAAGGACGACATCGTCGTTCCGGAGAACAAGTGGACGATCGTCGAGGAGACGGATCGTCTCGCGAAGGATTACGAGCAGCAGTACAATGACGGCCTGATCACCCAGGGCGAAAAGTACAACAAGGTCGTCGACGCCTGGGCGAAGTGCGCCGACAAGCTGGCGAACGAGATGATGAGCCGCATCTCCGCGGTCAAGAAGGACGAGAGCGGTCGCGATCGTCCGATCAACTCGATCTACATGATGGCGCATTCGAATGCGCGTGGTTCGCCGGCCCAGATGCGCCAGCTCGGCGCCATGCGCGGCCTGATGGCCAAGCCGTCGGGTGAAATCATCGAGACGCCGATCATCTCGAACTTCAAGGAAGGCCTGACCGTTCTCGAGTACTTCAACTCGACCCACGGCGCCCGCAAGGGCCTCGCGGACACGGCGTTGAAGACCGCGAACTCGGGCTATCTGACCCGTCGTCTCGTCGACGTGGCGCAGGACGCCATCATTTCCGAGGTCGATTGCGGCACGGAAAACGGCCTGCGTGTGCGTGCCATCATCGACTCCGGTCAGGTGGTGGCCTCCCTCGGCGTCCGTATCCTCGGCCGTACCGCGGCTGAGGACGTGAAGGATCCGGCGAGCGGTGCGACGATCGTCGCCAAGGGCGCGATGATCAGCGAACTGCAGGTCGATGCGATCACGGCCGCCGGCATTCAGGAGGTCAAGATCCGTTCGGTGCTCACCTGCACCACGAAGAACGGCGTCTGCGCCACCTGCTATGGTCGCGATCTGGCACGCGGCACCCGCGTGAACATGGGCGAGGCCGTCGGTGTCATCGCGGCGCAGTCGATCGGCGAGCCGGGTACGCAGCTCACCATGCGCACGTTCCACATCGGTGGCGCGGCGCAGATCAACGAGCAGTCGAACATCGAGGCGACGTTCGAGGGAACGGTGAAGATCCGCAACCGCTCGGTCGTGCGCAACTCCGAGGGCGATCTGATCGCCATGGCGCGCAACCTCGCCATCGTGATCCTCGATCACGACGGGGCGGAGCGGTCGGTCAACCGCATCCCCTATGGCGCGCGTCTGCGGGTCGATGACGGCGACAAGATCAAGCGCGGACAGCGTCTGGCGGAGTGGGATCCCTATACCCGTCCGATCATCACCGAAATCGCCGGTGTCGTCGGCTACGAGGATCTCGTGGACGGCGTGTCGCTGGCGGAGACGGCGGACGAATCGACTGGCATCACCAAGCGTGTCGTCATCGACTGGCGGACGTCGAACCGGTCGGCGGATCTGCGTCCGGCGCTGGTCGTCCATGGTCCGGACGGCAAGATCGCCAAGCTGTCGCGCGGCGGCGATGCCCGCTACTTCCTCGCCTCGGAGGCGGTCATTTCGGTCGATCCGGGGTCGAAGATCGCGGCGGGTGACGTCATTGCGCGTATTCCGACGGAGAGCGCCAAGACGCGCGACATCACGGGCGGTCTACCGCGCGTGGCGGAGCTGTTCGAGGCGCGTCGTCCGAAGGATGCGGCGATCATCGCCGAGATCGGCGGCACGATCCAGTTCGGGCGCGACTACAAGAACAAGCGCCGCGTCACCATCGTTCCGCATGAGGGCGACCTCGATCCGGTCGAGTATCTGATCCCGAAGGGCAAGCACATCCATCTGCAGGATGGCGACGTCGTGGAGAAGGGCGACCATATCGTCGACGGCAACCCGGCACCGCATGACATCCTGGCGATCAAGGGCGTCGAGGAGCTGGCGGCATATCTCGTCAACGAGATCCAGCAGGTCTACCGACTGCAGGGCGTGTCGATCAACGACAAGCACATCGAGGTCATCGTCCGGCAGATGCTGCAGAAGGTCGAGATCACCGACGCCGGTGACAGCGAGTTCCTGAGCGGCGAGCAGGTCGACCGGATCGAAATGGACGAGGCCAACGAGAAGCTGATCGCCGAAGGCAAGAAGATCGCCTCCGGCACGCCGGTGCTCCTCGGCATCACCAAGGCGAGCCTGCAGACGCGGTCGTTCATTTCGGCGGCCTCGTTCCAGGAGACGACCCGCGTGCTCACCGAGGCGGCCGTCAACGGCAAGTCGGATGCGCTTGAGGGCCTGAAGGAGAACGTCATCGTCGGCCGCCTGATCCCGGCGGGAACGGGTGCGATGATGTCGCGGGTGCGCGAGATCGCCAAGCATCGCGACGACCTCATCCTGGCGCAGCGTCGCCAGGAAGCGCAGGCGAGCGCGCCGCAGGCCGAACAGCCGGGCGAGCCGGTGTCGCTGCCCGCGGCCGAGTAAGGTCGCGCGATCACGAGAACACGGACGCCGGCCTTCGGGCCGGCGTCTTGCTTTACGGGCAACGCCTATGGCGCGTGCCGCCGACGCAGGGCAGCTCTGCCGTAAGGGCAGGGGTCCGACGCCGGAAACGCCGGCGCAAACCACGTTTATCGCTTGACGAGGCGTCCCATGCCGCGTATGAGCAGCCCACTTTCAGGGCAGGCGGTAAGTCCACGCCTGTTCCGGTCGACCAGACTGGAACCGAAGACTTAAACGCTGCCCCCGGACTACCAGAGTCAGATCCGGTCACGACCCTCAGCGAAAGCCGATGGGTCCTCTGTTGGGTGTCGCGCTCGCGTCCTTGCGAAGGGATGCTGGCGCGAAGTCGTTTGCGTTTCCCGTAGGGAGGCGCGGATTTTTTGAGATGAAGGGCTACCGATGCCGACCATCAGCCAGCTGATCCGCAAGCCGCGTCAGCCGTCCGTCTACCGCGAGAAGGCGCGCCATCTGGAAGCGTGCCCGCAGAAGCGCGGCGTTTGCACGCGCGTCTACACGACCACGCCGAAGAAGCCGAACTCGGCGCTTCGCAAGGTTGCCAAGGTGCGCCTGACCAACGGCTTCGAAGTGATCGGTTACATCCCGGGTGAAGGCCACAACCTTCAGGAACACTCGGTGGTGATGATCCGCGGCGGCCGCGTGAAGGACCTTCCGGGCGTGCGCTATCACATCCTGCGCGGTGTCCTCGACACCCAGGGCGTGAAGAACCGCAAGCAGCGTCGTTCGAAGTACGGCGCCAAGCGGCCGAAGTAAGCCGCGAGCGCAATCGCAGACCTCAATCGTCCGTGCGGGCCAGTTTCGCGGGACGTGGACCAGATCAAGGGCATAGAGCATGTCTCGCCGTCACCGCGCTGAAAAACGAGAGATCATCCCGGACCCGAAGTTCGGCGATATCGTCGTGACCAAGTTCATGAACGCGATCATGTACGACGGAAAGAAGTCGGTCGCGGAAGCGATCGTCTATTCCGCTCTCGACACGATCGAAGGCAAGACCAAGCAGGATCCGCTGGGCGTGTTCCAGCAGGCGCTGGCCAACGTCGCGCCGGCGATCGAGGTCCGCTCCCGCCGCGTCGGCGGCGCCACCTATCAGGTTCCGGTCGAAGTCCGCACCGAGCGTCGTCAGGCGCTGGCCATTCGCTGGATCCTCACGGCCGCTCGCGGCCGCAATGAAAAGACGATGGAAGAGCGGCTCTCGGCCGAGCTTCTCGATGCGTCGAACAACCGTGGAAACGCCGTGAAGAAGCGCGAAGAGACGCACCGGATGGCGGAAGCCAACCGCGCATTCTCGCATTACCGCTGGTAACCGACGTCCGGATCGAGGAACTCACGATGGCCCGCCAACACGCGATCGAAAACTACCGAAATTTCGGTATCATGGCGCATATCGACGCCGGCAAGACGACGACGACCGAGCGCATCCTTTATTACACCGGCAAGTCGCACAAGATCGGCGAAGTGCATGACGGTGCCGCCACCATGGACTTCATGGAGCAGGAGCAGGAGCGCGGCATCACGATCACCTCGGCCGCGACGACCGCCTACTGGAACGGCAAGCGCCTGAACATCATCGACACCCCCGGCCACGTCGACTTCACGATCGAAGTCGAGCGTTCGCTGCGCGTGCTCGACGGCGCCGTGTGCGTTCTCGACTCCAATCAGGGCGTCGAGCCGCAGACCGAGACCGTCTGGCGCCAGGGCGACAAGTACGGCGTGCCGCGGATCGTCTTCTGCAACAAGATGGATAAGACCGGCGCCGACTTCTACAAGTGCGTCGAAGACATCATCAAGCGCCTCGGCGCGCGCCCGGTTCCGGTGCAGCTGCCGATCGGCTCGGAGAGCAACTTCAAGGGCGTCGTCGACCTGATCCGCATGAAGGCGGTCGTCTGGGAAGACGAGGCGCTCGGCGCGAAGTTCCACGACGAAGAGATCCCGGCCGACCTCAAGGACAAGGCCGTCGAGTATCGCACCGCCCTGATCGAGGCCGCCGTCGAACTCGACGACACCGCGATGGAAGCCTACCTCGAGGGCACCGAGCCGGACGAGGACACGCTGAAGCGTCTTATCCGCAAGGCGGTCCTGACCTCGAAGTTCTACCCTGTCCTGTGCGGTTCGGCGTTCAAGAACAAGGGTGTCCAGACGCTTCTAGACGCGGTGGTTGACTTCCTCCCGTCGCCGATTGAGCGCCCGGCCATCCGCGGCATCGACGTCAAGACGGAAGGCGAGACCGAGCGTCGCGCCTCGGACAGCGAGCCGCTCGCCATGCTGGCGTTCAAGCTCATGGACGATCCGTTCGGCACGCTCACCTTCGCCCGCATCTATTCGGGCAAGCTCGAGAAGGGCATGACCCTCCTCAACTCGGTGCGCGGCAAGAACGAGCGCGTCGGCCGCATGGTTCTCATGCACGCCAACAACCGCGAGGAAATCTCGGAAGCCTATGCCGGCGACATCGTCGCTCTGGTCGGCCTCAAGGATACCCGTACCGGTGACACGCTGTGTGATCCGAACAACGCCGTGATCCTGGAGCGCATGGAGTTCCCGGAGCCGGTCATCGAGATGGCCGTCGAACCGAAGTCGAAGGGCGATCAGGAGAAGATGGCGCTCGCGCTGATCAAGCTCGCCAACGAGGATCCGTCGTTCCGCGTCTCCACCGATCAGGAGAGCGGCCAGACGATCATCAAGGGCATGGGCGAACTCCACCTCGACATCAAGGTCGACATCCTGCGCCGCACCCACAAGGTCGACGTGCAGGTCGGCGCTCCGCAGGTGGCCTTCCGCGAGAAGATCACCAAGAAGGGCGAGATCGACTACACCCACAAGAAGCAGACCGGCGGCACCGGTCAGTTCGCCAAGGTCAAGTTTGTCGTTGAGCCGAACGAGCCGGGCAAGGGCTTTGAATTCGAGTCGAAGATCATCGGCGGCGCCGTTCCGAAGGAATATATTCCGGGCGTCGAAAAGGGTCTCAACTCGGTCATGGGTGCCGGCATCGTCGCCGGGTTCCCGGTCGTCGACATCAAGGTCGCGCTGGTTGACGGCGCGTATCACGAGGTCGACTCCTCGGCGCTCGCCTTCGAAATCGCTTCCCGCGCTGCGATGCGCGAGGCGCTGCAGAAGTGCGGCTCCGTGCTTCTCGAGCCGATCATGAAGGTCGAGGTCGTGACGCCGGAAGAGTACACGGGTTCGGTCATCGGCGACCTCAACTCCCGCCGTGGCCAGATCCAGGGCCAGGACATGCGCGGCAACGCCGTCGTCGTGAATGCGATGGTGCCGCTCATGAACATGTTCGGCTACGTCAACCAGCTGCGCTCCTTCACCCAGGGTCGCGCCAGCTACACCATGCAGTTCGACCATTACGAGCAGGCGCCGGCCAACGTCGCCGCCGAAGTTCAGGCCAAGTACGCGTAAGCGTGGCCTGAACTGCTACCGCCACCGAGAGTTTCGACCAGCCGCCAAGGCGACAGTTGAAGGAGGCCACCATGGCCAAGGAAAAGTTTGAACGGACTAAGCCGCATTGCAACATCGGGACCATTGGTCACGTCGACCATGGCAAGACGTCGCTGACGGCGGCGATCACGAAGGTTCTTGCGGAAACGGGCGGTGCGACGTTCACGGCCTAT